>NZ_JARGZA010000020.1 GCF_030973515.1 Jannaschia maritima
GCAGTCGGCGCCGAGGGACTTGACCGTGCCGCGCACGAACAGGCGCGCTTCGTAGAGGCTGTCGCCCAGCGCCTCGCCCGCGTCGCCGCAGACCACCAGGTTGCCGGACTGTGCCATGAAGGCGGACATGTGGCCGATGTTGCCGTGCACGATGATGTCGATGCCCTTCATCGAGATCCCGCAGCGCGACGATGCGTTGCCCTTGATGATCAACGTGCCGCCGTTGCCGGTCGCACCCGCGTACTGGCTGGCGTCGCCCTCCACCACGACGGTGCCCGACATCATGTTCTCGGCCACGCCGGGGCCCGCCGATCCGTGGATGTGCACGACGGCCTGCTTGTTCATGCCGCCGCAATAATACCCCGTGGAGCCCTTCACGTTCACCTCGATCGGAGCATCCAGGCCGACGGCGATGGCATGGCTGCCCTTGGGGTTCACGACCGTCCAGGCGGTCTGGTTCGTATCGGGCGTCTGGGCATGGAGGGCCGCGTTCAGCCCGCGCAGGCCGTCCGCCTCCAGGTCGTAGGTCTGCATGGTCAGGCAGCCCTTTCGGTCAGGGTGGTCGGCGCGTCGTCATGCGACCAGAAGTACACGGTCGCGGGCTCCGGCTCCCAGACGCGGGCGGTTTCGATGCCGGGCAGGCTGACGAGCGCGCGGTATTCCGATCCGAAGGCGACGTACCGGTCCGTTTCGGCCATGACGGCAGGCTTGCAGGCGATGGGATCGCGGACGACCCCGAACCCGTCCCTCGTGCCGACGACGAAGGTGAAGAACCCGTCCAGGTCGTCCAGCGCGGACCGAAGCGCTTCGCCCAGGGTCGCGCCGTTGCGCATGCGCCAGGTCAGATACGCGGCGCCGACCTCGGTGTCGTTCTCCGTCTCGATATGGACGCCCGCGCGCCGCAGCTTGCGACGCAACGAGTTGTGGTTGGATAGCGACCCGTTGTGCACGAGACACTGATCTTCGCCGGTGTTGAAGGGATGCGCACCCATCGTGGTGACGGCGGATTCCGTCGCCATGCGGGTGTGGCCGATCCCATGGGTGCCGGACATGGACGACAGGTCGAACCGGGCCGCCACGTCCTTCGGCAGCCCGACTTCCTTGTAGATCTCGAGCGTGGTGCCGTGCCCCATGACGCGTACGTCGCGCCGCAGCGCCCGCAGAGCGGCGCGCGCGGCCTCGGCCCTGTCGTCGGGCAACGTCAGGACGGCATGCGTGTCCTTAATCGCCGTCGCGACGTCGCACGACAGAGCCGTCCCCAGATCGGCGTCGAGGCCCGTGAAGTCGTCGCCCGGCGCGTCGGACTGCACCGTCAGCTTGGTCCGACCCTGGACCCCGTCGCCATAGATCGCGATGCCCGCCGAATCGGGACCGCGATCCGTCATCGTGACCAGCATGTCGGTCAGCATCGCACCCAGCTCCGGCTGGAGCGATTCGTCCTTCAGAAACAATCCGACGATCCCGCACATGGCAGCCGCCTCCCCCCTTCGATACGGAAGTCCACCGCTCCCGCGCTATCAGAGGCGTCACGGCTGCTCAACTGCAAGGAAAAAATTATTCCCCTGCGGCAAATAAGTATAGGCGGAACCGACATCTCGTGCTTCATTTCGGACATCCGCACGCATGAGACGCGCAATCGGACCGGACAACGGACGGGGGACGAACGACATGGAAGAGCAGATCGCGGAACTCACGGCTCAGGTCGCGGCGCTGCAGCAGGGGGGCGGAACGACGAACACGATGTTCGCCGAGACGTTCTATTACCTCACCATACCGCTGATGATCCTGATCCATGCGGGCTTCCTGGCCTACGAGATGGGGGCCTCGCGGCTAAAGAACGTCCTGTCGTCCGGTGTGAAGAACCTGCTCGCCTTCGCGTTCGTCATCCCCACGTTCTACTTCTTCGGGTGGTGGGTCTATTGGGGCTTCCCGACGGGCCTTGGGCTGAGCGCCGGACCGGCGGGCATATCGGGGGCGGAATACGCGAACTCGATCGCCTGGGCCTGGGGCGACAGCGCGCAGTATATGGGTCCGAACATATCCGATCAGATCTCCGGTGTGTTCTTCGGGGCCTTCGCGCTCTTTGCAGCCACGACGGCCTCCATCATGTCCGGCGCGGTGATCGAGCGGATCCAGACGGTGGGCTTCGTGATCCTGGCCATCGTGCTGGGCAGCTTCGCCTGGGTCGTCGCCGCGGCCTGGGGATGGCACGCCGACGGTTGGCTGGTCACGCAGTGGGGTGTCCACGACTTCGGCGCCGCGGGCCTGGTCCATGCGGTCGCGGGCTTCTTCGCGCTGGGCGTTCTGATCAACCTCGGGCCGAGGATCGGCAAGTTCAACGCGGATGGCACGGCCAATCACCTCGCCGCCCACAACATGCCGATGACGGTCGTGGGCCTCATGCTGATCATCGTGGGCTTCTGGGGCTTCCTCATGGCCTGCGTCGTGCCTCCGGGCGAGGCATGGTCCTGGTTCGCCGACAAGCCGGCCACGATCTACGGCACGCCGATCAACCTGTCCGCCCTGTCGTTCAACATCCTCATGGCGGTCGCGGGCGGCATCATCGGGGCCTGGGTCCTGACCCGCGACCCGTTCTGGATGATGTCGGGCGCATTGGCGGGGATCATCTCGTGTGCGTCCGGGCTGGACATCTACTATCCGGCGCTGGCGTTCCTGGTGGCCTTCTCCGCCGGCCTGATCCTGAAGCCCTGCGCGGACGTGCTGGAGCGGATGGGCATCGACGACGCGGTGGGCGCGGTCACGGTCCATGGCACGATCGGCCTGTACGGCGTGGTGATGCTGGGCGTGTTCGCGTCCGGGTATCCGGCCCTGCAGGGCGCGGAGGGCGAGGTCGCGCAGATCAGCCTGGTCGGGCAGATCGTGGGCGCGGCGGTGTTCTTCCTCTTGGGCTTCGTGCCGGGCTACGTCGTGTCCTTCGTCCTGAAGATGCTGGGCATGCTGCGGATCCCCGAGGGCGCGGAACTGGTCGGCATGGACCGCGTGAAGGTCCCGGCCGAAGGCTATCCCGAGGGGATCCCCGCCCCGGCCATGAACCTGGACCCGGCCGAGTAGGCCCCGAGATACGAGGAGACACAGGATGGGATTTCCATACGAGACGGCGGACTGGGCCGTTGTCGACGGGGCGATGTTCGTGGGGTGGGGATCGGCGATGCCGGGCCTCTATACCCTGCTCGCGGTGATCGCCTGCGCCGCGGTCCTGATCTTCGGACAAAGGACGGAGGTCACCAAGACCGCCGCCTACGACAAGCGCTGACGTCCCACGCGGAACGATGCGGCGGGCCATCTTCGGGCGGTCCGTCTCGCACCCGTGTATTGCCTGGCAGGAATATTTGTTGCCTCTCGTTCTTGCCAATCGGTATCGGCTGAGGCTTCTATGGAGCTGACGGTGCCGCAAGCGCGCTGCGAACGAGGAACGGGGGAGGGATCGCATGGCCATTCTTTGGAGGACGTCCGCGCTGGCGCAGCGTCATGCCGCCATCGGGGGCGAACTGGAAGACTGGAACGGCATGGGGACGGCGTGGTTCTACGACCACACGCCGGAGCGCGCGAAGGCCGACTACGAGGCGATCCGTACGAAGGCCGGCCTGATGGATGTGTCCGGCCTGAAGAAGGTCCACGTCGTGGGCGAGGCGGCCGCCTACGTCATCGATCGCGTCACCACCCGCAACGTCGAGAAGATCGCACCGGGGCGGTCCACCTACGCCTGCATCCTGGACGAGCGTGGCCTCTTCGTGGACGATTGCGTGATCTATCACCTCGCGGTGAACTCCTGGATGGTCGTGCACGGCACCGGCACGGGAATGGAGCATCTGACCAAGGTGGCGGCGGGAAAGAACTGCGCCGTGATCTTCGACGACGACCTGCACGACATGTCGCTGCAGGGGCCGAAGGCGGTCGACATCCTGGCGCAGGATGTAGACGGCATACGCGACCTCGCCTATTTCGGGCTGATGCAGACGCGGCTGTACGGTTGCGACGTCATGATCTCGCGCACCGGGTATACCGGCGAGCGGGGTTACGAAATCTTCTGCAAGCGCAAGGACGCGGTCCGCATCTGGGATACCTTATTGGAGAAGGGCGGCGACGATGTCCGGCCCACGCAGTTCAGCACGCTCGATATGCTGCGGATCGAGAGCTATCTGCTGTTCTACCCCGGCGACAACTCCGAGACGTTCCCATTCGCCGACGGCACCCCTGCGGGCGACAGCCTGTGGGAGTTGGGCCTCGACTTCACGGTGTCGCCCGGCAAGACGGGCTTCATCGGGGCGGAGAACCACTATGCCCTGAAGGGGCGGGAGCGGTTCAAGATCTTCGGCGTGAAGCTGAAGGAGTCCATGGACCGCATGGAGATGGAGGCCCGGGTGCATCACGACGGCCGCGACGTCGGCGTGATCACCTATGGTTTGTCGTCCGAGCTGAACGGTTATTCCGTCGCGATCGCGCGGCTGGACCCGGAGGTGGCGAAGCCGGGGACGCCGCTGACCGTCGTGCAGCCCGACGGAACCGAGTTGGCCGCCACGGCGGAGGAGATGCCGTTCTACGACAAGGACAAGTCCATCCGCACCGCCAAGGGCTGAACGATCGACACACGGGGGACGGGGCGGCCGGGGCGGCCCCGCGCGACGGGGTGACATGACATGACGAAGTTCGACTTCCCGCCATCCATCAAGAGCCGGCCGGTCTGGGGGACGCTGCAGGCCCGGCCCGGACGGCACCACCTGTTCGTCGCCGACGCGGAGGGGGCGCAGGCGATCCTGGACGTCGCCACCCCCGACCTCATGGCGGGGTCGCACATCATATACGTCCCCCGTGGCGCGGACCACGCGGACGCCCTGCGCGCGTTGGAGCCCGCGCAGTTCCACGAAGGGCCGTCCTATGCCGCGTCGGTGCCGCGCCTGCGGCGCGCATTGCAGGACGCGAAGATGGGTCTGCAGGTCTATCTGGCCGGCACCGAAGGCGTGATGGGTCAGGCCATGGCGGAAGCCGTCGCCGCGGGCATCCCCCACACCGCCATCCAGACCGAACACCGCGGCTCGACCGCGCGACGGATGCAATGCGTCCACTGCAAGGGAATCACGGAGGATGTCGAGACGGACCCCTTCGTGTGCGCCCATTGCGGTCTGAACCTGTTCGTGCGCGACCACTACTCACGCAGGCTCGCGGCCTATCAGGGGGTGCGGGTCGACGCCGAGGATCATGGCAACGTGCCGGAGCCGAGGGGGATCTACGAATGAGCGGCGGTGAGAAGATCGCGGTCCGCGTGACCGAGAAGACGCCCTTGAACGACCTGGTGACCCGCTTCCGGTTCGAGGCTGTCGATGGTCGCCCGCTGCCGACCTTCTCCGGCGGGGCGCATACGGTGGTCGAGATGAAGGACGGCGACCGCAATCGCTTGAACCCCTATTCCCTCATGTCCGATCCGTTCGATCGGGGATCCTACACCATCTCCGTTCGCCGCGACGACGCGGGGCGCGGCGGGTCGAAGTTCCTGCACTCCGCCGTGGACGTGGGCGACGAGATCACGATCAGCTATCCGGTGAACCTGTTCAGTCTGGACCTGCGGGCGAGGAAGCACCTGATGCTGGCGGGCGGCATCGGCATCACGCCGTTTTTGGCGCAGATCAAGCAGCTGGACCGCTCGCACGGACATTGGGAGCTGCACTATTCGGTGCGGACGGAGTCCCTCGGCAGCTACGTGGCCGAGTTGACGGCGGAGCACCCCAACGACGTGCACGTGTACTACGACGATCGCGGACAGCGCATCGACCTCGACGCGCTGCTCAGGGGGCAGCCCCTGGGTACGCACGTCTACGTCTGCGGACCGAAGGGCATGATCGACTGGGTCCACCGCACCGCGGAGGCCAGGGGCTGGCCGGCGGAGGCGGTCCATTCGGAGGAGTTCCTGGCGCCCGAGCCGGGAAAGGCGTTCACGGTCGAGTTGACGCAAGCCGGCAAGACGGTCGAGGTGGGCGAGACGGAGTCGCTGCTGGAGGCCTTGGAGCGTGTGGGCGAGGATCCGCCATACCTTTGCCGGGGCGGGGCCTGCGGACAGTGCGAGACGGCGGTGGTCAGCGCGGACGGGACGATCCTGCACCGCGATCACTGGCTGACCGAGGAGGAGAAGGCCGCGGGCGCCAAGATCATGCCCTGCGTCAGCCGGTTCGAGGGCACGTCCCTCGTGCTCGACCGATAGGGGGACACGATGACGATCCAATTCCGCGACGAGACGTTCCGCGACGATTATACGTTCCGCAACTCCCGGTGGGCGATCGAACGGTTCCCGTTCCCGTTCCACGAGGACAGCTTCATGTATTCCGTCAACATGGAGCAGCACCGTGGCGGGCCGGCGGGATCCGTCTACGAGAAGCGGTTCGATGTGGACGAACACTACGTGTCCGAGATGCGCGATCGCGCGCTGGTGCTGGCCGAGGATCCGCTGCGCTGCCAGTCGCTCCCGCACATGACCCTGGCGGGCTGGGATCTGCTCGAATTGATCATGGTCGCCAAGTCGGAGGACTATCCTGACCTGTTCCAGCTCCACCGCGACGGGGACCGCTGGCGGTGGGTGAACCGGCCCCTGGGCATCGACGACACGTTCACCTTCCTGGACGACACGACGCTGCCCCACGGCCCGATGGAATACATCACGCGCCAGACGCAGGGGGACTTCTGCGTCCTGGACCAGCGTGACGACAACCTGTGGATGGATGCCGGCATGGTGACCACGCAGGCCGATTGGTCGCTGGACTTCGATCTGGGAATGAACTTCTTCGAATGGCACGCCCCCGTGCCCAAGGCGCACGAGATGGGAATCTTCCAGCGCGCGCTGAAGTTCCTGCTCAACATCCAGCAGGGCGCACCCGCGCGGCGCCTGAACTGGACGATGACGGTCAATCCCCTACTCGACACGTCGCCCGAGAACTACCACAGGTGGGGCATCCAGAAGACGACCCTGACGCCGGAGAACATCGGTCGGAAGCAGCACCTTCGGGTCGAGTTGCAGACCTTCTTCCGGCTGCCGCGGTCCAACGCCCTGGTGTTCCCGATCCGCTGCTATCTGTGCAGCTTCGAGGATCTGACGACGGTATCGAAATGGGGTCGGCGCCTGCACCGCGTGGTGCGCGACCTTCCGGTCGAGCTGGCGACCTACAAGGGGTTCGTCGACAACCGTCCGATGATGCTGGACTACCTGTCGCAGTTCGACGACGGCCTGCCCACGAGCCCCGGCATCTGGCCCGACCTGGAGACGGAGCCACCGTTGCGGATGGGCTAGGGCCGAGTCGGGTCGCGTGTCCCGGTCGTCAGACGTTCTGCGGATACGCGATGATCGACAGGTATCGCGCCGGCAGCGCGATCAGCTTCTCCGGCCCATGGGGGGCGTCGGCGTCGAAGAACAGGGTGTCGCCGGGGCGCAGGTGATGGGTGGCATCGCCATGACGATACTCCACCTCGCCCTCCAGCATGTAGATCGTCTCGATCCCGCCGTGCTGGAACGTGGGAAAGATGTCGGAATCGGTGGTCAGGGTGATGAGGTAGGGCTCGACGATGACACCGGACGCGTTCGATCCGATATGGCCCAGCAGGTTGTACTGGTGGTTGGCCCGCGTGCCGGCGCGCATCGTCTCGACGCCCTCGCCCGCCTTCGTGTGCACGGCCTCGCGACGTTCCTCGAACCGGCGGAAGAAGCTGGTGAGGGGCATGGATAGGGCGTCCGCCAGGGTCTGCAACGTCGACAGCGAAGGCGAGGTGTTCCCGTTCTCGATCTTGGACAACATGCCGATGGACAAGCCGGTCAGCATCGACAGTTCCGCGACCGTGATGTCTTGTTGCTTGCGGAAGGCCCGCACCTCGCGGCCGATCGCGACCTCCAGGACCTTCTCTCGGTCTTCGGGCGCCGTGCGGTGCGGATCTTGCGTAAGCTGCGCGACCATGTCCGTGCTGATTGCCTCGACCTTCATCGTGCTATCCCTTTCCCCGGGGGCCCGCGGCCGGCTCCCGTCGGTTCGGCCTCCGCACGGAGCCGACCGTAGCATCCCGACCCCATCTGCGTCACCGGTCTTGCCGTGATGCCCGATCCTTCCGCGGCCCGAGCATCATATAGGCTGGGCTTCCTGCTCTTCCCGGGTTTTCCCATGGCCTGCCTCACGTCGCTGGTCGAACCCCTGCGTGCCGCGAACGAGATCGTCATGCGCCCGGTCTTCGCCTGGACCCTCCTGTCCGAACGTGCGTCTCAGGTGTCATCCAGCGCGAACATCGGGTTCGAGGTGGACGCTTCCCTGCGCAATGCGGTGGATCTGGACGCGATCCTGCTGCTTGGGGCGCCGACGTCGCGCTTCGTCGACGAGGCGGCGGGCCATGCGGCCCTGCACGACCGTGCGCGACGCAGGGTCACCCTGGGCGGGATCAGCGGTGGGGTGTTCCCCTTGGTGCGGTCGGGCGTGATGGCGGGACGGCCCGTCTCCGTCCACTGGTGCTACGACGCGGCGTTCCGCGCGACCTTTCCCGACGCGCAGGTCAGCGATGAGGTGATCGTGTCGGGGCGCGGGCGGCATACCGTGTCGGGCGCGGGTGCGGCCTTCGACCTGGGCCTGCGACTGATCGAGGAACGCCTGAACGCGGAGGTGGCCCACGAGGTCGCGTGCTGGTTCCAGCACCCGCAGATGCGCGGCGAGGGCGTCCGCCAGCGCGTGCCCCTGGTGGCGGCCCCCGACGGGCAGGACGACCTGCCGGACCTCGTCCGGATCTGCATTGCGCGAATGGCCCAGGACCTGGAGGCGCCGGTCAGCGTGGCCGATCTGGCCCGCCACGTGGGCGTCACGTCCCGTCAGGTGGGCCGGGCCTTCGTCCGTGCCACGGGCCAGAGCCCATCGCGCTACTACCGCGGAATGCGGATGAAGGCCGCGCGTCAGATGGTGCTTCATTCGCGCGACCTGGTGGCCGACATCGCCGCAGCGGTAGGCTATGGCAGCCCGGCCGCGATGGCGCCGCACTACCGCGCCGCGTTCGGATGCTCGCCCGCCGAGGACCGTGCCCGAATCAACCGCTACAGGGTGGAAGGGAACGTGTCGGTGCCGTCCTGACCGTCACGCCACTCCATCACGCCACGCTGCGCATCGCGTCTAGGATGGCGTGGTGCAGCGTGTCCGCCGATGCGCGGGGCCCCACGACGCGGAACCAGTCGGGCGGATCGCGACGTGTCACGAAGCAGCGCAGGTGATGGATCACGGTGGGCCGTGCGGACCCCGTCTCCATACGGCGGACGTCCAGGTTGCACAGCAGTTCCAATGCGTCCTCGACCTCCGCGCCGCGCAGGTCGAAGCAGGTCCAGGCGTCCGTCTGTTCGGTGATCGAGGCGGTGTCGCCGAACCGGGCCTTCAAGCGCGCGGCCAGATCCTCGTGGGTGTCGAAGGGGGCGCCCACCATCCACTGGTCCGGCCCGATCCAGAACCCGGCCTCCGGGTCGTGGAGCTGCACCTCGCCCGGGCCCGGCACGGCGCCGATCACGGCGCGCAGGCGGTCGCGGGCCTCCCCCTCCCGGCCCAGGCGCGCGGCGACGGAGGCCAGGGCGATGTCGGGACGCTCCGTCAGGGTCAAGGCGCCGACCGCATCCTCGCGCCGGGCATCGGCACCCAGGGCGGTGATGGGGCGAAGGTCATGCACGCTGGCGGCCCCCTTCGGGATCGACGAAGTGGGGGCTGCAGACCTCGACCTCGACGGTCAGGTCCGTGAGCGGCGACACCAGCCGCATCCTCTCGCCCATGCGGTCCGCGCCGCGCTTAAGGAAGGCCAGGCCCACCATGTGCCCCAGCGTCGGCGAGAGGGCGGCGGAGGTGACGTAGCCCTGGTCGTGCTTCGCGTCGACCGGCCCGTCCCGTGCCATCAGGTGCCCGCCTGCGGTGATCCTGGCGTCCGCGTCGACGGGGCACAGGCCGATCAGGCGCAGGTCGTCGGGTTCGTTCATCCCCCCGCGTTCCGACAGGACGGAACCGATGGCGTCCTTCTTCTTCGACACCATCCGGCCCAGCCCCAGGTTCGCCGCCGTGGTGGTCCCGTTCAGCTCGTTGCCCGCGGCGTGCCCCTTCTCGATCCGCATCACGCCGAGGGCTTCCGTGCCATAAGGGGTGACCCCCAGGTCCGCGCCGACATCCATGAGGCGCCGCATCATCGCGTCGCCATAGCGGGCGGGGACGGCCAGTTCATAGGCCAGCTCGCCGGAGAACGAGATGCGGAACAGCCGGGCGCGCAGACTGCCGCAGACCGTGACCTCCGCGCACGCCATGAACGGGAAGGCGTCGTTCGACAGGTCGATGTCCGGGTCCACGACGCGTCGCAGCAGGTCGCGGCTGTTCGGACCCGCGACGGCGTACTGCGCCCATGCTTCGGTGGTCGAGATCAACTGCACGTCCATTTCAGGCACCAGGCATTGGCGCACGAACTCCATGTGGCGGAAGACGCGTCCCGCGTTCGCCGTGGTGGTCGTGACGACGAAGTGGTCGTCGGCCATGCGCGCCGCAGTGCCGTCGTCCATGGCGATGCCGTCCTCGCGCAGCATCAGGCCGTAGCGGACGCGGCCCACGGCCAGCTTGGCGAAGCCGTTGGCGTAGACGAGGTTCAGGAACGAAGCCGCGTCCGTCCCCTGCACGTCGATCTTGCCTAGCGTGGTGCAATCGCAGACGCCCACGCCGTTGCGGGTGGCGGTGACCTCGCGGTCCACGCTCTGACGCCAATGCGTCTCGCCCTCGCGGGGGAAGTACTGCGCGCGCATCCAGTCGCCGACCTCCACGAAGACGGCGCCGCGTTCCTTCGCCCAATGGTGGGACGGGGTCAGGCGGGTGGGGTGGAAGGCGCGACCCTTGATACGGCCCGCGAAGGTCGCGATGGGCACGGGGGTATAGGGCGGGCGGAACATCGTCGTGCCGACGCCCGGGATCGTCTTGGCCGTCAACTCGGCCATGATCGCCAGACCCGCCATGTTCGACGTCTTGCCCTGGTCGGTCGCCATGCCGAGCGTGGTGTACCGCTTCAGATGCTCGACGGCCCGGAAGCCTTCCTGATGGGCCAGCGTCACGTCCTTCACGGTGACGTCGTTCTGTTGGTCCAGCCAAGCCCGCTTGCAACCGGTTACATGCCAGAACGGCGTCTGCGTGACGGGCGCGTCCTCCGCCTTCGGCAAGGGGGCCGCGTTCGTGGGGCGGCCTAGGTCCGCGCAAGCGGCGATCGCCGTCTCCGCGCCCTGGGACAGGGCCCCGTGGGTGGACAACGCACCGTTCGCGGCGCCGGCCACCGCCATGCCGGGCGGCAGGGCGCCGGGCACGAACGCAGCCAGCCGATCGTTCCAGACGGGGCGGCCCCGCTGATGGCAGGTCAGGTGGACGTTGGGGTTCCAGCCCCCCGCCATTCCCAGGGCGCCGACCTCCAGCACGCGCTCCGTGCCGTCGGCCTGACGGACGGTGACGAAGGTCAGGCCCAGGCGGCCCCGCGTGCCCGCGACCTGCGCGCCGCGCAGAACCTCGTAGTCCGGCGAGCGGGGCGCGTCGTCGCGGGTGTCGATCACGGCGGCGATGCGCACGCCCTTGGCGTGGAGGTCGGCGGCGGTGCGATGCCCGTCGTCGTTGCAGGTGAACACGGCGACGCGACCCGCGGGCGTCGCGGCATAGCGGTTCGCATAGGTCCGCAGGGCCGATGCCATCATGATGCCGGGTCGATCGTTGTCGTCGAAGGCGATGGGCCGTTCGGTCGCGCCCGCCGCGAGGATCGCCCGCTTCGCAGTGACGCGCCACAGGATCTGACGCGGCTTGCCGGGCAGGGGTTCGGGCAGATGATCCGATACCCGTTCCACGACGCCATAGACGCCGTGGTCGAACGCCCCGATCACGGTGCTGCGTGGCATCAACCGCACGTTGGGCAGGGAAGCCAGTTCGGCGACGGTCCGCGCGGCCCAGCCGTCCGCCGCGCCGTCGTCGATGACGAACCGCTCGGACAGGAGGCGCCCGCCGGGGGTGAAGTCTTCGTCCGCAAGGATCACGTCGGCGCCCGCCCGCCCCGCGGTCAGGGCGGCCAGCAGGCCGGCGGGTCCGGCGCCGATCACCAGCAGATCGCAATGCCGGAACCCCTTGTCGTAGTCGTCGGGATCGGGTCGCCCCGACAGGGATCCCAGCCCCGCCGCGCGGCGGATCACCGGCTCGTAGAGCTTCTCCCAGAAGGCGGCGGGCCACATGAACGTCTTGTAGTAGAACCCCGCCGTCAGGAACGGCGACAGGCGGTCGTTCACCGCCATCGCGTCCAGCTTGAGCGACGGCCAGGCGTTCTGCGACCGTGCGGTGAGGCCATCGTACAACTCGATCGTCGTCGCGCGGGTGTTGGGCTCGCGCCGGGCACCGGTGCGAAGTTCGACCAGGGCATTGGGTTCTTCCGACCCCGCGGTCAGGGGGCCGCGGGGACGGTGATACTTGAACGACCGCCCCATCAGCCGCACGCCGTTCGCCAACAGGGCCGAAGCGAGGGTATCCCCCGGATGGCCGCGGTACCGCTTGCCGTCGAAGCTAAAGGTCAAAACGGTTGAGTGGTCCACGCGCCCACCGGCCAAGCGGTTGGACTGCTTTGGGTCGGGCACAGACGCCGGGTCGATCCGGGAATGCGTATTCACGAGGATCGCCTCCGTTCCAGGGCGACGTCGCGCGCCAGGCGGACGTCCGTGATCTCATGGGTCGTCGTGTCGCGGGTCACGACCAACCAGGACCGGTCCCCGCCCTCGTGGAACCACAACTCCCGATGCGGACCGGCTGGGTTGTCCCGCAGATAGGCGTAGTCGTGGAAGGCGCGGGCGGCATCGTCCGCTTGCCAGTCGGGGCGGTCGATCAAGGACGCGTCGCCGAGATACACGAATTCCGATGCATCACGGGGGCCGAGGAGGGGATGATCGATCAACATGGCGTTCCCGTCAGTGTAGGTTGGGCTGGTTGCCCATGCCCTTCTCGTCGATCATCCGCCCGGTGCGGAATCGATCGAAGCGATAGGCGGCGGCGGTGTCGTGGGGCCGGCCGGTCGCCAGCAGGTGTGCGAAGGCCATGCCGCTGGCAGGCGTCGCCTTGAACCCGCCGTAGCACCAGCCCCCATTGAAATAGAGACCGTCGATATGGGTACGGTCGATGATGGGCGAGCCGTCCATGCTCATGTCCATGACGCCGCCCCACATCCGCAGCAGGCGGGCACGCCCGATCATGGGCATGATCGCCATGCCGCCCTCGCACACGTCCTCCACCACCGGCAGGTTTCCGCGCTGGGCATAGGAGTTGTAACCGTCGATGTCGCCGCCGAAGACGAGCCCGCCCTTGTCCGACTGACTGACGTAGAAGTGGCCTGCCCCGAAGGTGATGACGCCGGGCAGGATTGGTTTCAGCCCCTCCGTCACGAAGGCCTGGAGGACGTGGCTCTCGATGGGCAGGCGCATGCCCGCCATCGCCATGACGCGACCCGAATTGCCCGCCACCGCGACGCCGACCTTGCCCGCGCGAATGGTCCCGCGGGATGTCTCGACGCCCGTGCAGGCGCCGCCGTCCATCACGAAGCCCGTCACCTCGCAATTCTGGATGATGTCGACGCCGCGTCCGTCGGCGGCCCGGGCATAGCCCCAGGCCACGGCGTCGTGACGGACGGTGCCGCCCCGGCGCTGCGCCAGCCCGCCCTTGATGGGGAAGCGCGCATCGTCGAAATTCAGCCAGGGATACTCGCGTCGGATGGCACCCTGATCCAGTAGCTCGGCATCGGCCCCGTTCAGGATCATCGCGTTCCCGCGCCGGGTGAACGCATCGCGCTGGGCGTCCGTATGGATCAGGTTGACGATCCCGCGTTGAGACACCATCGCGTTGTAGTTGATGTCCTGCTCCAGCCCTTCCCACAGCTTCAGCGACATCTCGTAGAAGGGCTCGTTCCCGTCGAGCAGATAGTTCGACCGGATGATCGTAGTGTTGCGGCCGACGTTGCCGCCCCCGATCCAGCCCTTCTCGATCACCGCGACGTTCGTGATGCCGTACCGGCTGGCCAGGTAGTGCGCGGTCGCAAGTCCGTGGCCGCCCCCGCCTACGATCACCATGTCATATTCGGACCGTGGGGCGGCATCGCGCCAAGCCGGCCCCCACCCGCGATGTCCGCGCAGTGCCTGCTTTATGACCTCGAACCCGGAATAGCGCATGGATCGGACCCCCTCCACCGTTCCATATCGTCAAGAAAGGCGGCACGCCATCGCCGGATCGGACGTTCGATAGGCGGAATAGGACATTCGCCCGCATTCGCGAGAACCCGATTTTGCGAATGAGAGGAAAAAGTCTTGATTGACAGGAAAACCCTGCGAAGGTGCGGGGCAGGCCGACGGAACATAGCGGGACACCGCCGCACGGTCGCACGGACAGTGGGAGGTCGGGAACCGCCGGGGGGCGGCCGGGCCGCAGTGGGAGAAACAGCATGAAGAAGACAACGACCGCGCTCGTCGCCGGCATCCTGACGGCGTTGCCATGGGCCGTGATGGCCGAGGACAGCAGCGATCCGATCGTGATCCCGGTCCACAACTGGTCCTCGCAGATCGTGATGTCCAACGTGGTGGGCCAGATCTTCGAGGAGATGGGCCTGAACGTCGAGTACGTGACGACAGACAGCCAGGCGGTCTATGAATCCGTCCGCCTGGGCGACGTGACCCTGGAGATGGAAGTCTGGGAGGGCGCGTTCGGCGCCTCGTTCCGCGCGGCCATGGAGAAGGGCGGCATCGTCGACGTTGGCGATCACGACGCGGTCACGCGCGAGGACTGGTGGTACCCGATGTGGACCAAGGAGGCGTGCCCCGGGCTGCCATCCTGGGAAGCGCTGAACGATTGCGCCGAGTTGTTCCAGACCGCCGAGACGGGCGAGAAAGGCCGCTATCTGGATGGACCGGTCGACTGGCTGAAGCACGGCCAGGAGCGGGTGGAAGCGCTCGACATGGACTTCGTCGTCGTCAACGCGGGTTCAGCCGCCGCTTTGTGGGCCGAGATCGGCGCCGCGGAGGCGGACCAGAAGCCGATCGTGGTCTTCAACTGGACGCCCAACTTCGCCGAGGCCGTGTGGCCGGGGGAGTTCGTCGAGTTCCCGACATGGGTCGACGGCTGCGACAAGGACCCGTCCGTCGGCCCCAACCCCGACGCCCTCTACGATTGCGGCAATCCTGCCGACGGTTACCTGAAGAAGGCCGCCTGGGACGGCATGGAGGACAAGTGGCCCTCCGCCTATGCCGTGCTGGAGAAGATCAGCTTCACCAACCCGCAGATCGCGGAGATGGCGCGTCTGGTCGACGTGGACGAACTCGAGCCGGAGGAGGCCGCCGAGGAGTGGCTGGCCACCAACGAGGATGTCTGGCGGTCCTGGGTCGAGTGAACCGCAACTGACGATCCGGCCACACGGCCCTGTCCACGCATCGCGCGGACAGGGTCTTTCGCCGCCCCCGGGGCGGGTGGTCGCCTGGGGGGCAGGGGCATGACCGACCAATCGGTGATCGCGGCACGAAACGTGTGGAAGTTGTTCGGGCCCGATCCGAAGGGCTACCTCGCGGGGATGGAGGCGGGTCGGAGCTTCGACGCGATCCGGGCCGACGGGTACATCGCGGGCGTCAAGGACGTGTCGATCGAGGTGGCGCGCGGCGAGATACTGGTCATCATGGGCCTGTCGGGATCGGGCAAGTCGACCCTCGTACGGTGCTTCAGCCGCCTGCACGAGGTCTCGGGCGGCACCGTCTCCATCGAAGGCACCGACATCGGCGCGCTATCCGAGCGAGATCTGATCGAGTTGCGGCGCTCCAAGATGGGAATGGTGTTCCAGTCCTTCGGCCTGCTGCCTCACCGCACGGTCCTGGAGAACGTGGCATTTCCGCTGGAGATGCGGGGTCAGGACCGCCACGCCCGCCGCGAGCGCGCGTTGGAGGTCGTCAAGCTGGTCGGACTGGAAGGACGGGAGGACTATTTCCCCCGCGAGCTGTCCGGAGGCCAGCAGCAGCGCGTGGGCATCGCCCGCAGTCTGGCCATCGAGCCAGACATCTGGTTCCTCGACGAACCCTTCAGTGCTCTCGACCCCTTGATCCGCCGCGAGATGCAGGACGAGTTCCTGCGCTTGCAACGGATGCTGTCGAAGACCATCGTCTTCATCACCCACGACTTCGACGAGGCGCTGCGCCTGGCCGACCGCATCGCCATCATGAAGGACGGCGGCGTCGAGCAATGCGCCACACCCGACGAGATCGTGCTGAACCCGGCGACCCCCTACGTCGCCAAGTTCACCGAGGACGTCGACAAGGCGCGCGTCGTCCATGCCGGCAGCCTCGCGCGGCGCGACCTGACCGGCGAAGGCGTGCCGGTCGATGCGAAGGCGTCCGTGCAGGACCTCGCGCGGATGCTGGTGCAGGACGCGCGCGCCGCGATTCCCGTGACCCGGAACGGCGCGCCGATCGGCGCGATGCCCCGCGACGAGGCGCTGGACATCCTGGTGGGCGGCACCTGATGGCCGCGCTGTCCGAAGGCGCGCCCGCGGGATTCGCGGCACCCGCCCTGGGACGCAACCGGGTCGCCGTGGTCCTTCTGGCCGCCGCCGCCGTGCTGACGGTCGCGCAGTACGGGGGCCTGCTGCCCGCCGCCCTGCACCGCGTCCCCGAAAGCGCGGTCCCTCCCTTCGCGCCGATGCTGGATGCGGCGTTCAACTTCGTGAAGGACGACCTGGGCCTCCTGGCCCTGACGCGGTGGCTGACCGAAGGGCTGCAATGGGTCCTGGACGTCACCGCGAACCTGCTGTTCGGGAAGCGTCGCTGGCCGAACCTGGGACCCATTCCCTGGACCGCGATCGCGGCCGTGGCGGGCGTGGTCGGATACTATCTGGGCGGCTGGCGCTTGGCCTTGCTGGGGGCGGGGGTCTTCATTTGGACCGCGCTGATCGGGCAATGGAAGGACGCGATGGAGACGATGTCCGTCCTCGTCGTGGCGGCGCCCCTGGCCTTTGCGATCGGGCTGGGGCTGGGCATCCTGGCGTGGAAGCATCGCGCCGTGGACGCGGCCCTGCGGCCGATCCTGTCCGCGCTGCAGACGCTGCCCTTCTTCACCTACCTCCTGCCGGCGGTGATCTTCTTCAAGGTGGGCCCCACGGCGGGCGCGGTGGCGACCACGATATACGCCATTCCACCGATGATCCTGATGACGACGCTGGGACTGCAGAAGGTACCCGCCGAGGTGGTGGAGGCCGGCGAGATGTCGGGCGCGACCCGTTGGCAGCTGCTCCGCCACGTCTATCTGCCGTCGGCCCGGACGGAGATCCTGGTGGGCGTGAACCAGGTCATCATGCTGTGCCTGGCCATGGTCGTCCTGACCGCCTTCATCGGAATGCCCGGCCTGGGCGCGAAGCTGTTGTCGATGATGGGCAGCTTCAAGTTGGGCCGCTCGTTCGAGATCGGCATCACGATCGTCCTGCTGGCCGTCATGTTGGACCGCATGTCGAAGGCCTGGGTCGTCAAGCAGCCCGTCCATCACGAGAAGGGCACCTCCTGGTGGCGGTGCCACATCCATCTGGTCGTCGGGACGGTCCTGTTCGCGGCCTTCTGCGTCCTAGGACAGTTCGTCGAGGTCGCGACCGAGATCGGTCGGCGTCAGTCGTTCAGCCAGGGCAAGCTAATCGACACCTGGATCAAGTCGTTCCTGGCCATCGACGCGGTGCAGGCGGTGACGGGCTTCCTGCGGGCCTTCGTGAACGTCCAGATCCTGATCCCCTTCCGCAACTTCCTCCTGTCGATCCCGACGCCCGCCTTCATCCTGGCGGTCATGGCCTTCGCGATGTGGCTGGGCGGGCGGCGCCAGGCGATCGTGGCGGGGGTGTTCTTCGGACTGGTGGCGCTGTCGGGGTGGTGGGACAGATCGGTCATCACGCTCTATTCGGTGCTGTCCGCCGTCGCGATCGCCGCGCTGATCGGTCTGCCCCTTGCCATCGCGGCGTCGCGGTCGGAGCGGTGGTCGCGGCGCATCCTGCTGGCCTGCGACACGGCGCAGACCTTTCCCAGCTTCGTGTACCTGATCCCGGCGATCATGCTGTTCGGCATCACGGACATCGCAGTGATCTTCTCCATCCTGATCTTCGCCATGGTCCCGCTGATCCGCTATACCGTCGAAGGGCTGCGCACCGTTCCAGCCGAGATGACGGAGGCCGCCGACATGGCGGGGGCGACCGCGATGCAGAAGCTTTGGAAGGTGCAGCTACCGCTCGCGCTGCCGACCATGGCGGTGGGGTTCAACCAAGCGCTGATGTTCGCGTTCTTCATGGTCATCATCGCGGCCTTTATCGGCACGCAGGATCTGGGTCAGGAACTCCAGCGCACGCTGGCGGGGACCGATCTGGGCAAGAACTTCGTGCTGGGCCTGTGCGTCGCGCTGATGGCGCTGACCTTCGATTTGGTCATCCTGAAATGGGCCAAGGACCGCAAGCGGGCGCTGGGACTGGATTGACCTCGCCGGCCCGCGGGGCGGCGCTACGCCGATGGCCCCCGTCCGTCAGAACCGCAAGGACAGGCACGACATGCCGCCGTCCAGCTTGGCGCATTCCGCGTTGCCGATCGGGACGATGGCGAACCCTTCCCGGTCCAGCATCTCGGCCGTCCGGGGGAAGCCCGCGGGCATGATCACGACATCGTTGAATCGGATGCAGTTGGCGGCCGCCTCCTCGCCCGCGGGGACGCGGAGGACCCGGTAGCCGTCGAAGCAGCCCGACGCGGCCAGCCGTTCGGTGGCCAGGACCGTGTCGTCGGCGAGCAGCCCGCAATCTGTCTTGAGGTGCAGAACGCCGGCGGGCGTCCGGACCTCCCGCACGGAATGACCCCAGCCTTCGGTCACCGCACGCAGGGCGGCGACGCCGACCGTATCGGTGCGCGCCGACAGGCCGACAAGGACTTCGCGCGCGCTGACCAGGACGTCGCCGCCCTCGATACGACCTCGGGTCAAGGGTACGACCGTCTCGTAATGATCCCGCAACACGGGTTCGATCGTCGCAACCTCGCCCGCCCGCGACGGCGCGCTGGGACGCATCAGGACGGCGCCCTGCGGCAGGCACAGCGCCGTATCCTCCACGAATTGGGCATCGGGATACGCGGGCAGGGGCGGCAGGACGGTGACGGAAGCGCCCGTCTCCTCCAACGCGGCGACATAGGCGGCGTGGTCCGCGCGCATCGCGCCCAGGTCGGGCGTACCGATATCCTCCGCGCGCAGGCCGTCCACGGCGCTGTCGGCGGGACGACGCACGATGGCGCGGGTGAAGTGGGTCGCATGGGACATCAGGAACCTTCGTCGGATCGGTGGGCGGCGGGGATCGCGATCTCCAGCATCGCGGGGCCGTCGCGTGGGGACAAGGCTGCAACCGCATGCCTCAGGGACGTCGAATCCGGCGTGGCGAGGGCATGGGGGATGCCGAAGGACCGCGCGGCGTGGGCGAAGTCGGGCGGCGTGGGGTCGCAGCCCAGCGCGGGCGTGCCCGCGCCGCGCATGGCGGACGCGATCTCGGCATAGCCGCGGTTGTTCCAGACCAAGAACAGGATCGGCAGGCGCTCGTCCACGGCGGTCATCACCTCGGGCAGGGTGAACTGCGCGCCGCCGTCGCCCGTCAGACAGATCACCGGGGCGTCGGGGTCGGCGACCGCTGCGCCGATCGCCGCGGGTATGGCATAGCCCAATGCACCGAAGCCCGTGGCCGCGTTGAACCAGCCCCCCGGCCGATCGTGATCGTAGAATAGGTTGCCGGCATAGACGGGATGCGTCGAATCCCCGACGATCACCGCGCCGGGCACCGCGTCGCGCAGGGTTCCGAGCAGGTCGGATGCCGCCCGCAGGGCGGGCCCCATCTCGGCCCAGGCGGCAGCGCGCGTGGCCGCGGCTCGACCCGCCCCGTTCGCGGCGGGGGGCCCGGTCAACAGGGGCCGCAGGGCGGCCAGCGTCGCGCCTGCATCGGCGTGTAGGACCAATTTGGCAGGGTGGCGGACCAACTGGTCGGCGCAACGGTCGATGCGCACCAGTCCCCGCATCCGCGGCATCGTCCCGGTCGCGTACATGTCGAAGTCGGTGCGTCCCAACTCCGTCCCCACGGCCAGGACGACGTCCGCCCCCTCGATCAGGGCGCGCACGGCGCCCAGGCTGGGCGAGGCGGGAACGCCGAGCGGGTGGGCATGCATCGTTCCGCGGGCGTTGACGGTCTGCACCACGGGGGCGCCCAGGGCCTCCGCCACCGCGCGCAGGGCGGCGGCAGCGCGGCGGCATCCGCCACCCGCCAGGATCACCGGCGCACGGGCAGAGGATAGATAGCGCGCGGCCCGCACCACGGTGGCGGCGTCCGGTTCCGGCACCGCCACGGCCGCCGGCAGGGGCAGTGGCGGGCAGGGCATCGACGCGACGTCGAGCGGCACCGCGATGTGCGTGGGACCGGGCCGCCCCGTGGAGAAGGGCGCTATGGTGCGGTCGAGTGCGGGCCCCAAATCTTCGGGCGCATCGACCTGTTCGGATGCGAGCGCGACCTGCGCGGCCAGCGCGCGCTGGTTGGGCAGCTCGTGCAGATAGCCCAAGCCACGGCCCAGGCCGGCTGTCGCGCCCGCGCCCGACACGACCAGCATCGGCACGCTGTCGGCCCGGGCCTGCGCCATGCCGGTCAGCGCGTTCGTCAGGCCGGGCCCCGTGATGACGCAGATTGCCGCCGGACGTCCCGCCACGCGGGCATAGCCATCGGCCATGAAGGCGGCTCCCTGCTCGTGGCGGGCCGTCACGTGACGCAGTCCGGAGGCGGCCAATCCGCGATAGATCTCGACGGTGTGGACGCCGGGAATGCCGAATGCGACTTGAATGCCCCGCACCGCCAGCCCCTCGGCCAGCGCCGCGCCGACGGTCGTCATGCGGCGGCCACCGGCATGTCGCGGGCATGGTGCAGCATGCGGTCGATCCCGGCGTCGAAGGAGTCGTCGCCGGCCGTCAGCGCCACGCGCACCCATCCGTCGAGCGCAGTGCCGAAGGACGCGCCAGGCATGACCGCGACGCCGCCCCTGTGCAGCAGGTCGTGGGCATAGGCCGTGCCGTCCATGCCGGTGCCGCGCACGTCGATCAGGACGAACATGCCCGCGTCGGGGCGGTGGACGCGCAGCCGCGGCTCCCCCGCCAGGCGCTGGGCCAGCCGCGCGGCGCGGGCAGCGAAGCGGTCGCGCATGTCGACGGCCACCTTCGATCCGTCACGGATCGCGACTTCCGTCATGTCGGCGATGAACGGCTGGTTGCCGAACAGCATCGCCTCGACCACCGGCAGCAGCGCCTCGACGAAGGGCGCGGGCGCGATGCACCAGCCCGACCGGAACCCCGGCGCGGCATGGGACTTCGAGATGGACGAGACGACGACGGTCCGGTCCGCCAGATCCGCCCGCGCCAGCGGCGAGGAGAAGGCGCCGCCGTCGAAGATCAGATCCTCGTACACCTCGTCGGACAGAATCCACAGGTCGCGCTCCCGCGCCACCGTGCCGATGGCTGCGACGTCGTCCGCGGCCAGCACCGCGCCCGTGGGGTTGTGCGGCGTGGTCAGCAGGACGGCACGCGCGTCGGGCGTCGCAGCGGCGTCCAGATCGGCGGCGTCCATGCGGAACCCCCGTTCGGCACGCAACGGCACGGGGATCATCGTCGCCCCCGTGGCGCGCACCACTCCCTCGTAGGTCGCGTACATCGGGTCGCCCACCAGCACGGCGTCCCCGTTCTCCGCCATGCCTGCCATCGCGGCGAACAGCGCGCTCTGCGTGCCGGGAAAGCACATCACCTGGTCCGGGCCGATCGGACGCCCGGTCCGACGGGCGTAGCGTTCCGCCAGCGCCGCACGCAGCCCCGCCTCCCCCTGCCCATCGGAATAGCCGGTGCGGCCCGCGCGCATGGCGGCCACCGCAATCTCCACCAACGCATCGGGGGTGGGCACGTCGGGTTCGCCGATCGTCAACTCGATCACGTCGCGCCCCTGTGTCTGGAGGGCCTTTGCGGCTGCGTGCACCTCCCACTTGGCACCGCCGAGACCGTGGAGCCGGTCCATGATGGACGTGCGGCGCATCACAGATCCCGCGGCGGGGCGAGGTGGAGCGCGGATCCGGTCGGGACGGGTGCAGGCATTCGATCGGACCATCCTAACTCGGCGCTTGAACAATTATCCGGCGCAGGCCTTAATCCGCAACCCATGGAACCCGAACATCCGCACGAGGCCGCCGTGGCTGTGGAGGTCCAGGACCTCCACAAGTCGTTCGGCGGGCTGGAGGTGCTGAGGGGCGTGTCCCTGAAGGCCCGGCGGGGGGAGGTCGTGGCCATCATCGGCGGCAGCGGGTCCGGCAAGTCCACCATGCTACGCTGCATCAACTTCCTGGAAACGCCCAGCGCTGGCCGCATCGTCGTCGATGGCGAGCCCGTGGCCGTGCGCCCCGACGGCGCCCCCGCCGACCGCCGCCAGATCGAGCGGATCCGCACCCGGCTGGCGATGGTGTTCCAGGCCTTCAATCTGTGGACCCATCGCACCTTGCTCGAGAACGTGACCGAGGTGCCGATCCACGTCCTGAAGGTATCCCGTCGCGACGCGGAGGCCCGGGCCCGGGCGCTGCTCGACCGGGTCGGGCTGGCCGACAAGGCCGACACCTATCCCGCCTTCCTGTCGGGCGGGCAGCAGCAGCGGGCCGCCATCGCCCGCGCGCTCGCCGTGGACCCGTCCGTCATGCTGTTCGACGAGCCGACCAGCGCGCTGGACCCCGAACTTGTGGGCGAGGTGCTGGGCGTGATCCGCGACTTGGCGGCCGAGAGCCGTACCATGCTGATCGTGACCCACGAAATGGCCTTCGCGCGGGAGGTGGCGGATCACGTCGTCTTTCTGCTGGACGGCCGCATCGAGGAGGAGGGGCCGCCGGATCGCGTCCTCGGCCGCCCCCGTTCGGCTCGCCTGCGCCAGTTCCTCGGCGCGGTGGCCTGACATACGACGAAGACGACACCAACCGGGAGACCGAACATGAACAGAACCATCGCTCTGGCCGTGGCGGCCGTGATCGCCGCCACGCCCCTGGCCGCACAGGACGCGGTGCGCATCGGCATCGCCGCCGAACCCTATCCGCCCTTCGCATCGCGGGACGCGTCCGGCACCTGGGCCGGCTGGGAGGTCGACGTCATCGAGGCCGTCTGCGCCGCCGCGGAACTGACCTGCGAGGTCACGCCCACCGCCTGGGACGGCATCATCCCCTCGCTGACGGGCGGGCAGATCGACGCGATCATGGCGTCCATGTCCATCACGGAGGAGCGGATGCAGACGATCGACTTCACGGACGCCTACTACAGGACGCCCGCGGTGATCGTCGCCGACGCGTCGATGGACATCGAGCCGACGCCCGATTCCCTCGCCGGCAAGATCCTGGGGGTCCAGGCATCCACCACGCACCAGTCCTATGCGAACGAGTACTTCGCCGATGCGGAGATCCGGGTGTACCAGACGCAAGACGCCGCGAACCAGGACCTGGTCGCGGGGCGCCTGGACGCGATCCAGGCCGACAGCATCGCGATGTCGGACTTCGTCGGCTCCGACGCTGGGGCGTGCTGCGAGATCAAGGGCGCGGTCGCGGACGACCCCGCGATCCTGGGCCGCGGCGTGGGCGCGGGCGTGCGCAAGGGGGACGACGCCCTGCGCGAGGCCCTGAACGCGGGCATCGCCCGCATCCTGGAGGACGGCACCCATGCCGAAATCACGGAGCGCTACTTCGACACCAGCATCTATGCCGAGTAAGCGCCCGTCGTGACCGAACTGCTGGACGCGCTGGGCCTGACCCAGAGCGTGGCGCTCCTGTCCCTCCAGCCGCCGGGCTGGGGGGCGAACCTCCTCCGGGGGCTGGCGAACTCGCTGCGGATCGCGGCGGGGGCCTTCGCCTTCGGGCTGGCGATCGGCTTGGCCGGGGCTTGCGGGAAGCTCTATGGCGGCGTGATCCTGCGGGATCTGCTGGCGGTCTATACGACCGTGATCCGCGCGGTTCCCGAACTCGTGCTCATCCTGATCCTGTACTACGTGGGCACGGACCTGCTGAACCAGGCGGCGGCAGCGCTGGGATACGGACGGGTTGAGCTTTCGGGCGTGGCTGCCGGGATCTGGGTGCTGGGCATCGTTCAAGGCGCCTATGCGACGGAGGTCCTGCGCGGCGCGATCCAGGCGGTGCCACCAGGTCAGCTGGAAGCGGCGCGCGCCTTCGGCATGCCGCCCCTGACCGTGCTGCGGCGGGTCACGGTACCCGCCATGCTGGGCCATGCGATGCCGGGATTGGCGAACCTTTGGCTGATCGCCACGAAGGATACCGCGCTCCTCGCGATCGTGGGGTTCAGCGAGCTGACGCTGGAAACGCAACAGGCCGCCGCGAGCACCCGGGCCTATTTCACATTCTTCCTGGCGGCGGGGGCGCTGTACCTGCTGGTCACGCTGCTGTCCGGGGTGGTCTTCGCGCGCATGGAACGATGGGCACGTCGAGGCCAGCCGCCGGTCGGGGGCAGCGCGTGAGCATCCCCCTTTGGCGGGCGCTGCTGATGCCGCACCGGCTGGCGATCGCCGCCGTCTTCGCTGGTCTAGCTTTCTGGTGCGCCGTGTCGCTGCGCTGGGACTGGATTCCCGACTATGCCCCCCTGGCCGTCGAAGGATTATGGCGCACGCTGTGGCTGCTCGGGGCGAGCGTGGTGCTGGGTTTCCTGCTGGCCGTGCCGATCGGGTTGGCGCAGGCGGTGGGACCGTGGTTCCTAGCCTGGCCTGCGCGCATCTTCTGCACCGTGATCCGCGGCACGCCGCTTCTGCTGCAGATCTGGTTCCTGTATTACGGCCTGGGGTCGCTTTTCCCGACGATTCCCTGGATCCGCGGGTCCGAGTTGTGGCCGTACCTGCGGCAGGCCTGGCCCTATGCTTTGCTCGCCCTGACGCTGTCCTTCGCTGGATACGAGGGTGAGGTCATGCGCGGCGCGTTCCGCAACGTCGCCCGGGGTCAGTTGGAGGCCGCGCGTGCCTTCGGCATGCCGCGGCTGACGATCTTCCGGCGGGTCTGGTTGCCTCAGGCGGTGCGCAACGTCCTGCCCACCCTGGGCGGTGAGACTGTGCTGCAGCTGAAGGCCACACCGCTCGTCGCGACGATCACGATGGTGGAGATCTATGCCGTATCGTCGCGGGTGCGATCGGACACGTTCATCGTCTACGAGCCCTTGCTGTTGCTCGCCCTGATCTATCTCGGCATCGCCGGGGTGATCGTGGCGATCTTCGGGCGGATCGAGCGCCAAGTACCGGCGCGGGGCGGTTGACCCGTCGTCGAGCCAGCGTGCCATCGGCTTCGCGTTGCCAATTCGTAAACCATTGGGGCCCATGTCGGGTGGCATGCGCCTCGTCCTGACCGTCCTGTTGACCCTGACCCTGGCCGCACCCGTGGCGGCGCGGGACTGGTTCCAGCACCCCCATGGCGGGGCGCGCGCCTATTTCGGGCCGTGGCTGGCCATCTGCGAGGGGGGCGGATCGCGCGGTTGCCGTCTGGTCCAGGACGCGGGGCCGCGGGCCCAGGGGCGCATCGGCGCGGGGCGGATGACATTGCAGCGCGTGCCGGAGGGCTGGCTTCTGACTCTGTACGACGAAGACATGACCTGGCCCGGCCCCCTGTCCCTGACGGTGGACGGCGTTCCCCTGGGTGTGCCGACCCGCCCCGGAGCCCCCGGCGTCCCGGGCGCACCACGCACCGTGAACGGCACGCTATCCCCCGCCGTCGCATCGGCGCTGATCCGGGGCGGGCGGGCCGTGGCCACCTTCTCGGGCGGGGCTCGGACCTATTCGCTGCGCGGCGTGACCGCGGCGATGGAGGCGGTCGCCGCGCGCTAGGGCGACGACCCGCCGTCGACCTGCGGTTTCCCGATCGCGAACGGACCGTTGCCCTTGCGGGCGGATGCAGTCACGATAATGACGCGTCCAAGCGCTTTTCTTGTCCAGATCGTGGCAGCCCGCCGCCCGAGGTCCCGTCCGTGCCCCTGTCGTTTCCGCATCCCCGCCGCGCCGCCCTGTCCACCGCCACGGCGATGGCCTGCGTCCTGACCGCGCTGTCCGCCGGTGCGCAGACCGCGACCTGGACCGGCGCCGTCGACGGCGACTTCAACACGGACGGCAACTGGTCGACGGGCGTCGTGCCGAACGGCAACCCTGCGGTGCTGGACCAAGGCGCGGGTATTCCGCAGCCGACGCAGGGGGCCGGCCAGACGAACACGGTCCAATCCATGACGGTCGACGACGGCACGCTGACGGTCGGCGGTGCGATGACGGCCACGAACGGCTTCGACGTGAACGCCGACACGGTCGCGGCCACGCGGGGAATCCTGAACGTCACCGGCGCCGGCGCGCTGACCGGCGACGTCGCGAACGCGGGCACGTTCACCATCGCCGATACCGGATCGGTCACGGGAACGGTCACGAACGCGGATGGCGGCGTGTTCGATCTGGGCTTGGACGGGCGCATCCTGACGGGTGGCCTGACCAACGAGGCTGGGGGCCAGGCCACCACGGCGGGCGACATCGCGGGGGCCGTCGCGAACTCGGGCACGCTGGGCCTGTCGGCGGGCGCCCTCGGGGCCGGTCTGGGAACGACGGCGGGCGGCACGACGACGGTGACGGGCACGGTCTCGGTCGCGGGGAACACGACCGTGACGGGTGCCGTGGGGAACGCAGGCGCGCTTTCGGTCGCCGGCGGCGGCGCGTTGACCGCGGACGGTGCCGTGGACGTGGGGAACGGCGGTACGCTCACGGTGCAGGGGGGCGCTGCCGCGACCACGAACGCCGCGCTGGACGTCCGGTCCGGCGCGACGCTGACCATACAGCAGAACGGCGTGCTGGCGAATACCGGCGCGGCCACGGTCGCCGGAACGGCGGACCTGGCCGGTCAGGTCACGGGCGACGTCGAAGCGGTGGCGGGCGGACGGGTGGATATCGCATCCACCGGGCGGGTCGATGGCACGTTGACCGTCGGCGGGTCGCCCACCGTCGCGGGTGCGGCGACCATCGCGGCGAATTCGGGGGCCAACGTGAACGTGGGCACGCTGGTCGTGAACGCGGGGGGGGACGTCACCTCCGCCGGGCGGATCGGCGTCGCCACGGTCGGCGCGGGCGGCGACTTGACCTTGTCGGACGGTGCCGTGGATGGTGCGCTGACGCTCGCCGGTCCCGTCGGGGCGCTTCCCGCAGGTGCGGTCGCGGTGACGGGCGGCGTCACGGTCGCAGGCGACGTTTCCGGCGCGGGCGACGTGACCGTGTCGAACGGTGCGACCCTGACGCTGGCTCCCACCGCGGCGTTGACGAACGCGGATGGCGGCACCCTGACCGTGGAGGATGGCAGCACGTTGAACGCCGCCCGGGAGGTCGCGCTGTCCGGCGCCGGCGTCATCGACGGCAGGATCACGAACGACCTGGGAATCGAGGCGATCACGGGCGACCTGACGCTGGGCCGCACCGGTTCGGTCGGCGGCACCTTGCGGGTCGCGGGCGACGCCACCCTATCCGGCGATGCGACGGACCGCGCGCAGGTGGCCGCCCTATCGGTCCAGACCAGTGGCGACTTGGAATCGAACGCCGCGATCGCGGGCGACGTGACCAGCGCGGGCGAGACGTCCCTCCTGAGCGGATCGGTCGGCGGTGGCCTGACGGTGCAGGACGGTGGCGACGTGGATACTGCGGTGGCCATCGCGGGGAACGTCGCGACCGCGGGCGTGCTGACGCTGAACGGCGGCTCGGTCGGGGGGACGACCACCGTGCAGGCGGGCGGCGATGCCGATGTCGAGGGCACGGTCGCCGCCACCGGCGCGATCACCGTCGAGCGGGCAGCGGGCGGTCTGGGGGCGGCGCGGTTGGACGTGGGCGGCGCGGGCGATCTTACGGCGAATGCGGGCATCACCACGGAGGCTGGCACCGCGCTGACCATCGCGGATGGGGGCCGTCTGGCCAGCACCGCGGCCACGGGCGTGACCCTGGGAGGCACCGCCGACGTGGGGGGCACCCTTGCGGGAACCGTGTCGGTGCTGTCGGGCGGCGATCTGGACGTCGGGGCCACAGGGTCGGTTACGGGCGGCGTCACCAGCTTGGGCGACGTCGACGTGGCCGGCTCCGTGGGGGTCCTGCGCGTGGAGGCCGGCACCGCCGCCCTCCGCTCCGCGGGCACGGTCCAGGGGGCCACGACCGTCGCGGGCGGCACACTGACGGGTGCGGGGGGGACCCTTGCCGGGACCACCGACGTGCAGACCGGTGGCACCCTGTCACTGACGGGTGCGGTCGCCGGGTCGGGCGCGGTGATCAACGCGGGGCGGATCGAAGGGACGGGTTCGCTCGACCTGACGGGCACGCCCGCCGCGACGCTCACCAGTTCGGGTGTCGTGGACGGCAACGTGACCCTGTCGGCGGACACCATCGCGTTGCAGGCCGGTTCCCAAACTGGCGGCGGCGCGATCCTTCGAGGGGCCGTCGGAAACGCGGGCACTCTGACCCTGTCGCGGAACCAGGCGCTGGCGGGGGACCTGACCAACGGTGGCTCCGCTACCCTATCGGCAACGATCGACGGCGCTGGCAACGCGTTGCGCAACACCGCCACCGCGTCGCAGGCTGATCCGACGCGGGGTTTGGCCATCACCGGACAGGTGACGGGCCTGTCGACCTTCGCCAACAGTGGAACGACGTCCGTGAGCGGACGCCTGGGTGCCGCGGACGTCCGGAACGACGCCGGGACTCTGACGCTTACGGGTCGCATCGATGGCGCTGTGGCGAACGCCGCGACGCTGCGGGCACAGGGGATCATCGGCGGCGTCGTGGACAACGACGATCTGATGGCCCTCACGGGCGACCTCAGGGTGGACGGCACGCTTTCGGGCGACGGCGACGTGCTTGTAGGCGATGGAACGCGTTTGACGACCACGGGAACCGACCTGTCCTCCGGGGGCGTGCTGACCCTGGGCGGCACCCAGGCGATCCGCAGCTTGGCAGACGTGGCCGACGCACCCGGACCCGGACAGGCCGCCACTGACGCGCGCCTGTCCAGCGATCTGGCCCTCGCGGGCGGCGCGCTTGTCGCACGCGGCGGCGGACGGGTCGACGGCACAGTGTCGGGACCGGGCACCATCACGATGCAGGACGGTCGCGCGGACGGTCGCCTGACCGTGGGCAGCCTGACGGGCGAGGACACGATCCTGCGCATGGATACGGACCTGGCCGATGGCGCGACCGACCGGATCGTCGTGCGCGGCGGTGCCACGACGGGTCGCTTCCTGGTGGCCCTCCAGGACCAGGACACGCTGATCCAGGGTTCCCCCGTGGGGGAGGTGCTGTTGATCGACGTCGATTCCGATCGGACGGACAACGCGTACGACGCCGCCTTCGATCTGAGCTCGCCGCTTCCATCCGCGAACCGCTTGGTGTTCCGTTTGAACCAGCGCGCCGCCGGCCTTACCCTCGAAAGCCTGCTGAACCCGCAGATCGCGGGGATCGCGGGCAACGTCGCGCTGACGCAGTCGCTGGTCGGCAGCCTGATCAACCGACCGAGCTCCCCCTTCGTGGTCGGCTTGGCGGTGGAGGACGAGCGTCCCTGCGGTGCCGGGCTGTGGTCGCGTGGCCAAGTCGGCTCGGCCGATGCGAGCGGATCGACGACGTCGGGCGGCGCGACCCTCGGTTCGACCATCGAGGCGGACTTCCAAGGTGTTCAGCTCGGCGGCGACTTCGCTTGCTTCCAGGGCGCGGTGCGGGGCTTCGACGTCGCGCTGGGCGCGATCGCGGGGTACAATCGCGCGACGACGTCGCAGCCGGTGCTGGCATTCGACGTTGCGACCAACACCCAGACCTCGACCGTCACCTCCCGCACGGAGGGGGAGATCGACCAGCTCTATGCCGGTCTCTACGCGGCGCTGGTCCGCGGGGCGTGGTCGGGCGACCTGCAACTGCGATACGAAGATACGTCGTTCACGTTCGACAACCCCGCTGGCCTGGCCTTGACGGACCGTACCCTCGACACGGATGGCGTCACGCTCAGCGGGTCCGTCAGCCGGGCGTTCACGCTGCCCGCCGACGGGTGGTCGCTGGTCCCGACGGTCGGCTTCTCGGTCACGCGCAACTCGGGCGGGACGCTGACGTTCGACGACGGCTCGCGGCTGGACGTGGACGGGCAGACCCAGAAGCTGGGCTTCGCGGGTGCGACCGTCGCCAAGACGCGGATCGCCGCGTCGGGCCGGTCGCTGTTGAACGTGTTCGGGACGGCCACCTATTACGGCGACTTCACGGACGATCTGGACTCGCGGTTCACGGTGGCGACCGCGCCGGACGCACCGCAATCGCTGTCGTCCGCGCCGTTGGGCGATTACGGCGAGATCAGTGCCGGGGTGAACTATGTCCGGATCCTGGACGGGACACGGGGTCGACAGTTCAACGCGGCGGCGCGCCTGGACTATCGCACCGGGTCTTCGCTGGACGGCTTGGCCTTGACCGCGCAGGTACGCTGGCAATTCTGAGGGGCGGCACGGCGCCGGGCCGGGGGCCGTTCGGCCCTATGGGCAACGGAGGGAGGGGCGATGTCGCTCTATAGCAAGGTCGCCTGGTCCGAAGGCCTGTTCCTGCAGCCGCACCACCTGCAGCAGGCGGACCGGCACGTCCTCGCGATGCTGGACGCTCGCCTGCGCCACGCCCGGCCCTATCCCTGGGGCATCTCGGACATGGCCCTCGACCGGGACCTGATGCAGCAGGGCAAGGCCGGCCTGCGGCGCGTGGCCGGGGCGATGCCCGACGGCCTGGCCTTCGACGCGCCCGCCATGGCCGCGCTGCCCCTGCCGGTCGCGGTTCCCGACGACGCGGCCGGATCCTTCGTCTGGCTGACCCTTCCCGAACGAGCCCAGAACGGCCGCGAGGTCGGCCCCGACGAGGAGGGCGCGACCGCGCGTTATCGCCTGGCCGTCGAGACGGTGGTCGACGACGCGGCCGCCGCCCGATCCGAACAGGTCATCGAGATCGCGGAACCCCGGCTGGAGCTGACGGTGCGCGAGACCCCGCGCCCCGGCTATCAATGCCTGGCCCTGGCCCGCATCACCGAGGTCCGGGACGGCGTGGTCAGCGTCGACGACGCGGTCCCGCCCCCCGCCCTGGTGCTCGCGGCCCATCCAGTGCTGACCGGCTATCTCGACAGGGTGATCGGTTGGATAGAGGCGAAGCTCGATTCGCTGGCCCGCTATGCCGCCGATCCCAGCGCGGGCGGGGGGATGCAGGCCAACGACTATCTGCTGCTGATGATCCTCAATCGGGAGATCGGCGTCCTGCGCCACATGGCGGGCGTCCATGCCATCCACCCGGAGGATCTGTTCCGCCGCCTGGTCGGCTTGGCGGGCGAGTTGGCGACCTTCGACGGAGGCGCACGCCGGGCGCAGGACTATCCGACCTACGACCACGCCGCGCCGCATCTGGCGTTGCGGCCGGTGGTGGCCGACATCCAGCGGTCGCTGTCGCGCGACGTCGGCCGCGCGGTGCGGCTGGACCTGCGGCAGGTGCGCGACAACAGCTATATCGCGCAGGTCGCCGACCGCGCGCTGTTCCGCAGCGCCGACTTCGTGGTGGAGGTGGCCAGCGCCAAACCCATGTCGGAGGTACAGTCCCGGTTCCCGCAACTGGCCAAGGTCGGTCCCAACACGCGCATGTCCGAGATCGTGCGCAACAACTTGCCAGGCATTCCGCTTGTCCACCTGCCCAACCCGCCGCGCCACATCCGCGTCGTGCCGTCGAACGTCTACTTCCTGATTGATAAGCAATCTCCGATGTGGGCGGAATTCTCGACAGCGCCAGCGATCGGGATGCATTTTGCGGGCGACTGGCCGGAGCTGTCGCTCGACCTCTGGGCCATTCCGGGGGGCGGTTGACGTGGCATCTGCGGACGACGACGACGACCGCACCGTGATCGGCGGCGCCGTGCCGCCACGCCGGGAGCCGCAGGCCGATCCGTTCGGGCGCGGTCCGCGGCCCGCCGATGCGCCCGAACCGCAGGACCGTACGATCATCGGCGGCGGGTCCGGGCCGCGGTCGGCTTCCGCGGGGCGCGACGACACCTGGTTGGGCGCGCGACCCGCCGCACCACAGACCCCGCGCCGTCCGCCGCCCGCGACCCCGCGCCATGCCGTCGTGCCGCCGGCATCCGGGGACCGGTTCGGCGGTGGCATGGGGGCCGGTCTGTCGCACGGCCCCGATGGGGGTCTGGGTCGTCCGATGGGATCCGGCGGGGGCGAATTGTTCCCCGACCTGTCCCCGCGCGAACGTCCCGTCACCCGCGCCGCCGCTCCCCGGATCGCCCTGTCGGACGCCCTGCGCGCGCCCGCCCTGGGCGAGGGCGCGTCGTCCAACCGGCTCGTGGCCGCCGCCGCACCCCTGCTGATCCTGTTGGGCCGCCTGCGGACCGGCTTGGTCGACATGCAGGCCGGTCCCCTGATGGAGCATGTCTATCACCAGATCGAGGGGTTCGAACGCCAGGTTCGGTCCGCCGGCGTCCCCGATCTCCAGGCCCGCGTGGCGAAGTACATCCTGGCGGGCACCGCCGACGACATCGTGCAGAACCTGCCGGGTGCGGATCGGGGCCGTTGGGCGGAGTATTCGATGGCCGCGCGTATGTTCGGGACGCGCGATACCGGCGTCGGCATCTTCCACGAGACGGAGAAGGCGATGCAGGCCCCGGCGGAGCATTACGACCTGCTGGAACTGATCCTGGCTTGCCTGTCGCTGGGCTTCGAGGGGGAATACCGTACTCGTCCGGGCGGCGCCGACGCGCTGGCCCGGGTGCGGCGCTCGATCTACGAGACGTTGCGGCGCGTCCGGCCTCGCCCGCCGGAGGACATCAGCCCGGTCTGGGCACCCGTGGTGCTGCAAGGCAGGCGCCTGTTCGCCGCCATTCCCGTCTGGGCCATCGCGGGCCTGGCCCTGGCGGCGCTGGTCGCCTTCTTCGCGACGTTGTCCACGCTCCTGAACCGCCAGGGTTGGGCGGTGGCCGACACGCTCTATGGATTGCACGCCGACACGCCCGTGACGTTGGAGCGAGGACCCGCCGCGCAACCCTTCGTCGCCCCGGCCGAGGTGGCGCAACTCGACCGCATCCGCACGGCGCTGGCGCCCGAGATCGAGGCGGGGCAGGTCGACGTCGGCACCAAGGGCGATTTCATCTTCGTGCGGGTCGGCAACCTGCTCCTGTTCGATTCCGGCAGTTCGGACGTGCGCGAGGACTTCGCGCCCCTGGCCGACCGCATCGCAGAGGTCCTGGATGCCGAAGGCGGCCCCGTCCGCGTCCTGGGCTATACCGATAGCGTGCCGCCATCCGGGCGGGGACGGTACAAGACGAATCTGGACCTGTCCGTCGCCCGGGCGGAGGGCGTCGCCGACCTGCTCCGCGCCCGCCTGTCCGATCCGTCCCGCATCGCGGTCGAAGGACGGGGCGAGGCCGACCCGATCGGCGACAACGCCACGCCCGAAGGGCGGGCCCAGAACCGCCGGGTGGAGGTGTTGATCGCCCGGGAAGGAACGTTCCAATGATGCGCCGCTGGTTCCGCAAGGCGTTCCGGTCGTCTTGGGGTCGTTGGGTCCTGACGATCCTGGGCCTGATCGCCCTGATCGCGGGAATCTGGTTCGGCGGTCCCATGACGGGCCTGCCGCTGCTCGCGTCGCTCTGGTTCCGGCTGACCTGCATCGGGGTGATCGTGGGCGTGATCCTCCTGATCGCGCTGGTCCGCTATCTGCGCCGCCGCCGCGCCGCGAAGGCCCTGGAATCGGCGATCGTCCCGGATGCGCCCGTGGGCGACGGCAAGGTCCTGGCGGAACGCATGCAGGACGCGCTGGGCACCCTGCGCAAGGCGGGGGGCGCCACGTACCTGTACGACCTGCCGTGGTACGTCATCATCGGGCCGCCGGGGGCGGGAAAGACGACCGCGTTGGCCAATTCGGGCATCGAGTTCCCCCTGGCCCGTGGCGGCGCCCCGATCGAAGGGTTCGGCGGCACGCGCAACTGCGACTGGTGGTTCGCGGAAGACGCGGTCCTGATCGACACGGCCGGGCGTTATACCACGCAGGACAGCGATGCCGCCACGGACGGCGCGTCGTGGCAGGCGTTCCTGGATCTGCTGAAGCGCGCGCGCCCCCGGCAGCCCATCAACGGCGTGATCGTCGCCATTCCGCTCGACGACCTGATCGCGGGCGAGCCCGGTGTCGTCGCGCGCCATGCCGACACGGTCCGCGCCCGCCTGGCCGAGGTGCACGAGACGTTGAAGATAGACTTCCCCGTCTATGTCCTGTTCACGAAGGCGGATCTGATCGCGGGATTCCGCGAATACTTCGCCAGCTTCGGCCAGTCCCGGCGCGAGGCCGTCTGGGGTCATACCTTCCAGGTCCGCGACCGCGACGCCCTGACCCACGAAGGCGTGCCGACCGCGTTCGACGACCTGGTCCAGCGCCTGTCGGAGGAGGTGACCGACCGTCTGAACGAGGAGCCCGACGGCATCAGCCGCATCGCCATCTTCGGCCTGCCGGGTCAGATGATGGGCCTTAGAAACGGGGTCGCCGAGTTCCTGCGCCGCGTGTTCGAGCCGACGCGCTTCGCATCGAACGCCATCCTGCGGGGCTTCTACTTCGCGTCGGGCACGCAGGAGGGGACGCCCATCGACCAGGTCCTGGGCGCCATCGACGCGGGACCCGAGCCGCTGCTGGGCGCCGGATTCCTGTCGGGCCGGGGCAAGTCGTTCTTCCTGCGCGACCTGTTGGAGAAGGTGATCTTCGCTGAACGCGACTGGGTCGGCCACGACCGCAGGGCCGTCCGCCGCGCGGCCCTGCTGCGCGGCACCGCGCTGTCGGCCATCGCGGTCGTTACCCTGGGCGGTCTGGGGGCGCTGGGCTATTCGTACTGGCGCAACGCGGAACTGGTGTCCGTCGCCCGGGCGGAGGCGGCAGCCTATGGCCGTGCCGCCGCCGCGGAGATCGACCGCACGGTCGTGTCGGATCCGGACCTGCTGGGGGTCCTACCGTTGCTGGACGACTTGGCGACCGTGCCCGCGGGCTATGGCTTGGACGACGACGCCCCCGTCTGGGAAGGGCTGGGCCTCGGACAGCGCGACCGTCTGAACGCGGCCGCCACGGATGCCTATGCCGACGCGCTGGAGGGCATGCTGCGCCCCCGCCTGATCCTGGCTCTAGAGCGGGAGATCCCGTTGATCGCCACCCGCGGCGACACGACGGAGATCTATCGCGCCCTGAAGGTCTATCTGCTGCTCGGCGGACAGGGTGCCGTGACCGACGACGCCGCGATCCTCGCCTGGTTCGAGGATGTGTGGATCGATGCCTATGACGGTCGGGCGGGCCTGGACGTGCGCGAGCGCTTGCGGGCGCATCTGACCGCCATGCTGGACCTGGACGACGACCGCACCCGCCGGGTCGAGATCGACACCCGTACCGTCGAGTTGGCGCGCGACGCCATCGCGCAGCTGACCCCCGCCGAACAGGCCTGGGCGCTCGTCGCCGATGGCGCGGCCACGTCGGGCCTTCCGGATTGGTCCCTGCTGGAGGCCGCGGGTGCCAGCGCCGACCGGGTCTTCGCGACCCGCGACGGCGCGGATCTTACTACGCAGAGGGTGGGCGCCCTCTACACCTACGAAGGGTTCTGGTCCTACTTCTATCCCTCCCTCGACGAGGTCGCGGACCGCTTGCGGGCCGACCAATGGGTTTTGGGCGAAACCGATGCCGGGGCCGAGTTCGAGGCGCGGATGCAGTCGCTCGACCGGACCCTCCTGGATCGATATCGACGCGAGCACCTGGATGCCTGGACCGCGGTGCTGGGCAACCTGTCGTTGGTCTCGATGGTGGCCGACGCCCCCCGCTACGAGGCGCTGGGCCTGTTGGCGGGCGAGTTGGTGTCGCCCCTGCTGGGACTGGTCCGATCGGTCGCCGACGAGACGCGCCTGACCGCCGAGCTTGACGGCCTCGATCAGTTGGACCCGGCCGCCTTGGCATCGGGCAATCTGGACGGCGTCGCAGCGGATGCGGGCGGCCAGGTCTTCGACCGCTTCCGGTCGCGCACCGGCGGGGTGCAGCGGATCCTGCTCGACGCGCTGACACGCAGCCAGAAGTCCGGCCAGCGGGCGGGTGGCGGATCGTCGGAGGACGGCGTGATCGGGCCCATCGAGCAGATCGAGGCCAACTTCGCCGCCTGGCACGTCCTGATGGAGGGGCAGGCGGGTCAGCGTCCTATCGACGCCGTGCTGGGCAACCTGGGACGCGTCTGGAGCACGTTGAACAGCGGACAGACCAGTCCCGAGCAGGCCGCCGTCCTGCTGCCGCAGATCCTGAACGAACTGACGCGCTACAACAGCCAGCTGCCCACGGAGGTCGCGTCGCTGGTCAACGAAGCGGAAGCCGACTTCCGCCAGGGCGCCACCGATGCGAACCTCGCGACGATGAACCGCGCGTTGCAGGACCGCATCGTGTTCCGCTGTCGGGACGTCATCACCAGCGCCTATCCGTTCGCGGACAGTCCGCGGTCGCTGTCCATCGCGGATTTCAGCGCGTTCTTCGGCCCGGGTGGCGAGATGGACAGCTTCTTCACCGAGTATCTCGCGCCCTATGTCGAGCGGACCGCCGACGGCTTGGCCTACCGCGCGGACTCGCCCCTGGCGGACCGCCTGTCCCCCGCCGCGCTGAAGCAGTTCGAACGGGCGGAGCGGATCCGGCAGGCATATTTCCCTGGGGGCGGGCAGCAGCCATCGGTCGAGATCGCGATCCAGCAGGTCGACAACCATTCCACGATCGAATCGGCCGTTCTGATGATCAACGACCAGCGCGTGCCGACCGTACGGTACGAGATCCCAAAGACGGTCGTCTGGCCCGGTGAGGGCAAGGCCACCGCGCTTCAGATCGCGCCCGACCTGGGCCGTCCATCGACCATCGGCTTCACCGGCTCCGCCTGGACGTTCATGCAGTTGCTGGACGCGGCGCAGGCCCGGCGCAGGCAGGGCGACACGATGCGGGCAACCTTCATGATCGGCGGGCGGGACATCACCTACGACTTCACGATCAACGCCATCGACAACCCCTTCACCATGCCTGAGATCCGGCAGTTCGAATGTCCGCAAGCCCTGGACTGACCCTGACCTGGCCGGACGGCGCCGGGTGGTTCGGGAAGCTGCCCGCGCGGGGTGACTTCGTCCATTCCGGCCTGTCCGACGCGGTGCGTGACGCGGTCTCAGCCTGGCTGGACGGCACCTTGGCAGAAATGCGCGATCGGGTGGGCGGCGATTGGGCCGCACGGTTCGACGCCATGCCCCGCCTGCGGTTCTGGCTGGGGTCCCACGTGGCCGCGGGCGGACCCTGGGCGGGCGTGGTCGCTCCATCGCGCGACCGGGTCGGACGACGCTATCCCATCGTCGCGATGGCCCCCGGTGCCGCAGCACCGCCCACGCTGGACGCCGATCGGGACCGGCACGACGCCCTGGACGCGTTGATCGACACGCTGCTGATGGACGGCCCGGCCCCGATGGCGGCCTCCGTTCGGGCGGATCCCCCCGCGGCGGCGGTCTGGGCCGCGCGCGGGGACGGTGCGTCCGACCGGTTGCTGTTCGACGTGGCGGCGGCAGACTATGCCGCCGCCGCCGGCGCACGCAGTTACGTCTGGACCGAGGGGGCGGTCTGGTGCGACACGGGCCTGCCCGGCGTGGATGGGCTGGGCTGGCTGACGGGGTTGGTGCGCGATGCCTGACGCTGAAATCCTGGACGCCGCCTTCGCCACGGATACCGGGCGCGTGCGCACGCAGAACGAGGACGCGGCCCTGTCGCGTCCCGACCTGGGCGTCTTCCTCGTGGCGGACGGCATGGGAGGGCACCGCGCCGGCGACTGGGCGTCCGAGCGCATCGTCGCGCTGGCGGCGACCGTCGGCCCCGCGACGTCCCTGGACGACCTGCAGGCCCGGTTCGCCGACCGGATGGATCAGGCGCATGCCGACGTCCGCGACCATGCCGACCGACTGGACGCGACGGTGGGCGCAACGCTGGTCGCGCTGCTGATCTCGGACGGGACCTATGCGCTGGGCTGGGCGGGCGACAGTCGGGCCTATCTGTGGCGCGGCGGCGCGCTGCACGGGATGACGCGCGACCATACGGAACTGCAGGATCTGCTGGATGCCGGCCGCCTTCCGCCGGAAGCGGCCGCCACCTGGCCGCGTCGCAACGTCATCACGCGCGCGGTGGGCGTCGGCGAGGCGCTGCGCTGCGACTGGGTGCGTGGCGACTTGCTGTCGGACGATCTGTTCCTTCTCTGCTCCGATGGTTTGACCGAGCACATGGACGACGCGGACATCGCCGACATGCTGGCGGCGGGTGGCGACGACGCTGCGGCGACGTGCCGGGCCCTGGTCGCGCAAGTGCTGGACCGCGGCGCGCGCGACAACGTCACGGTGCTGGTGGTGCGGACCGGGTCCTATTGGACCGCCGGGTTGCCCTGATGGCCGCGCCGTCGGACGAGGACGCGCCGCCTCCTTCCGATGGCGACCGCACGGTCGTGGTCACCGACGGCGCCGGACGCGGCACGCCGCGCGACGACGGCATCGTGGTGGGCAGCGTCCTGAACGACAACTACCGCATCGATCGCCGCATCGGCGAGGGCGGGATGGGCGAGGTGTACGAGGGGGTCCACCTGTTCACCGGCAACCGCGTGGCGGTGAAGATGATCCACCCGCAGCAGACCCGCGACGACACCGTCGTGTCCCTGTTCCGCCGGGAGGCCCGGATCCTCTTCGGTCTGAGCAACGATGCGATCGTCCGGTATCTCGACAGCTTCCGGCACGGGCCGACGGGCCGGTACTGCCTCGTGACCGAGATGATCGAGGGGCCCACCCTGGGGGAGTACGTCGGGGAGCGGGGCCCCCTGGAGCCGGAGGCGGCGCGCCAGGTCATGGTCCGCCTGGCGCGGGCCCTGCACGAGGCGCACGGACGGGGCGTCGTCCATCGGGACCTGTCGCCCGACAACGTGATGCTGCGCGGCGGCGCGCTGGAGCGGGCCACCCTCATCGACTTCGGCATCGCATCGGCGGAGGAGCTGGGTGAAGGGAAGCTGGCCGGCCGCTTCGCAGGCAAGTTCCGCTATGTCGCCCCGGAGCAACTGGGCTTGCACGACGGCGCGGTGGGTCCCTGGACCGACGTGTACGGCCTGGCGCTGCTGATGGCCGCGGTGCTGCGCGGCACCCCCCTGCCGATGGGGCGGACGGAGGACGCGGCACGCGACGCCCGCGCGCGCATCCCCGATCTCGACGGTGTGCCCGACCCGTTTCCGTCCGTCCTGGCCGCCATGCTTGCGCCCGCGCCCGCCGACCGTCCCGCCGACATGGCCGCGGTCCTGCGTCGCTTGGACGACGCGGCCCGTGGCGATGCGGTGGGCGGCGTGATCCTCGCGCGCCCCCCGGGGCAGGGGTCCCCGCGGTCGGAGGAGGACGGCGATCTGTCCGGTCTGGGTGCGGCGCCCCTTGGCCAGCGCGCGCCCGAGCCGGACCCCCCCGCCCCCGCCTCGCAGGCACCCGGGGGCGGGGTGCCCGTCTGGCTGGTGGCCGCCTCGCTGGTGATGGGGGGCGGGGGGCTGGGATGGTGGTGGTTCCAGAACGACTCCGCTGCCCCGGCAGAGGAAACGGCGGCGATTGGACCCGCCGAGGTGCCCCGGTCGCCGCCGCTGCCGCCCCCCGACCTCGACAGCCTGGACGGACGATTGGCCTCCATCGCGGCGGACGCCCCCTGTCGGCTCGCGCACCGGGTGGCGTCCGGGCCGATGGCGGGCACGGTCCTTCGCGCGGCGACCGACAGGGGTTCCCTGCCGGACCTGTCGGGGATCGACACGTCGGACCTCCGGGGCGGGATGGACACGGTCGACGTCATCGTCACCGATGCCCAGTGCATGGCCCTGAACCTTGTCACGGGGTTGCAGGGCCGCGGGGCGACGGACCCCGTCGTGTCCCTGGACGTGGCGGAGGTGCGTCCGGCGGAGGGGGTCCTGGGCCGGGTCGCCGACCTGCGCGGGCGGACGACGTGGCTGGCCCTGGTGGCCGCGACGGGCGAGGTGATCGACCTGTCGGAACGGCTGCGCGCACAGCCGGATGGATCGGCGCTGTTCGACTTCGCGCTGTCCGAGGACGGCACGCGTCCCGGCCCGCAGATCGTGCTGGCGGTCGCGTCGCCCGATCCGCTGCTGTCCCTGGCCGCCGCCGAAGGATCGGCGGACGCGGCGGCCCTCCTGCCCCGCGTGCTGGAGGAGGCCGCCGCGGCGGGTGCGGGCGTGGGCATGGCGGTCGTGACGTTGCGGCGCTGAGCGGTCCGGCCCGCGCAGGCCCTCCTATTGCAGTGAGAAGGCCGCGACGGCGATGCGGGCGGCGTCGTCCAGGTCGTCCTCCAAGGCGGGAAACACGTCCTCGGCCGAGCGGCCGTCGAGACGGGCCAGGGCATCGGGCCGGACGGGGGTCGCCATCGCGATCAGCAGCAGCGCCGTCGGCCGCGCCGGTCCGTCGCGCGTGACCGGAATGGCGAAGGTGGCCCGGCCCCCGGTGAAGCGCAGGAACCGCTGCAGGTCCTGCACGACCCCGTTGTCGTCGACCAGGACCAGCGTGGTATAGGCGCCGGCGCCGGCCCCCTCGATGGCCCCCGACAGGGTCTGGCCGGACGTCAAGTTGGTCGCGTCCACCTGCAGGTTCAGCGCGAAGACGGGATATTCCTGCTGGGCGCGAACCGTGTTCAAGGCGGGGCATTGGCGGGCGTCGACGGCCACCGGCTGGGCCTCGACCGGTCGTGCGAGGTCGGCGAACGCATCCGCCGCGAAGGCATCGGCCGCCGCGGCGTCGTCGGACAGGATCGTGACGGGAACGGCACCGCCCTGCGCCGCGGGGCGTGGCAGGGCGACCAGGCAAGGCCGATCCAGGGCGGCGCGGATGCGCTCCACCAGGGCCTGAAGATCGGCATCGGGTGGCGGCCCCGACGCCGTTCCGGTCCCCGCATCAAGCATGGCACCCCCCGCGGGGGGCAGCGTTCCGACCTCCGTCCCATCCGCCGGCGCGACGGAGGTGGCGGTGGCCACCCCGGCGGTCTGCAGGTTCGTTCCCGGATCCGGGGTCAGGGGGTCCGGCTGCACGGCGTCGGCGGTGGTCCTCTCCGCGATCCCGGACACGGATGGGGCGGTGGGCGAGGCGGCAGGGGATGCAGCCGCCGCGACGGTCGCCGCCTCGCCCGGATCGGCACGGGCGGCGCGGCCCGGCCCGTCGGCGATCACGGCGGACGCGGCGCCGGCGGACCGAGCTGACAGGGCCGCCCCGGCGGCGGACGCGGCACGCGGGGTGTCCTCCACCGAATCCACCCGTGCGGTCGCGGCGCCCTGGGGGGGCGGGGCGGGGTTCGCCGGGGCTGCGGGGGTCAAGGTCTGCAGCGGGGGGGCAGCACCGGACGCCCGCTCCGCAGGCGTCGCGACCTCCGCCGCAACGGGGGCGAGGACGGGCGCCGCGGGGTCCACGTCGTCCGACGGGGCATCGAACTCGGACAGGACGATCCGCGTCTCGACCCGGTCGCGGGGCGCGTCGACCAGGCGTTGCACGAACAGATGCGCCAAGCCCGCGATCGCGGCGCCATGCATCAGGATCGACAGGCCGCCCGCCAAAGCCCAATGGATGCCGCGCTCCGGCAGGGGGGTGGCGATGCGCGTCATCGCGGCGCGCGGTCCAGGGTCACGAGCTGCAGATCCAGGTCGCGCAGGGCGGGTCGTCCGATCAGGGCCACGAACCGTTCCGCCGGGACGTCGCGGTCGACCAGCAGATGGAGGCGCGCGCCGTCGGACAGTTCCGACAGGGCGGCGGCCAGCAGTTCGGGGGCGACCGGCACGCCGTCCAGCGCGAGGTCCCCGTCAGCCCCCATCGTCAGGATCGGGTCCGGCAGCGCCGCCAAGGGCAGCTCGGTCGTCTCGGCCGGACGCAGGTCGGCGTCGGCGGGGGCGATCAGGCGACCGGTCGCCAGGAAGAAGAAGATCAGCAGAAGGACGATGTTGACGATCGACAGCGATGCGTCGAACCGCATCGCGCGACCGTTCGATCGGGGGACCTGGAAGCTCATCCGTCCGCCCGCCTCATCCGTCCGTGCCATCGAACAGGCGCACGTTGGGAACGTCGGCCGCGATCAGCGCCTCCAGGACGGCTGCGACGTCCTGCATCCGCGCGCCGGCCCCCGTCACGACAAGCACGCGGGACGTGTCGGCCCGGCGCACCGCATCGGCCAGGTCGGGCAGGGCATCGAGGCCGAAGCGTTGACCGCCTGCGACCACCGCCCCGCCCTCGACCTGCCAGATGGCGGCGGGCCCGCCCCCGGCCTGCGCCGGGCCCGCCGCGCCGCGACCCTGGCCGGGCGGCTCGCCCCGCGCGATGGGAAGCAGCGAATAGGGCGCGACCGACGACGTCAGCATGAAGAAGATCAGCAATTGGAACATGACGTCCGCCAGCGGCGTCAGGGCGAAGCGGTACCTGCGGCGTCGGACCGCCGGTGCGACGGACATGCCTAGCGCGTCCGGCCGGACTGCACCCGCCCATGCACCGCGGTCGACACGGCCGATTCCAGCACCTGCCGCTCCATCTCGATGCGGGATTCGAGCCAGATCGCGATGAAGAACGTCACGACCGCGATGGCGAGCCCGGCCGCCGTCGTGGTCAGCGCGACCCAGATGCCCGATGCCAGCAGCGTGGAATCCACCGCCCCCTGCGACAGCGACAGCGTCGAGAAGGCGTCGATCATGCCGATCACCGTTCCCAGCAGGCCGAGCATCGGCGCCCCCTGGACCACGGCCTCCAGGACGCGCATGCGCCGTTCCAACAGCCCCATCTCGCGCCGGGCAGCGTTTCGGCCCAGTTCCTCCGCATAGGCGGCGTCGTTCGGGCGGGCGCGCAGTCCGGCCAGGACGGCCTGCAGGACCCGCGTGCCGACCGTGTCCCCGTCCGACGCGGCGCGGATCGCCTCGTCCGGGCGCCCGCCCAGCCAAGCCTCCAGGATGTCGTCCGTGCGGTCGGACCGTCCGACGCCCAGACGCTGGAACTGGATCGTCTTGAACAGGCACACGGTCAGCGCGGCCATCGACAGCAGGGCCAGCGCCGCGAACACGGTTAGCGATATGGGGTCGTAGTCGGTCAACGACGGCATGGCGGTCGCGATCCCTACAGGCCGAACTGGATGTCGGTCCGGGACGCGGCGTCCAGGGCGGTCAGGCACATCACGGACGGCTCGCCCCCCGCCACGTCGCACCGCGCCAGATCGTTCACGAGGATGCGGGACACGTCCTCGCAGGGCAGGTCGGGCAGGTTGAACAGGACCACCCGGGTCTGCCCGGGGGTCAGGGCCCCGAACTCCAGCACCAGAAGGCGCCGGACGACGCCGGTCCCGTCGAAGAACGCGGCCTGATAGGCCAGTTGGTCCAACGCCCGGTCCGTTTCGTTCACCGCGACATAGGTGAGCTGGCAGCTTCCGCCGTCCAGGGTCGCGGCGTTGTTCAGCTCGATCCGCAGCGCCCCGCCCGGTTCGGTCCCCTGCGCGGCGGCGACCTGCGCGCCCGCGAGGCCCGCCAGCAAAAGTATGGCCCGAATCATCGACATCCTCCCTCCGGCGGAAAACCGCCCGTCGCTGGGAGGGGAACCGCGTCCGGCGGCCGGGGTCAAGTCAGCGATAGACGCCCACGCGCCAGGGATCGCGCGCGATCAGGGGTTCGGATCCGGCGGGCCCGGTCGGCAGGAACGACAGGGACGGGCCTTCGATCGGATCCTCCGCCAGCCAGTCGTCCGCGGTGACGGCCGCGGTCGCGACGGGCCCGCCGTTCCGCGACGGGGCCGCCAGGGGGCGGCGTGGGGGCGGGGCGGCGGCGAACCCGGGGACCTGCATGGTGGATCGGATGGCGGCCGGCGCGTCCGGCCCCGCGCGCAGCGGCGCGAGTGCCGGCGCGGCGGCGGGCAGGCGATCCGGGGCCATGTCGATCACCCGCGGCACATCCGCGCGGACCTGCGGGGCCAAAGGCTGCGCCGGGGGGTTGCTGGCCACGCCCGTCAGGCCCAAGGTCTGCACGGTCGCCAGGGCACCCCCGGCCAGGGCGGCGGTCGCGACGACGAGGACGAAGGTGGTACGAAGGGACATGGCACATTCACCGGGACGTTTGCCGTTTTCGGTATCGTAGGGAAATGGGGGCGCCGCGGAAAGGCGCCAGGGGGATCGCGAATGGTATCGGCGGATCCGTGTCGTGCGTGCCGCACCTGGGCAGTGATGCTATGCTTGACCGCGTTCGCCGCGATGCCCGCAATGGCGTCCTTCACCGTGTGCAACAGCAGCTTCGACGTCGCCAACGTCGCCGTGGCCCAGCCGAGGGACGGGGGCTTCCGGACGGAAGGGTGGTGGCGGATCGGACCCGCCCAATGCGCCGAGGTGATCCCGGACGCCCTGGCGGCCCGCTACCTGTACGTCCACGCGATGGACGTCTTCGGCCGCACGCTCCTGTCGGGGGCGGTCCGGATGTGCGTGGACACGGAACGCTTCGTCATCGACGGGCAGGACGACTGCCTGCTGCGGGGCTACGTGCCCGCCGACTTCGTGGAGGTGGACACGGGGCAGCGGACGACCTGGCGGCTGTTCCTGACGCCGCGTCCCCGTTGAGCCGGCGCGGCTGGCCGCGCCTGCGGCGCTGGTCTAACGTCGGGTCCATGCGACGTCCGCTGCTCGCCCTGGTCTTTTGCGCCGCGCTGCCCCCGTCCGCGCCGGCGGCCGAACGCATGGCGCAGGTCCTGGTCCCGGCGGACGGCACGGGGGCGGAGGTCGCGCTCGACGTGTCCCGCGCCCTGCTGGAGGCCGGATACGACAGCCTGCGCCGCCGCGGCGCCACGCTGGACACCATCCGGGACATGCGCGAGGCCGAACTGGCGGTGGTCTATCTGTCGGGGCAGCCGGCGGCGGACTGGGACCCCGCGCTCGTGGCGGAACTGGCGGGCGCGTCCCGGCTGCTGATCGCCACCGACGCCTGCGGGCTGCGCCTGCCCGAAACGCTGCCCGACGGCGTCGCCCTGGCCGCCCCCCTCGTGGCGGAGGACGGGACCTGTGCTGCCGGGCCGACGGCCGTCGCGGACCGCCTGGTGGCCGCGTTGCGCAGCCCCGGCACGGTCTTTCCCGACCCCGTTCCGGGCGGCGACGCGCGGGAGGACGGCGTCGCGACCGTGGGTGTCCTGGACGCGCCGCTCGCGGCGGCTCGGGTCCGTCCCGTCGGCAACGGCATCGTCCTGGGCGGGCCGGTCCTGCCCGCCGCACCCCTGGCGGCGGAGGGGGCGGTCCTGATGCCCGCCGCGCTGCCGAGGGCGGCGGCGACGGCGACGCCCAGCGACCTGGCCGCGCGACCCGCACAGCCGGGGCTGCCGCGTCCCTCGGTGATCGTGGGTCGCCTGCCCGGCACGGACGACGACGTGCTGACCGGGTCCGACCTCGGGACCGATACGTTCGACGCACGCCAGGCGATGCGCGAGCGGGACCCGGACACCTATGCCTCGCTGGTGGCGTCGGGCGTCTACGATCCGCCCACGGGCACGCTGCCCGCGGCGATCCAGACGGCGCTGCAGCGGATGGGATGCTACCGCCTGACGGTGGACGGCGCCTGGGGTCCCGGGTCGCGCCGCGCGGTCGCGGCCTATTACGACGCGCGGGGAGATGCGGCGCCCGGCGATGCGGCCAGCATCGCGCTGTTCCGGGACGTCATCCTGCGGGAGGACGTGGACTGCCCCGAACCGGTCGCGGCACCGACCCCGGCGCGCACCGCGTCGCCCGCCCGCACGGGGGGCACGCAGCGGCAGGCGCGACCCGCGCGCACCGCGACGCCGCGTCCCGCCCAACCGGCTGCGACGCCGCGCTCGCAACCGTCCGCGCCGCTGAACACGATCTCGCCCTCCGTGCGGGGCGTGTTCCGCTAGGGCGCGCGCCGCCGTGGCCGTCGACCCCGCCTTCCGCGACAGCCGCGCCCGCGCGCGCGCCCGGATCCGCAGGCGTCGCGCGGTCCGCTGGGGTCCGGTCGCGGTCGTCTTGCTGGGCGGCGGGGGCCTGGCGGGGTGGTGGTGGGACGCGCCGGGGCGGGCGGTCGCGTGGTGGAACGCGGACGACCGGCAACTGACGCAGGTGGCGGGCGGTGACGTCGCCATCGCGCCCGTCGTGGCCCCCGGCGCGTTCCTGGACATTCCGGGCGATCCCAACATCGTCGCCCTGCCCGAGGCGCGCGCAGGGGGGGAGGGGGACCTGTCCCTGCCCGGGCCCGCCGTGCTGGACGTGCGCCGCTTCGGCCTGCCGTCGCCTGACCGGTTCCGGGTCCTGCGCGACGACCTGCTATCCGCCGCGGACCGGCTGATGACCGTCCTGCCGTCCTCGCGGGAAGACCTGGCCTATCTGCAGGACCAGATCGCGCTCGCGCAGGACGGGCTGCAGGACCTGGCTGCCACCGAGGACGGGGCGACGGGCGGCAGCTCGCTGGCCTTCATCCGGGCGGAGGACGCGCGCGTCCCCGTGTGGCGCGACACCGTGCTGCGCGCCACGGCGGAGGCCCCGCTCGACGTGCTGCTGGCGGATGCGGACGCCGCGGTGACCGTGCCGCCCGACCTGATCGACCCCCTGCTCCCCGGCGGCACGCTGCCCGGGGGAAGCGTCCTGGCCCTGCGCGGGGTGGGGGCGGACCCGACCGCGGCGCAGGCGTCGCTGTACCTGCCGGGCGCGGGGTATCGCGGCACGCGGGCCCGGGACGACACGGGCGCGGTGGCCGACGGGGTGGACCCATGGGTGGAGGCCGCGCTGACCGCGGAGCCGGACGAGGGCATGGACGGGGTGGGCTTCCGCCTGGCCGACGCGCTCTATTCCGCGATGCTGCGCGCGGGGCTGGAGGCGGAGGTCGCGGGCGGCTTCGTGTCCGTCGTGGCGGGCGGCATCGATCTGGACCGGACCGCGCTGCGGGGCGACCGCCTGACGCTGGCCTTCTCGCGGGCCGCGGGGCCAGGGGGCACGCAGGCGGGCCGGCTGGCCTATGCCGCGGTGTCGGGGCCGGGGGGGGACTGGCGCTGTTACGTTGTGCCCGACGGTCCGGACGGCTTCCGCTGCCACGTTCCGGGCCGTGCGGGCGCGGTCGCGGTGCTGGCGGTGCCCGTGGAAGGACGGCTGTCGTCCCGGTACGGCATGCGGCGCCACCCGATCCATGGGGACATGCGCCTGCACGCGGGCGTCGACTGGGCGGCCCCCGCGGGCACCCCCGTCCGGGCCGCCGCCGCGGGCATCGTCGCGGGGGCCGCGGTCGCGGGCGGGTACGGCAACATGGTCACCCTGGCCCATTCGGACGGGCTGGAAACGCGCTATGCCCACCTGTCCGCCTTCGCCGACGGGCTGTCGCCCGGCGACGCGGTCGAGCGGGGGGAGGTCGTCGGCTATGTCGGCACGACGGGCACGTCGACGGGCAACCACCTGCACTTCGAGGTCCGGTCGGGCGGGCGTCCCACGGACCCGATGGCCCTGCTGCCCGGCGGCGGCCTGGGCGCGTCGGACGCGGTCGAAGCCCTTGTCGCCCGCATCATTCAGGTCGAGAGCGCGGGGCGTGCGGATGCGCGGAACCCCCGGTCGACGGCCACCGGGCTGGGGCAGTTCATTGAATCCACGTGGCTGCGCATGATGCGGACCTATCGCCCCGACCTCGTAGCCACGAACGACCGCGCGGCCCTGCTGGCGCTGCGCACCGATCCGGGGATCAGCCGGCGCATGGTCGCCCGGCTGGCCGCCGAGAACGAGGCGTATCTGCGCGCGCGGGGCCACGAGGTCACGTCGGGGCGGCTGTATCTGGCGCATTTCCTGGGCCCGCAGGGGGCGGACATCGCGTTGCGGGCGGACCCCGACGCGGATGTGGGGGCGGTGATGGGGGCGGCCGTCGTGCGGGCCAACCCGTTCCTGCGCGGCTGGTCGATCTCGGACCTGACGGCGTGGGCCGCGCGCAAGATGCGCGGCCCCGGTGCCCCGGCGGCGCCCGCGCCCGCGCCGGTGGACCCGGCGGTCGCGGTCTATGTCGAGCTGATCGACGGAATGGTCGGCGAGACGGGGTAACGTCGGCGCCGGTCGTGCTGCGGTGCGGCGAAATGGTTCTCGGGCCTGGGGCGGGCAGGGTGGTTCCTGGGGAAGAGTGTGACCCGGAGCAGGGCGTCGGGCAAGGAGGCGGGATCCTCAGCGTGCGTTGACGTCTGGGGATGCCGGCCACCCCGGTATGGGTACGTTGCGGCGGGCCGACCCGGCATGCGGTCCGTGTCTGCGATGCGTCTGCTCCCCGTCTGCCCTGCGTCGGACGAATGCGTGATTCGCCCGGGTGTCCCGAGGGTCGGTCGCCCGTCCCTTCCTCGTCGGGTGGAGGACGTGCCGCCGGGCGGGCTCGCGGCGCGATCACTCCGCCGCTTCGGTCGCGTCCGCATCCCCGCGCTCCGGTTCCGCCCCGTCGAACGCATAGGTGAAGCCGTCCACCCCGACGTCCACGCGCACCCCGGCGACCGGCGCGCCGGAGGCCATGCGGGACAGCAGGTCGCGGGCGAGCTCGGGCAGGATGGCGTTGGACACGATGTTGTCGATCATTCGCGCGCCCGATCCGGGGTCGCGGCACTGCGCAACGATGTGGTCCAGGACGGCGTCGGACCAGGTCAGCAGGGCGCCGTGCGCGTCCTTCATGCGGCGCGCGACCTTGCCCAGCTTCAGGACCGCGATGTCGCGCAAGACGTCGGGCGACAGCGGCAGGTAGGGGATCGTGACCAGGCGTCCCAGCAGCGCGGGCGGGAACACGTCGAGCAGGAAGGGCCGGAGCGCCGCGTCGAGCTCCGCCGGGTCGGGCGGCTCGGCCGGGTCCGAGGCCATCTCGGCGATGACGTCGGTGCCGACGTTCGACGTGAGCAGGATGAGGGTGTCGCGGAAGTTGATGGGCCGCCCGTTCCCGTCCTCCATGATGCCCTTGTCGAAGACCTGGAAGAACAGTTCGTGCACGTCGGGGTGGGCCTTCTCGACCTCGTCGAGCAGCACCACGGAATAGGGCTTGCGCCGCACGGCCTCCGTCAGGCGGCCCCCTTCGCCGTAGCCGACGTAGCCCGGCGGCGCGCCCTTGAGCAGGCTGACGGAATGGGCCTCCTGGAACTCGGACATGTTGATCGTGACGACGTTCCCCTCGCCGCCGTAGAGCTGCTCGGCGAGGGCCAGGGCCGTCTCGGTCTTGCCGACGCCCGACGGGCCCGCCAACAGGAACACGCCCACGGGCTTCTGCGGGTCGCCCAGGCCCGCGCGCGACGTTTCCACCCGCCTGGCGATGATGCGCAGCGCATGGTCCTGGCCCACCACGCGGTCCCGCAGCGTATCGGCGAGCGACAGGATCTGCGTCAATTCATCGGTCATCATCCGGCCCACGGGGATGCCCGTCCAATCCGCGATCACGGTGGCCACCGACTGCGCGTCCACGTGGGGATAGACCATGCGCGTGTCCGGGTCGCGCGCGGCCAGCTCGGCCATGCGGTCCGCGATCTCGGCGCGCGCGGCGTCCACGTCGAAGCCTTCGGGCGGATCGGCGATCTGGCCACGCAGGGCGGTGATGCGCTCGACGACCGCGCGTTCCTCCGCATAGGCGGCCTGCGCCCGGGCCAGGTCGGCCTCCACGGTCTCGTGCTCCGCCTTCGCGTCCGCCAGGCGGGCCTCGTCGGTCGATCCCAGGTCGCGCTCCGCCTCCTTCGCGGCGATCTCGGCGGCCAGGGCGTCGCGCCGGGCGGACAGGTCGCCCACGCGCGCGGGCGTCGAGGCCTGGCTGACGGCCACGCGCGCGCAGGCGGTGTCGAGCAGGCTGACGGCCTTGTCGGGCAGCTGCCGCGCGGGGACGTAGCGGTCCGACAGGGTGACGGCGGCGACCAGCGCCTCGTCGGAGATGCGCACGCCGTGGTGGTCCTGCATCGGCCCCAGGATGCCGCGCAGCATCGTGCAGCAGCGGGGAACGTCGGGTTCGTCCACCTGCACGGGCTGGAAGCGCCGGGTCAGGGCGGGGTCCTTCTCGAAGTACTGGCGGTATTCGCTGAACGTGGTGGCGCCGATCGTGCGCAGCGTGCCGCGGGCCAGGGCGGGCTTCAGAAGGTTCGCGGCGTCGCCCGTGCCCTGCGCGCCGCCCGCGCCGATCAGGGTGTGCGCCTCGTCGATGAACAGGATGATCGGGGTGGGGCTGGACTGGACCTCGTCGATCACGGACTTCAACCGCTGCTCGAACTCGCCCTTCATGCTGGCGCCCGCCTGCATCGCTTGGACGTCGAGCATGTGCAGCCGCGTGCCCTGCAGGCTGGGCGGCACGTCGCCCGCAGCCAGACGCTGCGCGAAGCCTTCGACCACCGCGGTCTTGCCCACCCCCGCCTCGCCGGTGAGGATCGGGTTGTTCTGCCGCCGCCGCAGGAGGACGTCGATCATCTGCCGCACCTCCGGGTCGCGGCCCACGATCGGGTCCATGCCGCCCGCTTCGGCCTGCGCGGTCATGTCGACGCTGAACCGCGCCAGCGCGCTGTCCCCGGCCAGCCGCGCGCCCGCGTCGGTCCCCGCCCCGGCCGTCAGCCCGGACCCGTCCATGGGGCGCAGGTTCTCCTCCTCCGAGGCGGACCAGAGGCGCCCATGCTCGCGCGCGATGCGCTCGACCGACACGCCTTCGAGCGCGGGCGCGGCGGCCAGCACCTCGCGCCGCAGGCGGGGGTCGGCCAGCGCGGCGTAGAGGGCGTGGCCCGTGCGGATCTGCGCCTCGCCGAACTGGAGGGTGGCATAGGTCCATGCCTGGTTCAGCGCGTCCGACAGGCTGTCGGAGATGCCCGGCGTCTCGGTCACGCGCCGGGCGAAGCGGTTCTGGGCCGCGTCCAGATCCGTCAGGACGCCGGTGCGGTCGATCCCCATCTCGCGCAGGGTGGCGGCGACGTCGCCGTCCTTCCGGGCGGCGGCCTGGAACAGCCAGTGGATCAGCTCGACGTTGCGGTTCCCTTCGGACCGGGCCTGGCGCATGGCGCCCAGAAAGCTGTCGTAGCCCGCCCGGTTCATCTTGCCGGCATAGGTCTCGATGGCGATGTCGGTCATGGCGTGCTCCCTCCGCGGACGTCGTCCAGATCATAGGTCGCGATGTCCACCCGGCCCGTGCCGCCCCCGGGCGCCATCGCGGCCATCCAGCCCAGCTGGGCCGTCCGGCCCAGCGTCGCGGGCGGTATCGCGTCGGCGGGCAGGGACAGGGCGACCTCCACCTCGGTCCATTCGCCCAGGTACCAGCGGACCAGGTCCAGCAACTGCCCGGCGCGTACGCCGCCCGGCAAGTAGGCGCGGTATTCGTCCAGGTCGCGGGCGGCCACGCGGATGCGGATGCGGTCGTTCACGCTGCGCATCTTCGTGCCCAGTCGCGCGTCCCGGCCCAGCGTGGCGCCGCGCCGGCCCATCCGGCTGTGGTCGGACGCGTCGAACGCGATCCAGGACGGCACGTGCTCCTGCACGGCGACGTCGGCGGACAGGTACAACTCGATCAACTGGCGCAGGCGCACGCCGCTCTTGACGCGGGTGGCGTGCAGGCCGACCAGGCGCGTGCGCGCCACGTCGGGGATGCCGTCCCGGTTGCGGAACGCGGGCGTGCTGACGCCGGCCAGGGCGCCCACATGCGCGGCGAAGCGGTCCTCGTCCGGGCGGTCGAACTGGCCGATGGCGCGGCTGTCGGACCAGGCCCGGAAGAACAGTTGCACGAACCGCGTCCCCAGCAGGTCCGCGAGCGCCACGAAGGACGGGTCGCCCGCCACGTCGCGCCAGCGCAGCACCTCCTCCGTGGTGTTCAGGGGCAGGGGGCCCTGCGGTCCGAAATGGCCCAGCACGGGGGTGCGGATGACGGCCCTGCCGCCCTCGCGCCGGTGATCGGCCACGTCGGATGCGGGAAACGCCAGATAGGGGTCCTGCCCGATGCGCACGATCTCGTCGGCGAGGCGGTCGTTGCGCCCGATCCGCGGGGCGTCCGGGGCGTTCCGCTCCACCCGCCGCAGGAGCGCGAAGAGGCCCTGGGGCCGGGCGGTCACAGCACCGGCCCCGACCCGGAGCGCGGCGGCCAGGCCTTCAGGTCGCCCCGCTGGCGCGTCGCCACGACCGTCTGGGTGAAGCTGTTGACGGGGGCGTATTCCGCCAGGAACCGGTCCAGCACGGCGCCCAGCAGCATCGGGCCGGAGCCTTCGAACGCGCCTTCGTCGAAGGTCAGCCGCACCTCGACCCCACGGGCGGGGGCGTGCCCGTCGCCGTGGCGGATCAGCCGGGTGACGGGGCGGGTCGCCAGCGATTCGAGCCCCGCGACCTGCGCCGCGGCGACGGGGTCGGACAGGTCGGCGAAGAGCGACAGCATCTCGCGCAGGCCGTCGGCGTCGGTGCCGCCGGACCGGTCGCCGATGCCGAACTGCGACAGGGCCAGGTAGCTGATGAGGCGCCACTGCACGTTGCCCGCCGTGGCGCGGTGGGGCGCGTCGGCATCGAGCAGGTCCAGCGGCTCGCGCGGGGGGGTCGGACCGGCGACGCAGCGCAGCGGAACGGTCTGGTCGTCGTCCAGGGTGAACGCGTCGGCGGCCTGCGCGTCGGGCAGGCTGGCGGGCAGGTGCCGGTTGGAGCACAGGACCCGGACCGCCAGGCGCTGCGGCCCCGGAACGGTGTCGCCGTCGGGCCGGTCGGGGCCGGCGGGTGGTTCCCAGAAGGACAGAAGCGTTTCAGTCCCCATGTAGCGGTGGCGGTGGCCGTGGCGCAGCTCCTCCTCCGTCAGGCGACGCTCGCGCCGCCGGGTGGTGTAGTAGAGCGCGTGACGCGGATCCCCGTCGTCCGACCCCATCGTGCCGTAGAGGGGGCGGACGGGCCGCTTGGTGCGCGATGCGGTGTAGTGCGCCTGGACGTCCAGGATGCGGTGAACCTCGTGGTGGGTGACGGGCGAGGCCTGCGGGGTGACCACGTATTCGTGGCGGCGCCCGTCCAGGCGGATCTGCTGGGCCGCGTCCTCGAACAGGTTGACGGCGGGCGCGCAGTGCAGCCCCAGCGCGGCGGGCCCGAAGCGCGCGGCGAGGTCGTCGTCGCGCCGGTCGAACTCCCACACCAGGGCGGCCGCGTCGGCCGGAATCCCGTGCAAGGCGCGGCGCAGGCCCGCGAGGCGGAGGCCCAGGACCTTGCGCGGAAAGGCCAGCCCTTCGCGGAGCAGCGCGAAGCCGTCGAACAGGCGTTCGTCGTGGGGCAGCAGGCGCTCGTCGGGGTCGAGGCCGATCTGCTGCACCGCGTCGGGCGGCAGGGGGCGGAAGCGCGCGTCGCCCTTGGCGTCGAGCCAGCGCAGCGACACGCGCACGGTGTCCGCGAAGACCTGCTCGTAGAGCGCGACCGCGTCCCCCATGGGCGACAGGATGTGCAGGGGCAGGTCGTCGGCGCCCAGGTCGCCCAGCGCCACGCCCGCGCCGACGGTCGCCAGGTCGACCGTCACGGCGGCCTGCGCGCGGGGATGGGCGTCCTGGCCCAGGGCGCTGATCGCCGCGGCGCCCGACAGGTAGCGCGCGTCGCGCAGGACCAGGGGCCACAGCGTCAGCGGGGACCCGGTGCGGAACCGGCAGGCCACGCTGCGAGAGCGTTCCACCAGGCGGGCCTGGAACGGGGCGCCCGCGGGGATCGTGCGGCCGGAGGCGGGGTCGACCGGGTCGGCGGGCAGGCGAGCCTGCACGATCATCATCGACGGCAGGGGCGCCAGGGCGTCGGGGAAGATCTGGTCCAGAAGCTCGTCGGTGAAGCCGCGGAACTCCTCGTCGAGCTTCAGCTGCACGCGGGCGGCCAGAAAGGCGGTCCCTTCCAGGAGGCCCGCGATCGCGGGGTCTGTGTTGTCCTGCAGGAGGCCGCCCAGCTGCCCCGCGATGCCGGGATATTCCGCCGCGAAGGACGCGCCGCGTTCGTAGAGGAGCGCGAGCTCGCGTTCGTAGGCGTCGCGGAAGGCCTTCCTCATGCGCCCGTGCCGCGGACCGGTCGCAGGTCCATCTTGCCCGCGCCCAGATCGACCTCCGCCACGAAGTCGATGGGCAGGTCGGCGGGGTCGGCCACGATGTCGGCGGTCACGTCGAAGGTCAGGCGCTGGTCGGTCGCATGCTCCGACGACAAGGTGACGGACAGCGTTTCGGGTACGAGCCGCGGTTCGTGGTCCAGCAGGGCCTGGCGGATCGCGGCGGCGATGGCCATCCGGCTGGCGGTGGACGCGCCCGCCCGGCTGAGGTCGACGAGGCCGAAGTTGAGGACCGACCGCGCGACGCGTTCGTGCCCGTCGAGGGGGACGACGGCGTCGAGGCGGACGGTGCTGGTCAGGTTCTCGACGTCGTAGGTCACGTTGCGGCGCAGCGCGGCCTCGTCCGTCGTGATGCGGCTGGCCTGGGCGCGGACGTCGCCGCGCGGGGCGCGCTTGGCGGTGCCGTGGCCCGCGGCCTCCCGGAAGATCTGCATGACGTGCGCGCGGCGGCGCGCTTCGGGGCGGCGCCCCCGCGGGGCCGCGGCATCGTCCGTATCGTCGCGGTATCGGGGCATGGCCGCGGACCTAGCCGAACGACGGCCCGAACGACAAGGGCCGGCGCGATGCGCCGGCCCCCCGAAACGAATGGGATTCGAGGCTTACGCCGTCCATTCCTGGTTCTCGGCGATGTCCCAACCGGTCGCGGTCTGGGCACCGGCGGCACCGGATTCCTCCTGCAGGGTGTACGTGATCTCGAACTTGCGGAAGTTCAGGGTCAGCGTCTCCTGGATGCGGTCGAGGCCGTCCTTCGATCCGCCCGTCTGGTAGGACGTGATCATGATGTTCTCCATCTTCAGGATGAAGTACTCGATCGGGGCGTTGCCGCCCGACTTGCGGACGATCAGCTCGCCGGAATCGATGTGCTCGCCGGACGTACAGCGCTTGATCAGGTCGTTGGACGCCAAGTCCACGTACTTCGTCAGCGTGATGTCCTGGACGTTGACCTTACCGCCGCCGCCGCCGGCGCCCATGTGGGTCGTGCCGGACTGCGTCAGGCCCCAGTTCCACTCCATCACGTCGATGTTGTCGCGGTGGGTGGCGTCCTGGGACTCGCCGCGGATGCTGTTGGACAGGCGCAGGAAAATATCGACAGCCATGTGTCACTCCATTGATTGAGCCCACGGGGGGCAGGGGGTTAGGGGGGTCAGTTCTTCTTGGGAAGCCGTGAAACCAACGACATGCCGATATCCATCCCTTCCAGCTGGAAATGCGGCTTGAGGAAGAACTTGCCGACGTAGTAGCCGGGGTTCTCCTCGTCCTCGATCACCTCGACCTTGGCTCCGGCAAGCGGCTTCTTGGCCTTTTCCTTGTCGGTCGCGGTCTCGGGATTACCGGAGACGTACTTGTTGACCCACGTCTGCAGGTCCGTCTCCAACTGGCGGCGCGTCGGGCTCTGGCCGATCTTGTCGCGCACCATGCACTTCAAGTAGTGGCTGAACCGGGACACCGCGAAGATGTAGGGCAGGCGCGCCGACATGTTGTCGGAGCTGGTCGCCAGGTCGTCGGCGTACTTCTTGGGCTTGTACACCGTCTGGGCGCCGATGAAGGCGGCCTTGTCGGTGTTCTTGCGGTGGACCAGCGGCAGCAGGCCCGCGGACGACAGCTCGCCCTCGCGGCGGTCGGTGATGGACACCTCCGTCGGGCACTTCATGTCGCGTCCGCCGGCGCCGGTGTCGAACGTGTGCGTCGGCAGGTTCAGCACCTCGCCGCCGCTGTTCACGCCGCGGATCTGCACCGTCCAGCCGTGCTCCTTGAAGGCGCGGTTGATGTTCGCCGCCAGCGCATGCGCCGCGTTCATCCAGGCATAGCCGTCGCGCTCGCCGCCCGTCTCCTCCTCGAAGTTGAACTCCTCGACGACGGAATTGCTGTCCTGGCCGTACGGCTCGCGCGCGAGGACGCGGGGCATCGTCAGCGCGAGGTAGCGGCTGTTCTCGGACTCGCGCAGGGTATTCCACTTCGCGTAGTCGGGGGTCTCGAAGATCTCGGAGATGTCGGGCGGGGTGCCCAACTCGTCCCAGCCGTCCATGCCCAGAAGCTCGGGCGAGGCGGCGGAGATGAACGGCGCGTGCGCGGCCGCGGCCACCTTCGAGACGTCGCGCAGGAGGTTGATGTCCGCGGAGCCGAAGCCGAAGTAGTAGTCGCCCACCAGCGCGCCGAACGGCGTGCCGCCCAGGGTGCCGAACTCCTGCTCGTAGATCTTCTGATGCAGCGGGCTCTGATCCCAGCGGGCGCCGGGATAGGCCCGGAACATGCCTGACAGCTCCTGCTTGGAGATGTTCATCACCTTCACGCGCAGGCTGCTGTCCGTTTCGGAGTTGTTGACCGTGTAGGCCAGGCCGCGCCAGGACGATTCCAGCTTCTGGAACTCCTCCGCGTGCATGATCGCGTTCAACTGGTCCGACAGCTTCGTGTCGATCTTCGCCAGGATGGCGTCGACCGTGTCGAGCACGTCCTCGGTGACGAGGGTCTGATCGTCCAGTGCCTCCCGCACGAGGGCGGTGACGGCGTTGTCGACCTCGCGCGCGGCGGTGTCGCTGCGCGGCTTGATCGTTTGGCGGAGGATGTCGCTGAATTCCTCCAGCTCGGTCATGCCCTGCCGGGCGGGGGCGTTGGTCTGCGCGTCAGCCATCGGTCTTCTCCCCCGCACCGTCGTCCGCACCGTCCTCGGATGCGCCGCGCTGGGCCAGGGCGGCCATCAGCTCGGGATCGTTGAGCAGCATGCGGATCTGCTCCTGCGCCTTCGGCTTGCTGTTCATGTAGCGCTGGAGGTTGGCCAGTTGCTTGCGGGCCTCCAGGAGCTTGTTCAGCGCGGGCACCTGCTCCGCTACGCGGGCGGGATTGAAATCGTCCATGGACTTGAACCGCAGCGCCACGCCCAGCTTGTCGGTCGACCCGGCGTCGAGGCGGTTCTCCACCGCCATGCTGACGCCCGGGGCCACGTCGGCCATGTAGGCGTCGAGCGTCGCACCCGTTACGTCCCGGAACTCCCGCTCCTCGATGGCGGGCTTCTCCCTGTCGGAATCGTTGCCCGACAGATCGGACATCATCCCCATGACGAACGGCAACTCGACCATCCGTTCGCTGTCGTAGGGATCCTCGTAGGATATGTTAACGCGCGGCGGTCGATTCCGCTTGAGGAAATCAGTCGCTTTATCGGCGGCCATTTCAAATCTCCCGAAGTTGGCGTCCGTTCATCACTCGTTCCCCTCTTAGTCAATCGGAGGGGACCGTTAACGTTCCCCTTTTCGGCGAGACTCAGCCGGTGGGCGGTTTTGCGATCAACTCCGAGATGAGTGTTTCGAAGTCGGATTCAAGCCAAGCGCGAGCGCGATCCAGGAGCAAGGGGACCGGACTGGCGGGTTCGGCGCGCTTGAACCACGCATTGACGGCCAGAAGTTCCGCTGCGGCACTGGCGCGATCGGGGACGTCCCGCGGGGGAACGTCCGATGCCGGGGGCGCGTCGCGCGGGATCTCGGCGCTCAGCGCCTTCAGACGGTCCATCGGCAGGATTCCGCCGTCGGGGCCGAAGTCGATCCGGACCTCGGCCACGCGCTGCGGCATCAGGATCTCGATGGCGTCCATCAGGGGACGGCCCACGAGTTCGCGGGCCTGGATCACCAGCAGCAGCGCGGCGGAGGACGGTTCCGCGGACTTCAGGTAACGCTCCACCCCCGCGAGGGCCGCCTTCGCGTCCGCGATTCCGCCCACTGCCGCCACGTCGGGTGCGACCACCGCCGTCGCGGCGGGCGCGTCGGCATCCGTGCCGGCATCGTCCCCCGACGTGTCCGGCGACGGGCCCGCCGCGGCATCCGGCAGGTCCGGCAACTGGAGGGCGGGCAGGTCGGGCCGCGCGGCTTCGATCGCCGCCACGATGCCGGACAGGACCTCCCCCAGGCGGTCGAGGGACGGGCCGCCGATCCGCACGGCCGCGGCGTTCGCGCGACCCAGCGCGTCGCGCACCTGCCGGACGCGGTCGGTCACGGCGCGGTCCGACAGGGCCTGGTTCAATGCCTGCGGATCCCCGGGCGTTTCTGCCGCGCGTGGTTCGACGGCGCCGCGAGCCACCTGGATGCGACGGAACG
>NZ_JARGZA010000021.1 GCF_030973515.1 Jannaschia maritima
GCGAGCTCCGCGATCGCCACCTCGTCGGGGGTGCCCAGGTTGATGGGTGCGCCCTCGTCGTGCGGTGCCTCCCTGACCCCCACCGTCCCCCCCGCCCCCCTGGCCCTGTCGCGTCCCCGCCACCTGCGCCGCACCGCCGCCCTGGGGGGGCTGGTGCGCCAGGATCGCCTCCATGCCGACGACCTGATCTGGCCCCTTTTCGTGCGCGACGGCGAAGGCGTACTGGAGGAGGTGCCGTCGATGCCCGGCGTCGTGCGCCGGTCCGTGGACCGGGTCGTGGACGCCGTGGGCGAAGCGCAGGCCCTCGGCGTGCGCACGATCTGCCTGTTCCCGTACACCGACGCGTCCCTGAAGACGGAGGATTGCGCGGAGGCCTGGAACCCGGACAACCTGTCGAACCGCGCCACCCGCGCAGTCAAGGCGGCGTTCCCCCAGGTGTCGGTGATGACGGACGTGGCGCTCGACCCCTACAACGTGAACGGGCACGACGGGTTCGTCCGCGACGGCGTGATTCTGAACGACGAGTCGGTGGAGGCGCTGGTTCGCATGGCCCTGTCGCAAGCGGAGGCGGGCGCCGACATCATCGGGCCGTCGGACATGATGGACGGGCGCATCGGCGCCATCCGCCGAGCCTTGGAGGGCGCGGGCCACCGGGACGTGACGATCATGTCCTATGCCGCGAAGTACGCCAGCGCGTTCTATGGTCCGTTTCGCGACGCGGTCGGCGCATCCGGCGCGCTGACGGGGGACAAGAAGACGTACCAGATGGACCCGCTCAACGGAGACGAGGCCCTGCGCATGATCGCGCGCGACCTGGATGAAGGCGCGGACATGGTGATGGTCAAGCCCGGTCTGCCCTATCTGGACGTGTGCCGTAGGGCAAAGGACACGTTCGCCGTGCCGACCTTCGCGTACCAGGTGTCGGGCGAGTACGCGATGATACGCGCGGCGGCGGCGCAGGGCTGGATCGACGGCGAGAAGGCCATGATGGAAAGCCTGATGGCCTTCCGCCGCGCGGGCTGCGACGGGGTGCTGACCTATTTCGCGCCGGAGGCGGCGGGGCTGATCGCGAAGGGATGGGAATGAGGCGCGTGCCGGTCGCGCGTGCTGGTTCGACCGGGGATGTCCCCGGACCGGATCGGATGCGGCGCGGCGCGGGGACGCGGACCGATGGACCGTCCCCGTTCGGGCGTTCGCGCGTCGCCTGGACTTAACCCATTCGCAAGGCTGCCGCGTGCAGGACGGGACGGGCCCAGGAACGCCCGGCCCGGAGAAGTGCGATCGCGATGACGAAGGACCTCCCACCCCTGATCGAGCAGCGCCCCCGCCTGGAGGCGGAGATGCTGGTGCTGGAGCTCGTCATAAATTTCTGCTTCATCGGGCTGATCTGGCTGCTGACCGACGTCAGCGTCCTGCCTCTCATGGTCGTGACCCTGACGCTCAATCCGCTCGCCTACCTGCTGGGACGCCGGTTTCCCCGGCATAGCAGCGTGTTCCTCGGTCAGGCGCTCAGCGTGCAGACGATGACCTTCATCGTGGTCCTGTCGGAGACGCCGTGGCACATGACGGCTCATTTCTACCTGATGGTCGCCCTGGCGGTGATCGCACTGATGTCCAGCATGTCCGCGCTGATCCTGGCCAGCGGGACGATCGTCGCATTCTACGTCGTGGTGGGATCGATAATGCCGGGCTGGGTCTATCCGACCGACGACACCTACACGAACGTCCTTCACGCCGTCGGGTACTGCGCGGGGATCCTGATCGTGTCCTATCTGATGGGACGTATGCTGCATCTGCGGGCGCAACTGGATGCTCAGACGGCCAAACGCCAGGAGACGGCGGACGAGGCCCTGGCCGCGTCCGCCGAGGCGCAGGCCGAAGCGGACCGTCAGGCGAAGGCCGCCGATGGGGAACGTCTGCGCGCGGTGGAGGCGCTGGCCCGCGCGGAGGAGGCCGTCGCCACCGCGACCGCGGAGGCGGATCGCGCGCAGGCAGCGGAGGCGGATGCCGCCGCCACCCGCGAGCGGGAGGCCGCGCGGGCGGCCGCGAGCCTGGCGGAACAGGATGCCGTGCTGAGCACGCTGCGGAGCGCGCTGACCGCGCTTGCGGCGGGCCGACTGGATGCGCGGATCGACGCGATGCCCGACGGGTTCGCGCAGCTATCGCGGGACTACAACGACGCCGTCGCGTCCCTGGCGCGGGCCATCGCCACCGCATCCGACCGGATCGTCCGGATCCGCGCCGAGACCGAGGACATCGTCGCCCTGTCGGCCCGACACAAGGTCCTGGACGACGGGCGTGTCGCGGGCATGGACGTCTTCGTCGCCGATCTGAGCGCGGTGCGCGACACGATCGTGGCGACGGCGGCCGACGCGCGGGCGGCGGTCGACAGCGCCGCGGTGATGGACCGCACCGTGGAGGCCGGGTCCGGGGTGCTGCGAGAGGCGACGGAAGCGATGGACCGGATCGAGGCCGCGTCCGCGGAGGTGCGCAGCGTCACCGCCCTGATCGAGGACATCGCGTTCCAGACCAACCTACTCGCATTGAACGCGGGCGTGGAGGCGGCGCGCGCCGGCCCGGCGGGCCGCGGCTTCGCCGTGGTCGCCACGGAGGTTCGGGCGCTCGCGCAGCGGTCCGCCGACGCCGTGGCCCAAATCGGCGACATCCTGCACCGGTCGGAAGGCCATGTCCGCACGGGGGCGGCCCTGATGGTGCAGACGGGCGAACGGTTCGCCGAGATCACGGCCGGCGTCGGCGCGACGTCCGACCGCCTGACGGCGGTGGCGGACGCGGCCACCCGCCAGGCCGACGGGATCGGCGCCTTGAGCGAACGGGCGACCACCGGCAACGCGGCCGACACGCAGGCCAACGCCGATCGCAGCGGGACCCGCCGCGACGCGCTGACGCGACTGCAGGCTCTGGCGCGCGAGGTCGAGGAGGCGGTCGGCGCCTTCTCCGTCCAGTCCGCGCCCAAGCGGGGGGACCGAGCGGCCTGAAGGGTTCGTCGTCGGGGCGCCGCGGGCGCGGTGCGACCGTCGCGCCGCGGGACCGGACGCACCGTCCGCATCCAGGGAAAGGCGTCCAGCCCGTCGTGGGCCGCCGAACGTCCGGCGCGGACCGAACGGGGCACCTTCTGAGCCTGTCCGCCCGCGGCGGAGGGAGCGCCCCGACCGATCCTCAGGGCGTCCGCCCGGATGCCGGCACAAGGGTCGTCACGCCCACGGCGCCCGCGCGCGCGAGGGCGGGGTCGAGGGTCATGGGAACGTATTCCCCCCGTCGCCACAGCTCGCCCAGGTCGTCGTAATGGCGTGACAGGGGATGGCCCGACTGGCCCGTGGACGTCACGAAGACGCTGCTTTCGGGATCGGCGAAGTCGTACACCCCGCGATACACGGCGGCATGGACGTTCGCGAAGGGGAATGGCCCGTCCCCCGACATGCGTCCGCGCAGCAGCGTGTCGTCCCCGCCGGAGGTGGATTGCCGGATGTTCACCACCCAGCCCAGGCCCGGCACGTCGCCCAGGACGCGGTGGTCGTGGCGCGCCTCGTGCGCGTCGCCCCAGCGCCAGCCTTCGACCGTGGGACCATAGCGGTCTTGCAGGTCCTGGAGGGCGGCGTCGAGCGACAGGCGCGCGATGTCGGCGCAGGTCTCGACCGCGGTGGACTGGACCACGTCGCACCAGGCGGCGGCGCCCCCCTCGTCGCGGAACACGCGTTCCAGGAACAGCGGGTCGAGGCGGCGGTACGCGTCCGCCAGCGGACCCAGGTCGTCGCGGATCAGGCGGTCCTGCAGGCTGCGCATCCAGGCGGCGTAGATCAGGGGTTCGGGCAGGTGCTCCGACATCTCGCCGTTCCAGGCGGCCAGCAGCGCCAGCGCGGTCTGGCGGCGGCGTTCGGGCGTGTCGGCCGCCGCCGCCCCGCCCGCGAACCACAGGTCGCGCCCCACCAGCGGCAGGAGCGTGCGCGCGGCGTTGGACACGGTGTCGAGCTGCGCCCCGATCATGCTTTCGCGGGTGTGGACCTCGCGCCGGCCCATCAGGCGCTGCATCCGCTGGACGCGCTGCGTGTCGCCCCAGTGATAGCTGATGTGCGCGGGAAAGGGCCGGTCCACGGTCTTGTTGTTCGTGTTGCCCAGGATCCCCTCCGGCGGGTCCAGCCAGACGGGGTTGGCGTCGGCGGGCATCAGGCCGCGCCAGCGGTTCGCGGGCACCCAGCCCGGGGCGGGGATGCGACCCTTCGACTGGTGGTCGGGGTGGCGATCGGGCTGGCGGCCCGCCACCGTCATGGCGACCCGTTCGCGGTCCGCGAGGAGAAGGTTGCTGGCGGGGGCGACGAAGTGGGTCGCGGCCTCCAGCCCCTCCTCGACGTCGCGGGCGCGCATCAGGTCGAGCGCGCCCTTCAGCGACGTGTCGCCCGGCTGCAGGGCGGTCCAGGCCAGGGCCGCGACGTGGTCGCGGGGGGTGACCGCGCCCAGGTCGTATTGCGCGCCGGTCAGGATGGGGCCGTTGCGCGACCGACGCAGGGTCAGGCGCACGGGCTCGTCGTCGGCGATCTCGATGATGGACTGGGCGGAGCGGAACGGCAGCCAGCCGTCCTCCGTCAGGTACTGGTTCGGGTCATCGGGGTTCAGGCGTTCGATCAGGACGTCCTGATCGTCGAGATAGGCGGAGGTGATGGCCCAGCCCAGATGCTCCGACCGTCCCACGAAGATCGCGGGCATGCCGGGCACGGTGCCGCCGATCACCCCGCCCGTCGAGAGCTGCAGCCGCGCCAGGTAGAACAGCGTCGGCGCGGACAGGCCCAGATGCGGGTCGTTGGCCAATAATGCGCCGCCCGACGCGGCGTGGGCCGCGTCCACCGCGAAGGCGTTCGACGCGCCGGCCATGCCGCGCACGGGGATGGGCCAAAGGTCGCGGCCGCCCGCCTCGGCGGTGCGGATGTGGGGGTCGAGTCCGTCGCGCAACGCATGGGCCAGCACGGCGGTCCCGTCGCCGGGCACGTCCGCATGCAAGTCCGCCAGCCGTTCGGGCGGCAGCACGAGCGAGGCGCGAGCGCGCAGCGATTCCTCCGCCGCGTGGCCGGTCAGCTGAAGGGCCAGAAGCTTGCCCACGGCCAGGGAATCCGCCGGCCGCCAGGGGGCGATCTGGGGGGGGAACACGAAGAACTCCGGCGCGCCGCGGCCTTCGGCGTCGGCGTTCACCGCGCGGATCCGGGCGTTCACCCCGGCGGCATAGGCGCGCAGCACGGCCATCGTGTCGTCGTCCTGCGCGCGCACCGCCGCCACGGCGGCGTCGAAGACCCCGATCCGGCGCATCAGCTCGTCCGTGCGCAGGGTGCGGGGACCGAACAGTTCCGACAGGCGGCCCTGCGCGGTGCGGCGCAAGAGCGTCATCTGCCATAGCCTGTCCTGGGCGTGCGCATAGCCCAGCGCGAAGAACGCGTCCGCGTCGGCGGCGGCGAAGATATGGGGTATGTTGTGCGTGTTGCGCACGATCTCGACCGGGCCGGACAGGCCGGCCACGGGAATCGTGCGGTCGTAGTCGGGCAGGCTGCGCGACGCGAGCCAAGCGGCGAAGCCCACGACGCCCCCGATCAGCAACAGCCCCGCGACCACCGCGCGGAAGATCCAGCGGAACGCGCGCTCCATGCGTTCAGACCTGTTGCCCCGACCCCATTCCCCGGGTCTAACGGCGCCCATACCGGATGCAAGGGGAGGTCGAGATGGCGAGATGTGCGTTCCTGGGGCTGGGGGTCATGGGCTTCCCGATGGCGGGGCACCTGGCGGCGGCGGGGCACGAGGTAACCGTGTACAACCGCACGCGGTCCAAGGCGGAGGACTGGACGGCGCGGCACGGCGGGCGAGCCGCGGGCACGCCGGCCGAGGCGGCGGAGGGCGCCCGGTTCGTGATGGCCTGCGTGGGCAACGACGACGACCTGCGCGGGGTCTGCGAGGGGCCGGACGGGGCCTTCGCGGGCTTGGCGCCGGGGGCCACCTTCGTGGACCACACCACCGTCAGCGCGGAGGTCACGCGCGCCATGGCCGAGATCGCGGCCGAAGGGGACGCGGCCTTCGTGGACGCCCCCGTCAGCGGCGGGCAGGCCGGGGCGGAGAACGGGCAGCTGGTCGTCATGTGCGGCGGCCCGCAGGACGCCTACGATGCGGCCGAACCGGTGATCGCGGCCTATGCCAAGGCCTGCCGCCGGATGGGGGACACGGGCGCGGGACAGCTGACGAAGATGGTCAACCAGATCTGCATCGCGGGCCTGCTGCAGGGGCTGGCCGAGGGGCTGACCTTCGCGCGCAGGGCAGGGCTGGACGGCGAGGCCGTAATCGACGTGATCCAGGGCGGGGCCGCCGGATCCTGGCAGATGGTCAACCGGCACGCCACGATGCTGGCGGACGAGTACGACCACGGCTTCGCGGTCGACTGGATGCGCAAGGACCTGGGCATCTGCCTGCGCGAAGGGGACGCGATGGGCGCCCCCCTGCCCGCCACGGCGCTGATCGACCAGTTCTACAAGGACGTGCAGGCGATGGGCGGGGGGCGTTGGGACACGTCCAGCCTGATGGCACGGCTGGAACGGCTGTCGAAGGAATGAGGACCGGAACCGCCCCCGCCCGGTCCGGTTGACCCGCCATGGATGACGAGGCCCGCACGCAGGTCGACGCCGATCCCGGCCTGATCCTGCAGAAGCTCGACGAATGGGTGGACGGGTTCTTCCGCTTGCTGCCCAACATCGTCGTGGCGCTGGTGCTGTTCGCCCTGTTCGTCGGGCTGGCGTGGTTCGTGGCGTGGTCGGTACGCCATTCCGTGCGGTCGAAGTCCCGGGCCGACCTCGCGGCCGTGCTGGGCAGCGTCGCGAAGTGGCTGGTGATCGCCACGGGCCTGCTGCTGTCGCTGACGGTCGTGACGCCGTCGCTGCGGCCCGGCGACCTGATCGCGGGGCTGGGCCTGGGGTCGCTGGCGATCGGCTATGCGTTCAAGGACATCCTGCAGAACCTGCTCGCGGGGATCGTGATCCTGTATCGCCAGCCGTTCCGCGACGGCGACCAGATCGTCGTGGACGGGGACGAGGGCACGGTCGAGCACATCGAGACGCGCGCCACGAAGATCCGCACCTATGACGGGCGGCGCGTCGTGGTCCCGAACTACGACATCTTCACCGGGGCCGTCATCGTGAACACCGCGTTCGAGGCGCGCCGCACGCAGGCGGACTTTCCGATCGGCCTCGACGAGGACTGGGCCCGTGCGGTGGAAGTGGCGCGGGATGCCGCGATGGGGGCCGCCGGCGTGGTGGACGATCCCAGCGCCGACGCGCAGGCGCAGGAGGTCGCGGACTTCGCCAAGGTCGTGCGCGTCCGCTGGTGGTCGGCGCCCGCGCAGAAGGACGTCATCGCCACCGCGTCGAACGTGCGCCTCGCCGTCGAACGGGCCTTGCGGGATGCGGGCTTCACGTTGCCCGACCGTCGCGCGATCCATGTGCGGAACGAGGACGGGGCCGCCCGGGGCGCCCCCGACGGTTGAGGCCGCCGCCCGTGGCGGGCGGCGGGATCGGAGTTCACGCCAGGACGAGGCCGTCGTAGTAGTCGGCGATCACGGCTTCGACCGCCTGGCCTTCCAGGATCAGCGTGTCGGTGTTGCCGCCATTGGTCGAAAGCTCGACCACCATGAAATCGTCGCCAGCCGCCCCGCCGAACGTCACGTCGACGTCGTTGGCGCCATCGTGGGCCAGTGCGTTGAAGACGAAGGTATCGACGTCCGACACGTTCAGCTTGTTGCCGCCACCATGGCTATCCAGGCTCTTGGTTTCGGCCGCATCGAAGAACACCTTGCCCCTGTGACCGCCCCACCAGACGGAACCGCCGTCATCGGTGTCGAGGTAGGCGGTGGCGGACTTGTTGTCCTTCGTGTCCAGGTTCGTCCCGAACCCGAGCGACGCGCCGAACCCGTCCAACGCGGCCGCGATCTCGTCGCCATGCAGGACCAGCGTTTCCGTCGTGCCCCGATCGGAGCGAAGCTCGATCACGATCGCGCCGTCGTCGTTCGATACGAACTCCAACCCGTCGTAGTCGGCAAGGCCGAACTTCTCCTCGAGGGCGGCGTTCACCAAGGCGACCGCGTCCTCGTCCTGGAACGCGTTTCCGACACGGTCGAACAGGCCGACGACGTCGTCCGACCAGTTCTTGTCATGGCTCCAATAGAAGCTCTCGCGGTCGTTCGCCAACGTGAACTCGTAGACGCCGATGCCGTCGTCGCGGTCGCCGTTGTTGATGTGCATCGCGCCGAGGGCCGCGGCCACGCCTGACGGATCGTCGGCGGCTACCTGCGTCATGGCGTCGAGGACGTAATCCGCGTCGAACTTCAACAGATCCGACGACCGGCTGCCGTCGACCTGCAGGGTCAGGTTGTAATCGCCGCCCTGCTTGTAGAAGGCGGACAGGGAGATGCCGTCGTCGCCCTCGATCGCTTCCCGCAGCAGCGCGACGAAATCGTCGGACGCGTTGCCCTGTCCATCATGGAGGTCCAGCAACTTGCGGCTCTCGCCGTCGCCGTTGTTCGCCTCGCCCCATTGGGTAAGGCCGTCGTTCGTCTTTGCGATCCCCTTCAGGACGGTCGCGACGTCGGACGTGCCGCCGATGCCCAGGGCAGTTACGCTTTCGGCAATCTCGTAGGTCTTGGCGCGGTCGCCCGTATCGATCACGGATGTGGACTTGGTGAGCACCTTCGTGCTCGCGGTCGGATCGTGCCAGCTCATAATGTCTTTCCCTTCGTTCCGCCCAAGCGGGGGCGGTCATCCGAACCAAATCGTCGGACGATATTTTCTGTTTGAAAGCATACGGTTGCATGCGGCGTGCGGACGAAACTTGCCTAACTAGGCGGATTACCGCCACCCAAAAGGTTAACGAAAATTAACGATTCCGGGATTGCGGCGATGCGCACCCATTGCGGTCGCGCCCCGCGACCGGCATCGTCCCGTCCGGAGGTGCCGCCCATGCCCGTCAAGAACCGCTTCAGCGAATGGCTGCCCGAGATCACGGCCTGGCGCCGCGACATCCACGCCCATCCCGAGCTTGGCTACGACACGCACCGGACGGCGGCGCTGGTGGCCGACAAGCTGCGGGCCTTCGGGTGCGACGAGGTCGTGACCGGCATCGGCCGCACGGGCGTGGTGGGCGTGATCCGGGGCCGGCATCCGGGCGACGGCGTGGTCGGCCTGCGCGCGGACATGGACGCGCTGCCCATCGAGGAGGCGACCGGCGCGGACCATGCCTCCACCATCCCCGGCAAGATGCACGCCTGCGGCCACGACGGGCACACCGCGATGCTCCTGGGCGCGGCCCGTTACTTGGCGGAAACGCGCAACTTCGCGGGCACCGCAATCGTCGTGTTCCAGCCGGCGGAGGAAGGCGGCGGCGGCGGCCTGGCCATGTGCGAGGACGGGCTGATGGACCGCTTCGGCATCCAGGAGGTGTACGGGATGCACAACTGGCCCGGCCAGCCGCAGGGCCGGTTCTCCATCCGGCCCGGCCCGTTCTTCGCGTCCACCGACGAGTTCACGCTGCAGGTCCGGGGCGTGGGCGGGCACGCCGCCAAGCCGCAGATCGCCGTGGACACCACCTTGATGGGCGCGCATCTCGTCACCGCGCTGCAGAGCATCGCCTCGCGCAACGCCGACCCCGTGGAACAGGTCGTCGTGTCGGTCACGTCGTTCCGCACCTCCAGCGACGCCTACAACGTCCTGCCGTCCGCGGCCGAGCTGCGGGGCACGGTGCGCACGATGGACGCGGGCCAGCGCGACATGGCCGAACGGCGGATCAAGGCGATCGCGGCGGGGATCGCCGCCACATTCGGGGGCGAGGTCGAGGTCCGGTACGACCGCAACTATCCCGTGATGGCGAACCACGACGCGCAGACCGCCTTCGCCGCCGACGTGGCCCGCGACGTCTCGGGCGATTGCGGCGACGCGCCCCTCGTGATGGGGGGCGAGGACTTCGCCTATATGCTGCTGGAACGGCCCGGGGCCTATATCCTGCTGGGCAACGGCGACAGCGCCCCGGTCCACCACCCCGAATACGACTTCGAGGACCAGATCATCCCGGCGGGCTGTTCCTGGCTGACCGGGCTGGTGGAGCAGCGGTTGAAGGCGGCCTGAGCGGGCAGCGCCGCCCTCACCCCCCGTCCCGCAGCGCGGCGCGCCTGATCTTGCCGGTGGGCGTGGTCGGCAGGGCGTCGCGGAAGTGGATCGCGCGGGGGGCCATGTGCGGGCTCAGGCGGGTGCGGACAAGGTCGATCAGCGCCGCCGCCAGGGCGTCGGACGGGTCGGCCGCGACGACGAAGGCGGTCAGCGCCTGTCCGCGCACGGGATCGGGCAGGCCCACCACCGCGGCCATCACGACGGACGGATGGGACGTCAGGCAGACCTCCACCTCCGTCGGGCCGATCCGGTATCCGGCGGAGTTGATGACGTCGTCGTCCCGCGCGTGATAGCGGACCACCCCGTCCGGCAGCGCGACCCCCAGGTCGCCCGTGCGCAGCCAACCGTTCCGCCACTTCGCGGCGGTGGGCGCGGGCCGGTTCCAGTACCGCAGGAACGCCGCCGCCGACCCGCGGGCGCAGATCTCGCCCACCGCGCCCACCGCGACCGGCACGCCACCGCCGTCCTGCACCTGCACCTCGCAGCCCGGCACCGCGCGGCCCAGCGTGCCCGGCACCGTGTCCTGCGTGCCCGCGCAGGACGCCAGCACCAGGTTGCATTCGGTCTGGCCGTAGATCTCGTTGACGGGCACGCCCAGGCGGTCGCGGCCCCATTCGGTCAGGTCCGCGCCCAGCGCCTCGCCCCCCGACATCACGGCGCGCAGCGACAGCCCCGCGGGCGGCTCCGTCCGGCGCAGCATCCGCAGGGCGGTGGGGGGCAGGAACGCGATCGTCACGCCCTCGTCGCGCATCAGGGCCCAGGCGGCGTCCGCGTCGAACTTGGGGAACCGCTTCGCGACCAGGGGGACGCCGTGGAACAGGCAGGGCATGGCGATGTCCATCAACCCGCCGATCCAGGCCCAGTCCGCGGGCGTCCAGCCGACGTCGCCGGGTCGGGGCATCCCTTCGAACGCCAGCTCGACGCCAGGCATGTGGCCCAGAAGGAAACGGTGTGCGTGGAGCACGCCCTTGGCCGCGCCCGTCGTCCCGGAGGTATAGATCACCATCGCCGGATCCTCCGGACCCAGGGGGGCGGGCTCGACCGCGCCCTCCGCCGGCAGGGCGTCGGCGTCGACCGCCACGCGCAGATCCGGCAGGTCCAGGGCGGCGACGCGGGCCAGGCCGTCGGCGTCGGACACGATCGCCACCGCCCCGGAATCGGCCAGCCGATAGCGCAGGGCATCCGCCCCGAACAGGACCGTCAGGGGGAGCGAGATCGCGCCCAGCTTCATCGCGGCGAAATGGGCGACCATGACCTCCGCCCGCTGCGGCAGGAGGATCGCGACCCGGTCGCCCGATCCGACCCCGTGCCGGGCCAGGTCTGCGGCCAAGGCGTCCGAGGCCCGCTTCAGGTCGCCATACGTCCAGACCCGGCGGTCGCGGTTCAGATCCACGATCGCCGAACGGTCGGGGTCGCGGGCGGCCCAGGCGTCGCAGCAGGCGGTCGCGATGTCGAAACGGGGGGGCAGATCCCAGCGAAACGCGGCGCGCAGCTCGTCCCAGGGACGCAGCGCGGGGATCAGGCGGCGGTTCACCCGCCGACGCGGGCCAGGGTGACGGGGTGCAGTCCAGCCAGGGGCAGCCCCAGCGCCTGAAGGGCGGACAGGCTGATCTGGGCGCCGCCCGCGCCGCCCAGCGGGCGCAGCGTCAGCGCGATGCCGGTGCCGCCCGCCGCGGTGGCCTTGCCCGCCACCTCCGCCGATACGAGGTCGGTCTTGACCCAGAGCCCGGGTTCCGCCGGATCGCCCAGCGCCACCGTTTCGGTGCCCAGATCGGCCGACGCGGCGGAGGCGGCGACGATGCGGGCCTGCTGCTTCTCGGCCTCCGACACGGTGTCCAGCGCCTCCGCCCGGGCGGTGACGCGGGACGGGGGCGCGACGACGGTGGCGCCGCCCCCGGTGGGGGCGGCGGCGATCTGGCCGGTCGGGGGCAGGATGATGGGCGCGGGCTCGGCCGGGCCCTCCTCCTCCCGGAAGAATCCGCAGCCGGTCAGGACGGCGGAAAGAAGGACGATGGTCAACAGACGCATGGCGGGGGCGTTTCCTTTCGTTGGTCGCGGTCGCGGGATCGATCCTAGCGGACCGGGCGCCCGTGTCAGCCCCGCGCGGAGCAGGCGCCGCCTTGTTCGCCGCCGCCGCCGGGGCTAGCTGAGGGGGATGGATCACGCCGCCCCCCTGATCGACCCGTTCGCCCGCGCGATCACCTATCTTCGGGTGTCGGTCACGGACCGGTGCGACTTCCGCTGCACGTACTGCATGGCCGAGCACATGCAGTTCCTGCCCAAACGCGACCTGCTGACCCTGGAGGAGCTGGAGCGGCTGTGCACCGCCTTCGTGCGCCTGGGCGTATCCAAGCTGCGCATCACGGGCGGCGAGCCCCTGGTCCGGCGCAACGTCATGTCCTTCTTCGAGGGGATGTCCCAGCACCTGGGCGCAGGCCTGGACGAGCTAACGCTGACGACCAACGGCTCGCAGCTGGACCGCTTCGCGGGCCCCCTGGCCGCCTGCGGCGTCCGGCGAGTGAACGTATCGCTGGACACGCTCGATCCGAACAAGTTCCGGGCGATCACGCGATGGGGCACGCTGGACAAGGTCCGCCGCGGGATCGACGCCGCCCGGGACGCGGGGATGCGGATCAAGATCAATACGGTCGCGCTGAAGGGCTTCAACGAATCCGAGCTGTTCGACCTCGTGTCGTGGTGCCGCGCGGAGGACATGGACCTGACCTTCATCGAGGTCATGCCGATGGGCGACATGGGCGACGGCACCGACGGGACGCTGCGGCTGGACCAGTACTGGCCCCTGCGCGACCTGCGCGCGCGACTGGCCGAACGTTTCGCATTGACCGATCTGCCGGACCGCACGGGCGGGCCTGCCCGCTATGTTCGTCTGGACGGGACGGGACCGCGCCTGGGCTTCATCACGCCGCTTACGCACAACTTCTGCGAATCGTGCAACCGCGTGCGCGTCACCTGCACGGGGCAGCTGTTCATGTGCCTGGGGCAGGAGGACGCCGCCGACCTGCGCGCGGCCCTGCGGGGGGGCGCCGGGGACGGGGCGTTGGAGGACGCGATCCGGTACGCCATCGCGCGCAAGCCCAGGGGGCACGACTTCGACTATTCTCGGCAATCGGTCGGCGGGCGCATGTCCCGCCACATGAGCCATACGGGTGGCTGACGGGCCCGGCGGGCGGACGCTCCCGTCCGGCGGGGACATGCCGGACGACGGGATCGCGGCGGATGCGGCGGCGCGGGGGCTGACGGTGCTGGGCGAGGCATCCGCGGACGGGGCCACGGTGGTCCTGCTGGGGCCGGACCCCGCGCGGTTCTGGGACATCCTGCGCCGATCGCCGGAATGGAACGATCCCGATCCGGTCGACGCCTGGTCCCGGCGGCAGGTCGCGGCCCTGGCGGCGGCGTGGGGCGGCACCCCGCGGTTCCCCTTCGGCGAACCGCCCGAACCCTTCATGCGCTGGGCGTTGGGCAGCGGACGCTGCCATTCCAGCCCCGTGGGGATGCTGGTCCACGACGCCCAGGGTCTGATGGTCAGCTTCCGGGGCGCCGTCGAACGGCCCCTCCCGTCGGACGGCCCCGTTCCCACGCCCTCGCCCTGCGCCTCCTGCGACGCCCAGCCCTGCCGCACCGCCTGCCCCGTGGGCGCCCTGACGGCGGGGGGCTACGACGTTCCGGCCTGTCGCGCCTACGTGGCGTCCGAAGCTGGGCGGGATTGCCGGATGCGGGGCTGCCGCGTGCGCCGCGCCTGCCCCGTCTCGCCGCCCCGGCCCGATGCCCAATCCGCCCACCACATGGAGGCCTTCCTGTGCGAGTGATCCTGCTGCGCCATGCCAAGTCGTCCTGGGACGACCCGTCGCTCGACGACCGCGACCGCCCGCTGAACCGGCGCGGCCGCGACGCCGCGGCGCGGATCGGCGCCTGGCTGCGGACCCACGCGCCGGAGCCCGACCGCATCCTCGTGTCGCCCGCCGCCCGCACGCGCGAGACGTGGGACGCGCTGGGCCTGCCAGGCACGCCGGAGCATCCCGACGCCCTGTACCTGGCGGAAGCGGACGCGATCCTGGCCGCCCTGCCCGCGCGGGGCTGCGTCCTGGTGGTCGGCCACAACGACGGCATGGCGCGGGCCGCGCGGCGCCTGTGCGCCCGGCCGCCGAACCATCCCGATTTCGACCGCTTCCCCACGGGGGCCTGCCTGATCCTCGACTTCGCGGACGCCCCGGCTTGGGGCGAAGGCCAGGTGGCCGCCTTCGTCACGCCGGACGACCTGGCCTGACAGGTCTGCAACCCCGCCCTCCGGTCCCGGCACGGTTGCCACGCCCCCCCGGTCGGGCGGCAGGAACGGTCCCATTGCAATTATGGGATATTCGTCATGCATCGGCCCGTTCTCGCCGTCACCGCCCTCCTCGGCCTCCTGACCATCACCGGTTGCACCGCCCGTCCGCCTGGAACGGACGCGGGCACGCGCGGGGCGGACGCCGCCGTTCCGACGCGGGCCGTCGCGCTGCGGGAGAGTGCGCGCGAGGCGTCGGACCGCGGAGGGGACGGCTTCGGGGAGGACGCGATCGCGACGCGCGCGGGCGTCGCGACGCCGGTTCGCCCCGTCTTCGAGGCCATCACGAGGCCGATCGAGGTGCGACCGGCCCCCGAACCGCGGTTCTTCGAACCTCCGTCCGGCGGCGGCAGGTATTCTGGCATCGAACTCGACCCCATCCGCACCGGCGGGATCTCCATGCCGCGCTTCGACCGCACGGAGCTGTCGATCCCGCCCGACGTCGAGGAACCGGCCGTCGTCGAGCCCCCCGCCGCGCCCTCGAACGGTCCGGCCACACCAGAACCGGATGTCGCGGGCGGCACGCCGCCCGCTGGCGGACCGGCGGATCCCGCCCCGACAGGCGCCGCCGTCGCGTCCGACCCGGTCGCGGAACAGGCCGGCGGCGAACTCTTCTGATCGGACCCGACGCCGATCCGGGCGCCAAGCCGTCGGTCGACCGCCGGGCGGCGTCCGGATCGCCCCGCAGACACGCACCGCGATGCGGCGCATGCCCCCTATCCGATTGACACCCCGGCCCGGCTGCGGTCCCCTCCCCCCGATCCCGACCGCGAACCCGGAGAGCAGCGCCATGGCAGACGGAACGCCCGACACCCCCGACGGATCCGCCCCGCCCGCCACCAACCTGCGCACGGACCCCGACCGGCTGTGGGACAGCCTGATGGAGATGGCGAAGATCGGCCCCGGCGTCGCGGGCGGCAACAACCGCCAGACCCTGACCGACGCCGACGCCGACGGCCGCGCGCTGTTCCAGCGCTGGTGCGAGGCCGCGGGCTGCACCATGGGACTGGACGGCCTGGGCAACATGTTCGCCCGACGCGACGGCACCGACCCGGACGCGAAGGCCGTCTATCTCGGCAGCCACCTCGACACGCAGCCCACGGGCGGCAAGTACGACGGCGTGCTGGGCGTCCTGGGGGGGTTGGAGGTCCTGCGCACGCTCGACGACCTGGGCGTCCGGACCCGGCGTCCGATCGTGGTGGCGAACTTCACGAACGAGGAAGGCACCCGCTTCGCCCCCGCGATGATGGCGTCGGGCGTCTTCGCGGGCGTCCACGACCAGGCCTGGGTGGAGGACCGGACCGACGCCCAGGGCCTGCGCTTCGGGGACGAGCTGGACCGCATCGGCTGGCGCGGCGACGAGCCCGTGGGCGCGCGTGCGGACGACATCCACGCCTTCTTCGAGCTTCACATCGAGCAGGGGCCCATCCTGGAAGTTGAAGGCAAGGACATCGGCGTCGTCACGCACGGCCAGGGCCTGTGGTGGCTGGAGGTGACGCTGACGGGCAAGGAATCGCATACGGGGTCCACGCCCATGGACATGCGCGTGAACGCGGGCCTCGGCATGGCACGCATCACCGAACTGGTGCACACGGTCGCGATGGACGCCCAGCCCGCCGCCGTGGGCGCGGTGGGCCATTGCGACGTCCACCCCAACAGCCGCAACGTCATCCCCGGCAGGTGCGTCTTCACGATCGACATCCGCAGCCCCGACCGCGCCAAGCTGGACGGCATGAAGGCCCGGATCGAGGCGGAGGCCACAAAGATCGCCGCCGACCTCGGCCTGGGGATCGAAATCCAGGACGTCGGCCATTTCGACCCCGTCACTTTCGATCCGGACTGCGTCGCCGCCGTCCGCGACGCCGCGCAGGCGCTGGGCTACGGCCATATCGACATCGTGTCGGGCGCGGGCCACGATGCGTGCTGGATCAACCGCGTCGCCCCCACCGCCATGATCATGTGCCCCTGCGTGGACGGCCTGTCCCACAACGAGGCGGAGGAGATCACGAAGGACTGGGCGCAGGCGGGCGCCGACGTCCTGCTGCACGCCGTTCTGGCGAAGGCGGAGGTCGTGACGTGAACATGCTGACGCGGGTGCCCCGCCGCCTCCGGTCGCGGTGGCAGCACCACCAGGAACAGCGCGCCATCCGCAACTCGCTGCGGGTGCTGCACGGGCCCGATCACGTCGATCTGGGGGCGACGGACGTGGCCGTCGTCATGCTGGGGCGGAACCTGTCCTACTACATCCGGGCCAGCCACGAGCATTACATGGCGCTGGGCGCGCGGCACCTGTTCCTGGTCGACAACGGCTCGACCGACGACACGCGCGAGATCGCCGCCACCCTGCCGCACACCACCGTGATCCGCTCGGACGCGGACTTCCGCACGCACCAGACCGAGATGCGCCGCTATGCGGTGGAACGGTTCGTCCGGGCGGGCTGGTTCCTCGTCGTGGACGGGGACGAGATCCTCGACTACCCGAACCGGGACCGCCTGTCGCTGCCGGGCCTGACCGGGCGGCTGAACGAGGCGGGCTGCACCGGGCTGATGGCCGCCATGCTGGAGATGGTGCCCGAAGGGCCCATCGCGACCGCCTCCGACGTGTCCTTCGCGGACGCGCTGCGGACCTATCGCCGCTGCAGCACGAACGACATAAGCACGGTCGCCTATCACGACCCCACCCATCACCTGGCGGCGTTCCTAGCCGCCAACACGCTGACCAACCCGGACGTCGTGCTGCAATACGGCGGCCTGCGCCGCACCCTCTTCGGCGAGGATTGCGCCCTCTTCAAGCATCCGCTTTGCCGGTACGGGCCCGGCGTCGACGCCTGCTATCACCCGCACCTGTCGCTGGGCTTGCGCCTGGCGCCCTGCACGGTGCCGCTGAAGCACTACAAGTTCACCGACGACGTCGTGGCGCGCGAACGCGGGCGCCTGGCGGAGGGGCGGGCGTCGAAGGCCGTGGCGTCCGAGATGGGCAGCCGGCTCGAACGCCTCGCCAACGACCCCACCTTCGAGATGACCGTACCCGACATGCTCGAAGACCCGTCCTACGACGAGCTGCGCGCGCGCGGCTTCGTCGTCGCGGACGAGGACGGCATGGCGCTGTTCCGATGACCCGCGCCGCAACGGCCCTTCTGGCCGCCCTGGCGCTGGCCGCCTGCGCGCCCCCGCCCGCGGCGCTGGACCCGGCGGGCTTCGCGCCCCTGGACCACACGCCGCCCCTGGCCGCCCGCGCGCTGCTGCCCCGCGGCGTCACCGCCGACGACATGCGCATCCGGCGCAACTGCTACGCCTATGCGTTCCGGGGCGCCCTTTATCCCGTCCGCCGCCCCGACGGCGGGCAGTACTGCATCTGAAAGGTCCCCCATGTCCAAGGTCATCAAGAACGGCACGGTCGTCACGGCCGACATGACGCGGCGCGCCGACGTCCTGATCGAGGGCGAGCGCATCGCCGCCATCGGCGAGGGCCTGTCGGGCGACGAGGTCATCGACGCCACCGACGCCTATGTCATTCCGGGCGGCATCGACCCCCACACGCATCTGGAGATGCCCTTCATGGGCACCACGGCGGCGGAAACGTTCGAATCCGGCACCTTCGCCGCCGCCGCGGGGGGCACCACCATGCTGGTGGACTTCTGCCTGCCGGGCGAGGACGGCAGCCTCCTCAGCGCCATCGACGCGTGGGACGCCAAGTCCCGCGACCAGATCTGCTGCGACATCTCCTATCACATGGCGATCACCGGCTGGAACGAGGGCATCTGGACCGAGATGGAGGCCGTGGTGAAGGACCGCGGCATCAACACGTTCAAGCATTTCATGGCCTACAAGGGCGCCCTGATGGTCGAGGACGACGAGATGTTCGCCTCGTTCGGGCGCTGCGCCGAGCTGGGCGCCCTGCCCCTGGTCCACGCGGAGAACGGGGACATCGTCCAGGAGCTGCAGCAGAAGTACCTGGCCCAGGGCATCACCGGCCCCGAGGGCCACGCCTATTCCCGCCCGCCGGAGGTGGAGGGCGAGGCCGCCAACCGCGCCATCATGATCGCCGACGCCGCCGGCACACCCCTCTACATCGTCCACGTGTCATGCGAGCAGGCGCACGAGGCCATCCGCCGCGCCCGTCAGAAGGGGATGCGCGTCTATGGCGAGCCGCTGATCCAGCACCTGACGCTGGACGAATCCGAGTACTTCGACAAGGACTGGCAATACGCGGCGCGACGGGTGATGTCCCCGCCGTTCCGGTCGAAGGAGCATCAGGACGGCCTGTGGGCCGGCCTCGCCGCAGGCAGCCTGCAGGTCGTCGCCACCGACCACGCCGCCTTCACCGACGAACAGAAGCGCATGGGTGTCGACAACTTCGCCATGATCCCCAACGGCACGGGGGGGTTGGAGGAACGGATGGGCATGCTCTGGACGAAGGGCGTCGAAACCGGCCGCCTGACGCCGGAGGAGTTCGTGGCCGTCACGTCGACCAACATCGCCAAGATCCTCAACGTCTATCCCACGAAGGGCGCCATCCATGTGGGCGCCGATGCCGACCTCGTCGTTTGGGACCCGTCCATCCACCGCACGGTCAGCGTCGCCAACCAGAAGTCCATCATCGACTACAACGTCTTCGAAGGCATGGAGCTGCGCGCCGCCCCCCGCTATACCCTGTCCCGTGGCGACGTCATCTGGGCGCACGGGCAGAACAGCCAGCCCCGGCCGGGACGCGGCAAGTTCGTGCGCCGCCCCCCCTTCGCCAGCACCGGCAGGGCGCTCAGCACGTGGAAGGCGCTGAACACGCCGCGCAAGATCGAGCGGGACCCGATGAACATCCCCGCGGGGGTCTAGCGGATGGCCGCCCTGTCCTACGTCAAGCGCATGCTCGCGACGCCGACGGGAATGAAGCTGCGCAAGCGGGCCCCGCGCTTCGTGCGACAGGGCTATCGCCTCGCCGCCCAGGTGACGGAGGCCGCCCATCCCTCGCCCGACCTGCCGCCCGAATTGTTCGAGGGCGCGGTCTTCATGCCATCGCGCGAGGCGATCGTGGCCTCCCTGCCGAAGGGCGGCCGCGTGCTGGAGATCGGGACCGACCGCGGCACGTTCGCCGAGTTCATCCTGCGGACGGCCCAACCGGACCGCCTCCACGTGGTCGACCTCGACTATTCGCGGTTCCGCGACGACCTGAAGGCCGACCCCCGGGTCGAGCGGCACGAGGGATTCTCCGCCGAGGTGGTGGCCCGGTTCGAGGATGCCAGCTTCGACTGGATCTACGTCGACGGGGGCCACGACTACCCCGACGTCGTCGCCGACGCGGCGCTCGCGGCGCGCAAGGTCAAGCCCGGCGGCCACGTGATCTTCAACGACTTCGCCCATATCGACCCGAACCTCGGCCGCTACGGCGTCCACCGCGCCGTGTCCGAGTTCCTCCTGGAACGCCGCTGGCGCATCCACGCGATCTCGTTCCACCGCAACGGTCTGTACGACCTGTCCGTGCGGGCCGAGCCGGTGGGGACGGAAGGGTGAGGATGGGAGGGGCGGATGCGGACGGTGATCGGGGTGTGGATCAGCAGCGTATCATCCGCCGAAACCCCTATGGGGGCATTTGATCGGGGGCCGCCCGTGCCATACCCGTCCGGCGCCACCGTCATTCGGATCTACCGCCATGGACCATAATTCCAATCGGAATGCAGAAGATAAGTCGCGCTGGATCGAACGAAATCCGATAAACCGTCCAAGTGAGGTTTGACCGTTGCACGTCCGCGGTATCGACATGACGAGCGCGCCGAAGGCGTCGAAGCCGATCACGGTCTCCGAATGCGAATTCGACGGCGACGTCCTCGCACTGAAGGATTACGGAACGCTCGGGAGCGGGGACGCCTTCCTCGGCGCTCTTCGTCGGCCCGGCCCGTGGATCGCGGGGATCGATTTCCCCTTCGGACAGTCACGGACCTTCCTGGAGAATACGTCCAACGCCGATGATTGGACGCATTACGTCGAGCGGTTCGGTCGGCTCGACCGATCCGAATGGGTTCGCTTCCTCGACGATTACAAACGGGATCGTCCGACCGGGGACAAGCAGCACAAGCGGAAGGTCGACGCGATGGCGGGTGGCGCGAGCCCGCAGACACATTCCTATACGCCCGTCGGCCTGATGTTCCATTTCGCCGCGCCGCTCCTCGTCGAAGCGGACGTGCGCATACCGGGACTGCGGGAGAGCGGGGACCCGGAGCGTGTCGTGGTCGAAGCCTATCCGGGTGTGTTGGTTCGCGATGGCATCGGCAAGGTGTCCTACAAGAACGACATGCCTGCGAAGCAGACCCCGGCGCATCGCGAGGCGAGGGAACGGATCGTCGCCTATCTCCGATCCGACGACTTCAGAAAGACATTCGACTTTACGATCGACCTGCAGGGACATGCGTCGAAGGCCGTCGAGGATCCGACCGGCGACACGATCGACGGCCTGCTTTGCGCGGCGCAGGCAGCGTGGGCCTGGAACATGAGGGACAGGAACTTCGGCTACCCGCCGGATTTCGACCGTCTCGAAGGATGGATCCCTCAACCGACGCTTCGTCGCAACTGACCATCGCGACGCGATGGTTGGGGTTTCGCCCCGTTGCCTGACCCACACTTCGAATGGTGGGCATGGTGCTACGCACCCGACACCTTTGCTTAGCGGTAAGCGGGGCGGCAGGCGCTATCCCGTGCTTGCTGCGCCCGGACGCCACGTGGGCCGGTATGCATAGGGTGCAACTATACCATGTGTTATCCATCCACTGCATCGTTAGATGACGAGTATCTCTCCGACGGACTATGCAGGTTTGGCGAAGGCGCCTAGCGAGCGAAAGGTGCCAGTCACACCGCGGAACATCGAGCGAAACCCGATGAACATTCCGGCAGGGGCACGATGAAGAAGGAAAGCTTCGGCGAATGGCTAGCCGCATCCTGGATACTCAGCCTGCTCGCCTTTTCTCTGCTCATCGCCATCGTCTCGCCGACGCTCGATCTATTGCGGGGCGGTCTTCGGTCTTTTGGGGAAGCGTTCGGCCAGGCGTTCATCGCGTTTTGGTTCAGTTTCTTCGGCGGGCTCTTCATCTCGATTCCCGCCCTCTTGATCGGTGGCCCCGTCGCGGGGATAGTTTGGGCCGTTCTGGAAGATGTCGAGCCACCGAAGACCCGCGCGTTCGAGCGGGGATTCTATTGCACCCTGAGCATAGGTCTCGTGCTATTCGCCGCTCAGATGTTTTGGTCCGGCCTGACAACCTATCTTATCATAGTTCTTTGCATGGGTATCATCGGACCGATGGTTTCCGTCAGTCAATCGACACCGGACGATGCGACGTAACGGGTGATCGCAGGGCGGGCGCCACCCTGCCTACTCTACGGACCCCTACGGATCATCCACCATACGCCCTACTGCCCCGCCCCGGGCTCGACGCGGGCCCTCCGCCCTCCACGACCGATGTCGTCGCGGCAGTTCGACGACCGATGGACCAGCAGCCGTAAGGTGGGTGAAACCCACCGCGATCCTACTCCGAAAACTGGGTATCCAAGACATGTGGTTGGATAGTCCGTCCACTGTTCGTTCTCGTACCTTCGAGATAAGTGGTTGGATCGACGATGCTGCCACCGTAGCCGCCCCGGCGCGACGACGTCGGGGAACGCGGCGTGCATGACGGGACGGACGGCTCGACCGTTCCCGACAAGCCTGGACCCGCGCCGCCGGACGTTCCGAACGGTCCGAAGCATCCTTACGGAACGGGACAGATGTTCCGAGGGGCCGTACCGTGGGGGTGCACCCCGTGAGGCGACCTCGATTACGCCGCCTGGCTGTCGATGGCCCTCCGCTTCGAATGGCGCAGCAGCAGCAGGGCCGGGGCGTCGATCGGTTCGGACCCCAACGATGCCAGGTCGGTGCGGTGGAGGCGTTCGCGCCGCGTCGTGACGGCTCCGGCGATCTCCACCTCCACCGAACCGGGCAGGCCCGCGTCCCGCAGGATGGTCGCGATCTCGTCCGCCCGTCCCGCCGCCATGTAGAGCGCCAGCGTCGTCCCGGGGGATAGCATCGCGGCCCAATCGGGGTCGGCGTCGCCGAGGCGGCAGGTGCCCGTGGCGATGACCAGCCGGTCGGTTTCGCCCCGTTCTGTAAGCGGACGGCCGAGCGCCGCCGCCGCCGCCGAAGCCGCGGTGACGCCGGGAATGATCTCGCACGGGATCCCCGCGGCTTCGGCAGCGGCCATCTCTTCGCTGGCCCGGCCGAAGATGGAGGGATCGCCTGACTTCAAGCGCACGACGCGGCGGCCCTTGCGCGCTTCGGCGACGATGGCACGGTCGATCCGTTCCTGCGGCCAGGCATGAGCGCCGGTCGCCTTTCCGGCGAAGACACGTTCTGCGTCGCGTCGCGCCAATTCCAGGACGTCCGGATCGACCAGGCGGTCGTAGAAGATGACGTCCGCCTCCTGCAGTCGCCGTACGGCGCGCATCGTCAGCAGGTCGCGCGCACCCGGTCCCGCTCCTACGAGGTCGATGCGTCCCCCCGCCTCCTCATCCGGCCCGCCCGCGCGGATCGCGGCCTTGAGCGCGGCGGCCGTCTCCCGCTCCGCGCCCGACCGGAACCGTTGCCAGGGCCCTTCCATCGCCCAAGCCCAGAAGGCGCGGCGACGGGACGGCGCGACGTGGCGGGCGACCGAGGTGCGCAGCCGCCCCGCGAGCGCGGCGAAGGCGCCGAGGCGCGGGTCGAGCATCCCTTCGATTTCCGTCTTGATGCGCCGCGCCAGGACGGGGGCCGTCCCTTCCGTCCCGATGGCGACGACGACCGGGTCGCGGTCCACGATGGACGGCGTGGTCGCGTCGCAGAGCGCGGGGCGGTCCACGACGTTGACGAGGGCCCCCGCCTCCTTGGCGAGCGCGTGGAGACAGGCATCCGCGCCCGGGCTGCCGGTGCAGACGAAGACGAGGGCGGCGCCTTCGAAGGCGGCGGGCGAGACGGGCCCGGTCCGATGGACGGCGCGTCCGGCGGCCACGGCGGCGGCGATCTCCTCGTCGATGGCGGGCGCGAGGATCTCGATCCGCGCCTCGGTCTTCAGCATCAGGCGCATCTTCTGCGCCGCCGCCTCGCCGCCACCGGCGATCACCACGCGGCGGCCGGACAGGGCGAGGAACATTGGAAAGGACTTCATGCGGCCTCCGGGATCGTTCGGCCGGCCCAGAGGTCGGCCGGATCGGCGTCGAGGCCCGCCGTCTCCAGCGCGAGGGCGGCGGTGCCCAACACGACCGCCTCAGCGAACGGGTCGCGTAGCGCGCCGGACCACAGGGCCGCCAGCGCCGAAGCGCCGTGGGTGTCGTCGGCAAGGCGGCGATGCGCGTCCATCAGCGGTGGCAGGTCGCGGACGAAGGGGCCGCCGTCGCGGAGCCCGTCGATCTGGGCGGGCTTACCCGGATGACGCTCGAACTCGCCCCCGCCGCCCTTCAGGACGGTGAGGTTTGATAAACCCAGTAGGGCGGCGCTTTCCACGGCCAGCATGCGGTAGGGCGGGTGGAACACGCCCTGGACCGAAGCGTGCGCGCCCCCCGGGTTCAAGGCCCGCGCGGCTGTGTTGAGAGGAGAGCGCAAGCCCAGGACCGTACGCAGGCGCAACAGGTCCACCAAGGTCGGCAACGCAGCCTCCGCGGGAAGGTAGGCGATGCGGTCCGCGCTCAGGATCGCGGCGGCGTCCTCCATGGACCGCGCCGCGCGGATGCCGGCATGAGGTAGGGCGGCTCGCAGGTCGGCCCGCGCGCCCTGATGGCTGTTCCACCCGTGCAGCAGGACCGTGCCCCCGGCTTGCGCGACCAACCGTGCGGCCAGCAGGAACCAGGGCACACCGCGCGTCCGCCCGGCGGCATAGCTTGGCCAATCCAGCAGCGGTGCTGGACCGGGCCAGTCTGGTAGGGCGGCCCGCAGGCCCCGCGTCAGGCCCGCGACCTCTTCCGCGCTTTCGCTTCGGTAGCGCATCAGCATCAGGAGCGCGCCCACGGCCTCGGGCTCCGCCGCGCCGGAGAGGATGAGGCGCATGGCGTCCTCCGCCTCGGCCTGCGCCAGATGGCGCGACCGGCCGGGCCCCCGGGCGAGGGCGGCGACATAGGGCGCGAGGCTCATTCCGCGGCCTCCAGGGGGGCGTGCGCGGCGAGGATGGCGGCGATCTCGGGGCGGCAGGAGCCGCAGGCGGTGCCCGCGCCCGTCGCCGCGCCGATGCCTTCGACCTCGCGCGCGCCGCAGGCCGCGATGGTGTTCGCGCCCACACCCAGGCAGGCGCATACGGTGGGGCCGGGATCGGGCCGGGCGCCGGCCGGACGCCCGGCGAGGGGGCTGTCCTCGGTCCCCAGGAGGGCCGCGACGTGTCCGCGCTGCACCGCGACTGGGCCGGGCGCAACGAAGAGCGCGCCGGCCAGGAGGCCGTCCAGGCGGTAGGCGAGGCGATGACGGCCCGACGCGGCGTCGCGCACCTGCGACAGGTCCGCGGCCGCGACGCCCAGGACGCGGCGCGCCAGGACGTCCCAGTCGGCCACGGGGGCGGTGCCAGCCATCTCGACCTGCCAGCCCGCCTCGGTCCGAGCCCTGGCCCAGTAGGTGCCTGGGAGCGCATCGAGGTCGGGCCTTCGCAGGGAGACGGCGTAGGCGAACCACGCGGCGGGCCAGGCCCGGACCTCCACGCGCGCGGATTTCGATGCGGGCTGGCCCGAGACGGGGTCGGTCGTGGCCGGCACCAGGCGGGAGATGCAGGCCTGCGCAGCCGTCTCGGCGGACCAGTGGATCGGGGCGAAGGCGTCGCCGGGCCGCACCCGGTCTGTCACCAGCGCGCGCAGGAGCGCCGTGCCGCCATGTCCTGCGACCTCGATCACGGAGGCGGGCGCGATGCCGTGCGCGGCGGCGTCCGCGGGGTGCAGCTCCAGGTAGGGTTCGGCGATATGGGCCGAGAGCCTCGCCGCGGCGCCCGTGCGGGTCATGGTGTGCCATTGGTCGCGCACCCGGCCTGTGTTAAGGCGCAGGCCGCGGGCCTCGGGCGCGGCGGGGGCGCGGACCGGCACCATGCGTGCGCGTCCGTCGGGGGTGAAGAACCGGCCGTCGCCGAAGAACCGGCCGCCCCGGCGCGCCGCCGTCACCGGCCAGCGGACCGGGGCCAGCGCGTCGTATTCGGCGTCCGAGACGTCGCGGAGGCCTGAGATGTCGAAGTCCGATCCGAGCGATGCGGCGATGCCCGAGAGGGCGGCATGCTCGCGGAAGATCTCCGCCGGGCCGGCATAGTCGAAGGCGGGTCCGTGCCCCAGCCGCGTGGCTAGGTCGGCGAAGATCGCCCAGTCGGCCCGCGCCTCCCCCGGCGGCGGCAGCACCGTGCGCTGGCGCGAGATGCAGCGTTCGGAGTTCGTGACGGTCCCATCCTTCTCTCCCCAGCCGAGGGCGGGCAGCAGGACATGCGCCAACCGGGCCGTATCCGTGCAGGCGGTCACGTCCTGGACGACGACCAGGGGACAGGCCGCCAGCGCTGCGCGGACCCTACCGCTGCCGGGCAAGCTGACGGCCGGGTTCGTGCACGCGATCCAGATCGCCTTGATCCGCCCGTCGGCCACGCGCTCGAACATCTCGACCGCCTTCGGCCCATCGGCCTGCGGCATCGCGGGCGCGTTCCAGAAGGCTTGGACCGCGGCACGGTGCGCGGGGTCCGTCAGCGATAGATGGCAGGCCAGGGTATTGGCCAGGCCCCCCACTTCGCGCCCCCCCATCGCGTTCGGCTGACCCGTGACGGAGAAGGGTCCGCAACCGGGCCGCCCGATCCGCCCGGTGGCCAGGTGGCAGTTGATGATGGCCGACACCGTGTCGGTCCCCTGCTCGGACTGGTTCACGCCCTGGCTGAAGACGGTCACGACCTTCTCCGTTCGGGTCCACAGGCGCAGGAACGCGGCGAGGTCCGGGGGCGTCAGACCCGTCCGGTCCGGCCCCACGCGCGCCGCGTCCAGCGCGGCGTCGAAGCCCCCGACATGGGCCAGGATCCATTCGGCGTCCACGGCACCGTTTTCGTGCAGATGGGCCAGAAGGCGGTTGAACAGCGCCGCATCGCCGCCGGGCGCGATCCGCAGGTCCAGGTCCGCGATCTCCGACGTCGCCGTCCGGCGCGGGTCGATGTTGACCACGCGCATGTCCGGCCGCGCATCCCGCGCCGCGCGCAGGCGCTGGAACAGGACCGGATGGCACCAGGCGAGGTTCGAGCCCACCAGCACCACCAGGTCCGCCTGCTCCAGATCGTCGTATTGCCCCGGCACCGTGTCGGTCCCGAAGGCGCGTCTGTGTCCCGCGACCGTCGACGCCATGCACAGACGGCTGTTGGTGTCGATGTTCGCCGTGCCCACGAAGCCCTTCGCCAGTTTGTTGACGACGTAGTAATCCTCCGTCAGCAACTGCCCGGACACGTAGAAGGCCACCGCGTCCGGCCCATACTCCGCAATGGTGCGGGCGAAGCCGCCCGCCGCCCGGTCCATTGCGGCGTCCCACGACGCGCGGCGACCGTCCACGACGGGGTGCAGGAGCCGGTCCTCCAGCCCGACCGTCTCGCCCAGGGCGGCGCCCTTGGAACAGAGCCGTCCGTGGTTGGCCGGATGGTCGGTGTCCCCCGAGACGGCCAACCCGTCCGGTCCCGGCTCGGCCACCACGCCGCAGCCGACGCCGCAATAGGCGCAGGTGGTGCGGATCCCCGTCACGCCGCGCTCGCGCGGGCGAGGCGGCTGGCGTCGATCAGGATGCGCCCGCCCTCGACGCGGCAGGGATAGGTGGGCACCGTCCCCTCGTCCGCGCCCATGGCGCGTCCGGTGTTCAGGTCGAACACCCAGTTGTGCAGCGGACAGGTGACCGACTGGCCGTGGACGATGCCTTCGGACAGGGGCCCGCCCTTGTGCGGGCATCGGTCGTCCAGCGCGTAGACGTCGTCCCCGCCGGTGCGGAAGACGGCGACGCAGCCCTGCGCCGTCGTCAGCTTCCGGGCCCCGCGGGCGGGGATCTCGTCCAGCGCCGCGATGTCGATCCAGTTCATTCGGCGGCCTCCAGGGCGAGGGACGCGACCGGACGGTAGCGTTCGGCCTGCGCCGCCGCGTGCCGCGCCCAGGGGTCGTGGCGATAGACCGATTGCGACAGCTCGAACCGATCGACGAGCGCCCGCCGCTCATCCGGGTCCTCGATCTGCGCGCGCACCCAGTCCATCCCGACCTTGGCCAGCCACTTGTAAATGCGGTCGAGATACTTGGCGTTTTCGCGGTAGACCTGGATCACCGCCTTGATTACCTGGATCGTCTCTGCCTCCGTAGGGACCTGAATCAGAAACTCCGTCTCCTTGACGTCCATGCCCGCGGCCCCGCCGATCGAGACTTGGTAGCCGCTGTCGACGCAGACCACGCCGATGTCCTTGCACGTCGCCTCCGCGCAGTTGCGCGGGCAGCCGGACACGCCGAGCTTGAGCTTGTGGGGCGTCCAGGATCCGTGGAGCGTCTTCTCCAGCGCGATGCCCAGACCCGTAGAATCCTGCGTCCCGAACCGGCAATGGTCGGTTCCAACGCACGTCTTCACCGTCCGCAGCCCCTTGGAATAGGCGTAGCCCGAAACCATTCCCGCTTCGTTCAGGTCGCGCCAGATCGCGGGCAGATCCTCGCCCCGCACGCCCAGGAGGTCGATGCGTTGGCCACCCGTCACCTTCACGGTGGGGACGTGGTACTTGTCGGCGGCGTCCGCGATGGCGCGGAGTTCGTCGGGCGTCGTGACCCCGCCCCACATCCGTGGCACGACGCTGAACGTGCCGTCCTCCTGGATGTTGGCGTGTTTGCGTTCGTTGATGAAGCGGCTCTGCGGGTCGTCGGCGTAGTCCAGCGGCCAGTCGGCCAGCAGGTAGAAGTTCAGGGCGGGGCGGCACGTATGGCAGCCGTCCACGGTCTTCCAGCCCAGTTCTTGCCAGACGGCCGGCATGGTCTTGAGCGCCTGCGACTTGATGAGCCGCCGCACCTCCTCGTGGGTGAGGTCGGTGCAGCCGCAGACGGGCTGCACGGCGGGCGCCGCCGCCCCCGTCTGCGCGGCGATCAGCTGCTCGACGAGCCCCGTGCAGGTGCCGCAGGACGCGCTAGCCTTGGTGTTGGCCCGCACGCCGCCCAGGTCGACGGCGCCGCCCTCGATGGCCGCCACGATGGTTCCCTTGCAAACGCCGTTGCAACCGCAGATCTCCGCATCATCCGGCAAGGCTGCAACGGCCGCCATAGGGTCCGCTTGGCCCCCCCCCTGATAGGCCGGTCCGAAAATCAGGGTCTCGCGCATATCGGTGATGTCGGTCCGGTCTTTGATAAGCTGGAAGAACCAGGCGCTGTCGGCGGTGTCGCCATACATCACCGCGCCCACCACGCGGTCCTGCTGCAGCACCAAGCGCCGGTACACCCCGCGCGACGGGTCGCGCAGGACGATGTCCTCGCGCCCTTCGCCCTCCGCGAAGTCGCCCGCGCTGAACAGGTCGCAGCCGGTCACCTTCAGCTTGGTGGACAGCTCCTTGGGGACGAAGGCCGCGTCCTCGCCGGTCAGCGTCGCCGCCACGACCTTGGCCTGGTCGTAGAGCGGCGCGACAAGACCGAAGAGCGCGCCGTCGTGCTCCACGCATTCGCCCACCGCCAGCACGTCCGCGTCGGACGTGACCATGCGGTCGTCCACCTGGATGCCCCGGCCCACCGCCAGCCCAGCACGCTTCGCGACCGCGACGTTGGGGCGGATCCCCACCGCCATCACGAGGAGGTCGCAAGCCAGCTCGGTCCCGTCGTCGAGCATCAGCGCGCGGACATGGCCGCCGTCGCCGAGGATCTCCGTGGAATTGGCCGAGCAGCGCACCGTGATGCCCTTCTCCACCAGCGCCTTGCGCAGCAGGTAGCCCGCCGCCTCGTCCAACTGCCGTTCCATCAGGTGCGGGTTTATGTGGATGACGGTGACGTCGGCGCCGCGCGCGGCCATGCCCGCCGCCGCCTCGAGGCCCAGGAGCCCCCCGCCGATGACGACGACGCGGCGGCCCGCGCCCATCGCCATCATCCGTTCCGTGTCCTCCAGGTCCCGGTAGGCGATCACGCCGTCGAGGTCGTGGCCGGGCAGGGGGATCATGAACGGGTCGGAGCCGGTCCCGATCAGCAGCTTGTCGTAGGCCACGACGTCGCCGGTCTCGGACGTGACGGTCTTGGCTGCCCGGTCCACCGACGCGACGCGCGTGCCGAACCGGCACTCCACGCCATGCGCCTCGTACCAAGCGGCGTCGTGGATCACGATGTCCTCGTAGGCCTTCTCGCCCGACAGGACGGGGGAAAGCATGATGCGGTCATAGTTGCCGCGGGGTTCGGCGTTGAAGAGCGTGACGGACCATCGGCCCGGCTCGCGTTCGAACAGATGTTCCAGGGCGCGGCCCGTGGCCATGCCCGCGCCGACGACGACGAGTCGCTTCATGCCGCCTTCTCCGCTTTCGGTTTGGGGGTCGCCCCGTGTTCGTACGCCTCCAGGAAATCCAGGACCTCTTGCCGGTAGGCGTAATAGTCGGGGTGTTCGAGCAGCGCCGCGCGGGTGCGGGGGCGGGGCAGGTCGACGTCGAGAATCTTACCGATGGTCGCCTGCGGTCCGTTCGTCATCATCACGACGCGGTCGGCCAGCAGGATCGCCTCGTCCACGTCGTGCGTGACGCAGATGGCCGTGACCTTGGTGCGTTCCCACACCTCCATCAGCACTTCCTGTAGCTCCCAGCGGGTGAGGCTGTCGAGCATGCCGAACGGCTCGTCGAGGAGCAGGAGCTTGGGCGACAGGGCGAAGGCGCGGGCGATGCCGACCCGCTGCTTCATCCCGTTCGAGAGATCGGCGGCGGGCTTGTCCATCGCGTTCCCCAGGCCGACGCGTTCGAGGTAGTACTCCACCACCTCCCGGCGCTCGGCGCGTGACGCGCGGGGATAGACCTTGTCCACGCCGACGGCGACGTTCTCCGCAGCCGTCAACCAGGGGAACAGTGATGGGGACTGGAACACCACGGCCCGTTCCGGGTCCGCCCCCATCACATGCCGTCCGTCCAGCTTGATCGCGCCCTTGGAGATCGCGTTGAGGCCGGCGGCCATCGTCAGCACGGTGGACTTGCCGCAGCCCGAATGCCCGATCAGCGAGACGAACTCGCCCCGGTCCATCTTCAGGTCGAAATCCTCTACGACCGTCAGCGGCCCCTTAGGCGTCGGATAGACCTTGTGCAGTTGGCTGAAGTCGAGGAACCGCTGGTCGATAAGGCCCCCAGTCGCCTTGGCCTGGGCCATCGGCACGCCGTGGATCGGGGTCACGTCCGGCAGCGTCCGCGCGCCGCCCGATTGCGCCGCTTCCCCCAGCTCCATCAGGTGGCGCGTGACCTCGGCCCGCAGGCGCTTGAAGCCCGCGTGATGGTTCATCTCGCCCCTGTCACGGGGGCGCGGGATGTCGACCTGGAAGGCGCGGCCCAACGTCCCGTCGGGCCGCAGCGCCACGATCCGATCGGCCAGCACGATGGCCTCGTCCACGTCGTTGGTCACGAGCACGCAGGTCTGCCGTTCGGCCCGCCAGATCGCCTCGATCTCGGAGGCCAGGTTGCCACGCGTCAGCGCGTCGAGCGCGGAGAGCGGCTCGTCCAGCAGCAGCACCTCGGGGTTCATCGCCAGCGCGCGCGCCACGTTGACCCGCTGGCGCATGCCCCCCGACAGCTCCGCCGGGCGGCGCGCGGCGGCGTGGGACAGGCCCACCATCGCCACGTACTTCGCCACGCGCGCATCGGTCTCCGCGCGGCCTAGTCCGGGGAACACGGCCTCCACGGCCAGGCGCACGTTCCCCGCCACCGTGAGCCACGGCATCAGCGAGTAGGACTGGAAGATCACGCCCCGTTCAGGGCCTGGCCCCCGGATTGGGGCGCCCTTGAACAGCGCCTCGCCCGAGGTCGGGGCCTGCAGGCCCGCGAGCAGGTTGATCAGGGTGGTCTTGCCGGTGCCCGAAAAGCCCAGCAGGACGACGAACTCGCCTTCGGGCACGTCGAGGTCGATGCCGCGCAGGACCGGCGTATCCCCGTGCGAAACGGCGGCGTTCTTCAGCGTCAGGATCCCCATGCCGCTCACCGGTTCGCCGAGAAGGTGAAGGCCGCCTGAATTGCGAACATCAGCCGGTCGAGGAGGAAGCCGATGATGCCGATGGTGAGCACCGCGACCATGATCCGGGCCAGCGACTGGGACGATCCGTTCTGGAACTCGTCCCAGACGAACTTCCCAAGCCCCGGGTTCTGCGCCAGCATCTCGGCAGCGATCAGGACCATCCAGCCGACGCCGAGCGACAGGCGCAGGCCAGTGAAGATCAAGGGCAAGGCGGAGGGCAGGACCAGCTTTCGGATCTTGGCCCACGTGCCCATCTTCAACACCTTCGAGACGGCGACGAGATCGCGGTCGATGGAGGCTACGCCGAGTGCGGTGTTGATCAGCGTCGGCCAGAGCGAGCAGAGCGTCACCGTGATAGCCGAGACCAGGAACGACTTGGCGAAGAGCCCGTCGTTGGTCGCATAGACGGCGGAGACGACCATCGTGACGATGGGCAGCCAGGCCAGCGGCGAGACCGGCTTGAAGATCTGGATCAGCGGGTTGAGCGCCGCGTTGGCGGTGCGCGACAGGCCCGCCAGGATGCCCAGCGGCACGGCGAGGATGGTGGCGATCAGGAAGCCGAAGAAGACGGTCCCGATGCTCGTCGCGATCTGGTCGTAGTAGGACGGCGCGCCGGTATAGGCCCGCTCGACCGGTTCCTGCCCGCTCGCGGCGCGACGTTCGTTCAGGGTCGCCACCTGCTCCTGGAAGCGCGCCTCGGACGCGGCCTTGCGGCTCGCGTCCTCGTGCAGCGCGATGGCCTGCTCCCAGACCTGCGCGGGGCCGGGCACCGCGCCCAGCGACGTCTGCACTTGCGGCGCCAGCAAGCCCCACGCGACGAGGAAGCCCAGGATGGCCAGGAGGGGCACGCCGGCCAGACGCCAGATCTCGTGCGCCTGACGCTTCGGGTCGTCGCCGGCCGCGGCGCGCAGCATCGGCGTCAGCCAGCCCAGGCCGGCAACGGACAGCCAGGCGTCGGCGCGGTTGATGCGGGTGAACCACACGGCGCGACGGGCCTCCCGGTGGTTCGCTTCGATGGTGTCTGGATCGACGGCGGTCATGATGGGTCTCCGCGAATGCCGCGCTGCGGCGATGTCTGGGAATGGATGGGGGCGTCCGACGGGCGGTGGGACGACGGGGCGTAGCCGCCCCGCCGTCCCGCGCCGGTCAGCCCTGGACCTCGTCACCCACGACGACCTGATCGCCCTTCAGCCCGATGGGCAGGCTGTCGAGGTAGGCGTTGGGCGCGCGGCCGTCATAGGCGATGCCGTCGATGATGTCCTCGGCGGGGGTGGGCGCCTTGTAGCCGTCACTATTCCAGGGGAAGTCGGCTTCGTCGGCCAAGCCTTCGTCCACCAGCATCCGCGCTGCTTCCAGGTAGACATCCGGCCGGTACACCTTCTCCGCCGTCTCGAAGTACCAATCGTCGGATTTAGGCTCGGCGATCTGACCCCAGCGGCGCATCTGGGTCAGGTACCAGACCGCGTCCGAATAGAAAGGATAGGTCGCGTTGTAGCGGAAGAAGACATTGAAGTCGGGCACATCGCGCACATCGCCCTTCTCGTATTCGAAGGTGCCGGTCATCGAGTTCGCGATCACCTCCGCATCGGCGCCGACATATTCGGGCCGGGCCAGCATCTCGACGGCTTCCATACGGTTGGCGTTGTCGTTCTTGTCAAGCCAGATCGCCGCGCGGATCAGCGCCTTGGTCACCGCAAGCGCGGTGTTCGGGTTCTCCTCCACGAAGGCGGCCGTCATGCCGAACACCTTCTCCGGGTTGTTCTTCCAGATCTCGTAATCGGTGATGACCGGGACGCCGATCCCCTTGAACACGGCCTGCTGGTTCCAGGGTTCGCCCACGCAGTAGCCGTGGATCGTGCCCGCTTCCAACGTCGCGGGCATCTGCGGCGGCGGCGTCACGGACAGAAGGACGTCCGCCGCGACCTGGCCGGTGGCGTCCCCGTCGCCGTAGTAGCCGGGGTTCAACCCGCCCGCCGCCAGCCAGTAGCGCAACTCGTAGTTATGGGTGGAGACGGGGAAGACCATGCCCATCTTGAAGGGCTCGCCCCGCGCGTTGAAAGCCTCGACGACCGGGGCGAGGTACTCGGCCCCGATCGGGTGCTGCACGCGCCCGTCGTCCATGACGGGAATCGAGGGCTTCATCATGTCCCAGACCTCGTTGGAGACGGTGATCCCGTTGCCGTTGAGGTCCATCGAGAAGGGCGTGACGATGTGGGCTTCCGTCCCGTAGCCGATGGTCGCGGCGAGGGGCTGGCCCGCGAGCATGTGCGCGCCTTGCAGCTCGCCCGAGATGACGCCGTCGAGCAGGACCTTCCAGTTCGCCTGTGCCTCCAGGGTGACGAACAGCCCTTCGTCCAGAAAGTAGCCCTGCTCGTAGGCGACCGCGAGCGGGGCCATGTCGGTCAGTTTGATGAAGCCGAACTTCAGCTCGTCGACCTCCAGGTCGAGCATCTGCGCGAAGGCGGGGCAGGCAAGGGCGGTGGCGGACAGCAGTCCGGCGGCGACGTGACGGATCATGGCGTTCCTCGGGGTCGTGGTCCCTGCGGGACCATGGAATTGGAAAAGGCCGCACGACGACTTCCGCACCGGTGACGGTGCGCGAAGGGTCGAGCGGCCATGCTCGGGGGCGGCCCGCATCATGGGGCCCGAGGACCGGATGGGCGTCGTTGCCAACCCGGCGTTGCCCGTTTGGTGCCATGGGCCCGTTCCGATCCGCAAGCGCCGGCCCCCGAATCCAGTCCGTTTTCTGCATCGCGGCATCGCACGGCGCCGCGATTGCATAAAATTGCGTCAGTCGCTCGGTAAAGGTTCGAAGACTTGGCCGTCGAAGAACGAATCCGGCCCAAGGGTGAGCGTACCGCGATGCGAGGCGACCGGCGTCGGACCGGAAAGCGCACCTTCGATCTTGCTGGATGCGCCCGGCAGGTCCGAGACCACGTCCTGCAGGAACCGCCGGTAGAGGTCGGAGCGGAACGCCCGCCGTCCCGCCGCCTGCGCCCATCCGCGGTCCAGATCGTGCCGCCGCGCCAGCCGGTCCGCGATCCATGCCCCCTGGCTGCGCCAAGGAAAGGCCGCGGCGCCGGCGTGGAACCGTAGCAACCCCGGCACGACTGCATGACCGGTCCCCGTCGATAGGCGCCCACTCAGGGCACGCTCGATCAGTTCCGAGGGGAGGTCGAGTGCGCCCGGGCGGGCAAGCATGTCGGCCGCCAAGCCCATGTTGGCCGGAACGTCCAGCCATCGCGCGGCCCGGTGCAAGGCCCGCAGCAAGGCGCGGGCCAAATCCGGTTCCGCTTCCGCCCAACCTACACGGGCTGCCAAGACCTTCTCGGGCGCTTGGGCCCAGATGGCGCTGCCGGGCAGCACCAGAACGCCCGCACCGCGATCGACGGTCCAGGACCCCCAGGGTTCTCCGACGCAGAAGGCGTCGATCTCCCCCGCCGCCAGCGCGTCGGTCATCAGGGGTGGGGGTACGGTGCGAACCTGGATCGCATTCGGTCGGTTCGGCGGACCGCATTGGTCCAACCAATAATGCAGAAGTTCCGCATGCATCGAGAAGGGGAAGGGCACGCCGATCCGCACGGGCGCGCGTTCCGCGGCCGACAGCAACGCCGCACCGGCCGCGTGGGCGTCGCCGAAGGGCAACGCGCCCAAGCGGTCCGACAACGCCTGCGAGAGGCCGATGACGTCGCCGTTCACCGAAAGAACCTGCAGCGCCTCCACTTCCCCCGGCACGCCGCCCAGGCCAAGCGCCATGGCCACCGGCATGACCGACAGCATCTGCGCGGCCGCAACGCGTCCGGATGTCAGCGTGTCACGCAGGGCAGACCAGCTCGGCTCGGCGACCAGATCCAGGGCCAGCCCCTCGGCCTCCGCGAAACCCAAGTCGCGCGCGACGATCAGCGGCGCCGCGTCGACCAGGCGCAGATGTGCGATTCGAAGGGGCACATTCATCCCAACAGGTCCGCGGCGGTGACCAAGGCCTGGGCGACGTCGGGAATCCGCTTGTTCTGGCTCATGGCCGCGCGGCGCAACAGGGCGTATGCCTCGTCCTCGGACACGCCCCGCGCCTTCATCAGCAACCCCTTCGCGCGGTCGATGACCTTGCGCTCCTCCAACGCTCGGCGCGTGGCCTCGAGTTCTGCGCGCATCCGCTGGATCATCCCGAAGCGCGCAGTGGCCGCGTCTAAGACCGGCTTGATGCGCTCTGCCGTCAAGCCCGCCACGACGTAAGCTGAAAGGCCCGCTTCAATCGCGGTTTCCGCGAGCCCGTCCTCGCTCTCGTCCACGAACAGAGCAACTGGCCGCTGGAGGGGCGCAGAGGCTAGCGCCAGGTCCTCGATCATATCGCGCGATGGGCTTCTGAGATCGACTAGGACGAGATCCGGCGCTGCCTCGGCCACGCGCCGTGCGAGACCCGATGCCTGGTCCACGACCATCACATCGTATGAACCCGCCGTGCGCAACGCGTCCACGATCATCAGGGCGCGGTCCCGGTCGGGCTCGACCACCACGACTTTGAGGTCGCGGGAGGGGTCCGGATGATCGGTCACCCCCATCGGGAATCATCGAGGCGGTCCGGAGGCAAGGCGGATGCGCGGTAGCAGATATCGGGCGTAGGTAATGCGCACCTGCCGGCCCGTCCCGGGGGCAGGTTGCCGGCGATTTCGGCAGGATGGAAACGCTGCGTCCGCCGTCGCATACTGGGGAGGGCCACGACATCCGTCCGCCAAATGCAAGCAAGCGTTATAGCCGGTCTCGAATGGTCGAAACGAGCTACGGCGCATGGAAGCATTTACATGAAAGAGTGTATTAGCCGGGGCGGCGCACAACGAAGAATTTCGCTACGATGCTGAAAAGTCAGGCATGTCCCAGCTGGGTCGTCGGCGGGCGTGAAACAGTTCCACGTCTATAGCCTAGCGGCGCATTCACTGCTGCGTTCCCACCACAGAGGGTTGCGGTCGCGATTGACCTCGGTCCGCGGTTTTGACCACATATTCTGGATACCCCGAAAACTTAGGCGTCGGTGGGTTTCACCCACCTTACGGCACCGGATCTCGGCCATCCCGACGCGATGCTATCCGACGTCGAACCGTCCGATCCGCACGGCGGCACCCCCGAACACCGCGCCCGACCCGAACCCGTCCGCCGCGATGCGCACGGCCCGGCACGGCCCCGGATCGTGGCCGGAACACGACGCACCTTTCCGCACCTGCGCGGACGCTGCCGGCAACGGTGGCGCCGTGGCGCCAAAGCCCGCCGCGAACCGAGCGCGGCGCTACGATCGCCGGCGCAAACGCTTGAACAGCTTCCAGATCGCGAAGTACTTGATGAGCCTCCCCATTTCCGTCGTCCTCCATGTGGGGTTCCGGGATCACAACGCGATCTGACGCGTCCGGGTTCAACCAACTCATCCGCTCCGGGGGCGCAACAGCGAGAAGCCAAGCGAGCATGGGGCCGGCATCGCCGTGCCCGCCGGCCGACGCGCACCGCGGATGGCGGGCATCGCGATGCCGCCCCGCGCAGGACCCTTCGGCGGAACCGCATGACGGGGCGCCGAACCGCGCGCCCCGGCAGATGGGCCTTTGCGCAGGCCGGCGACGTGTTCCACCCAGCCGCAACCGCGGCTACACCACCCCCATGCACATCACCGGCCTGTCCGCCTTCCCCATCACCCCCCTCCGCGACGGCGCGGTCGACGCCGACGCCCTGTCGGCCCGCGTGGCCCATCTGATCCGACCCGGCATCGACGCGGTCGGCGTGGTGGGCTCCACCGGCCTCTACCCCTATCTCCCGATCCCCGAACGAATCCGTGCCGTCCGCGCCGCCGTGGATGCCGCCGGCTCCACCCCCGTCACGGCGGGCATCGGCGCGATGACCACGCGGGACGCGATCGCCGCCGCCGAGGGCGCGGCCCGGGCGGGCGCGTCCGCTCTGTTGCTGGCGCCGCTGTCCTACCTGCCACTGACCGAAGACGAGGTGTTCGGCCTCTTCGCCGACGTCGCCGCCGCCACGGCCCTGCCGGTCGTCGTCTACGACAACCCCCGCACCACGGGCTTCGCCATCTCGGACGCCCTGAAGGCCCGCCTCGCCACGATCCCCAACGTCGCGGCGGTCAAGAACCCGCCCCCGCCGGACGGCGACCACGCAGGACAGGTCGCCTGCCTGCGGGCCGCCGTGCCCGAAGGCTTCTCGATCGGCTATTCGGGCGACGCCGCGCTGATCCCCGCCGCGCTGTCGGGGGCCGACGCGTTCCATTCCGTCCTCGCGGGCTTCGCGCCGGATCTGGCCGTCGCGCTCTGGCGGCTGCGCGACGATCCCGCTACAGCCGAGGGTGCGGCGCGGGCCTACGCCCCGCTGCGCGACATCCTCGCGGGCGGCACGTCGATCCGCCTGGCCTATGCCCTGTCCGACCGCCACGGCCTGCCCCCCGCCGCGCTGCCCGCGCCGCTGCGGCCCGTTTCGGACACCGCCCTCGCGGCGGCCCGCGACGCGCTCGACAGGGCGGAGGCGGCGATCCCGGGATGACGCCCGTCACCGAACACGACGCGGCGCAACCCGCCCGGCGGCGTTTCCCTCGCGGTGTTGCCTCTGCCCGCGGTCCGACGTTTCGTATGCACGGGGGGTGTACGGGGGGTGTACGGGGGGTGCACGCCGTTTTCGGGGGCCGGAACCGTTAGGATGCGACGCATGTCATGACCGCCGACGCCCTCTTCGCTTCCCCGTTCTGGACCGCGATCGCCCTCGCGGCGCTGACCTACGACAACGCGATCCTGACCTACGCCATCCTCACCTGGCCGGAGGCCGCCACGATCGGACAGGCCCTGTGGAAGGTCGCGGCCTCCCTCCCCTGGCTCCTCACCCTCGCGACCCCCTTCGCCATCCTGTTCGGCCTCGCCGGCGGCTGGATCGCGCGGCGCGCCTTCGCCGCCACCCGCCACCGGGGCCGCGCCGTCGCTTCGCTGATCGCCCTCGCCGCGTTCCTCGTCCCCGCCGCCCTGCTGACGGAAACGGCACTGGCGTGGCGCGACGGCTGGCAGGCGCCGCGCTTCGCGTTGCAGGTTGCGGGCGGCGCCCTAATCGCCATTGTGGCGGCGGCGCTGCTGGACTGGAAGGACCCGCATGGACACCGTCGTTGAGGCAACCGGCCTGGACCTGACCTTCCGCACCGCGGACGGCCCCGTCCACGCCCTGCGCGACGTCGGCCTGTCCGTGGCGCCGGGCGAGTTCGTCAGCTTCATCGGCCCGTCGGGCTGCGGCAAGACCACCTTCCTGCGCTGCGTCGCCGCCCTCGAAACGCCCACCGGCGGCACCCTGACCGTGAACGGCATGACCCCGGACGAGGCTCGCCGCGCCCGCGCCTACGGCTACGTCTTCCAGGCCGCGGGGCTCTATCCCTGGCGCACGATCGAGCGGAACATCACCTTGCCGCTCGAGATCATGGGCTTCCCGCGGGCGGAGCGTCGCGAACGCGCCGCCAAGGCGCTGGACCTGGTCGAGCTGTCGGGCTTCGCGGGCAAGCATCCCTGGCAATTGTCGGGCGGCATGCAGCAGCGCGCGTCCATCGCGCGCGCCTTGGCCTTCGACGCGGACCTGCTGCTCATGGACGAACCCTTCGGCGCCCTGGACGAGATCGTGCGCGACCGCCTGAACGAGGAGCTCTTGCGCCTCTGGGACCGGACCGCGAAGACGATCCTGTTCGTCACCCATTCGATCCCCGAGGCCGTGTACCTGTCCACGAAGATCGTCGTGATGTCCCCGCGCCCGGGCCGCATCACCGACGTCATCGACAGCCCCCTGCCGCGCGACCGCCCCCTCGACATCCGCGACACGCCCGAGTTCCTGGCGGTCGCCCACCGTGTCCGCGAAGGCCTGCGCGACGGGGTGGAGGCGGCATGACGCGCGGCGACCGTCGGCCCGAGGATCGCAGGTCCGCATGGCGGGACCTGGCCATGTCCGTGGCCGCCCTGGCCCTGTGCGCGGCGCTGGCGGCGGTCCTGATCCGCCCGCCTTTGCGGGGGACGAACGACTGGATCGTGCTCGGCCTGATCGGCGCGTTCGTCGTGCCCAACCTGTATCACGCCTGGCAGGCCTGGCGCCGGCTCCGCGCATGAGGGACGGCGACCTCGGCGACCTGATCGGCCTTGGCGTGGCGGCCTGGGTCCTCCTGGCCGGCGTCCCCGGCGTCGAAGGGCGCTGGGTCGATGCGGTCGCGCTGTTCGTGGCGGGCCTGTCCGTGTGGCGCATCTGGCGCAGGCGGCGGGCGTGACGATGCGGCCCGGCACCCCCGACGACGCGCCCCGCTGCGCGGCCATCCTGAACGACTGGATCGACGCGACCCCGTGGATGCCGCGCATCCACTCGCCCGACGCGGTGATCGCATACTACCGCGATCACGTCCTGCCCCACCGAACGACCCGCGTCGCCGACGGCGGCTTCGTGGCGGCGGACGGACCGTTGGTCACGGCGCTCTACCTCGCGCCCGAGGCGCGCGGCCGGGGCCTGGGCCGCGCGCTGCTGGACGCCGTGCGCGATGGTCCCCAACGCGCCTGGACGTTCCAGGCCAACGAACCGGCCCGCGCGTTCTATGCGGCATTGGATTTCCGGGAGGTCGACCGCACGGACGGCGACAACGAGGAATCGCTGCCCGACATCCTGTTGGAGCGTGCGCCATGACCGACGCCCCCCTTTCCGCCTCCGGCGCGGGCATCGGCCGGTCGGGCAAGGTCGCGTTGGCGTTCCGGGGAACGATGCGGACCGCGCTGCCGATCCTCGCCGTGGTCGCCGCGCTCGTGGCCCTGTGGTACGCCGCGTGCCTGCCGATGAACGCGCAGCAATCCACCCTGCTGGCCGAACGCGCGGGCGTCTCCGTCACGCCGGCGACGGCGGCGGAACGCCGCGACCGGAGCGGGCTGGCCCTGGCCTTCGCCAATCCGGGCGTGGCGGTCGAACACGCCTTCGCGCAGGAACGTCCCCGCCTTCCCGCGCCGCATCAGGTGGCCGCGGAGCTGTGGGACAGCGTCGTGGACAAGCGGGTCACGTCCCGCCGCAGCCTCGTGTTCCACGCGGGCATCACGCTGGCCCCCACGCTTCTGGGCTTCGCCATCGGGTCGCTCCTGGGCATCGCGCTGGCGGTGGGGATCGTGCACAGCCGGGTCATGGACCTGTCCGTGATGCCTTGGGCCATCGCGTCCCAGACCATCCCGATCCTGGCCATCGCGCCGATGATCATCGTCGTGCTGAACTCCGTGGGCATCCAGGGATTGCTGCCCAAGTCGATCATCAGCGCCTATCTATCCTTCTTCCCAGTCACCGTAGGCATGGTGAAAGGCTTACGCGCGCCCGGGTCTGCGGATCTCGACCTGATGCGGACCTGGAACGCGTCCCGCCTGCGGACCTTCCTGTCGCTGCGCCTGCCTACCTCGCTGCCCTACCTCTTCGCATCGCTGAAGATCGCCATCGCCGCCGCCCTGGTGGGCGCCATCATCGGCGAGCTTCCGACCGGCGCCGTCCGCGGCCTGGGGGCGCGCCTGCTGGCCGGCAGCTATTACGGGCAGACGATCCAGATCTGGTCGGCCCTGTTCGGCGCGGCCATCGTCGCGGCGATGCTGGTGGCGACCATCGCCTTGATCGAGCGGATCACGCTGCGGCGCATGGGGCTGGCGCGTTGAGCGGGCTGCTCATCGGGGGGACCTGGGGCCTGCTCTGGTGGCTGAACGTGCGCGTCGCGCGGACCCGGGCGGGCGGCGTGGTGGCCCCGATCCTGTTCGGCCTGACGCTCCTGGTCCTGTGGGAGATGACCGTGCGGCTGCTCGGGGTCCCCACCGTCATCCTGCCCGCGCCGACGCAGATAGCACGGGCCTTCGCGGCCAACACCGACATCCTGTGGGCCGACTTCGTCCAGACTGTCCTGAAGGGCGCGCTGGGGGGCTGGATCATGGGTTGCGCCGCGGGCGTCGGCACGGCCCTGCTGGTGGCCCGGTCGGACTTCCTGCGTCGCGGCTTGCTGCCCGTCGGCAACTTCATGGCCGCCCTTCCCATCGTCGGAACGGCTCCGATCCTGGTGATGTGGTTCGGCTTCGGCTGGGAATCGAAGGCCGCGGTCGTAGTGGTGATGGTGTTCTTCCCCATGCTCGTGAACACCGTTGCCGGCCTAGCCGCGACGGACGCGATGCAGCGCGACCTGATGCGGACCTATGCCGCGACGCCGAGCCAGACGGTCCGGCACCTGAACCTGCCCGCCGCCATGCCGTTCGTGTTCAACGGCTTGAAGATCGCATCCACCCTGGCGTTGATCGGCGCCATCGTGGCGGAGTTCTTCGGCTCACCCACTGTCGGAATGGGGTTCCGCATCTCGACGGAAGTCGGGCGTTTGAACCTGCCGATGGTGTGGGCCGAGATCGTGGTCGCGGCCGTCGCGGGCTCCGCCTGGTACGGCCTGATCGCCTGGGTCGAGCGGCGCATGACCTTCTGGCATCCGTCGCAACGATAGTGCCTCGTTTCCGGGCAGATGCCCGATCCGCCGTCATCCGCGCTTCGGTCGGGTCTTCCCTCGGGCACCCGTCCGTGCCTTCATAGCCGCAGGGCGCGGCGCAGACCGCGCCGCAGACCGACTGGGAGAGACGAGATGACATTCGCCAAGACGCTGACGGCAGCCTGCACGCTGGCCCTGGCCACCCCCGCCCTGGCACAGGACGACAACGAGGTGACGCTGCAGTTGACCTGGGTCACGCAAGCCCAGTTCGCGGGCTACTACGCCGCGCTGGAGAACGGATACTACGAGGACGAGGGCCTGGACGTCACCATCCTGCCCGGCGGCCCCGACATCGCGCCGCCGCAGGTGCTGGCGGGCGGCGGGGCCGACGTCATGGTCAACTGGATGCCCTCCGCCCTGGCCGCGCGCGAACGCGGCGTGCCGGTCGTCAACATCGCCCAGCCGTTCAAGTCGTCCGGGCTGATGCTGACCTGCTGGAAGGACACCGGCATCGAAAGCCCGGAGGACTTCCGCGGCAAGACCATCGGCGTCTGGTTCTTCGGGAACGAGTATCCCTTCCTGTCCTGGATGTCGCAGGAAGGCATCCCCACCGACGGGGGCGACGAGGGCGTGACCGTGCTGAAGCAGGCGTTCAACGTCGATCCGCTTCTGCAGCGGCAGGCCGATTGCATCAGCACCATGACCTACAACGAGTACGGTCAGGTCCTGGATGCCGGCGTCACGGAGGACGAACTGGTTACCTTCAAGTACGAGGACATGGGCGTCGCCACCCTGGAGGACGGCCTCTACGTGCTGGAGGAGAACCTGGAGGACCCCGCCTTCCGCGACAAGATGGTCCGCTTCGTGCGTGCCAGCATGGAAGGCTGGAAATGGGCGGAAGCCAACCCGGAGGAGGCCGCCGAGATCGTGCTCGAATACGACGAGACGGGCGCCCAGTCCGAAGCCCATCAGAAGCGCATGATGGGCGAGATCGCGAAGCTCACGGAAGGCTCGAACGGCGCGCTGGAGGAAGCGGACTTCCAGCGCACGGTCGACACCCTGCTGGCGGGCGGGTCGGACCCGGTCATCACGCAGCAGCCCGAAGGCGCCTGGACGTCCGACATCACGGACGAAGCCCTGAACTGACGGGGCGGCGCGGATCGCGGAACGGGCGTCTTCGGGCGCCCGCTTCGTTTCCGGCGCGGGCCATCGGGTCACGCTGCCGTCGCCGATCCGTCCCATCGGGTCGGGGCGTCCCACCCTCGGCCGTCAGCCCATGTCGGGCGGCAGGCGGACATGCCCGGCCAGGAACGTGACGGCCCGCCCGCGCAACGTCACGCGGCTCCCCGACAGGTCGCAGTCCAGCCAGCCCCCGCGGGCGGACGCCTGATGGGCGCGCAGCGACGTGCGCCCCAACCGTTCGGACCAGTACGGCACCAGCGTGGCATGGGTGGAGCCGGTCACCGGATCCTCCGGAATGCCCCCGCCCGGCGCGAAGTAGCGGGACACGAAATCGGCGCCCGACGCCGCGTCCCCCCGTCCCGTGACGCACAGGCCCATCCGCCCCAGGCGCGTCAGGCGGGGCAGGTCCGGCACGAAGGCCCGGACAGCTCCCTCCGATCCCAGGTCGGCGAACAGGTTCTCGAAGTTGCGGAACAGCGCGTGCGGGGGCCGGTCGAAGGCGCCGTCCAGTTCGGGGGGCGGATCGTCCAGCGCGTCGGGCGGCAGGGACGGCACGTCCATCGCGTACCCCCCGCCGTCGCGCGCCACCCGCAACGTTCCCACGCGGGCGTGGAAGGACACGGGGCCGTCGTGCCCGTCCTCCGCCATCAGGACATGTGCCGTGGCCAGGGTCGCATGGCCGCAGAAGTCCACCTCCTGCGTGGGGGTGAACCAGCGCAGGTCCCAGTCCCCGTCGGGGCGCCGCCGGGCGAAGGCGGTCTCGGGCAGGTTGTTCTCCGCGGCGATGGCCCCCATCGTGGGCTCGGCCAGCCAGTCGTCCAGGATCACCACGGCGGCCGGGTTGCCGGCGAAGGGGCGGTCGGCGAACGCGTCGACCTGATGCATCCGCAGGGACCGCATCCCCGTCACCCCAGCTTCGCCAGCACCCGCGCCCAGGACCGGATCCCCTTGTGGAAGCTCCGCAGGTCGTACTTCTCGTTGGGGGAATGGATCTGGTCGTCGTCCTTTGCGAACCCGGCCAGAACGGATTGCATTCCCAGGTGGGTCTGAAAGTGGCCCGCGATGGGGATGGACCCGCCCCCGCCGACGAAGGCCGCGTCCATGTCCCATTCCTCCGACAGCGCCGCACGCGTCGCGGCGAAGACCGGATGGGTGGGATCCATGCGCGAGGCGGGCGATGCGCCATGGCCCGCGAACTCCACCCGGCAATCGGGCGGCATCTGCGCGCGGACCCAGGCGCGGAACGCGTCGCGCAGGGCATGGGGGTCCTGTCCGCCGACCAGTCGGAAGCTGACCTTGGCGCTCGCCCGAGCGGGCAGCACGGTCTTGAACCCCGGTCCGGTATAGCCGCCGATCACGCCGTTGATCTCGGCGGTGGGGCGGGACCACAGCTGTTCCAGCCCCATGCGCCCCTCCTCGCCCGCGGGCGTGGACAGGCCGACGGAGCCCAGGAACCCGTCCTCCGAGAAGCCCAGGGCGCGCCAGCCCTCCAGGATCTCGGGCTCCACCTCCGCCACGCCGTCGTAGAAGCCGGGCACCTGCACCCGGCCCGCATCGTCGTGCAGCCCGGCCAGGACGCGCGCCAGGACGCGCAGCGGGTTGCGGGCCATGCCGCCATACAGTCCCGAATGCAGGTCGCGGTCGGGACCGTGGACCGTCACCTCCTCGCCCAACAGGCCGCGCAGGGTGGTCACGATGGCCGGCACGCGGTCGTCGAACAGCCCCGTGTCGCAGATCAGCGCGACGTCCGCCGTCAGCTTCCCGGCGTTCTCCTGCAGGAACGGCACGAGCGAGGGGGAGCCCGATTCCTCCTCCCCCTCGAACAGGATGGTCACCCGGCAGGGCAGGCGCCCGTGGACGTCCATCCAGGCGCGGCACGCTTCCACGAACGTCATCAACTGGCCCTTGTCGTCCGATGCCCCGCGCCCGCGGATCACCGGACCGCCCGCCGTCTCCTCCACCGCCGGGTCGAACGGGTCGCGGTCCCACAGGGACAGGGGATCGACGGGCTGCACGTCGTAATGGCCATAGAACAGGACGTGCCGATCCCCCTCGCCGGCATGGGCGATCACCATCGGATGGCCGGGCGTCCGCCGCTTGGACGCGTCGAAGCCGATGCGACCAAGCTCCGCCACCAGCCAGTCGGCGGCATCCTGGCAGTCGTCCGCATGGGCCGGATCGGTGCTGATCGACGGGATCCGCAACAGGTCCAGCAATCGCTCGGTCGAACGGTCCGCGCCGTCGTCGATGCGGGCCAGGATGGCATCCAGGGGGGCGGTGTCGGTCATCGGGATCGGGCCTTTCGCATGGGACCGCTCCGGTGTGCCCGCCGCCGGGGCCGTGGGCAAGGGCGGCACGGCACCGCGATGCGCCCGACCCCCGCGGAAGGCCGCGTTTGCCCATCGCGGCGCGGTGCCCTAGGACCGTGCCGCACCAAGACACGGAGTCCCGCCATGCGCATCGCCGCCCTCGCCGCCCTCGCCCTGCCGATCCTCCTGGCCCTGCCCGCCACCGCCCAGCGCGTGGCGGACCAGAACGCGGCCCGGGGGCAGCTGTTCGGCGACCGGACCGTGGTCTCGATCCAGCGGCACGGCTTCCTGACGCAGGGCGACATCGCCACGCTCCAGGCGATGCCGCGCGTGGCGGACCTGAAGTACTACGGCGCGATGGCGGCCGCGCCCGGCGCGGGCCTGCAGGCGGAAACGACGACCGGCGCGTTCAACTACCATTCCCCCGCCCGCGCCCGCGCGGCGGCATTGCAGGGATGCGAGGCGAAGCGCCGGGGCGGGGCGGCCTGCGTGATCGTGGCCGACGTCCTGCCGCGGGGCTTCCGGCCCGGTCAGGCGCTCACGCTCAACCAGGACGCCAGCCGCGCGGTCAACGGACGCGCGCTGCGCCGGAACGGGGGCGTCCTGGCCGCCTCGGCGTCCACCGGCGCCTGGGCGCTGGGCCCCGATGCCGCGACGGCCCGCGCGAATTGCGGCCAGGGGGACTGCCAGGTCGTCGTCGCTCCCTAGGGGTTCGCGCGACAACTTGTGACCTGTTCGCGATGGCCCGCGCACCCTAACTGCGCGGAACGGAAAGACGGAAGGACCCGGGATGACGAACTACGACGGCGCGATCGATGCCGCCCTGACCGCGTTGCACCGAGAAGGCCGTTACCGCACCTTCATCGACATCGAACGTCACCGCGGCGCGTTCCCCAACGCGACCTGGACCCGCCCCGACGGCACCACGCGCGAGATCACCGTCTGGTGCGGCAACGACTATCTCGGGATGGGGCAGCATCCCGTCGTGCTGGACGCGATGCATGCCGCGCTGGACGAGGCGGGGGCCGGATCGGGCGGGACCCGCAACATCAGCGGCACGACCGTCCACCACAAGCGCCTGGAGGCCGAGCTGGCCGACCTGCACGGCAAGGAGGCGGCGCTGCTGTTCACCTCCGCCTACATCGCGAACGACGCGACGCTGTCCACCCTGCCCAAGCTGTTCCCCGGCCTCGTCATCTACTCCGACGCGCTGAACCACGCCTCCATGATCGAAGGCGTGCGTCGCAACGGCGGGGCCAAGCGCGTCTTTCGCCACAACGACGTCGCGCATCTGCGGCAGCTGCTGGCCGCGGACGACCCGGCCGCGCCGAAGGTGATCGCCTTCGAATCCGTGTATTCGATGGACGGCGACTTCGGCCCGATCGAGGCGATCTGCGAACTCGCGGACGAGTTCGGCGCCCTGACCTACATCGACGAGGTCCACGCCGTCGGCATGTACGGCCCGCGCGGCGGCGGCGTGGCCGAGCGCGACCGCCTGATGCACCGCATCGACATGATCAACGGGACGCTGGCCAAGGCGTATGGCGTGATGGGCGGATACGTCGCGGCCAGCGCCAGGCTGTGCGACGCGATCCGCTCCTATGCGCCCGGCTTCATCTTCACCACGTCGCTGCCGCCCGCGGTGGCGGCCGGCGCCGCGGCCAGCGTCGCGCATCTCAAGCGCGACCGGGGACTGCGCGACTTGCACCAGACGCGGGCGCGTACGCTGAAGGTGCGGTTGAAGGGGTTGGGCCTGCCCATCATCGACCATGGCAGCCACATCGTCCCCGTCCATGTCGGCGACCCGGTCAAGTGCAAGATGATCTCGGACCGGCTGCTGGAGGATCACGGCGTCTATGCCCAGCCGATCAACTTCCCAACCGTGCCGCGCGGGACCGAACGGTTGCGGTTCACGCCGTCGCCGGTCCACACGCCCGAGATGATGGACGGGCTCGTCCGCGGGATGGACGATCTCTGGTCGCACTGCGCGTTGAGCCGGCAGCAGCTGTCCGCTTAACGATCGGGCAGGCAAACCCCAAATTGTGCCGTGCATTGTCGGTCGGCCCCTGCTAGACTACGGCCTAGGCAGGTGGCAGCCGGCGGCAAGCCGGAACCCACCACGGGACAGGAACCACGCCCGGCAGAGGCGGGTCCAGGACATCGCGGGGCAGTTGCCATGTTCGGACGGAAAGCGAAGCAGATCAGCATGGTCGAGCAACCCGATCGCGGGTTCGACAGCTTCGAGATGCGCTTGGGCGACGAGATGCGTGGCGAGCGTGCGACCATCGGCAAGAGCCTGATGGACGTGCAGCGCGAGTTGCGGATCAAGGCGAGCTACATCGCGGCGATCGAGAACGCGGACCTGACCGTCTTCGACAGCCTGTCCTTCGTGGCCGGATACGTGCGGTCCTATGCCCGCTACCTCGGCATGGACCCGGAGATCGTGTTCGCCCGCTTTTGCGAGGAATCCGGCTTCGAAGGGATCAAGGCGCTCAAGCCCCTGGAATCCGAAGCCGGCCGCCGCAACCCCATCGGCATCGACCTCGGCGGCAAGACGCCCGGCATGGCGCTGCCGCCGAAGGCCCCGCCCGCGATGGACCCGCTGGGCGGCGCGGCGAACCCCTTCGCCCGCAACGTGAAGCCCACCTTCTCGGGGTTCGAGCCCGGCGCGCTCGGCAGCCTCGCCTTCCTGGCGGCCCTCGTCGGCGGCATCGGATACGGCGGTTGGATGCTGGTGCAGGAGATCCAGCGCGTCCAGGTCGCCCCCATCGAGGAGGCGCCGAGCCTCGTGGCCGAACTCGACCCGTTGGAGCAGGCCCCCCTGCCCGTCGGCGGGCCGGAGGTGGCGGCCATGACGGCCGCAGACGATGCCCTGAACCAGTTGTACCGGCCCCGCGCGCTGGACGCGCCCGTCCTGACGGCGCGCGATGCGCCCATCGGAACCATCCGTCCGGGCACCGTCGGCGCCCTCGCGCAGGCGGCGGGCCCCGATCGGGGCGGCCTCCGGAACGGGGGAACCGACCCCGTGGCGGGCATCGGCGCGTCGATCGATGCGGCACTCCTGGAAGCCATCGGCGACGTGCAGCAGGTCGCGGCGGCGGACGGCGACGCCGTTCCGCCCCGCGTGCTGGCCGACGGGCCGCAGACCGTCACGCTCGTCGCCGTGCGCGATGCCTGGGTGCGCGTCCGGTCCGCGGACGGCGCGACGCTGTACGAACGCACCATGGCCGCCGGCGACACGTGGGCGGTTCCGGCCGAGGCGGCGGCGACGGCGACCCTGCGGACCGGCAATTCCGGCGCGCTCTACTTCGCGGTGGCGGGGCAGACCTATGGCCCGGTGGCGCCCGGGGCGCAGGTCGTGTCGGACGTGGCCTTGGCCCCCGAAGCGGTGGGCCAGACCTATGCGGCCGCCGACCCGGACGCCGATCGCGACCTCGCCCGGGTCGTCGCCGAACTGGACCTGGCCGCGACGGCCCCGTTGCCCGCGCCCGTCACGCCCTGAGGGCGGGGGTGTTGCACCCTCCCGCCGCGGGGCATAGCTGACCCGCGAAGGGAGCCGCCGATGTCCTTGAATGCGATCCGCCCCTGGCGCCAGATCGACCGCCGTCCCAGCCGCAAGATCATGGTGGGGGACGTGCCCGTGGGCGGCGATGCCCCCATCACCGTCCAGACGATGACGAACACGCCCACGACCGACGTCTCGGCCACGGTGGACCAGATCCGCCGCTGCACGGAGGCGGGCGCCGACATCGTCCGCGTCAGCGTACCCGACGAGGCATCGGCGAAGGCGATGAAGGACATCGTCCGCGAAAGCCCCGTGCCGTTGGTGGCCGACATCCACTTCCACTACCGGCGCGGCATAGAAGCGGCGGAGGCCGGCGCCGCCTGCCTGCGGATCAACCCCGGCAACATCGGCAGCCCGGACCGGGTCCGCGAGGTCATCCGCGCCGCACGCGACCACGGCTGTTCGATCCGCATCGGGGTGAACGCGGGCTCCCTCGAACGGCATCTGCTGGAAAAGTACGGCGAGCCCTGCCCCGAGGCGATGATCGAATCCGGCCTGGACCACATCCGCATCCTTCAGGACAACGACTTCCACGAGTTCAAGATATCCTGCAAGGCGTCCGACGTCTTCCTGGCGGCGGCCGCCTATCAGGGCCTGGCGGAGGCGACGGATGCGCCGATCCACCTGGGCATCACGGAAGCCGGCGGCCTGACCTCGGGCACGATCAAGTCGGCCATCGGGCTGGGCAACCTTCTGTGGATGGGCATCGGCGACACGATCCGGGTCAGCCTGTCCGCCGACCCCGTCGAGGAGGTGAAGGTCGGGTACGAGATCCTGAAGTCGCTGAACCTGCGGCACCGCGGCGTAAACATCATCTCGTGCCCGTCCTGCGCGCGGCAGGGCTTCGACGTCATCAAGACGGTGGAGGCGCTGGAGAAGCGGTTGGAGCACGTCAAGACGCCGATGTCGCTGTCGATCATCGGTTGCGTGGTCAACGGTCCGGGCGAGGCGTTGATGACCGATGTCGGCTTCACCGGCGGCGGGGCGGGCAGCGGCATGGTGTATCTGGCAGGGCGGCAGTCCCACAAGATGTCCAACGAGCGCATGATCGACCACATCGTCGAACAGGTGGAGGCGAAGGCCGCCGAGCTGGACGTCGCCCGCGCCGCGGAGAAGACCGCCGCGGAGTGAGGTTGCCGCGGGGGCGGCGGACGCCTAACTGATCCCCGAGCGACAGGAGCGGCCGATGGCGATGCAGTCCCACGAGATCGAGGCGTTGATCCGCGACGCCTTTCCCGACGCCACCGTGACGATCACGGACCTGGCGGGGGACGGGAACCACTATGCCGCCGAGGTCGTGGACGAAAGCTTCCGGGGCAAGTCCCGCGTGGCCCAGCAACGCGCCGTCTACGCGGCGCTCCAGGGCAAGATGGATGGCCCGTCCGGCGAACTGCACGCCCTGGCCCTGACGACGCGGGCGCCCGAATGACGGGCTGGGCCACGGTATTCGCGTGTGCCATCGTCGCGATCCTGGTGGTCCGTGCCGTCTGGGTGCTGCGCCGGGAAGGCGGCGCCCGCCCCCGCGGCGTCGAGCCCGGCGACGGGCACGTCGAGATCGAGAGCGAATACTTCTCCGGCCTGGGGGGCGGCGCGCAGCAGGTGACGCGCGTGCCCCGCGATCCGCAGGCCTATGCGCGGGCCTTCGTGCCCCGCAACCGCAACCGACGATAGGAGACGACGATGGACACGACGACCGACGACGCGAAGGCGAAGATCGACCAGATGGTGAAGGGCACGGACGTCGTGCTGTTCATGAAGGGCAACAAGACGATGCCGCAATGCGGCTTCTCCGCGAAGGTGGCCGGGGTCCTGAACTACATGGGCGTGGACTATGCCGACGTGAACGTCCTGGAGAATGCGGACATCCGGCAGGGCATCAAGGATTACAGCGACTGGCCGACGATCCCGCAACTCTACGTGAAGGGCGAGTTCGTGGGCGGCTGCGACATCATCACGGAGATGACGCTGTCGGGCGAGCTGGACCAGATGCTGGAGCAGAACGGCGTCGCCTACGACAAGGACGCCGCCGACAAGATCCGCGAAGCGAACGCCTGAACGAACCGGGGCCTGCCGAACCGTCGGCACGCCCCGTTTCCTCCCGGTCCGACGATCGGGCCCCCCTTCCCGGTGCGGTCCCGTCGGCCCCGGGAGTGCGTTCTGTCGAAGCCGGCTCACATTACCTTCCCCCGCACCGCATGGAGGCGGCATTCGGCGGCGTTTCCCATTCCGTCATGGCATGACGCTGGGCAGACCGCCGGACCGGAATCCGGGGATCTGTCCGACGCTGCGCAGACGGGGAGCAGACGCGCGGCAGACACAGACCGCCTCGTGCGGCGCGCCGTGCCACGACCCCCGTTCGGGGCATGCGAACCATCACGGGGCCCTGTTCCCGTTGACCGAACGCCCCGGCTTGCGCCTCGATCGCGCTCCCGGTCATACTGGTCCCGAAGACGCCCCGAAGACGCTGCCCGTCGAGACGATTTCGCCGCAGCGCAGCATTGCCGGATCGAGTTAAGGATCCGGTTACAGATGCTTCCGCAGCTTCGATGGCTGCGCCTTCTTGCGGCCCTTGAACGGATTGTCCTGACCCTGCCCGCGCAGGTGCAGCCGAATGGGGGTGCCGGGCATGTCGAAGTCGACGCGCAGCCCGTTGACCATATAACGGCGATAGGCGTCGGGCACGGCGTCCGGATGGCTGCACATCGCCACGAAGCCGGGGGGCCGCGTCTTCGCCTGCGTCATGTAGCGCAGCTTGATCCGGCGACCCTGGGGCGCGGGGGGCGGATGGGCCTCCACCATGCCGGCCAGCCACCGGTTCAAGGCGGCCGTGGGGACGCGCCGGTTCCAGACCTCGTGCGCCTTCCCGATCGCGGCGTGCAGGCGATCCAGACCGCGACCCGTCGTGGCGGAAACGGTGACGAGGGGCGCGCCGCGCAGTTGGGGGAGCAGACGCTCGAACGCCTCCTTCAGTTCGGCCAGCTTGGCCTGCCGGTCGGATTCCAGGTCCCACTTGTTGACCCCGACCACCACGGCCCGACCTTCCCGCGCGGCGAGGTCCGCGATGCGCAGGTCCTGCTGCTCGAACGGAATGGCGGCGTCGAGCAGGACGACGACCACCTCCGCGAACTTCACCGCCCGCAGGCCGTCCGACACGCTCAGCTTCTCCAGCTTCCCCTGCACCTTCGCCTTCTTGCGCATGCCCGCCGTGTCGAAGATGCGCGTGGGCGTGCCGTTCCAGTCCAGCGTCAGCGCGATCGCATCGCGCGTGATCCCGGCCTCCGGCCCGGTCAGCAGACGATCCTCGCCCAGGATCGCGTTGATCAACGTGGACTTGCCGGCGTTGGGACGCCCCACCACCGCGATCCGCAGGGGGCGCTTCGCCGTGGGGCGCCAGTCCTCGACCGCATCGCCTTCCGCTACGATGACCTCCGTCTCGGCCTCCTCGGGGGCGTGGGCATCGACGTGGTCGTGCAGCGCCACGGCCAGTTCGGCCATTCCCTCGCCGTGCTCGGCGGACAGGCGCAGGGGTTCGCCGAGGCCCAGTTCGAAGGCCTCCAGCAAGCCCGCCTCCCCCGCCTGCCCTTCGGCCTTGTTGGCGCCCAGCAGGACGGGCTTGCCGCCCCGGCGCAGCAGGTCGGCCACGTCGCGGTCCACCGGCGTGACGCCCGCGCGGGCGTCGATCAGGAACAACGCCCCGTCGGCCTGCGCGATGGCGCGTTCGGTCAGGCGGCGCATCCGTGCGGGCAGGCTGTCATCGGTCGCGTCCTCCAGCCCCGCGGTGTCGACCACCGTGAAGCGGAGGTCGCCGAGCCGGGCATCCCCCTCGCGCAGGTCGCGGGTCACGCCGGGCTGGTCGTCCACCAGCGCCAACCGCTTCCCGACCAGCCTGTTGAACAGCGTCGACTTGCCCACGTTGGGACGTCCCACGATGGCGAGCGTGAACATGGCGGCTGGTTCCGGGTCGGTACGATCGGGCCGTGCCCTAACCCATTCAACGATAGGCGTGAAGCGTCCCATCGCTGCCAACGACGAACAGCGCATCGCGGAACGCGATCGGGCGGGTCGCCGCCCCGTCCGGAAGCGAGGCGCTCGCGGCCAACGCGCCGGAAGTCGGGTCGAACCCCCGCAGCGCCCCGTCGGAGGACGCGACCCACAGGCGCCCGCCCGCCAGGACGGGCCCGTGGTGGACGAAGACGCCCTGTCGACGCGCCAGTCGGCGGGTGTTGCGGTAGAACGGCAGATCGGCGCGCCACACCGTCTCGCCCGTCGCGGCGTCCAGACGTATCAACTGCGCCCGGTCGGTCACCGCGAACACGGACCCGCCCGCCGCCACGAGGGGCGAGACGGCGCCGTCCCGCGCGGTCCACAGCCGGTCGCCGCTTTCGGCGTCGAGCGCTACGATCCGCCCCGACGTCGTCCCGACGTAAATGCGGCCCCCGGACACGACCGGATCGCCCGTGATGTCGCCCACGTCGGCATATGCGACGCCCCGGCGGCTGTCCAATATGCTGGTTCCCCAGACCCGGACCCCGGAATCCCGCTGTGTCGCGACCACTTCGCCCGATCCGAACGGGAACACGGCCAACCGATCGGTCAGCGCCGGTGCGGGGGCCGTCGCGATGACGATCGACGCCTCCGCCGCGGGCACCTCCCACCGGATGCGTCCCGTATCGGCCGCGACCGCCCAGCCCCGCCCGTCGCGGGAAACGAGATAGACCAAGCCGCCCGATGGCTTCGGTGCCGTCAAGGGCGCATCCAGGCGCTGGACCCAGCGCGACCCTCCGCTCGACGCGTCAAGCGCGTGCAGCTGTCCATAGCCCGTCGTGGCGTAGAGCGTGCCGCCCGCGACGGCCAGACCACCACCGGCCGCATCGATGTCGCGGTCCCAGTTCGGTACCAGGCTGACGGACCAGACAATCGCGCCGTCCAGCGTCGTCGCGGTGACGCGGGAGCGCGCGTCCATCGTGAAGATCCGGGCCCCGTCACTGACCGGATCGGCGGTGATGCGCTGCCGTCGGGTATCGCCCTGCCCGATCGACGTCGACCAGACCCGCTGCGGCGTCGGACGCAGGGTGGCGTGCCCCGGGTCGTTGCGAACGTTGCCGACCCGCAGGGGCCAGTCGGCCAGGCGCCGCGCCGCCGGCAGGGCGATGGGCGTCGGACCCCGAACGTCCGTCGCGACGACCGCCAGCACGCCCGGCCCGCCGTCGGCGCGGACGTCCTGTCGTTCCCCCGGCAGCACGGGGTCCTGGTTGGAGCACGCGGCCAGGAGAATGGCCGCGAGCAGCATCGGCAGACCCGACTTCGCGATGGGTGGACGGGTCGGGATCATATCAGACGGGCTCTGCCGAGGCACCGAGGGCGACGATGACCTGCAGGGCGCGACGGCGCAGGGCGTCCGACACGCCCGCCTCCTGGGTCAGCAGGCGCAGCAGCGTGACGGCCGTGGCCTCGTCCCCCGCCTGCAGGGCGGCCAAGGCCTGCTGCTCCAGCGCGAGGGGGCGGAAGGGTGCGCCCGGGGCGGCCAGCTCTTCCAGGATGGAGGCGTCCCGGACGGCGTCCCCGGTTCCGCCATTCAGCGACAGCTTCAACAGCGCCAGGTGACGATACCGCAGAGGCACCTCCGCCGCGTCGGCCAGGGACAGAAGGCTGGCCGCGGCTTCCGGCGACTGCTCGGCCTCCAGGCGGGTGGCGGCGGTGAGGAGCGCGGCGATGGCGGCCTGCCCGTCGGTCACCGGAACGACGTCGGCCACGGCTTCGGCACGCGCGCCCGGGTCCTGCAACTGAGACGCCGCGAGGATCGCGTCGCCGAACCGGGCCGCCGCATCGCGGGCCTGCGCGGCGCGCCATTCGGTCCAGGCCGCGCCGCCCACGATCAACAGGACCGCAAGGACCGCGACCCAGCCCCAGCGGCGAACGAGACCATACAAGCGGTCGCGGCGGACCTCCTCCGTGACCTCGTCGATGAAACTGTCGGGGTTCGCCATCCATCGCTCCCTTGTCCCGTGGCCCGTCTAGCGTGCGGCGGCACGCGGGCCAAGCCGCAAGCGCATGATCCGCCGTTCCAGGTTTATTTGCGCCTCAGGGTTGAGGAACCTCACCTATCGTCATAGAACTGAACCAATCGGTTCAGTGATCGCCGGCGGTAGCGCCGGACCGTGCTGCCATCACGTAGAATTCCGAGGTGCCGATGCGCGTCCTGCCCGTCCTGACCGCGATGATCGTCTGCGTCGCGCTCTTCTTCGTCGTGCTGCAACGCGAACGCCTCCTGGGCTTCGTGGGCAGCGTGACCGGAGAAGCGGACGCCGCCCCCGAAAGGACGGGCGATTCGGATGCCGCCGTTCCTTCGGGCCCCGTATCGATCGCAGTCAGCGGCGAGGCAGCGCCCGATCCCGTGAACGTCCTCGTGCGGAACTCCGTGGCCCGGCAGGTCGACGACGCGGTCCTCGTCCGCGGCCAGACCGAAGCCGCGCGCGAGGTCACGGTCGCTGCGGAAACGTCGGGGACCATCGTGTCCGAGCCCATCCGCAAGGGTGCGTTCGTCGAGGCCGGGCAGTTGCTGTGCGAACTGGACGCCGGATCCCGGCTCGCTCAGCTATCGGAGGCGGAGGCACGGCTGGCCGAAGCCCGTTCGCGCGTGCCGGAAGCGGAAGCCCGGGGCCCGGAGGCGCAGGCGCGCATCTCGGAGGCGCAGGCCCGCCTGGAGGAGGCGCGCATCAATCAGAACGCCGCCACCCGGCTGTCGGAGGAAGGCTTCGCCGCACAGACCCGGGTCGCGGGCGCCGATGCCGCCCTGCGTGCCGCCGAGGCGTCGGTCACGGCCGCGGAGACGGGTCTGTCGACCGTGCAGTCCGGTATCGAATCGGCTTTGGCCGGGATCCAGTCCGCCGAGGCCTCCGTCGAGAACGCCCGCCTGGAGATCGCCAAGCTGACCATCGAAGCCCCGTTCGACGGCCTGTTGGAAACGGACACGGCCGAGTTGGGCGCGTTGCTCCAACCCGGCTCGCCCTGCGCGACGGTGGTGCAGCTGGATCCCCTGAAGCTCGTGGGTTTCCTGTCGGAAGCACAGGTCAGCCGCGTCGCGGTCGGCTCGGAGGTCGGCGCGCACTTGGCGTCCGGCCAGCGGGTCGCGGGCCAGGTCACGTTCCTGTCCCGGTCGGCCGACGAGACCACGCGGACCTTTCGCGTCGAGGCGACGGTCCCCAACCCCGACCTGACCCTGCGCGACGGCCAGACGGTCGAGATGGTCATCCGCACGGATCCCATCCAAGCCCACATGCTGCCCGCCTCCGCGCTGACGCTGAACGACGAGGGCGTCCTCGGCCTGCGCGTCGTGGAGGACGGGCTGGCGACCTTCGCGCCCGTCCAGTTGATCCGCGACACCGCCAACGGGGTCCTGCTGGCCGGTCTGCCCGATGCGGCGGCGGTCATTACCGTGGGCCAGGAATACGTGACGGACGGCGTGCCGGTGCGTGCGGTGCCGGACGACGAGACGGCGGAGGCGACCCGATGACCGGCATCATCGACTGGGCCGCGGGCCGGGCCCGGATGGTCGTCGCCTTCGTTCTGCTGTCCATCGTGGCGGGATCGCTGGCCTATACGACGCTGCCGAAGGAGGGCGAGCCGGACATCGACGTCCCCGTCCTGGCGGTCACGGTCCCCTTCCCCGGCATCAGTGCCTCCGACTCCGAGAAGCTGCTCGTCAAGCCGATGGAGACGGAGCTGTCCGAACTGGACGGACTGGTCGAGATCACGGCCACCGCCGCGGAAGGCGTGGCGCTGCTGTTCATGGAGTTCGAGTTCGGCTGGGACAAGGGCGAGACGATCGCCGATGCCCGCGACGCCATGAACCGCGCGGAGGCCGACTTCCCCGACGGTGCGGACCAGTACATCATCCAGGAGATCAACTTCTCGGAGTTCCCGATCCTCATCGTGTCATTGTCGGGCGACGCGCCCGAACGCACGTTGCTGCGCCTGGCCAACGACATGCAGGACCGGCTGGAGGCGATGTCCGCAATCCTGGAAGCGGGACTGGCCGGTCACCGCGACGAGATGCTCGAAGTGCTGATCGACCCCCTGGCGCTGGAAGCCTACAACGTCACGGCGGGCGAGTTGATCAACACGGTCAACAACAACAACCTCCTGGTCGCCACCGGGTCGGTCGAAACGGAGTCGGGTGCCTTTCCAGTGAAGATCCCCGGCAGCTTCGAGCGGCCGCGCGACGTCTATGACCTGCCGGTGAAGACCGATGGCGACCGCGTCGTCACGCTGGGCGACCTGGCGCAGATCAACCTGACCTTCGAGGACCGTGAAGGAACGGCGCGCTACAACGGCGAGAACACGGTCGCCTTGCAGGTCGTGAAGCGGAAGGGCTTCAACATCATCGACACCGCTGCGGACGTGCGGGCGGAGGTCGACGCCATCGTCGCGGAATGGTCGCCCGAGTTGCGTCAGGCGGTCGATGTCGAGGTGACGTTGGACCAGTCGCGGACGGTCGATTCAATGGTCAAGCAGTTGGAGGGATCGGTCCTGACGGCCATCGCGCTCGTCATGGTCGTGGTGCTGGCCGCGCTCGGCACCCGGTCGGCCCTGCTGGTGGGCTTCGCGATCCCCACGAGCTTCCTCCTGTGCTTCGCGATCATGGGGGCGGCGGGGCTGACGATCTCGAACATCGTGATGTTCGGACTGATCCTGGCGGTGGGCATGCTCGTGGACGGGGCCATCGTGGTGACCGAGTACGCCGACAAGCGGATCGACGCGGGCGCGGGTCCGATGCAGGCCTATACGGACGCCGCGAAACGGATGTTCTGGCCGGTCGTGTCCTCCACGGCGACGACGCTGTGCGCCTTCTTGCCCATGCTGTTCTGGCCCGGCATCCCGGGCGAGTTCATGGGCATGCTGCCGGTCACGCTGATCTTCGTGCTGTCGGCGTCCCTCGTCGTGGCCCTGGTCTATCTGCCGGTGCTGGGCGGGGTGGGGGGGCGGATCAGCCGGCGACTGGATCGGGGCGCCGATGCC
>NZ_JARGZA010000022.1 GCF_030973515.1 Jannaschia maritima
TGCGCTGCGGCGAAAGATCCTCCCGCCTCGGGCGCTTTGGGCGCCGTCGAGGGGGTCATTGTGTGCTGGAGCGGGGCGTCCGGCAAGGGGGCGGTCACTTCCAACGGGAACAGGGGGCCAGGCCGGTTCGCGGCGGTCCGTGGGGCGGGGTCGTGGCATCCGGGGCGGCGCGCGGCGCGTGTCTGCGATGCGTCTGCCCCGTGTCTGCCCCGCGTCGGACGGTTCTGCGATTCGGCCCCCGGTCGCCCCCACCGCCGCGAACCCGCCCGTGCAGCTTTGAGGGGTGCGCGCCCCTGTCGGTCGGGCCCGCCTTGCGTCTAGCGTGACCGGCGATGCCATCCGACACCGCACCCATCGTCTTCGACGGCCACAACGACCTGCTGTCGAAGCTGTGGCGCGCGGGGGGGCTGGCGGCGGTCGACGGCGCGCTTATGGGGCGCGACGGGGCGCTCGACGGGCCCAAGGCGCGGGCGGGCGGCTTCGGGGGCGGCTTCTTCGCGATCTACGTCCCCGACCCGGACCGCGACCTCGATTCCCTGATGGAAGCGTTCGCCCGGCCCGATTACGACATCCCGCTGCCCGACCCGATCCCGCAGGCCCAGGCCCTGCCCGTGGCGCTGGGGCAGGCCGCGATCCTGCTGGATCTGGAACGCCGTGGGGGGTGCCGCATCTGCCGGAGCACCGCGGACATCCGCGCCGCCTGGGACGCGGGCGTCATGGCCGCGATCATGCACCTGGAAGGGGCGGAGGCGATCGACCCCGACCTCCACGCGCTCGACGTGCTCCATGCCGCGGGGCTGCGTTCGCTGGGACCGGTCTGGTCGCGCAGCACGATCTTCGGCCACGGCGTGCCGTTCCGCTTTCCGTCATCGCCCGATATCGGGGCGGGGCTGACCGATCACGGGGCACGTCTGGTCGCGCGCTGCGACGAGTTGCGGATAATGCTGGACGTCAGCCACCTGAACGCCGCAGGGTTCGAGGATGTGGCCCGCCTGTCCCGGCAACCCCTGGTTGCGACCCATTCCAACGCCCATGCCCTGTGCGCCCATTCGCGCAACCTCACGGACGGGCAGCTGGCGATGATCCGGGACACGGACGGGATGGTGGGCCTGAACTTCGCAACCTCGTTCCTGCGCGCCGACGGCCGCAAGGACGCGGACACGACGCTCGACGACGTCCTGCGCCATCTGGACCACCTGATCGAACGGGTGGGCGAGGATCGCGTCGGCCTGGGCTCGGACTACGACGGGGCGGTCGTCCCCGAGGCGGTCGCCACGGTGGCGGACCTGCCGGCCCTGCGCCGCGCGATGCGCGAGCACGGCTATGGCGAGGGGCTGGTGGCGAAGCTGTGCCACGGCAACTGGCTGCGCGTGCTGGACGAGATCTGGGGCCGCTGACCGCGCGGCCCGACGGAACCTAGAAGGGGGACTACCGATGACTTCCATCAAGACGATGCTGACGGGCGCGGGCCTGGCCGCGGCGCTTCTGGCGGGGACGGCCCTGCCGGCCCTGGCGGAAACGCCCGACGACATGCTGGTGATCGCCAACCGGATCGACGACGTCACCTCGCTCGACCCGGCGGAGAACTTCGAGTTCGCGGGCGTCGATGCGGGGCGCAACATCTATCAGAAGCTGGTCAACTTCGACCCGGCCGACCTGGACGCGGGCTATATCCCCGAGGTCGCCGAATCGTGGGAGGTGTCGGAGGACGGCACCACGATCACCTTCACCATCCGCGACGGCCTCACGTTCCATTCGGGCAACCCCGTGCGGGCGGAGGACGTCGTCTTCTCGCTCCGCCGCGTGGTGCAGCTGAACCTGACGCCGTCCTTCATCCTGACGCAGTTCGGCTTCACCCCCGAGAACGTCGAGGAGACCATCACGTCGGACGGGAACACCGTCACCATCGTGACCGACGCGCCCTATGCCACGTCGTTCGTTCTGAACTGCCTGGCGTCGACCGTGGGCGGCATCGTCGACATGGAGACGGTGATGGCCAACGCCCAGGGCGACGACCTGGGGAACAACTGGCTGAAGACCAACTCGGCCGGTTCCGGCGCCTATAGCCTGGTGTCGTGGACGCCCAACGAGTCGCTGATCCTCCAGGCGAACCCGGACTACTATCTCGGCGCGCCCGCGATGGACCGGGTGATCGTGCGCCACGTCGCCGAGAGCGCGTCGCAGCGCCTGCTGCTGGAGCGCGGCGACATCGACATCGCCCGCAACCTGAACCCCGAGGACGTGGCCGGCATCCGCGACGTCGACGGCATCGAGATCCACGACGAGCTGCGCGGCCGGCTGATGTACTTCGCGCTGAACCAGCAGCATCCCGAGCTGTCCAAGCCGGAGGTGCGCCAGGCCCTGAAGTACCTGGTCGACTACGAGGGCATGCAGGACAGCTTCCTGTCGGGGCAGTACGTCATCCACCAGAACTTCCTGCCCCAGACCTTCCTGGGCGCCGTGGACGAGAACCCGTTCACGCTCGACGTCGCGCGCGCGCAGGAACTGCTGGCCGAGGCGGGGGTCGAGGACCTGGAGATAGAGGTCGGCGTCCGCGAGGCGCAGGAGCGCATCGAGATCGCCCAGACCCTGCAGAACACCTTCGCGCAGGCGGGGATCACCCTGAACATCACCGTGGCGACCGCGGCGCAGACCCTGGGGCGCTACCGCGCGCGGGAGCTGGACATGTATCTGGGCGAATGGGGCCCCGACTATCCCGATCCGCAGACCAACGCGGGCACCTTCGCCTACAACCCCGACAATTCCGACGAGGCGCAGGCGACCGGTCTGCTGGCCTGGCGCAACAGCTGGGACACCGGCGGGCTGACCGAGAAGGTCGACGCAGCGGTGATCGAGAACGACACCGATGCGCGCGCCGAGATGTACCGCGAGATCCAGGCCGAGTTCCGCGAGACGTCGCCCTTCGCGATCATGTTCCAGCAGATCGAGCAGAACGCGATCCGCGACAACGTCGAGAACCTGTCGCTGGGTGGGGCCACCACGGCGATCAGCTATTGGGTGATCGAGAAGTGACCGGTCGGAGCGGCCGTTCCGTCGGCGGGAAGAGCCTGCACCCCGGACTTGATCCGGGGCCTCGCTCCGCGCCGCGGAACGGCCGCTCCTTGCCGTGCCCCGGCCTCGCGCCGGGGCCGTCATGCGCGGTGCGCGACCGTTCCATCAAGATCGTCGGGGCCCCGGGTCTAGCCCGGGGCGCGCCGCGCGTAACCACCCCATGACCACCGCCCCCGACACGCCGCCCCGTGCCCGCCGCGGCCCCATCGCGCCGTGGTTCACGACGACGGTGGGCACGCTGACCTCCATCGCGGTGACGATGCTGGGCCTGCTGTTCGTGACGTTCTTCATCGGGCGGGTCATGCCCATCGACCCCGTGCTGGCCATCGTGGGCGAACGGGCCAGCCAATCGACCTATGACCAGGTCTATCGCCAGCTGGGGCTGGACCAGCCGCTGATCGTTCAGTTCGCGTACTACATCTGGGACGTGGTGCGCGGGGATTTCGGGGTCTCCACCCTGAACGCCCGCCCGGTGCTGGAGGACATCGCCCGCGTCTTCCCCGCCACGCTGGAGCTGGCGACGCTGGGCGTCATCGTGGGCGTCGTCTTCGGGATCCCGCTCGGCGTGGCGTCCGCGGTCAAGCAGGGGACGTGGATCGACCACCTGGCCCGCGTCGTGGGGCTGGTGGGCTATTCCATGCCGATCTTCTGGCTGGGCATGATGGGCCTGCTGGTCTTCTACGGCATCCTGGGCTGGGTCGGGGGACCGGGCCGGCTGGGCATCTTCTATCAGGGGATCGTGCCCGACCGGACCGGCATGATCCTGGTCGACAGCGCCCTGGCGGGCGAGTGGGAGATCCTGGGCAACGCGTTCAGCCACATCGTCCTGCCCGCGTCGCTGCTGGGCTACTTCTCCATGGCGTATATCAGCCGCATGACGCGCAGCTTCATGTTGGAGCAACTGTCGGCGGAATACGTGACCACGGCGCGCGTGAAGGGCCTGTCGGAATGGGCCGTGGTCTGGGGCCACGCCTTCCGCAACATCCGCGTGCAGCTGATCACCGTGATCGCGCTGTCCTATGCCAACCTGCTCGAAGGGTCCGTGCTGACGGAGATCATCTTCGCGTGGCCCGGGATCGGCTCCTACATCACCACCGCGCTGCTGGCGGCGGACATGAACGCGGTGCTGGGGGGCACGGTGGTGATCGGGCTGGTGTTCATCTGCCTCAACATCTTCTCGGACCTCCTTTACCGCGTGTTCGACCCGAGGGCGAAATGACCGCCCTGCCGGAGCACGGGCGCGGCCGCGGGGGCTGGCGCGACTGGCTGCTGAGCGATGCGCCCGCGTCGCGCGGACAGGCGCGGGCGGCGGCCGCGTGGCAGGGCTGGCTGAACTTCCGGTCCAACACCCTGGCGATGATCGGGCTGGGCATCCTGCTGGGGCTGCTGGCCGTGGCCGCGCTGGCGCCCTGGCTGGCCCCCTACGACCCGTTCGTGCAGGACCTGGGCAACCGGTTGCAGCCCCCCGGCACGCCGGGGCACCCGCTGGGGACCGACAGCCTGGGCCGGGACATCCTGTCCCGCCTGATCCACGGCTCGCGCATCACGCTCTACATCGTGGCGCTGGTCGCGCTGATCGCGCCGCTCGCGGGGCTGCTGGTGGGCACGGTCGCGGGCTATGCGGGCGGCTGGGTGGACACGATCCTGATGCGGATCACGGACATCTTCCTGGCCTTCCCCCGCCTGGTCCTGGCCCTGGCCTTCGTGGCCGCCCTGGGCGCGGGCATCGAGAACGCGGTGATCGCCATATCCCTGACCGCCTGGCCGCCCTATGCCCGGATCGCCCGGGCGGAGACGCTGACCATCCGGTCGTCGGACTACATCTCCGCCGTGCGCCTGCAGGGGGCGGGGCCGATCCGCATCATCACGAAGCACATCTGGCCCCTGTGCATCTCGTCGCTGATCGTGCGGGTGACGCTGGACATGGCGGGCATCATCCTGGCCGCGGCGGGCCTGGGCTTCCTGGGCCTGGGCGCGCAGCCCCCCAGCCCCGAATGGGGGGCCATGATCGCCGAAGGCCGCCGCTTCATCCTGGACCACTGGTACGTGGCCACCGTGCCGGGCCTGGCGATCTTCACCGTGAGCCTGGCGTTCAACCTGCTGGGCGACGGGTTGCGCGACGTGCTGGACCCGAAGTCGGGGGAGGGGGGGTGAAGGGGTCGTCCGTCACCGATTGGATCCAGGCGGTTGCAGTCGTCATCGGGGTTGCATTTGCAATCTACGAGCTTCGCATATCGAATCGTTCGATCGAACGCGTGCAAAAAGAGGCAACGTATGCTCATTACATCAGTCTTATCGAAGGGGACGAGTTAGACGACCTTACTTACCTAGGTTTGTCTGTCGGGTTCGTCGGGCTCGATCTGGAAGAGATGAATGCACACATGCAAGTCATTGAAAAAGCTGATCGCGTATTGCACGGCGCTGCATTTTGCCATGATAACGATATTTGTCACAGCGAACTATCGCAAGAAATGTTTTGCCCGATGGTAACGTCACTTCTCGAGATTCGTGATGCTGTCGTAGATCATTACGACGGGGACTGGATTCTCGCAAACGGAAAGACGCTGGACGAAACCCGTCTATTCAACATATGTGCCGGCGGATGAGCGAACCGCTGTTGGACGTCCGGGACCTCCACGTCCGCTTTCCGACCCGCCAGGGCGTGTTCGAGGCGGTGCGCGGGGTGTCGTTCACCCTGGGGCGCGAACGGCTGGGGATCGTGGGCGAGTCGGGGTCGGGCAAGTCGATGACGGGCCGGGCCATCCTGCGGCTGATCCGGCCGCCGGGGCAGGTGGAGGCCGCGCGCATCGCGCTGGAAGGGACGGACCTGCAATCGCTGTCGGAGCGCGACATGCGCAAGGTCCGGGGCCAGCGGATCTCCATGGTGATGCAGGATCCGAAGTTCAGCCTGAACCCCGTGATGCGCGTGGGCGACCAGTTGATCGAGGCGTATCGCCTGCACCGCCGGGGGGGACGGGCGGCGGCGCACCGGGCCGCGGTCGAGATGCTGGAGGCCGTCAGTATCGCGGACCCGGACCGCGTGATGCGCGCCTATCCGCACGAGGTGTCGGGCGGCATGGGCCAGCGCATCATGATCGCGATGATGCTGATCCCCGACCCGCGGATCCTGATCGCCGACGAGCCCACGTCGGCGCTCGACGTGTCGGTGCAGCGCCAGGTCCTGACCATCATGGACGACCTGGTGCGCGACCGGGGCATGGGGCTGATCTTCATCAGCCACGACCTGAACCTGGTGGCCGAGTTCTGCGACCGCATCCTCATCATGTATGCCGGCCGCGTGGTCGAGACCTGCGAGGCGTCCAGACTGCACGAGGCCAGGCATCCCTATACCCGAGGGCTTTTGGACGCCCTGCCGCGGCTGGACCGCCCGACCGACAGGCTGGCCGTCCTGCGCCGGGACGAGACCTGGGCCGACGCCCCGTCGGTGGGGTCGTGACGGCCATCGCCATCGAAGGCCTGGACGTGTGGTTCGGTACGGGTCGCGACCGCGTGGACGCCGTGCGCGGCGTGTCGCTGGCGGTGGGGCAGGGGGAATCCTTCGGCCTGGTGGGCGAGAGCGGGTCGGGCAAGTCCACCATCCTGCGCGCGATCACCGGCCTGGCGCCCGACTGGTCGGGCCGCATCGCGGTCGAGGGGCTGAACCTGCGCGGCACCCGGCGGACACGAGCGTTCTTCAAGCGCGTGCAGATGGTGTTCCAGGACCCCTATAGCAGCTTGCATCCCCGCCACTCGGTCGACGCCGTCCTGTCGGAAACGCTGCACCTGCACGGGCTGAGCGACGTGGACCGCCGCGTGCCCAAGCTCCTGGACGACGTGGGCCTGGGGGGGCGGTTCCGGTTCCGCTATCCCCATCAGCTGTCGGGGGGGCAGCGCCAACGGGTCGCGATCGCGCGCGCGCTGGCGGGGGAGCCGGACATCCTGCTGCTGGACGAGCCGACGAGCGCGCTGGACGTGTCCGTGCAGGCGGAGATCCTGAACCTGCTGACCGACCTGCGCCGCGACCGGGGCCTGACCTATCTGCTGGTCAGCCACGACCTGCCCGTGGTCGGGCACATGTGCGACAGGCTGGCCGTGATGCGCGCGGGCCGCGTCCTGGAGGTGATGGACGTCGCCCGCCTGCGCGACGGCACGCCCGAGACCACGTATTCACGCGAGTTGCTGGCCGCGTCGGGCGGCCCGCACGCCACGGAGGGGACGAGATGAACGCCACCGACCGCGACAGCGCCTGGGCCAAGGACCGCGCGCACCTGATCCACCCCTATGCCGACTTCGCCACCTTCGGCGAGGAAGGCAGCCAGATCATCGAGCGGGCGGAGGGGATGTACGTCACCGACCATCACGGGCGCCGCCTGCTCGACGGCATCGCGGGGCTGTGGTGCGTGAACATCGGACACGGACGCGAGAGCATGGCCCGCGCCATGGCCGATCAGGTCATGCGGATGGAGTACTACAACCCCTTCGGCCACAGCGGGAACGTCCCCGCGGCCGAGCTGGGCGCCACCCTGGCGTCGCTGACGCCGGGCGACCTGGACCACGTCTATTATTCCTGCGGGGGGTCCACGGCGAACGACGCGGCGATCCGGCTGGTCCACTTCCACTTCGACATGCTGGGGATGCCCCGCAAGAAGAAGATCATCAGCCGCGTGAACGCCTATCACGGCGGCACCTACGTCGCGGCCGGGCTGACGGGGATCCACGGCACCAAGATCGGCTTCGACCAGGTCGGCCGGGACTTCATCCACCACGTGTCGGAGGCGAACCTCTACGCCAAGCCGGAGGGCTGGTCGGACGCGCAGTACTGCGACCACCTGGTCGCGGAGTTCGAGGCGCGCATCCAGCAACTGGGCCCCGACACCGTCGCCGCCTTCATCGCGGAACCCATCATGGGCGCGGGCGGCGTCCTGGTCGCGCCCGACGGCTATCACCGCCGCATGTGGGAGGTCTGCCAGCGATACGGCATGCTCTACATCGCCGACGAGGTCGTGACCGGGTTCGGGCGGCTGGGGGCGTGGTTCGCGTCCGAGGATGTGTTCGGCATGGTCCCCGACATCGTCGTCTGCGCGAAGGGCATCACGTCCGGCTACGTGCCCCTTGGCGCCACGATCGTGTCGAAGGCGGTCCACGACGTGATCGCGCGGCCGCAGGCCGAGGGCGCGGTCTTCTCCATGGGGCTGACCTATTGGGGGCATCCGGTGTCGTGCGCCGCGGCGCTGGAGAACATCCGCATCATGGAGGAGGAGGATCTGCCGGGGAACGCGCGCGACGTCGGCCCGCACCTGCAGGAGGCGGGGCGGTCCCTGCTGAACCTGCGGTCGGTCGGCGACGTGCGGGGGTCGCACCTGATGATGGGCGTGGACCTGGTGGCCGACAAGGCGACGAAGGCCCCCGCGATGGGCATGTCCAAGAAGGTGTTCGACGCCTGCCTGAAGCGCGGCGTCGTGGTGCGCCCCACCGGCACGCGCATCATCCTGTCGCCGCCCCTGATCATCACGAAGGACCAGGCCGACGAGATCGTGGACGTCCTGCGCGACGCCATCCGCGAGGTGGAGGCGGCGTGACCCCCTGGACCCCCGACGCGACCGTGCTGGCCGGCATGGTCGCATCGGGGGAGGCGCGGGCGTCGGATTTGCTGGACGACGCGCTGGCGCGGGCGGAACGGCTTGACCCGCGGATCCGCGCGCTGACGCTGTTGCAACCGGTCGCGGCGCGGACCGCGGTCGAGGCGGGCCTGCCCGACGGCCCGTTCCGGGGCGTGCCGTTCCTGTTGAAGGATCTGGGCGCGGAAGCGGTGGACTTCCCGTCGAACGGCGGGTCCCGCCTGACCGCGAACCACGTCCACGCCTACGATTCGGAGCTGTGGCGCCGCATCCGCGCCACGGGCGTGGTCTGCTTCGGTCGGACCACCGCGCCGGAAGGCGGCGTCGGCCCCGCGACGGAGGCTGCGGTCTATGGCGCCCCCACCCGCAACCCCTGGGATCCCGACCGCACCCCCGGCGGATCGTCGGGCGGGGCGGGGGCGGCTGTGGCGGCGGGGATCGTGCCGATGGCGCACGGCTCCGACGGGGGCGGGTCGGTGCGGATCCCGGCGTCGTGCTGCGGCCTGTTCGGGCTGAAGGCCACGCGCGCGCGCCTGCCCGACGGCCCTGCGGCGGGCGAGGGCTGGGCGGGCATGGCGATCGACGGGTTCCTGACCCGGTCGGTGCGGGATGCCGCGACGATGATGGACGCCTGCGCCGGCGGCGATCCCGGGGCGCCCTATGCCGCCCCGCCGATGGCGGATACGTATTCACGGGCCATCGCACGGCCCCCCGGACGGTTGCGGATCGGGCTGTGCGACACCCGGTTCGACGGCACAGCGATCCATCCCGATTGCGCGGACGCGGTGCGGGGGGCGGGCGCGGTGCTGGAAGGGCTGGGCCACCACGTCGAACCAGACCGCCCGGACGCCGACCACGCGGGCATGATGCGGGCCTGGACCGCCATCGTCGCCTGCGGCACGGCGCTGTGGATCCGGCAGGTGGTGGCCCGCCGGGGCCGCGACTTATCGCCAAACGACGTGGAAGGGGTCGCGCGCGGCGCCATCGCGCATGCCGCGACCATCGACGGCCCCGCCTATCTGGAGGCGGTGGAGGCGATCCACGCCTATGGCCGCGCCATGGCCCGCGCGATGGACGGGTTCGACATCCTGCTGTCGGCCACCCTGGCCGAGCCGCCCGCCCGGATCGGTCGCTTCGCTCACGACACGGACGACTTCGTCCAATACCGGACCGGACCGGGGATGGTGTTCGACTACTCGCCCTTCTGCGCGGCCTTCAACGCGTCCGGCCAACCGGCCGCGTCGGTGCCCTTGCACTGGAACGCGGACGGGCTGCCCATCGGGGTCCACCTGGCCGCCCCCTTCGGCCGGGACGACACCCTGATCGGGCTGTGCGCGGAGCTGGAGGCGGCGCAACCCTGGGCGGATCGCAGGCCACCGATCTCGTGACGCCGCTTTCGCGGGCATGTGGGGGCGCCGCCACGTGGCGACCCTTGCCAAGCGCGGGACCGCGGCGCAGCCTTCGTCCATGACGGGGGATGGATCACCGGCGGTGGAGGCACGCGGCGCGCGCAAGGCGTTCGGCGGCTTCGTCGCGCTGCAGGGCGTGGACCTGGCCATCGCGGCGGGGGAGTTCTTCACCTTGCTGGGTCCGTCGGGCTGCGGGAAGACCACGCTCCTGCGCCTGATCGCGGGGTTCGAGGGGCCGACGGAGGGGTCCATCCACATCGCGGGGCAGGACGTCACCGCCGACCCGCCGCATCGACGGCCCGTCAACACGGTGTTCCAGTCCTATGCCTTGTTCCCGCACCTGTCGGTCTTCGACAACGTGGCCTTCGGGCTGCGGATGCTGGGGCGGGGCGACGTCGACGCGCGCACGGCCGCGATGCTGGACCTGGTGGCGCTGTCGGACTTCGCGCAGCGCAAGCCCGCGCAATTGTCGGGCGGCCAGCAGCAACGCGTGGCGCTGGCCCGCGCGCTGGCGCCCGACCCGCAGGTCCTGCTGCTCGACGAGCCGCTGTCGGCGCTGGACCTGAAGCTGCGCCGCCAGATGCAGCGCGAGCTGAAGCGCCTGCAGGGCGAGACGGGCATCACCTTCGTGTTCGTCACGCACGACCAGGAGGAGGCGCTGACCATGTCCGACCGCATCGCGGTGATGGAAGCCGGGCGCATCCTGCAGGTCGGCACCCCGCGCGCGGTCTACGACGAGCCTGCCACGCGCTTCGTCGCGGGCTTCATCGGGGAATCGAACGTGCTGGCGGGTTCCGTGCGGGACGGAATCGCCGACCTGCCCGGCGGGCGCGTCCCGGTCGCCGCCCCCGACGGCCCGGTGCAGGTCGCCATCCGTCCCGAACGGGTGCGGCTGGTGGCGTCCGGCACGGACGGCGCGCTGGGCGCCACGCTGGCGCAGGCGGTGTATCACGGCACCGACCTGACCGCGCATCTGGTCCTGCCCGACGGCACGGAGGTGGCGGCCCGCCTGCCGGCCGACGCGGAGCCGGGCGCGCCCGGCTCGGCGCACGGCCTGGCCTTCGATCCGGGCGACCTGCGGGTGCTGGCCGACTGATGGCGGGCGGGGTCCCCGCCGCGGCGGCCCCCCAGGGGCGCGCCACGCCCGCGCAGGCGCGCGCGGGCTGGTGGCTGTCCGCCCCCGCCCTGGTCCTGCTGGCGGTGGGCGCGACGGGGCCGCTGATCGTGATCGTGATCTATGCGTTCCTGGCGAAGGGGTCCTATTCCGGCGTGGAATGGGAGCTGTCCTTCGACGCCTGGTTCCAGGTCCTGTTCCAGCGCGACATCTTCGACGACACGGTCAGCTTCGCCGACGCGCATCTGGCGATCTTCTGGCGGTCGGTGAAGCTGTCGGTCCTGACGACGGCCCTGGCCTTCGCGGTGGGCCTGCCGACCGCGTGGTTCATCGCGACCCGCCCGGCGGCGCAGCGGACGTGGTGGCTGTTCGCGATCACGATCCCCTTCTGGACCAACCTGCTGATCCGCACCTTCGCCATCATGGAGGTCATCCGCAACGGCGGCCTGATGAACAGCGCGCTGATCGCCCTGGGGGTGATCGAGACGCCGATTCAGATCCTCTATACCGACACGGCCGTGCTGATCGGCATGGTCTACGTCTACCTGCCGCTGATGGTCCTGCCGCTCTATGCCGCCGTGGAACGGTTCGACATGACGTTGCTGGAAGCGGCGCACGACCTCTATGCCTCGCGGCTGCAGGCGTTGCGCCGGGTGGTGCTGCCGGTGATCCGTCCCGGCATCGTGGCGGGGTCGATCCTGGTCTTCGTGCCCAGCCTCGGGGCCTATGTCACGCCGCGGATCCTGGGGGGCGGCAAGAACATGATGATCGGCAACTTCATCGAGCTGCAGTTCGGGCAGGGGCGCAACTGGCCCCTGGGGGCGGCCCTGTCGCTGATCCTCCTGGTGATCGTCCTGACCGCGCTGCTGACGCTGACGCGGCTGACCGAACGGAACGACGGCCGATGAGGCGGTTCGACCCCACCGCCCTGCCGGGCTTCGCGTTCGTGGCCGTCGTCGCCGTGCTGGCCCTGTGGGCGCCCATCGTGACGATGGTGGTCTACAGCTTCAACGCCAGCGATTCCGTGGCCGTGTGGGGGGGATTCAGCCTGGAATGGTACGCGGTCGCGGCGGGGAACGAGGCGGTGCAGGGCGCGGCAATCCGTTCGCTGTGGATCGCGTTCTGCGCCAGCGCGATCGCCACCACCGTGGCCACGATGGCCGCCCTGGGCACCACGCGGCGGGGCCGGTTCCGGGGCGACCGGGCGATCTATGCCATGGTGAACCAGCCCCTGATGGTGCCCGAGATCGTGACCGCCGTGGCGCTGCTGATCGTGTTCGCGTCGTTGAAGGTCCTTACGGGCTATACCGGCCTGGGCTGGCTGATCCTGGCGCATTCGGCCTTCTGCGTGCCCTTCGCCTATCTTCCGATCCGCGCGCGGCTGGAAGGCATGGACACCACGCTGGAAGGGGCCGCCGCCGACCTCTACGCCACGCCCTGGCAAGCGTTCCGGCGCGTGACGCTGCCCTTGCTGGTGCCGGGGATCGCCGCGGGCGCGATGCTGGCCTTCGTGATCAGCCTGGACGACGTCATCATCACCGAGTTCGTGAAGTCGGCCGGGCAGGACACGCTGCCGACCTATATGCTGGGGCAGCTGCGCCGCGCCGTGACGCCGGAGGTCAACGCCATCTCCACCGCGCTCCTGGTGCTGACGATGGCGCTGCTGACGGCCTTCTTCGCGATGACCCGAACGCGCAAACCGACCTGACCAACCTCGGAGAGACGACCATGCGATTGACGACCCTCACCTCCGCCCTGGCGCTGTGCGCCACGGGCGCGCTGGCCCAAGGGCAGCTGAACATCTACAACTGGGGCAACTATACCAGCCCCGAGATGATCGAGAAGTTCGAGGCCGAGACCGGCATCGACGTGACGATCACCGACTACGACAGCAACGACACGGCGCTGGCCAAGATCGAGGCGGGCGGCCACGGCTTCGACATCGTGGTGCCCACCCATTCCGTCCTGCCCGTGTGGATCGAGAAGGGGTTGCTGCAGAAGCCGGGCATCCCGGAGATGGAGAACTACGGCAACATCGCGGAGCGCTGGCGGACCGTCGACTGGGATCCGGGCCGGGAATGGTCGGTGCCGTGGCAATGGGGCACGACGGGCGTGGCGGTGAACACGTCGGTCTACGACGGGGACCCGAACACGTCGGCCATCTGGCTGGACCCGCCGGAGGAACTCGTGGGCAAGGTGAACGTCGTGCCCGAGATGCAGGACGTCATCAACCTGGCGCTCCTCTACGTGGGCGGGACGCCGTGCAGTGCCGACCGCGAGGAGCTGCGCGCCGCGCGCGACGTCCTGGTCGCGGCCAAGCCCAAGTGGATGTCGATGGATTACGGCATGACCGAGAAGCTGGGCAACGGGGACGTGTCGGCATCGGTCAACTGGAACGGGTCCACCTTCCGCGCGCGCAACACCAACCCCGACGTGGTCTATGGCTATCCGCGCGAAGGATACGTCGTGTGGATGGACAACGCCGCGATCCTGGCGGACGCGCAGAACGTGGACGAAGCGAAGGCGTTCCTGAACTTCATCATGGCTCCCGAGAACGCGGCCATGATCTCGGGCTTCGCGCGCTACGCCAACGGGATCGAGGGGTCGGAGGCGTTCATGCCCGAGGACATGCGCACCGCGCCCGAGATCGTGGTCCCCGAGGATCTGCAGGACGCGGGCGTCTTCACGCTGGCCTGCCCCGGCGAGACCAACGAGATGTACTCGGCGATCTGGACCGAGCTGCTGCGGTAGGGCCCGGCGTCATCCTCGGGCTCGACCCGAGGACCTCCCGCCACGCGGCGCTTCGCCGATGGAGGTCCCCGGGTCGAGCCCGGGGATGACCGCGCCCGTGTTCAACGCCCCGCCAGACCCTCGAGGAAGTTGACCGCGTTCACGCCCACCGCCTCGATCGCGTAACCGCCCTCGAAGCAGACGACGGCGGGCAGATCCAGCGCGGCCACGCGCGCGCCCATGTCCCGGAAGTCGTCGCTGTCGAGCTTGAAGAAGCTGATCGGGTCGTCCCTGTAGGCGTCGGTGCCCAGGGACACGACGAGGGCTTCGGCCCCCCGGTCGCGGATCGCCCCGATCCCCCGGTCCAGCGCGTCCGCCCAGTCGCGATAGGGCGTGCCGGGCGGCAGGGGCAGGTTCGTCGTCGCGCCCGCGCCGTCGCCGGCCCCCGTCTCGTCGGCATAGCCGATGTAGTGGGGATAGGCGTGCAGCGGGTCGCCGTGGATCGACACGAGGTGGACGGTCCCGTCCTCCCAGAAGATCCCCTGGGTGCCGTTGCCGTGGTGGAAGTCGACGTCGAGCACGGCGACCCGCCCCGCGCCGCCGTCGCGCAGCATCCGTGCCGCGACCGCCGCGTTGTTCAGGAAGCAATAGCCGCCGAACTGCGCCCGCGTCGCGTGGTGCCCCGGCGGACGGCAGAGCGCGAAGGCATGGCGCGCGCCTTCCATCACGTCGCGGGTGGCGGCCTGCGCGCAGGCGGCGGACGCCTTCGCCGCGGCCCAGGTGCCGGCGGTCATCGCCGTTTCGGAGGCGTGGGCGTACCAGCCGACCTGGCCCTCGATCCCTTCGGGGCGGCGGGCGGCGGACATGCCGGGGGCGGGGACGTTCGTGGCGATGATCTCGCCCGCGTTGCCGTCCGCGACCCAGTCGTCCCAGGCCCGTTCCAGGAAGTCCAGGTAGTCGGGCGCGTGGACCCGCGCCACGGCGTCCAGGTCGCAGGGGCCGGGATCCGCGGGTGCCTCGAAGCCGCGTTCGCGCAGGCGGCGCAGGACGTATTCCACGCGGGACGGGCGTTCGAACGGGGTGACGAGCTGTCCCCCCGCCAGTTCGGCCTGCGGGAAGTGGAGGCGGTGATCCTCCGAATGGTAGGTGCGCATCGCCGTCTGCCCCCCTTGGTTCCGGAACGACGATGCCGCGCGGCTGGGCGGAAGGCCAGGGGCGGGGTATGGTGGGGCATGGACCCCACCGCCATGACCGCCGCCGCCCTGTCCCGCGCCGTTCGCGACCGCACCCTGTCCTGCGTGGCGGTGATGGAGGCCGCGCTCGACCGGATCGACGCGCGCAACCCGGACCTGAACGCGATCGTGTCGCTGCGGCCCCGCGCCGACCTGATGGCGGAGGCCGCGGCGCGGGACGCGGACCTCGACGCGGGCCGCTGGCGGGGCGCGTTGCACGGGATGCCGCTGGCGCCCAAGGACCTGGCCGACACCGCCGGGCTGCGCACGACCTATGGCTCGCCACTCCACGCGGACCACGTGCCGGGGGCGGACGGGATCGGCGTGGCGCGGATGCGCGCGGCGGGCGGGATCGTGATCGGCAAGACCAACGTGCCGGAATGGGGGCTGGGGTCGCAGACCCACAACCCGGTCTTCGGGACCACGCGCAACCCGCGCGACCCGCGCCTGACGCCGGGGGGGTCGTCCGGGGGCGCGGCGGCGGCGCTGGCGGCGGGGATGCTGTGGGTGGCGGATGGCAGCGACCTGATGGGATCCTTGCGCAATCCGGCGGGGTGGTGCGGCGTGTGGGGTCTGCGCCCGTCCTTCGGCCTGGTGCCGTCCGGCCCGCGGGCGGAGGTGTTCGGCCACCAGATGTCCACCGAAGGGCCGATGGCGCGGAACGCGGGCGACCTGACGCTGCTGCTGGACGCGCTGGCCGGGCCGGATCCCCGCCTGCCGCTGGGACTGGCCGCGCCCGGCCGCGCCATCGGGGGCCGCCCCGTGATCGGATGGATCGGGGACTGGAACGGATATCTGGGAATGGAGGACGGGGTGCTGGACGTCTGCGCCCGCGCGCTGGCCGCCACCGGATGGGATGTCGAACCGGTCCTGCCCGCCTTCGACCCCGCGCGGCTGTGGCGGGCCTGGATCGACCTGCGGTCCTGGAGCGTGGCGGGCGGTCTGGCGGCGGCGCATGCCGACCCGGCCGCGCGTGCCCTGCTGAAGCCCGATGCGGTGTGGGAGGTGGAGCGCGGCCTGGGCCTGCGGGCGTCGGACATCCACCGCGCGTTCGAGGTGCGCAGCGACTGGCATCGCGCGCTGCTGACGCTGTTCGAGCGGTACGACGTCCTGGCGCTGCCCACGGCGCAGGTCTTCGCCTTCGACGCGGACATCCCCTGGCCCCGCGCCGTGGCGGGGCGGGCGATGGACAGCTATCACCGCTGGATGGAGGTGGTGGTTCCGGGTTCGATGTCGGTCTGTCCGGTCCTGGCGATGCCCGCCGGCACGGATGCGGCGGGGCGGCACATCGGCGTGCAGCTGATCGGACCGCCCGGGCGGGACCGCGAGCTGATCGCGATGGCCGGCGCGGTGCGCTGACCGCCCGCCGGGACCGGACGTCCCGGCGGGCGGCGTCCCGTCACGACTTGGGCAGAGCCTTCACGCGGGCATCGAGTTCGGCGTGCTGCTCGGCCACGAGGGCGCGGTCCTCCGGCCCGTCGGCCGCGTCCCAGTTCTTCAGGGCGGAATCGTAGACGCCCAGCAGCATCTCCTCGCCCATGCGCACGAAGGACAACGCGTCCGCGTCGAGCGAGCCGACCCAGTCGCGCAGCGTGGTCGCGGCCTTGTTGACGGTTCCGCGGACGGAGCCGTCGTCGGTCGCCTCGCCATGGGCCGCCAGGCGGGCCTGGATGGCGGCGGCGTGCTGGCGGTGCAGGGCGTCCAGGTCGCGGGCGATGCCCAGGATCTCGGACTGGGCACGGTCCTTCAGGGTCTCGTAGCCCGACAGCACGTCGTTGATGGCGGAGTTGACGCTGTGGAGCGCCGAAACGGCGGGGGTGGCCATGGAACATCTCCTTCATGGGGCCACGGACAACGGCGGCGGGGCGGGTGTCGTTCCCCGTCCCGGGAACGGGCGGCGCACGGGGGCGTTCCAGGGCCATGCGCTATCCGGTCACGCCAGACGGCCGCTACTTCGTCGCGAAGGGACGGATGTGGCGCCGCACCGATCCCGCCCTGCCGGAGGACGCGCGCGAGGCCGCCGTGCGGGACCTGATGGCCGCCCGCCGCGCGGTGCGGGACGCCGACGGGCCGCAGGCCACGCGCGCCGCGCGCGCCCGCGTGCAGGACGCGAAGGTCCGCCTGGGGGAGCGCGGGCCCGTCTGGTGGGACGACGGCGCGCCGGACGTGACGCGGCACGCGCCGTGGAACACAGACTATGCCGCCTGGTGGCACGGTCTGCCCGACGCCGCGCGCGACGCGGCGAGCTGAGGGCTGCAACCCGGCGCCCGGCCGGGGCGTTGCGTTTCCGGACCCCAGCCCATCCGGGAAGGATCACGCCATGGCCGCCTTCGCGCGCACCGCCCTGTTGATGGCCGCGATGACGGCCCTGTTCATGGGCGTCGGTTGGCTGCTGGCCGGGATGGGGGGCATGTGGATCGCCCTGGCCGTGGCGGCGGCGATGAACCTGTACACGTGGTGGAACAGCGACAGGGCGGTGTTGCGGATGCACGGCGCGCGGCCCATCGGGCCGGGGGACGCACAGGGCCTGCACGAGATGACGGCGAAGCTGGCCGCCAATGCGGGCCTGCCGATGCCGGCGCTGTACCTGATCGACACGCCGCAGCCCAACGCCTTCGCCACGGGCCGGGACCCTGGCAACGCCGCCGTCGCTGTCACCGCGGGCCTGCTGCAGCGCCTGTCCGCGGAGGAGGTGGCGGGCGTGATCGCGCACGAGCTGGCCCATATCCAGAACCGGGACACGCTGGTGATGACCGTCACCGCGACCTTCGCCGGCGCGATCAGCATGCTGGCGAACTTCGGTATGCTGTTCGGGGGGCGGCGCGATTCGCCCATGGGGATCGTCGGGGTGCTGGCCATGATGATCCTGGCGCCGCTGGGCGCGGTGCTGGTGCAGACCGCCATCAGCCGCACGCGGGAGTACGAGGCCGACCGCGACGGGGCGGCCATCTGCGGCGACCCCCGCTGGCTGGCCTCCGCCCTGGGGAAGATCGCGGGCGCGGCGGCGCGCATCGACAACCACCGGGCGGAGCGCAACCCCGCCACGGCGCACATGTTCATCGTCAACCCGCTGCACGCCCATGCGGTCGACGGCCTGTTCCGCACCCATCCCCCCACCGAGAAGCGCATCGCCGCGCTGCTGGCCTTGGAAGGCGAGGGCGCCCCGTCCACCCGTCCGTCCCGCGTCCCCGCCGCGGGACGGCGCCGGGCGGCGGGGCCCTGGACCTGAGGCCGCCGGGCTTCGCCGCGCTGCGGCGAACGCGGTCCGTCGCGGTCGTCCGGACGGGGGCGTCACGCCACAGTCTGACCGGGAGCGGGGTTCCGGTGCAAGACCCCGGGATCGTCCAACGATCATAGGGGTCCGATGGGCCTGCGCGGTCCGATCCCGTGCCGCGCCGCGGGTCCCCGGGGCGGGTCGGCGGCCGCGGGGTGGGTGTCTGCTCCGCGTCTGCGTTCCGTCTGCCCCGCGTCGGACGGATCGGGTCGCGGGGGGCCCGACGTCACGGCAGGATCCGCACAACCCCGTCGCCGTCCCGCAGGCGCAGCGAACGGTCGAAGTCGTTCGGGCGGGACCAGGAGAACAGGCAGGCGTCGGTCGCCCGGTCGAACGGGTTGATCTCGATCAGCGTGGCCTCGCCGTCGTCGCCGAGATGCAGATCGACGGCGCAGGATTCGACGTGGAGCATCGGCACGATCCGGCGCAGCGACCGGCGCAGCGACCCGAGCAGGTCGTCGCGTCGATCGAGCAGGGCCGGGAATGTCCGTCGATGATGGTATTGGGACACGCCGACCACGCGCCCGTCGGACACGAAGGCGCGGAACTCACCCTCGTCGCCGAACCGCCGCCAAGCGCGGAGGTGCAGGTGGACGGGCGGTCCGCCCGCGAGATGGGCCGCCACGGCGCGTCCGATGCGCGGGCTGTCGGACGTCATCGTGTGAAGCACGCCCCGGCGGCCGAAGGACGGCAGGTGCGAGGGGCTGGCATCCTTCCAACTGCACATCCCGATGCGCGGGCTGACACCTTCGGGCATCCCGGCCATCGTCGCGTCGATCCAGTCCAGAAGATCCTCGCCGAACGGCCTCGGGACCGCCCCGGTCGCATCACGGAACCAGTCGGAATAGGCGCCGAGGGCCCATGCGTCGTCGTTCGACAGCGCGCGCGACCTCGTCGGAACGGCTAGGGCACGCAGCGTATGGGGCCAGTTCTCGGGGAACGTGGCGGCGACCGCCTGGGGGATCACGGCTCTGTAGCGTCAGAGCGTGATCACGCGCGCGTCGGCGCGGTTCTGACCCGCCTCCCAATTTCGGCGACCCACTTCGCTTCCCGGAAGCTCCTCCATCGCGTCGAGGAGCGAGCGGAAATCGGGTGCGAGCGGCGCCATGTCCTCGGGGCGGTTGCCGCGCTCGCCCGATGCCTCGTCCGGAGGCGTTCCCCACGGGATCGCCGATCGCGCCCAAACACGAAGAGCACCGCGATCCGCATCATGCAGGCTCATCACCACGTCGACGCCGTTTCCATCCGCAACGAACACGAAGCCCTGGGGGGTGGCATCCCCATAGTATTCGCCGCTCGAGTAGCTCTCGACGATGCGCGGTTCATAGAACTCGAAGATCGCGATGATGTCGTCCCCGATCAGATCCTCCACGGCGGGGTCGTCTAGCGCGATGTCCTGGGGCCAGGGAAAGCCCCCGCCATATGATATGAGGAACCCCCGGTAATCGGGGGGGAGCGCGGCGCCTACGGTCGCTTCGATGCGTTCGACCGAGGCGCGGCGTTCGCCCTCGTCGGCGTTCGAGCCGTCCTTTCGCCGATAGATCAGGATATCCGTCATGATCAGAATGCCTCCTGCTGGGAACCTCGGTAGAGCGATGCGCCGCCCATGTGCGGCGTGGCGGCGCCGTCGCCCGTCGCATGGATGTTTCGGGGCACCAATTGCATCGTAACGCCGTCTTCGTGGTGATGCCACGTGTGGCCGTCGGGGCGTTCCCATCCGGGGACGCGACTACGCATCGCCTCATCCGCCAGGGCGAAATCGGTCCGATTCCGACCCGTCATGGGGATGTCGACCGCCGAGGGCACCCGGACACCCCCGACGTTCTGGGCATGGACGTGACCGCTGTAGTCAGGGAACCCGTTCCGATAGGTTATAGGGGGACCACCGTTGTTCGGCGTGAACACCCCGTCACCGCGGCCTTCGGGCGGGTCCCACGTCCCCGTGTTGCTGGTGGGCGTATTGCGATACTGTGGTCCCTTCTCCAGGGCCGCTGCGTCCTTGCAGGCCTGCGTGTTATTGCACCGCGCGAGCGCGTCGCGATACGCTTGGCTGTTCTGGCGCCGTATCCGGTTCCAGTGCGCCCGCGCAGCGTCGCGGGTCCGGTTCAGTCCGCGTGCCACGCCCGTATTCAGCGTATCGAGGGAGCGGCGGAGGTCGTTGAGGCGGTTCGCCAGCCGTCCCGCTTTGGCCCCATCGCCGACGATTGGAATGAACCCGACCGCGTCCATCAGCGCGCCGCCCCAGTCACCGCGCCAAAGCGATCGGCCGAGAGAGGCCGCATCGGCCACGGTTCCGAACGGCGGCGGGAGGGCGCCGGCCGCGGCGAGCCCGCCTTCGACGGCGAGGTCCGCGTACTCGCGGCCCATGTTCTGCAACCGGTCGTGATCCGCCCGCAGCGCGCCGTGGTCGACGCCGGCATCGCGCAATGCACCGCTCATGTCGCATCCCCCTTCGTCAGGCCGTTCTCGACCGGGTACCAATAGCGATCGTCGGCGTTCTGGATGGCCGTGGCTGCCGTGTCGGGGTCGATCTCATAGAAGGCGTCGATCCGCGCCATGTCGTCGCCGTCCCGCTCGGCGATCTGGCGGAACCCTTCGTGACGGAAGAAGTCGGCGCCCACCTCCCACATCAGCGTGATGAAATGGCCCTGCGCCTCCGCGTCCTCGAACCCATGGAGGCGCGCCCAGTGACGGCCGTTGATCGTCATCTCGCGTTTCCCCTGCGCCGACAGGGCGTGGTAGAAGCGTGGCAGGTTGAACTGCATGAAGTCCTCGACGTACCATTCGGCGAACGCGTCGTCCCTCGCCAGGTGCGCCTGCTGCTGCTTTCGGGTGATGCGCAGCATGGTCAGACGGCCCCTTCGTTCCACGCAAAGAGGGCCATCGCGATCGTGCCCATCGCCGCGAACGCCGCAGCACCGAAACCGACCATCACGCCGAAGTCGCGGAACGCAGGGCTGGCGACCCATTCGGGGATCCGGCCCTGCGCGCCGCCGCGTCCGATGGCGTGGCGCAGGGCCGCGGCGAAACGCGTCCACGCCCAGGGTTGGAACGCTGCGAAGGCGGCTCCGCCCAGCAGCGGGAAGACGATCATGTATGTGCGGGCCGCCAAGGCCTCGTCCCCGCCGAACAGCGGCAGGGTGCGTTCCCCGACGATGCCGAGGACCACCAGCACCGCGAACAGCGCGCCCGCGAGCTTCAGCAGCGGCACGATCCAGGCGGACAAGGCTTGCATGCCTGTGGCCATGATCGTCAGCAGACCCGGATCCCCGGGAAGCCCATCACCATCTTGCCGCCGTGGGACGTGGCGTCGCCCAGGCGCATGACGCCCTTGCCGTCGATGCGGACCTTGCCGGACCCCTTCGACGTGCCCGCGGTGGTGGGCACGCCCGTGCACAGGCACGAGCCGCCCCCGTCGACCAGAACGGGGATGCCGTTCACCCGCACGGTGGACTGGCCCGCGGACACGGCGGGGCCGCCGATATGGGGCCGGGGGCCGGGATCGACGGCGGGGCAGGCATGGGGATGTCCCAGGTGGCAGACGGGCTTGCTGGCCATGGCGATCTCTCCTTACGTCGTGTCGGCGCCGGCGGCGCGCAGGAGGGCGGCCGCGTCGTCGGGCGAGGCGGGGCGCAGGCGGCGCGGCTCGCCCAGGGCGATCAGGTCGTGCGCCTGGCGGTGCAGGCGGCCGTCCCCGTCCAGCGACAGGGCGACGGCCCGGCCGGGATCGGCCGGATCCTCCGCCACGTAGGCGTCGATGCCGCGGAAGAACCCCGCGCGCTGGCCGTCCTCGAAGCCCGGCACGTAGTCGAGCAGGTTGCGCGGGCGGAAGAACTTGAAGAAGAACGCCTCGCCCGCCTCGTCGGTGACGCGCAGGAACGCCTTCATCCGCGTCTTGACCTTCGCCATCGGCAGGCGCGAGCGGATCAGGACGCCCCAGTTCCGGCCCCACCCTTCCTCCACGAACCAGTCCCAGGCCGCGCCGTGGCGCAGGGGCTGGCAGAGCCAGGGGCCCACGTCGCGCAGGTCGTCGAGGGTCTGGCCGTCGAACAGGCAGCGCGCGGGGTCGTCGAACGCGTCCAGCATGGTCGCGATCTCCGGGTCGGCGGCGGCGTCGAGCAGCAGGTAGAGGTCGGGCACGCCCTCGCCGGGCGAGGCGGGCAGGGGCCCGGCCTCGAAGGCCAACGCGTCGAGCGCCAGCTCGATCGCCTCCGCCCGGGGGTCGGGCAGAAGGGTGTCCGGCAGGACGATGTCGGTCGGATCAGCCATGCATCGCCTCCCGGCGCGCGATGGCGGCACCACGGTGACTGCCGTGCCCGGCCCGTGCCGCCCCGTCCCGCGCGGTCGGGCCGGTCCCACCGGGGGCGACGCCATTCCCGGCACGTCGACCCGAACGCACCGCGTCGCCCCATTCGCCGCGGATCGGATACCTGATGCGGGTCGCGGCCATCCTACTTCCCCTTGCACTCCTGCACGAAGGCCTTGTCCGAGGACAGGGCGTCGAGCTGGGAGGGCGAGCCGGAGGTGAAGTCCACCGAGGGCGACTTCACCTTCAGGTGCTTCGTGCGGATCGTCACGCCGGACTTGTCGATGGTGATGCTGCCGCCCGGGCCCGCGATCACGAACTTCTCCTTGGCATGCAGGGTGTGGGTCACCGTGCGGTTGAAGATGCTCTTCTTCGTTTCAAGCTCGTAGTCCTCGCCGACCTTCGTGGTCATCAGCTTGCCCACGGAGGTCGACATGACGTTGCCGACCACCGTGTTCTTGGCCAGGCCCACCTGCTCGGTCGCGGCCTGGCCCACGGTGGTGGTCAGGTAGCGCTCGACCACCGTGCTCATGGTGCCGCCGCCGGGCATCACCAGGCCCAGGAGGCGCGACATGATGCCGGCCTGGCCCAGCTGCGCCGCGCCGCCCGCGTCGCGGTGCCCGCCCGAGGCCGCGAACATGCCCTTCTGGGCGATGGCCGCCAGCTCGCCCGGCATGGCCGCGACGCCCGCGATGCCCGTGGCGAAGCCGCCCACGCCCTCGCCGGTCTGGCCGCGCGACGCGTTCTTCTGCATGAACTTGCCGCCCGCCTGCACGAGCGGCATCAGCACCTGCAGGAGGCCCAGCGGCCCGCCCCCGCCGACGGAGGTGGACTTGTTGGCGCCCACCCGCTCCATCCGGTTGGCGTTGATCTGCGTGGAATGGTTGGCGCCGACCTGCTCGACCCGGTTGGCCCCGATGTTGGACGACTGGTCGTTCAGGACGCGGAAGGTCTGGTCCTTCTGGGCGTGGAAGGCCATGTTCTCGCGCCCCGACTGGGCCTCGAACGAGATCTCGTTGAAGCCCTCGCCCTGGTGGCTGTCCTCGCGGATGACGCGCTTGGTCTTGTGGGCGGGCAGGGCATAAGGACGGTCGTGGTCGGCGTGGTACACGCAGCCGGTGACGATGGGACGGTCGGGGTCGCCCTCCAGGTGCTCGACCACGACCTCCATGCCGATGCGCGGGATGGCCATGCCGCCATAGCGGCGCGACGCGTTGGCCTGCACGACGCGGCAGCGCATCGAATGCTTCGCGTCCAGGTCCCAATGGAAGCGCACGAGGATGCGGCCCAGATCGTCGCAGTCGATCTCGCCCTCGCCCACCACGATGGCGGTCTGGGGGCCGTGGACCCGCGGGCGGGGAACGCGGCGGGGCGGGCGCAGGGGCGCGTCGTCGGGCATCAGCACGTACTCGCCCATATAGGCCTGGTCCGCGTCCGTGCCCTCGCCCCGTCCGCCCGCGTCGCCCGTGCCGTAGGCCTGCGCGCGGTAGCGGTGGGTGGCGGACAGGCACACGAAGCGCCGGCCCGTCACGTCCGCGACCCGGTCGCCCGTGGGCGTCACGCAGATGCCCGCGCCCAGGCCGGCCACGTCGCCCGACGCGCGGTGGCGCACGGCCCCGCCGCGCTCGGCCTGCAGCAGCTTCGCGGCCGCCGTGCGCGCCTGGTCCGGCCCGCCCCCGGGCGCGAGATAGTCGCCGGGCCAGTCGAAGCTCTCGATGCGGCCCTGGGCATGGGCCGCGTCGCCCGCCTGGTCGACCTGCTGGCCCGCGCGGGGCTTGTGGAAGTTCCATTCCGTCAGGCGCACCGCGCCCGTGGTGACCCGCGCGCCGGCCTGCCAGTCGTGGAAGTGCTCCTCGTCGGCCATGTGATGGCGGCCGTAGGGCTTGTAGGGGCGGGTGCCCCCCGGCACGTCGGGCAGGGACAGGGGGTCGTCGACCAGGACCAGCGTGTGCGATCCGGGCGCGTGGCGCCAGGCCCAGGTGATGCCTGCGCGCTCCATGATCCGCTGCGCGAAGGCGGCGTCGGATTCGCCGTACTGGACGGTGTATTCCCATTCCGGATAGCTGTCGCCGAGCCGGTCCTCCAGGTGCGGGTCGCCCCCGTCGGCATAGTCGGCCAGGAGCTCCGTTAGGATCGCGGGCGCGGTCATGCGGTGGAAGATGCGCATGTTGCGCCGGAGCGAGGCGAGGTGCAGCCAGTCCCGCAGCACGAGGCCGTAGCGCCAGCCGTTCTCGCCCGGGCCGATGCGCCGCGCTTCCGCGACGATGCCGTCGAAGTGCCGCGTGCCGCCCGCCATGTCGACCGCGACCGTCGCATGCTCGCCCAGGAGGGCGTCGAGATCCACGTCGTCCGTCGCGGCGAGCGCCTCCACCTCCCAGGCGAAGCCGCCGCACAGGGCTTCGCGCCCGTCCATCCGCAGCAGGACCAATGCGTCGCCGCCCAGCGGCGTGGTCAGGCGACCCCGCCTGGCGGACTGGGAGAAGGGCGCGTTCATGACGGAACCTCCGGGACGGAATGACGATGTCCAAACGGACTGGAATCACGGTAGCACGAAATCGACCTCCGCGCGCTAGCACGCGTTCCGCGCCGGCCGCCAGCGGGGGTGCCCGGGCCCGCGCGCCCATCGGCGGACGGGCGCCGCCCCGGGATCGGCGGTCTGCGACGCGGCGTCCGGCAGTCGACATTATGTATCGCGGGGTCGAGGATCGCGTCGCGGTGGGTCCGGTCGAGATGCGCGGACCCGTGCCCGGACGGGCGCGCTACCACCCCACCTTCCGGAAGCTCGCGACCATGTGGTCGAGGAAGGCGCGGGTCCGGGCCGCGCGGGGGCCGGGCAGCGTGACGGCGTAGATCGCGCCGTCGTCGAAGGGTCCGTGCTCGGGCAGCAGCTCGACGAGCGCGCCGCGCTCGATGGCCGGACGTGCGAGATGCTCCGCGCATCGCATCGCGCCCAGCCCGTCGAGGCACATCGCGAACAGGCTCATCCCCTCGTCGGAGCGGAACCGCCCCTCCGCGTGGAACGTCCACGGCCCGTCGGCCAGATCGAAGCGCCATCGGTTCAGCCCTTCGCGCCGTCCGGTCCAGCACAGCACCGGGATGCCGGTCAGGTCGTGCGGCGTCCGGACCGGCCCGTGGCGCGCGAGGAGCGCGGGCGCCGCGACGAGCACGCGCCTGAGGTCGCACAGCTTGCGCGACACGAGCGTGGAATCCGGCAGACGGCCCATCCGGACGGCGACGTCGATCCGCTCGCCGATCAGGTCCAGGTGGTTGTCCGACAGCAGCAGCTCCACCGCCAGGCCGGGATGCGCCTCCAGGAAGGCCGGAAGCGTCGGCCGCACCCGGTCCATGCCGAAGGCGATCGGCGCGGTGACGCGCAGCGTGCCGTCGAGGCGCCCGCCCTCCCCGTGCAGCTCGGCCTCGGCGGCGTCGACCGCGGCGATGGCGGCCTGCGCCCCCTCCAGGTAGCGCCGCCCCTCTGCGGTCAGGGCCAGCGCCCGCGTCGTCCGGTCCAGCAGGCGCAGGCCCAGCCGATCCTCCAGCCGGGCGACGGTCTGGCTCACGAAGGGCTGCGAGGCCCCCAGCGACTGCGCCGCCTGCGTGAAGCTCCCGGTCTCCGCCACGGCGGCGAAGACGCGCATCATCGTGAGACGGTCGTCCTTCATGGCGGCAGGATGCCCGAGATTCGCGCCGGGCGATAAGACTTATTGCGTCCGCGGCGTTGGGCGGTACGGGATCGTCGGCTAGACGGTGTCATCCAGTTCAGGAGGATCCCGTCATGCTCGACCTCGGAAACCGTCATTCGATCTACCAGCCCGAGCAGGAGGGCCTCGAATTCCCGTGGGAGCCGGAGTTCGAGTCCGTCGAAGCCGAACGCACCTATCGCAAGCAGCACCTCGCCGCCGCCTGCCGGGCCTTCGCGCTCCAGGGCTTCGACTACGGCTTCGCGGGCCACCTGACGGTGCGCGACCCCGAACGGCCGGACCTGTACTGGACGAACCCGATGTGCGTGCATTTCGACCAGGTCCGGGTGTCGAACCTGATCCTCGTGGACCACAAGGGCACGGTGATCGAGGGAACCCATGCGGTGAACCGCGCGGGTTTCGTGCTGCATGCGGGCGTTCACGACGCGCATCCCGACATCGTCGCGATGTGCCACGCGCACACCCCCCACGGCACCGCCTGGTGCGCCACCGGCAAGCCGATCGAGCCGGTCACGCAGGACGCCTGCGCCTTCTTCGAGGACCACGTCGTCATCGGCGACCACGCCGGCCAGGTCGCGGTCGAGGAGCATGCGGGCTCGGACGTCGCCGCGGCGTTCGGGGGCGTGAAGGCCGCGCTGCACCAGAACCACGGCCTGCTGACGGCGTCGCGCCATTCGATCGACGCGGCGGCCTTCTGGTTCATCGCGCTCGAACGCTGCTGCCAGCAGCAACTGGCGCTCTACGGCGCGGGCGTGCCGACGATCCGCATCCCCGACGACCGCGCGCGATACTCGCGCGAGCATGTCGGCTCCGAGTATATCGGCTGGCTGCACTTCCAGACGATCTGGAACCAGATCGTGGCGACGCAGCCCGACGCCTTCGAATGACCTGATCCGGACCGTCGTCCGCGCCCCCGCTCCGGCGGGGGCCGGCCGTCCGGATGACGCGGGGCCGACGGGTTGGCGACCGCCATGACCCTCGTGCCGCTACCCTCGGGTCAGATCAGGATCGCCGGGAAGACGGTGATAAGCGCGACCACGAGCAGGATGCACAGGCAGAACGGCAGCACGCCCACGATCACGGTGCTCACGTCGCCTCGGCCCCGCACGCTTTGGGTGACGTAGAGGTTCATGCCGACCGGCGGCGTGATGAGCGCCAGTTCGCACATCAGGACCAGGAAGATGCCGAACCAGATGGGGTCGTAGCCGATCAGTGTCACGATGGGCAGGACGATGGGAATGGTCGCGATCATCATCGCCAGCGCGTCGAGGAAGCAGCCGAGCAGCATGTAGAGCAGCACGAGGAGCAGGATCATCGTCAGCGGCCCGACGTCGAACGACGACACGAAGGCGGATACCTGCGCCGGCACCCCCAGCACGCCGAGGACGAAGTTGAGGTAGAACGCCGCCACGAGGATCAGCAGCGTCATACCGGTCGTCGTCACCGCCGACAGCATCGCGTCGCGCAGCATCGGCCAGTTCAGCGTGCGGTAGAAGGCGGTCAGCCCGAGGGCCGCGATCACGCCGACGCCCGCGGCCTCGGTCGGCGTGGCGAGTCCCAGATAGATCGACCCCATGACCAGGAGGAAGATCACCAAGGGCGGGATCAGGTCCGTCAGCCGCTGCCGCCGTTCCGCCCAGGGCGCCATGCGCTCCGGCCGCCCGGCGATCGACGGGTTCAGCACGGAGGCCAGGACGATCACGCCCATGAACGCCGCGGCCAGCAGGAGGCCCGGCAGGATGCCCGCGGTGAACAGCGCGCCGATGGAGGTGTTGGTGATCGCGCCGTAGATGATGAGGTTGATCGAAGGCGGGATCAGGATGCCCAGCGTCGCGCCGGACGCGACGCTGCCCGCGACCCAGGATTCGGCGTAGTTTTGCGCCCGGAAGGTCGGGAAGGCCACCGTGCCGATGGTCGCCGCGGTGGCCACCGACGAGCCGGAGATGGAGGCGAACACCGTCGAGGCGGCGATGTTGGTGTGCAGCAGGCTGCCGGGCAGCGGTCGCGTCCAGTCGGCCAGCGCGCGGTACATCCGTTCGGTCACGCCGCCGCGCACGAGGATCTCGCCCATGAACACGAAGAGCGGGATCGCCACGAGGAGGAAGTTGTTCAGCGTCCCCCACATCATCGTGCCGAAGGGCCGGATCATGGTGTCGCCGAAGAAGAGCCAGGCCCCCAGCACGGCGACGACGAACAGCGACGTCGCCACGTGCAGTCCGATGAAGAGCAGGAACAGCAGCAGGCCGAAGCCGATCGCCGCGCCCTCAATCCCGAGCATCGCCGTTCCCCGCACGGACGGCCTCGGACGCCCCCGTCGACCGCGCATCGGCGGCGACGTAACCCTCCACCTCCTCCTCCACGGTCGGGGCGCCGTAGACGCGCGACACGGCGCCCCCGCCCGCCTTCAGCAGCACGACGGCATGGCACGCCGCGACGCAGGCGGTCAGCGCGAAGAAGGCCATGCCCGCCACCCACACGCCCTGAGGCACCCAGAGGGGCGTTTGCAGCGGCGTGTTGGTGATGGCCCCGAAGCGCAGCGTCGTCTGCAACTCGCCCCAGGCGTGCCACGTCATGAACAGCGCGAAGGCCGCCACCGTCGCCTGCGCCAGCGCATGGAGCGCGTCCCGGAGGATCGGCGGAAAGAACCGGAAGAACAGGTCGATCCGCGGATGCCCGCGCCGCAGCAGCGTCAGCGCCATGCCGAGCGAGCCGACGAAGGCAAGGACATAGCCGCCGATCTCGTCCGTTCCCTGCACGGACACCCCGAAGACGTCGCGTCCCAAGATGTCGACCGCGATCAGTGCCGCGAGCACCGCGATCGAGGCGCCCGCCACGAGGGCGAACGCCACGGCGATCCGTTCCAGGAGCCGCAGGAGGGGCGGGACGGCCACGGTCCTATTCGATGGTCAGGCCGCGCGCCGCCCCCACGGTCTCGTTCCAGATCGCGGTGCAGCCGGGATAGGCCGCCTCGCACTTCTCGGCCCATTCGGGCAGGATCTCGGCGCTCGCAATCTCGGCCACCTTCGCCGCGTCGGCATCGGTCACGGGCACGAGTTCCATGTCGTAGGAGGTGTAGAGCCCGTCCGCCGGGCAGTCGCCGCCCGTGGAGCAGGCCTGCGCGGTGTCGTTGGTCGTCCGCGCGACCTCCCACAGCGCGGCCTCCATCTCCGCCATGATCCCCTCGAACGCCGCGCGTCGATCCTCTGGCAGCCCTTCGAGCCAGTCGAGGCTGACCATGTGCGCCTGGATCGAGCCCGACACCGACAGGGGATAGAGATGGGTCGTCACCTCGGGCCACTTGCCGGTGTTGGACGAGGTGGGCGACGTCACCCCGCAGGAGGCGACGCCGCGCTGGAGGGCCGGATAGACTTCCGGGAAGGACAGCGTCACCGGGGTGGCGCCCAGGTTCTCGAGCAGCGTCGACATGGAGGCGGTAAACGACCGCACCTTCAGCCCTTCGAGGTCGGCCAGCGAGGCCATCTCCTCCCCGCACAGGAACACCTGCGGTCCGAAGGGCCAGATCGCCACCGCGGTGACGCCGAACTTCTCCGCCAGTCGCTCGTTGAACGCCTCGCGGTAGGCGTCCACGGCCGTCTCCAGCTCGTCCATGTTCGTGGACACCCCGATCAGGTCGATCCCTTCGAGGAACGGGTCGTCGCGCGCGACGCTGCCCACCTGGATGGTCGCCATGCTGAACGCGCCGGTGCTGACCAGCCGCAGCGCGTCGGCCAGGTCGATGCCGAGCGACTGGAACTCGGAGCGGTTCACCGCGAACCCGGCCTCCTCCAGCGCGGCCATCGCCTCCATCTCGGGCGGGTTCTGCGCGCGTCCCTCCTGGTTCTGCGACACGAACTGCATATTCTGCGCGTGCGCGGCGCCCGCGAGGGCGACGCCGGCGGCGAGGGCGATGCCGAGGGTGGCGGCAGGGGTGACACGCGCGTGGGTCGGGGCGATCATGGTGAATCTCCGGCTGCTCGATGGATGCGGCACGGCCACGATGGGATCGCGGGAACCGCCTCGGAAAGGCCGGACGGTCCCATTTCGACGCCGCGCCCCGAAACGGCACGGAACGCCCAAGGAGACGGCAGCATCCGCCCTCTCGCGCGCAATCCGTGGGCGGCCCGGCGATCGCCCCTTGCGCGGCCCGCACCCGCAGGTGCGCCATCGAAGGGCAGCGCAACACGCCGGATCCCCATGACACCCGCCATTCCCGACCGATCCCCGACGCCGTGGCCCGACATCGTGCCCCCATGCCGCATCGGCATGCTGGTGCCGTCCTCGAACACCGCGCTCGAACCGCTGACGGCGGTTCTGGCGGCCCCGCTGGCCCGCGAGGTCGGCATCCACTTCTCGCGCTTCCGCGTCACCCGCATCGGGCTCGACGCGGATGCGGACGCGCAGTTCTCGACCGAGCCCATCCTCGCCGCGGCCGAGCTGCTGGCGGACGCCCGGGCGTCGGTCATCGCGTGGAACGGCACGGCAGCGAGCTGGCGGGGCTTCGACACCGACGCCGCGCTCTGCGCCGCGATCGAGGCGCGCACGGGCTGCCGCGCCACGTCCGCCATCGTCGACCTGAACGCCGCGCTCGCGCGGTTGGGCATCCGCCGGCTTGGACTGGTGACGCCCTATACGCAGGACGTGGAGGCGGCGATCGTCGCGAACTATGCGCGCGCGGGGATCGAGATCACGGCGAGCCGGCGCGCCGATCGGAGCGACAACTACAGCTTCGCCGACATCCCGCCGGCCGCGGTCCACGCCATGTGCCGCGACGTCGCCGCGACGGGCGTGGATGCCATCGCCATCGTGTGCACCAACATGAGGGGTCCCGGGATCGTCACGGCCATCGAGGCGGAGTTCGGCATCCCCGTGCTGGACAGCATCGCCGTGACGCTTTGGGGGAGTTTGCGCGCCCTGGACATCGACACGGCGCCCTTGTCCCGCTTCGGCCGGCTGTTCGCGCTGCCCGCGCCATAGCCGTCCGTCGGGCGCGGACGGGGGGTCCGCGCAGTCCCGACCGGCACGGCGCGATGCCGCCGTATTCGAACGCATGGGTATCCCCCGACGCCGCGCCCCCCCCGGACGGCCCCGGGCTCAGCCCGCGTGGACGATCTCGATCATCTGGTGCCCCCGCAGCCGCGGCAGGACGAACCGGACGCGGCCATCCGCCGCCTCGAAGGGGATCGCCTCGCCCTCGGGCGCGGTGCGCACGGCCGTCACCGCCGCGTCCAGGGCCACGTCCACGGCGACGTCGTGCAGCGTCACCAAGTCCTGGATCGGCTCCACGTGGTCGGTCCGCAGGAACCCGCGGCGGACGGGGTTCGCGTGCATCAGGTGCAGCACGTGCCGCCCCGCATCCGGCTGGGCCCGCAGCGTCGCCCGCCCCGCGCGCGGCAGGCCGGTCTCCAACAGACGCGGGCGTCCCAGCGCGCGGGCGACCGTCCGCTCGATCACCTCCAGCAGCGCCACCGATCCGGCCTTGTGATAGGCCGTGAACACCGGATGGGCCAAGCGGATCACCGGCCCCTCCTCCACGCCGAAGGCGCATCCGTTGGGCTCCGGCCGGGGCGGCGCGTGCAGGTGCCCCGAGAAGCGCCCCCGCCCCCGCGCGAGATACGGGTCGTGCACGTCCCCGAGCGACCGCCCGCTCGTCGCGCGCAACCGGTAGGAGGCCGCGTAGAGATAGAGCGGCTGGTCCGAGAAGCCCGGCTGCAACGCCTCCACCGGGCGGGCATAGTCGCCTGCCGGAAACGGGTTGACGCCCTCCACCTCGGCGCCCGCCGGGAACGCCACGCGCCCCGCGTCGATCCCCGACGCGCCGGTGACCAGGAGCCGCCCGCCGCCATCCAGGAACGCCGCGATCTTCGCGTCCAGCGCCTCGTCCACGGGGATCGCGTCGGGCAGGATCAGCAGGCGATAGGGCGACAGGTCGCGGTCGCGGTCCACCACGTCGAACAGGAACCCGCATTCCAGCAGCGCGCGGACGCAGCCGTCGTCCACGGGGTTCTGCTGCGGCGGCATGCCCGCGAAGGGGGGCGCGCGCATCGCCTCCTCGCTCAGCACCGCGATCTCGGCCACGTTGCGCGACCCCGCCACGAAGGACTCCGCCGCCTCCACGTGGGCGAAGGCGTGCCCCACCGCGGCATAGGTCGCGGGATCGGCGACGCCCGTCGGGTGCAGGTGGTCGCCGATGCACATCCGCGCGCCGTGGGCCAGCATCACCGCCGCCTCGTAGCGCAGGGCGTCGGGCAGCTTGTAGCCGCCCATCTCGCCCCACAGGTGGTGGAACTTCCCCGTCATGCCCAGATACGGCATGCCCACCCCTTCGACGTAGCGGGCCGACACGGGCATGTGCTCGTATCCCCAGCCCGCGGTGGGCAGCGACTCGATCTCCACGTGGCTGAAATGCTCGTGCAGGACCTCCGCCCGGCCCCGCCGGACATGGCCCAGGTTGAAGAAGCAGGGCATCCCGGCCCCGGTCGCGATGCGCTGCACGTCGGCGAAGAAGTCCAGCGTCAGCCGTTCGGCGAACCGGTCGCGGTCGGCGGCGTCGAACGGGTCCAGCCCCAACGCCGCCATGCCGTCGCGCGCATGGGGGCTGATCGACGGGCGCTGGAAGCAGATGTCGATCCAGAACCCGTCCGCATGCGGATACCGGTCGGCGACCTCCTGCAACTGCCGCAGGACATAGGCGCGATAGGGCGACGCGAGGTCGAGATGCTTCCACCCCGTCTCGTCCGCGTCGCCGTGCTGCACGAAGCGCCGGTGGTCGGGATCGACCGCGCGCCAGCCCGGCTCGCGGTGGGCCGACAGCTCGTCCCACAGCGCCGACACGTAGATCGGCGTGCGGATGCCCACGCCCTGCAGCGCCTCGATCTGCGCGCCCAGCAGGTCGAAGGACAGGCCCGGATGCATCTCGCCCACCTCCGTGGGGTGGTACGAATACCCGTGGTGGCACTTGGCGAACAGGTTGACCGACCCCACCCGGGCGTCCCGGAACGTGGCCGCGAACCGGTCGGGGTCGAAGTCCGCGCCGATGTCGGGGATCTCGCCCGCCGTGTGGAAGTCGAGGTGGATCTGGCGCCAGGGCCATGTCCGGGGATCGGTTCGAACGGTCATGGCGCGAAGAACACCTCCTCCATGTAGACCCACTTCTCGCCGGCCTTCGCGGACGGCAGGACCGTCTGGCAGGGGTCGGTCTCGGCCCACCAGTCCTGCGTCACCGGGTCGGCGGCCATCGCTTCCATGTCGGCGTCCAGGTCGTGGCCGTGATACTCGAAATGCCCGAACAGCAGGTTCTCCGGTTCGCGCAGATAGATCACGAAGTTGCGGATGTGGCTCGCGCGGATCTGCGCCAGGACGCCGGGCCAGGCCTCCGCGTGCAGGCGCTTGTAGTCCTCGATCCGCTCGGGGCGGATCCCTATGACCATGCCCACGCGCCTCATTCCGCCGCCCGCGGCGCCGCGTCGCGCCGTCCGATCTCGGCGCAGTGGACGCTCAGGCGCTCCACCGCCTCCGTGTCCCAGTCGATGCCCAGGCCCGGCGCGTCCGGGGCGTGGGCCATCCCGTCCTCCATCCGGATCGGCGCCCGCGTGATCGCGTCGAGCTGCGGGATGTATTCCAGCCAGCGCGCGGCCGGCGCGGCGCAGACCAGCGACAGGTGCAGCTCCATCAGGAAGTGCGGCGCCACCCGCACGCCATGCGCTTCGGCCAGGGCGGCCACCTTCAGCCAGGGCGTCACCCCGCCCACGCGCGCCACGTCGACCTGCACCACGGACGCCGCGCCCGCCGCGAGGTATTCGTTGAACTGCCCCAGGGAATACAGGCTCTCCCCCACCGCGATCGGGACGCGGGTCGCCCGCGCCAGCGTCCGATGCGCCGCGACCCGGTCGGCGGCCATCGGCTCCTCGAACCAGGCGATGCCGTGCTCCTCCAGGATGGCGGCGCGGCGGATGGCCTCCGACAGGTCGAAAGATTGGTTGGCATCGACCATCACCTCGAAGTCGGGGCCCACCGCGTCGCGCACGGCGCGGATGCGGCGCGCGTCCTCGCCGCCCGTGGGCAGGCCGACCTTCATCTTCGCGCCGCGGAACCCCGCCTCGCGCGCCGCCGCGGCCTCCTCGGCCAGGGCGGCCTCCGACAGGTTCAGCCAGCCCCCTTCCGTGGAATAGACCGGCACCCGGTCCCGCGCGCCCCCCGCCATCTTCCACAGCGGCAGCCCGGCCCGCCTGCAGCGCAGGTCCCACAACGCGGTGTCCACGGCGGCCAGCGACAGCGAGGTGATGGCGCCGACCGCCGTAGCGTTAGTCGCGCGCAGCATCTCGTGCCACAGCCCGTCGATCCGGTCCGCGTCGCGCCCGATCAGCAGGGGCGCGAGCGTGCGTTCCAGGAGCGCCATCACCGACGGCCCGCCCGTGCCGATCGTGTAGGCGTATCCGATCCCCGCGGCGCCCTCGGAATCGGTGATCGTGACGACGGGCGTTTCCTGCCGCTCGAACGTCTGGATCGCGTCCACGCGGCGGACCTTCGGCGGAAGGTCCACCATCCTCAGCGCCACGGACTCGATCACCGGCATCGGATATCGCCTATTGCATGCACTAAGCGTTACCAATAGGGATCGGGCACCCGTTGTAAACCCCCCGGACGCCCGCCCCGTGCCGACCGCGCCCCTGCCCCGCCGCCGCCTGCCCCGCTCCGGGATCGACCTGTCCGTACTGGGCGTGGGCGGCACCGGGCCGGGCGGCCTGTTCGAAGCGCAGGCCGAAGCGACGTCGCGCGCCATGCTGGACGCCGCCCTGGACGCGGGCGTCCGCCACTTCGACACCGCGCCCTTCTATGGGTTCGGCCTGTCGGAACGGATCGTGGGCGATGCCCTGCGCGGCACGGACGCGGTCCTGTCGACCAAGGCGGGCCGCCTCCTGCGTCCGGGCGCCCATTCCGACCCCGCCGCGATGGGCTGGCCCGGCGCCCTGCCCTTCACGCCCGTCTTCGACTACGGCCACGACGCGATCCTGCGCTCGTTCGAGGACAGCCTCCAGCGGCTGGGCCGCGACCGGATCGACATCCTCCACGTCCACGACATCGGGCGCATCACGCACGGGGACGACGACGACCGCCACCGCGCCGACCTGCTGGGCGGCGGCGGGCTGCGCGCGCTGCAGCGCCTGCGCGACGAAGGGGCCGTGCGCGCCATCGGCCTGGGCGTCAACGAGGTGGAGGTCTGCCTCGACCTGCTGGACAGGGCGGACTGGGACGCCGTCCTGCTCGCCGGACGCTACACGCTCCTGGACCAGACCGGGCTCGACGCGCTGCTGCCGCGCGCGCGGGTCGCGGGGACGGCGATCGTCTGCGGGGGGCCGTTCAACTCCGGCATCCTGGTGGGCGGCACGACCTGGAACTACGCCGACGCGCCCCCCGACATCGTGAGCAGGGTCCGGACCCTCGCGGACGTGGCGCGCGAGCACGGCGTTCCCCTGCCCGCCATGGCGCTGCAATTCCCGCTGGCGCACCCCGCCGTGGCCTCCGTCCTGCCCGGCCCGCGCAGCGCCGCGCACGTGACGGCCACGCTCGAATGGGCCCGCACCCCCGTTCCGCCGGAGGCCTGGGCCGCCTTGCGCGACCGCGGCGCGCTGCACGCGGACGCCCCCGTGCCGGACGTCAACCCCTTCACGGCCGACCCCGCATGAGGGGCGGCGCCCATCGCCATCCGTGCCGGCCCGCTCGCGGCCGTGGCGGCACGCCGGCACGGTTCCAACCGGGAGGACGCGCATGACCGCCACACCGCAGGGCGAACGCCTGATGGATCTCCGCTACGGCCTGTTCCTGCACTGGAACCCGTCGAGCGTCGTGGGCCACGAGATCTCGTGGTCGCGCGAGGGTCCCAAGCGCGAGATCATGAACAAGCCCCGCGACAGCGACGTGTCGCCCCGGCTGGGCGTGCCCGCGGCGCTTTACGACACGCTCTACCGCCATTTCAACGCCAGCCGCTTCGACGCCCCCGCGCTCGTGGCCAAGGCCAGGCGCTGGGGCCACCGCTATGTCTATATCACCACGAAGCACCACGACGGCTTCGCGATGTTCGACAGCGCCCGGACCGACTACAAGGTCACCGCGCCCGACTGCCCCGCGGGCCGCGACCTGACGCGCGAACTGGCCGATGCCTGCCACGCGGCCGGCATGGGCTTCGGGGTCTATCACTCCCAGCCCGACTGGCATCACCCCGACTACCGGACGGAGAACCACGACCGCTACGTCGAATACCTCCACGCCATGGTGGAGGAGCTGTGCACCGGCTATGGCCCCATCGCGGCCTGGTGGTTCGACGGGCTGGCGGGCGACAGCCAGGTCATCGGCCGCCCCGCGCCCCCGCCCTTCGAGCGGATCGCCGACCCCGCCCGCTGGGACGCGGAGGCGCTGATCGCCAAGATGCGGCGGTGGCAGCCCGACATGGCCATCAACGAACGCTGCGCGCTGCCCTGCGACTTCGACACGCCGGAGCAGCGGGTGGGCGACGCGGACACCGGGCGCCCCTGGGAATCGACCATCACGCTGGACGACCAATGGGCGTACCGGTTCCAGCGCGACGTGAAGTCCGCCGAAACGGTGATCGGCCACATCGTCGACGCGGCCACGGGCGGCGGCAACTTCGTGGTCAACGTGGGCCCCGACCGCCTCGGGGTGATCCCCGCGGAGCAGGAGCGCGTGCTCGACCGCGTGGGCCTGTGGCTCGACCGCTACGGTCACACGATCTACGGCACGCGCGCGGGCCCGTGGCCGCGCTGGATCTGGGGCGGCTGCACGGCCAGGGACGACACCGTGTGGCTCCACGTCCGCCGGTGGGCGGAACTCGACGACACGCTGCGCCTGCCCCTGGGCGGCGGCGTCCTGCGGGGCGAGCCCAGGCTCCTGACACCGGGCCGCCTGCGCCACGCGGTCGAGGACGGCGTCCTGCACCTCGCCCTGCCGTTGGAGGATCACGACGGCGTCGACGCGATCGTGGAGGTCGCGTTCGACGCGATGCCCCGGTTCGGATAGCGCGCCCGCGCCCCGGCACCCCGCCCCCCGCGCCCTTCGGTTCCCCGGACCCGCGAAATGCGCTAGACCCCGCGTCATGCCCCCGCCGCCGCCGCCCCGCCCCGACGCCCCGCCCCCGGCGGAGGGGACGCAGCCGGTCCGCCGCAACCGGTTCATCCACGACACCCTGCGCGACGCCATCGGCCGGGGCGCGCTGCCGCCCGGCCTGGTCCTGACCGAAAGCGCGCTGGCCCGCCTCTTCGACGTCAGCCGCGCGCCCGCCTCCGACGCGTTGGCCCTTCTGGCGGCCGAAGGGCTGGTGGCGCGCCACGACGGGCGCGGCTTCCTCGTGGGCGACGGCACCGACCCGCCCCTGCGGCGGGACCTGGACCCTGCGGATCTCGACCTGCCCCAGGACGGCGGCACGGTCCTCGCCGCCCGCTCCGCGCGCGAGACCCTCTATCCCCGGGTGGAGGTCGAGGTCGCCGCCGCCACGGGCTACGGCTCGTTCCTCGTCACCTCCGGCGCCCTGGCGCGGCATTACGGGGTCAGCCGCACGACGTCCCAGGAACTGCTGACCCGCCTGGAACGGGTGGGGCTGGTGGAACAATCGCTCAACGGCCGGTGGGTCGCGCCCCGCCTGACGCCCGAAGCGGTGGCCCACCACTACGAGATGCGCCGCCTGCTGGAGCCGGTGGCCCTGCGCCACGTCTGCGCCCCGGACCGCGCGGGCGCCACGGCGGCGGCGGCCGACGCGGCGCTGCGGCGCATCGCGGCCCTGCGCGCGGCACAGGCCCCGCCGGGCGCGGACGACATCACCGCGGTGGAGGACGACCTCCATGCCGGCATCGTCCTGGCCTGCCCCAATCCCCGCATGCGCGACACGATCCGCCGCTCGCAGCTGCCCCTCATCGCCACCCACGCCGCCTTCGACCGCTATCGCAGCGCGCCGGAGATGGAGCGCGTGCTGGCCGACCACGAAGGCGTCCTGCGCGCCCTGCGCGACGCCGACCCCGACCGCGCCGCCGCCCGCATGGCCCGCCACCTCGACCAGGGCGAGCGCACCACGATCGCCTACGTCGCCGCCGACCCCACCGCCCCCCCGGGCGTCGTCCGCCCCTACATGGTGGCGGTCGAGGGGTAGGCGGGGGGCGGGGGGGCGGGGAAGGCGTCCGCACCTCCCCGCATGGTCACCACGGCGGGGCGCCTCGCGGATGGCCCCCGCCGATGGCGGCCCCGCCCGTTTCCCCGCACCGTTGGTCCAACGGCGCGCAAAGGGCGTCCAACAGCGGCCGCAGGCCGTCCGTCTCCAAACCGCCGACCGCCGCCTCGATCCGCCCGACGCGAGCGGGGGGAAGCGCGAGGGCGGCGTAGTCCCGGAACTTCCCCCGGATCTCGCCTTCGGTCGCGGGCGCCTCCGGATCGCCGCGGGCCTCGACGTCGCGCACCTCCAGCCGCCGCCCGTCGCGCAGCACCAGGGTTACGTCCGCGAAGCGCCGTGCGGGGAACGCCGCGTCGTGACCGGCATGGGCGCGCAGGACCATGCCCCCCGACAAGCGACCGATCTCCGGATCCGCGAAGGCCGCCGGACCGACCTCCGCCGGGCCGACCCGGCCGCGCACCATCGCCGCCGCGGCGGGATAGGAGGTGGAATACTGCGCCTCCTCCGTCGTCCGGGGGGCTCGGACGGCGAGGCGGAGGGATGCGTCGAACGTCGCGACCTCGATGCGCTCCACGTCCTCGGGGCGCAGGTCGTGCGCCGCGCGCAGCGACAGCACCCCCTCCACCGCCGGCTGCGCCCAGCGGCAGACGGGATAAGCCTTCCAGTACTGCTCCGGGGTGTGCCAACGCGACCCCAGATCACCCCAAAGGTCGGCCACGTCCGCCCCTTCGACCGTCAGCGCGGGCGCCCCGGTGAAGCCGTCCGCGGCGAGGTAGCAGGCGGACACTCCGGCCATGGCGCCCCAGCCGGACCCGTCCTTCAGCATCGTCGGATGATCGATGCACCGCATCATCGGGCTGCGCGGCCCGTGATACTCCGCGATGCCCAGGGCGTGCCGGGTCGCCCCGGCATCGAGCCCCAGCAGGCGCGATCCGAGGCCCGCGCAGGCGACCGAGACCCAGGCGCCGGAGGTGTGGTAGTCCCGGGCGGTGCGGTGCAGCGCGATGCCCGCGCGCGTGCCGATCTCGTATCCCAGCACTAGGCCGCACAGGAACTCGGCGCCGTCCATCCGCCCTTCCGCCTCCGCGAGCGCGAGCAGGGCCGGCAGGACCCCGCAACCGGCATGGCCCTTCGTCAGCCGGTGACCGTCATGCGCGTCCATGGCGTCGATCGTCATGCCGCCCGCCAGGGCCGCCCCCGCGGGGCCGACCGGGCGCCCGTCCATCAGCATCCGCGCCGCCCCGCGCGTGCCCGCCCCGAACTGCGACGCGGCATGGTCGCGCACGATCCGGGAAAGCGGCGTGCGGGCGCCGACGGCGGCGACGCCGGCGAGATCCAGCAACCAGAGCCGCGCGCGCTCGCGGACCGCGGCGGGAACGTCGCCGGGGGCCAGGTCGTGAAGGAACGCTGTGATCGATGACATGTTCGGCGCCTCGCATCCCGTGGGGACCGAACCACACGGAGGGACGGGCGCATAGACCGATCGCGACGAGCCGCCCGGGCGCATCCGGATCGACGTTAACGATTCGTTAAGGTTTGGCACCCTATTGATCACCCTCCGGTTGATCGACCGCTGGTGGGAGGACGCGATGATTGTGACCCCCATGGCGATCCTGATCGCCCTGACGTTCGGCTTCGGGGTCATGGCGCTCCTGACCCTGGCCTTCGGCATGATCGAGCGGGGCGTCGCCGGCGCCCGTCGCCGCTCGGTCCTGCACGGATCGATCTTCGGCGTCGGGGCGGCCCTCGCCATGCTGGAACCGGTTCATTTCGGCGACGGCGTGATCCTCGACGGGCGCTCGGTCATCGTGGGCCTGGCGGCGGCGTTCGGCGGCGGACCGGCGGCGTTCGTCGCAGCCCTCGTCGCCGGTGGCGTCCGGCTCTATCTCGGCGGGGTCGGTGCCATCGCTGGGGCGGTGGGGATCGCGATCGCCGCCGCCCTGGGCCTTCTCTGGGCGCGGCACCTGCGGCCGGAGGGTCGCGCGGGCCTGATGCATCTCGCCGGGCTCGGCACGCTCCTGGCGCTCCACACGTCCAGCGTCGCGTTCCTGCCGGCGGCGTTGATCGTGGTGGTCGCGATCAAGGCCATCCCCGTCCTCGCGGCGGGCTGCATCCTCGGCACGATCGTCATGGGGCATCTGCTCGACCGCGAGCGGGGCCATCTGAGCGTCGAGGGGACCTTGCGACGGGATGCGCATACCGACGCGCTGACGGATCTGCCGAACCGGCGTGCCTTCGATTGGACCCTTGCCGCGGTGGCCGCCGCGGCGTCCGAACGACGCGCCTGCGCGCTGATGCTGGTGGATGCGGACCATTTCAAGCGCGTGAACGACCGCCATGGTCACGCGGGGGGCGACGAGGCCCTGAAGTTCATCGTCGCGCGACTGCGCCACGCCGCGCCGGACGGGTCCCATGTCTGCCGCATCGGCGGCGAGGAGTTCGCCGTGATCCTCGAAGGGACTTCGTATGCCGAAGCCCTGCGCGCGGCCGAGGCGCTGCGCAGCGAGGTCGAGGCCCGGCCGTTCGTCCACGACGCGATCCCGGTACCCCTGACGGTCAGCATCGGCGTCACGATGGGCAATGGACCGGAGACCGCCGAGGCGTCCGAGCTCCTCCGGGCCGCGGACCTCGCCCTCTACGCGGCGAAGACCCGGGGCCGCAACCGCATCGTGTTCCACGGCGCGCTGCGCGGCGCGCATGGCCGGCTGGCATCGGTTCTGCTCGACGGCGAGGAAACCGAAGTGCTCGCCTGAGGTCCGGCCCCCACGCCCCGCGACGCGCGCGCGGTCCCGGGCGCCTGTCGCGGCGGATGCCGGTACGGATGCCGTGCCGCGGGCAAGCGGTCGGACGGCTCCGGTCGAGCCAGCCTCGCCCGCACGGACCGCCGGACATCACCCCCTGTCCGGAACGGTCGCGTGTCACGCAACGTCGCCCGAAGACGGGGCCTTTGCGTATGTACGGGGGGTGTACAGGGGGGCGAAGGACCGGTCCCGCAGGGACGGGTCGATCCAGTGGATCGAGCCGAGGTCCGCAGCGCGGTCCGCCCGAGCGGACCGCCGGACACCACCCCCTGCCCGGAACGGTTCTGCATGCCACCACGTCAATCCCAAACGGTGACCTCGCGTATGCACGGGGGGTGTACAGGGGGTGTACGGGGGGTGCACAGCACCTCCCGGTGCGAGAAAGGGACGATTTCCCGCATGCTCCGTGATCGCGCCCTACTTGCCGATGCCCGCGAAGGCCCGCACGAAGTGGCGTTGTGCCACGATGTAGATGGCCAGCAGCGGCAGCGTCATCAGGTTCACCACGGCCAGGATCTTGGGCCAGTCGGACGAGTACTCGCCCTGGAACTGCATGATGCCGGTGGTCCAGACCCGCGCCTCCTCACCCGACGCGGCGATCGACGCCCACAGGAACTCGTTCCACACGCTGACCGTCTGGAAGATGACGACCGACAGCACCGCAGGCGCCGACAAGGGCAGCACGATCGCCACGAGGATCCGCCAGGGCGAGCAGCCGTCGATGCGCGCCGCCTCCTCCAGCTCCGACGGGAAGTCGAGGAAGAAGGAATACAGGATCACCACGGAGAACGGGATCCCCAGCGCGATATGCGGCAGGATCAGTCCCAGATGGGTGTTGAGCAGTCCCATGTCGTCCACCATCCGATAGAGCGGGACGAGGATGGAATGCACCGGGATCGCATAGGTCAGCACGATCAGCACGTAGATCGCGCCCCGCCCGATGAAGACCCGCCGCGCCAGGGCATAGGCGGCCATGATCGACACGACCACCATCGGCACGACCGAGCCCACGGTCACGATCACGCTGTTCCAGATGTAGTGGTGGAACCCGCTCTCGAAGATGTTGGCGTAGTTGCCCCACTGCGCCTCCGCCGGCAGGCCCAGGGGTTCCAGGAACACCTCGCGGCGGGTCTTCACCGACGCCGTCATCACCCACACGATCGGCACCAGGACCAGCGCGCAATAGGCGATCAGCACCAGATGGGGCAGGCGCCGCAGCACGAAGGCCGCGGCGGGGTTGCGCCGCCGGCGCGCGGGCGCCTCCGCGGCGTAGGGGACCGCCGCCTCGCTCATGCCCGCCGCCCCGACCAGACCTGCAGCGACCCGAACAGGATCGCCACGACCAGCACCACGACCGACATGCCCGCCGCATAGTTCGGCCGGAACAGCTGGAACGCCGCCTCCACGATGTAGGTGCCCAGCACCTGCGTCGTATTGCCCGGCCCCCCGCGCGTCAGCACGTAGACCAGCTCGAACGTCTTGAAGCTGCCCACCACGACGATCAGCGCGCACAGGATCAGCGCGCCGCGCACGCCCGGCAGCGTGATGTTCCAGAACGTCTGCAGGGGCGACGACCCGTCGAGCCGCGCCGCCTCGTAGAGGTCGCGGGGGATGCCCTGCATCGCCGCCAGCATGATCGTCATCATGAACCCGATGTAGTTCCACGCCCCCACGGCCACGATCGACGCGAAGGCCAGGTCCGGGTTGCCCAGCAATCCCTGGCGCGGGAACGGCAGCCCCGTGGCGTTGAACGTTTGCCGCACCAGCCCGAAGTTCGGCTCCAGCAGCATGGCCCAGATCACCCCGATGGCGACGGGCGCGATCACCAGGGGCGCGAAGATGATCGTGCGGATCACCGTGGATCCCCGCCGAATCCCCTGGTCGATCAACGCCGCGAACACCGTGCCGACCCCGACCTGGAACACCAGGTTGCACAGGATGAAAAGGACGTTGTTCTTCATCGCGATCCAGAACACCGGATCGGACGCCATGTCCCGATAGTTCGCCACCCCCACGAACCCACCCCCCCGCGTCGGTTCGGCGTGGAGCGAGGTGACCAGCGCCTGCACCGCGGGCCACACGATGAACAGCCCGAACAGCGCCAGGGCCGGGGCGATCATCACCAGGTCGAAGCCCGTGCCGTGGCGTCGTCGGATCGTGGCGGCCATGACCCCTCCCTCAGGGCGTCGGGCGGGGGCGTCGATGTCCCCGCCCGCGCGTCGGCTCAGCCGCGCGACGCGGCGTCCCGGGCCTGGGCGCGCACCCGGTCCATGAACTCCGCCGGCGTGATCGTGCCCGCCACCAAGTCCTGGCCCGACTTCAGGATCACATCGCTGACCGACGTCTCGACGATCGTGTTGAGCGGCGGCACCGAGACGGGCGCGGACGTGGCCATGTCCAGCAGCGCCGCGGCCATGGGCGCGAGGTCGCCGTCCTCCAGGGCGGCGTTGTTGGACGGGATGCGTCCGATCATGCGCGCCCGCAGGGCCGCCATCTCGGGGGACAGCAGATGGGACACGAACTTCAGCGCGGCCTCGCGCTCGTCGCTGGCCTCCGACACCTGATAGCCGACCGCGCCCACCAGCACGCCGTCCTGATCGCCCTCGGCCCCCTCGATCCGCGGGAAGGGGAACATCGAGTAGCGCCCGGCGAAGCCTTGGTCGTCGAACATTGGCGGGCACCACGACCCGCAGAAGTTCATCGCCGCCAGTTCGGTCGCGAACATCGTGCGCCCCACCTCCGGCGTGACGGAGTTGATGCCGTCGTTGAAGCACTGCGCGTCGATCAGCGACACGAAGTCCTCCAGTGCCTTCTCGTAGCCGGGATGCGTGAACAGCTCGTCCGCCGGGGCCTGGAGCTGGTAGTCGGCCAGCGCGGTCTCGATCGGCACGTGCCGCTGGAAGAGGATCGTGAGGTAGTGGTTGATCGTCCAGCTCTCGGACGCCCCGAACGAGATCGGCACCATCAGGGGGTCGACCTCGCGGATCCGGCCGCACAGCGTGCGCAGCTCGTCCAGCGTTTCGGGAACCTCGAGGCCGTTGTCGTCGAAGAAGGCGTCGTTCTTCCACATCGTCTTCGTGTAGATCTCGGCCGGAACGCCGTAGAGCCCGTCGTTGTGGCGGAACTGGTCGACGATGCCCTTCGACGCGCCCCGCGTCCAGGCGTCGCCCCGCGTCTCGCTGTCGGAGATCTCGCTCACGACGCCGGTGTCGGCGATGTCGTTGGCGAAGGATCCGGCCCAAACGAAGTAGACGTCCGGCGGATCGTTCGACTCCATCATCACCTTGATGCCGGTCTTGTAGGGCTCGTTGGCCTGCCACGCGTACTCGACGTCGATGTCGGGGTTCGCTTCCTCGAAGAGACGGATCGCCTCCTCGTTGAACGGCTCGCGCTCCGGGCCCTGGTCCTGGAACGTGATCGTCGTCTGCGCGCCGGCGACGCCGGCGGCCAGAAGCGCCGCCGTGGTCGTCGCGATGAATGTGGTCCTCATGGTCGTCCTCCCTGGTTGATCGTTCGGTCTTCGTGCGTCGCCCCTCCCAGCCGCGCGCCCGTCTCCGCGTCGAAGACGTGCGCACGCGCGAGGTCGAAGCGCAGCACGATGGTTTCGCCCAGGCGCAGCGCGCGGGGCTTCAGCATGCGCCCGATCCAGTCCCCGCCCTCGCCCATCGGGAAGAAGACGAGCGTTTCCCCGCCCAGGGGTTCGGCCGCGGACACGGTCGCCTCGATCTCCCAAGGCTCGGCCGCGTCCATGCCGTGCCCCTCCGGCGCGATGTCGTTCGGGCGCAGGCCGAAGAGCACGCGGCGCCCGACCGCGTCGGCCAGGCCCCGCGCGGGCAGGTTGAGCGGAACGGTCGCGCCCCCATCGAGCCGCACGCCCCCCGCTTCCAGCCGGCCGGCCGCGAGGTTCATGGGCGGCGAGCCGATGAAGGCCGCGACGAAGGCGGATGCCGGGCGGTCGAACACGTCTTCCGGCGTGCCCACCTGCTCGAGCCGCCCGTCGCGCATGATGACGATGCGGTCGGCGAGGGTCATCGCCTCCACCTGGTCGTGGGTGACGTAGACCGTGGTCGCGCCGACCTGCCGGTGGATGCGCTTGATCTCGGTCCGCATCTGGGTGCGCAGCTTCGCGTCGAGGTTCGACAGGGGCTCGTCGAACAGGAACACCTTCGGGCGGCGCACGATCGCGCGGCCCATCGCGACGCGCTGGCGCTGCCCCCCCGAAAGGTCGGCGGGCCGCCGGTCGAGCAGGGCCTCCAGGTCGAGGATGCGCGCGGCCTCCGCGACGCGGGTGCGGATCTCGTCGCGCGGGCGGCCCGCAACCTTCAGCGCGTAGCCCATGTTCCCTGCGACGCTCATATGCGGGTAGAGCGCATAGGATTGGAACACCATCGCGATGCCGCGATCGGCGGGCTCCACCTCGTTCACCACGGCCCCGCCAATGGCGATCGTGCCGTCGGACACGCTTTCCAACCCGGCCACCATCCGCAGCGTCGTCGACTTGCCGCATCCCGACGGGCCGACCAGCGCCACGAACTCGCCGTCGGCGATCGACAGGTCGACGCCGTGGAGCACGCGCGCCGCGCCGTAATCCTTGGACAGGTTGCGAATGTCGACGTCCGCCATGCCGTGCGCCCGAGCCTCCCTCGCCCCGTTGCTAGGGGAAACGACTACTGCATGCAATATTCAGTATGGAGGCCATCGGAACTTCGGCGGCGTGCCCCGCCCGACCTGCTCGCGGCGATGCCGCCCCATCGCCCGGGCCACTTCGCGGTGGAGCCATGCGACGATCGGCCGAAGCCGATGGTGCGAACCGGCGGGCCATCGGTGCGAACCCGCGTTCCATCGATCCCCCCTCCCCCATCTATCCAAGAACGTTGGAACTTTCCGGCCGCCCCGTGGCGTTCTGCCGCTGTCCGACGCGTGCGGTCGCCCTTCGATCCGACCGTGCCGGACGGCCCGTGCGACAGCGGAGGATACGTCCCGTGACCGACCCCCATCGCCACCACCTTCCACGGCAGCGGCAGCGATCGCCTGCGCGCGCGGCGTCGATCGAGCCGAAGGCGGCATCGGGACGCTCGGGGGACGGGGACCGCTGCCGCGCGATGCGAGGGCCTGCCCCATGGCGGGTCCGAAGGTTCCAACCCAGCAGAAAGGAGACATCCATGTTCGGTACGACGATGCGGGACCCGTTCCGCGAGATGAGGCAGCTGACCCGCCAGATGGACCGCTTGATGAGCCAGGGCGCGGCGGGTGCCGCCGCCGGCTTTCCGGCGATGAACGTCTATGCCGGCCCCGACGGCGTCGCGATCACGGCGGAGGTGCCCGGCGTCGACAGGGACGCGCTCGAGATCAGCGTCCACCGCGACACCGTCACGTTGAAGGGCGAGCGCAGGAACGAGATCGAGGGCGCGAAGGGCTATCACCGCCGCGAGCGGGGCGCGGGGCGGTTCACCCGCACGTTGAGCCTGCCCTTCCCGGTCGATCCCGAGAAGGTGGAGGCGTCGTTGTCCGACGGCATGCTGCACCTCAGCCTGCACCGCCCCGAAAGCGACAAGCCCCGCCGCATCGAGGTCAAGGCCGCCTGATCGGCGCGCCCGACCGGAACACGAAGAAAGGAGGATCATCCCATGGCAGACGAAAGCAACACGCCGCAGGAGCACGAGAGCCAGGCCGTCGAACCCAATGAGCCGGAGGCGGATCAGGCCCGGGGCGAGGGGCAGGACGCGCCCCAGGACGACGGATCGAAGATGCCGGCCGAGGCGGAAGGCGCGGGCGAACCCACGCGCGACCGTCCCACCTTCCGGCCCCGCTGCGACATCGTGGAGACCGAGGACGGGCTCGCGATCCTCGCCGACATGCCCGGCGCCAAGGCCGACACGCTGGAGGTCCACGTGGAGAAGCGCGAGCTGTCGATCCGCGCGGAGGTGGAGGAGCAGGCCCCGGACGGCATGAGCCTCGCCATCCGCGAATATCGGACGGGCGACTGGGAACGGCGCTTCTCCGTGTCGCGCGCCTATGACCTCGACGGGGTGTCGGCCTCGCTGAAGGACGGCGTGCTCACGCTCACGTTGCCGAAGGTCAGCGACCCGGAAAGCAAGCGCATCGACGTCAGCGCGGGCTGAACCGTAACAGGCGGACGGCCCCCGCCCATGGGGGCCGTCTCGATCCCGCGACCGACCCGAGGGCCGGACCGGCGCGGCATGCGGACGGGGCGGACGGTCAGGCCTCCGGACGCCGATCCGTGGGCTCCACCGGGTCGTTTCGTTCCCTGCGCAGCCGCAAGCCCAGCACGATCATCGCCACGCCGAAGACGACGGCATAGAGGCCGAGCATCCAGCCCACCGCCAGCAGGCTTTCGACCGGGCGGGTGAACAGGAAGAACAGCACGCCCAGCCCCAGAAGGATCGAGACGAGGCCGCCGAGGCCCAGCCAGACCTCGCCCTCGATCTCGCGGCGCAGGCGGATCGCGGCGGTGATCTCGAAGGCGCCCGACAGGATCGACCAGGTCGCCACCGACACGGCGAGCAGCAGCGCCAGGGTGACGGTCGCCACGAAGGGCAGCACGATCACGGCGATGCCGACCAGCACGCCCAGCAGGCCCGACAGCGCCAGCCAGCCCCAGCTCTCGCCCGCGCGCATCTTGCGGTATGCGGCGACGAGGCCCATGAGGCCGTCCGCGAAGGAGAAGGCGCCGAACACGATCGTCAGCGCATAGAGCGCCGCCGCCGGCATCGCGAAGGCCGCCACGGCGAAGACCAGCGCGATCACGCCGCGCAGCACGAAGGCCCACCAGTTGCGCGCGAGCGTCGTGCGGTCGAGCCCGAAGGGCAGCGCGTTCGGCGTGGCGTCCGCGCCGGGACCCGTTCGGGGCCGGGTGTCGGTATCGGTGGCGTTCATGCTGCAACCTCCTGTGTCGTGGACCCGCGTCCGGGCGGGCCGTGGGTGATGTTCGCGAAGGGGGCGGTCGGATCCGGGGACGGGTCCCGGCGCGCACCTCCCGACCCGTCGGCGCGGTCGTCCGCGTCGCGGTCGTCCTTCGTCATGATGGCCTCCCGGAACGTTCGGCCAATTCGGGGAATGGCCGGTGCCCGGCCATCCGTACGCGCTGGAACGTCGCAGTGTCGGCCGAGGTTCAATCCTTCGAGGGATGACGTTCACGCCGCGACGGCGAGCTTCGGGGCCCGGGAGGTTCGCCATGTGGGACATCGCCCTTCTGATGCAGGCCGTGCTGGTCGGGGCGGGCATCCTCGTCGCGCGCGCGGCCCTCGTGACGGCGCGCACGCCGCAGGGCGCGGCGGCCTGGGTGGTGTTCCTGGTCTCCTTCCCCCTGCTGGCGCTGCCGGCCTATGCGCTCTTCGGCGGCATCGCGCGGATCAACGCCAGCCCGAAGGACCGGCACGGCGCGCCGGAGGACGCCGATCCCGCGGCGCGCCTCGCCACGCTCGCGGCCATCGCGCGCGCGCCCGTGACCGAAGGCAACGACCTGCGCCTTCTCGTGGACGGCGCGGAAACGTTCGACGCGATCTTCGCGGCGATCGAGGCGGCGGAGCACGAGGTCGTCGTTCAGTTCTACATCCTGCGATCGGACGTGATCGGCCGGGCCCTGCAGGACCGCCTGATCGCGGCCTCGGAGCGGGGCGTCGAGGTGAAGGTCCTGTGCGACCTCGTCGGGTCCTTCTTTCTGGGCTTCACGTATGTCCGCGCGCTGAGGGAAGCGGGCGTGGGCGTCCGTGGCATCCCCGGGGCCCCGCGCCGCGTGCGCCGGATCGGGATCAACTACCGCAACCATCGCAAATGCGTGGTGCTGGACGGCCGGGTGGGGTTCACGGGCGGCATCAACGTGGGCGACGAGTACGTCGACGGGGGGCGGCGGTTCGAGCGGTGGCGCGACACCCATCTGCGGATCGAGGGACCGATGGTCGCCCAGCTCCGCGACCTCTTCGCCGCCGACTGGACCGCCGTGACGGGCGAGGCGCTCGCGCCGTCGGACGTTCCGCCCGCCGCGGGCGCGCGACGCGGTCTCGTGACCGGGACCGGCCCCACCGATGCGATCGAGCGTGGCAGCCTCCTCTGGTGCGGCCTCGCGGGCCTCGCCGAGCGGAGGCTCTGGATCGCATCGCCCTACCTCGTGCCGCACACGGACCTGCTGACCGCGCTGGAACTCGCCTCGCTCCGCGGCGTCGATGTGCGTATCCTGATCCCCGCACCGTCCGACAACGTGCTGGCCTGGTACGCGGCGCGCGCCTATGGGCCCATGCTGCGCCGCACGGGGATCGCGGTGCATGAGTACCTTTCCGGCTTCATGCATCAGAAGGTCGTGCTGATCGACGACGACGTCGCCTCCGTGGGCACGGTAAACCTCGACATCCGCTCGGCGCTGCTCAACTTCGAGGAGACAGCGCTCGTAGAGGATCGCGGCTTCGCCGCCGAGGTGGAGGCGATGCTGACGGCGGACTTCGCCCGAGCGCGCCCCCTGCCCCAGCGCCCGTCCTGGCATGTGCGCCTTCTGGCTCCGGTGGCGCGCCTCGCCGGGCCGCTCCTCTGACGATGCGGCTGGTATCCTGGAACATCCGCAAGGCCGTGGGGCTCGATTGGCGGCGCGATCCGGCCCGCATCCTTCGCGCGCTCGACGAGATGGGGGCCGACGTCGCGCTCCTGCAGGAAGCCGACCGCAGGATGCCGCCCCGCCGCCCCGCGCTGCCGCCCGCCCTGGTCGCAGAGCATGGCTGGGCGGCGGTGGGCACGCATCCCGACACGCCCTCCACCGGCCATCACGGCAACGCGATCCTGCTGCGCCCGGGCTGGACCGCGCGCGCCGTCCAACTGATCGACCTGCCGGGGACCGAGCCGCGTGGCGCCGTCGCCGCGGTCGTCGAAGGACCCGATGGTCCGGTTTCGGTGGTCTGCGCGCATCTCGGCCTGCGCCGGCGCGACCGGATCGCGCAGATGGCGATGCTTCGGCCCCAACTCGCCGGGCTGGGACCGCGGGCCCTGCTGGCGGGCGACACGAACGAATGGCGCCGCGGTCCGGCGGGCCTTCCCCTCCCGCCCGGCTGGGCCTGGCACGTGCCCTTGCCCACCTTTCACGCCGCACGGCCCTTCCTGGCGCTCGATCGGCTCGCGACGGGACCGGACCTGGCGGTGACGGACCTGCGGGTGTCGCGCACAGGTTCGGTCGCGCGGGCATCGGATCACCTTCCCCTCCTGGCGGAGGTGATGGTGTGTCGTGCGGACAGGGCCCGCGGATCCTCGATGTTTCCGCTGGATCCGTAGAATGGACGCATGCCGGGGACATCGTCCGTCGAGATCCGACCGAAGGCCGCTAGATCCCCAACGAAGGGCGAACGGGGGTGTGGCATGACGGACACGACGAGGCAAACCGGCGAGGCGACCGAGCCGTTGCGATCCGCCGCGTTCCTGCTGGGCTTCGCCGCGAGCGGGTTCTTCGACGGCGTCCTGCTGCACCAGATCCTGCAATGGCATCACCTGCTCGGTGCGATCGAGGGCGACGTCGCGTTCCAGGTCGCGGCGGATGGCTGGTTCCACGCGGCCATGTACGCCATCGCCGCGGTGGGCGCCTGGTTCCTGTGGCGGGCGCGACGGGCGCTCGGCGCGCGGGACGCGGGGCGTACGGTCGCGGCCTGGGGGCTGATCGGCTTCGGCGCGTGGCACGGGCTCGACGCCGTCCTCGCCCATTGGGTCCTGGGACTCCATCGCATCCGGATGGACGCCGCACTCCCCCTCGCCTGGGACCTAGGATGGCTCGCGGTCTTCGGGTTGCTGCCCCTCGGCGCGGGACTCGCCCTTCGCCGGGGCGGGACCGGCAGCGGCGGCCGGACGGCGGCCCTCGGGCTCGTGCTCGGGACGGTTGCGCTCGGGGGGTGGGCGATGCGGCCCGCACCGGGCCCGACCTTCACCGCGATAGCCTTCGCCCCCTGGGTCACGACGGCGGAGGCCGCGACGCGGACGATGCGCGTCTCGGAACGCCTCGTGGACATGCGGGGCGGCGTCTTCGTCGTCGCGGGCCTCGCCCCGGGCGCGGCGTTCGATCTCTATCGCGATGGCGCGATCTATGTCGGCACGGGACCCATGCCGGCCGGATGCGTGTCGTGGACGCGGTAGCGCGGTGGGCGCGGCCCGGTGGGGCGGCGCGGAAGAGCAGGCTCTTCGTGCCGGGGGAACCGTCGCCCGTTACGTGGCGGTCAGCGACGGCTCCGCCTTGATCCGCGCCGCCATCGCGTCGAGGAAGACGCGCAGCTTCGCGGTGTGGAAGGGGCCCGGCAGGAAGACGCCGTGCAGGGGAAAGGCGGGGCTTTGCCAATCTTCCAGGACCCGCACGACCCGCCCGTCGGCCAGCGCATCCTCGCACGCCCAAAGCGGTGAAAGCGCCATTCCCTGGCCCGAGAACATGAACTCCCGCACTGCGGACATGCTGTTCACCGCGATCCGGCACCAGGTGACCGCGACCGTGACGCTCTCCCCCGCGCGGACGAGGTGCAGCTTCATCTCGGGGGCGGGGCGATAGAAGATGAAGGGGTGGCGCGCGAGGTCCTCGGGCCGTTCGGGCCGGTCGTGGTGCTGGAAGTAGGAGGGCGCGACGACGATCGCGCGCGGCACCGACCCGAACCGGCGGGCGATCAGCGCGCTGTCCGACAGGCTGCCGATCCGCACCGCGACGTCCACGTTCGCCTCCCGCAGATCGGCGAAGTCGCTGCCGAGGTTCAACTCGACCGAAAGCTCCGGGTATTCCGACAGGAGGCGGTCGACCACCGGGGTCACGAAGCGCGCACCGAAATCCACGGGCGCCGTCACGCGCAAAAATCCCCGCGGCGTGTCGGCGAGGCCCGCGATCTCGGCCTCCAGCGCGGCCTGCTCGTCCACGATCCGCCGCACCCCGTCGTAGTAGGCCTGCCCCGCTTCGGTGGGTCTCGACCGGCGGGTGGACCGAATCAGCAGCTTGGCACCCAGCCGCCCTTCCAGCTTGGCGATCCGACGGGTGACCGAGGACGGGGTCGCCTTCGCTTCGGTCGCCGCGGCCTTCAGGCTTCCGGTCTCCACCACGCGCAGGAAGAGTTCGATATCGGGGTCCGGCATAAATTGCGATTCCGACAAGTAGTCATTGCGATCCGACGGTCTACTCCACGCAGAATCAAATTTATCTTTCTGCCGTAGCGAACGGAACATCAAGGACCGTGTGAGGGACCGAACCATGGCGAGGATTACCGTTGCCGCCTCCATCGTCCCGGACCCGGACCTCGTGTCGGGGATCGAACCGAACCCGGCCGGGACCACGATCGCGTCGCCCGGGACCCGGATGGCCGCGACCACGACCGGACCGGCGTGATGACGTCCTCCATTCACCCCACCCGAGGAGACGACCGATGACCCACCACAGCGATGCCGCCCCCGACCGCCCCGTCGATCCGACCCGTCGCCTGGCCCTCGGAGGCGCGCTCGGCGCCGCCACGGCCGCGGTGGTCGGTGCCCGGGCGGCGAACGCTCAGGATGCCGCGCCGACCGGCCACCTGTCGGGCAAGACCGCCTTCGTCACCGGCGGCGCGCGCGGGATCGGGCTCGCCTCCGCCGAGGCGATGGCCAGGGCTGGGGCGAACGTCGTCCTGTTCGACATCGCGACGGCGGACCTGCCGAACGTTCAGTACCCCCTTTCCAGCGAGGCGGATCTCGCCACCGCGCAGGCCGCCGTCGAAGCCCATGGCGTGGAATGCATGAGCTACCAGGGCGACGTCCGGAATCTCGCCGACCAGCAGGACGCGATGCGGCAGGCCGTCGATCGCTTCGGCAGCCTGGACGTCGTGCTCGCCAATGCGGGCGTCAGCCGGGCCGGCCCCATCGAGGACGCCACGGCCGACGACCTGTCGATCCTGTTCGAAACCAACGTGAACGGATACGTGAAGACGACCCAGGCCGCGGTGCCGCATCTTCGCGATGCCGGTGGGGGCCGGATCATCTACGTCTCCTCGGGCCTCGCCCGCACCGGCAACGACATCTTCGGCCTGTACGGCTCGACGAAGTGGGCCATCAACGGCTTCGCCAAGAGCGCCGCCATCGCCTACGGGCGGGACGGCATCACGTGCAACGTGATCGCGCCCGGACTGGTGAACACGCCGTTCGCGGACAACGAAGCCGTCCTGGGCTACATGATGCCGGGCGCGGAGAACCCGACCTTCGCCGAGGTCTCGGCCGCGATCGCGCAAGGCGCGCCCCTCGGCGTCGGCCATCTGGAGCCCGAGGAGGTCGCCGAGTCGGTGATGTTCTTCACGGGCGACGCCACCCGGACCATGACCGGCGAGGTGCTCGACGTCAGCTACGGATCGGCCGCCACGAGCATCGGCTGACCGTCGACCCCATTCACGCGCGCCGACCGCCCCGGTCGGGGCGCTCCCATGCCAGAAGGATTCCTCCATGCGTCAAAGGCGTCTCGGCCACAGCGGCCTCTTCGTGTCGGAACTCTGCCTCGGCACCATGACCTTCGGCGGTTCCGAAGGGATGTGGGGTCAGATCGGCCAGTTGGGCCAGGAGGAGGCCGATGCCATCGTCGGCGCGGCCCTCGATGCGGGGATCACCTTCATCGACACCGCCAACGTCTATGCCGAGGGCCGCTCCGAGGAGATCGTCGGTCAGTCGTTGCGCAACCTGAACGTCGCCCGCGACGAGGTGGTGATCGCCACCAAGGTCCATGGCCCGATGGGCGACGGCCCGAACGCGCGGGGTGCCTCGCGCGGGCACGTCCTCGACCAGGCCCATGCGAGCCTGAAGCGTCTCGATCTGGACCATATCGACCTATACCAGATCCACGGCTTCGACCCCGCGACGCCGATCGTCGAGACGTTGGAAGCGCTCGACGCCCTCGTCCGCCGGGGCGACGTCCGCTATCTCGGCCTGTCGAACTGGGCGGCGTGGCAGGTCGCCCGCGCGGTCGGGATCGCGGAGGCGCGCCATCTCGCGCCGGTCGTCTCGCTCCAAGCCTACTACAGCCTCGCCGGTCGCGACGCGGAGCGGGAGATCGTCCCGATGCTGCGTGCCGAGGGGATCGGCCTGATGACGTGGAGCCCGCTGGCCGGCGGCTTCCTGTCGGGAAAGTTCCGCCGGGACGGCGGGGCGGTCGAAGGGCGTCGCGCGAGCTTCGACTTCCCGCCCGTCGACAAAGACCGGGCCTACGGCGTGATCGACGTCCTCGACGAGGTGGCCCGCCGCCGCGACTGCACCGTGGCGCAGGCGGCCCTGGCGTGGCTCCTCCACCAGCCGGCCGTGACCAGCGTGCTCGTCGGGGCGAAGCGGATCGATCAGCTCGAAGACAATGTCGGTGCGACGGAGGTGGTCCTCGAACGAGGCGATCTGGACGCCCTGGATGCTGCAAGCGCGCTCGCGCCCGAATACCCCGGCTGGATGTTCACGACGCAGAACGAGAGCCGTCAGGCGCTGATCGACGCGGAGAGATGAACAGCCTCCCCGGTCCCCGGTCCCTGCAAGCAGGAGCGCACGCCGGGCCACACCCACCTGACCATTCCCACCGAAGGACTTCACGCATGACCTCCATCCGCACCGCGCTGGCCGCGCTATGCCTCGCCGCATGGCCGGGCCTCGTCGCCGCCCAGGGGGCGCAGGCCCCGAACGTCGCGCGCGTCTCGACCCATATGGGGGAGATGGCGATGTCGGCCGGGGCGGCGGCGGGGATGGATCGCGAGGTGGGGGACC
>NZ_JARGZA010000023.1 GCF_030973515.1 Jannaschia maritima
GTGCTGGACCTCGATGCGCTGGAGGCGGCGGACCGCGCGCGCTTCGACGCGCTCGACCTGGGGCCCGCCACCTTGTCGCCGGAGGAACTGGGCCCCGTCCTGCCGGAGCCGCATCCCTCCTGGGCCACGCGCCTGGCCGACGACTGGGTGGAACGCTACGGCGTCTCGCCCTGATCCCGCCGCGCGGATGCTGCGCCCCCTGCCGCTGCTGACCGCGCTCGTCCTCGCGGGCCCCGTGGGGTTCGGCCTGCTGGGAACCGTGCTGCCGGCCTTCGGCCTCCTGGTGCCGGGCGACGGCACCGCATGGGGCCGCGCGCTCGACTGGCCCGGCCTGCCCCGCGCGCTGGGCGCGGCCGTCCTGTCGGGCGTCCTGTCCACGCTGGGCGCGCTGGCGATCGCGACGCTGGTCCTGGCGGGCTGGCACGGCACGCGCGCCTTCGCCTGGCTCGAACGCGCGCTGTCGCCGCTCCTGGCCGTGCCCCACGCGGCGGCGGCCCTGGGGCTGGCCTTCCTCGTGGCGCCGTCGGGCTGGATCGCGCGCATCCCCGCCACGCTCCTGGGTTGGGACCGCGCGCCCGATCTCCTGATCCTGGGCGATCCCTGGGGCCTGTCGCTCGCCGCGGGGCTCGTCGCCAAGGAGATGCCGTTCCTCCTGCTGATGATGCTGGCGGCCCTGCCGCAGGCGCAGGCGGGACCGCGCCTGCGGGTCGCCCGGTCCCTGGGCCAGGGGCGCGTGGCGGGCTGGCTGAAGGCCGTGTTCCCCGCGATCCATGCCCAGGTGCGGCTGCCGGTCCTGGTGGTGCTGGTCTATGGCATGACCAACGTGGACGTGGCCGTCATCCTGGGGCCGAACACGCCGCCCACCCTTGCGGTGCAGGTCGCGCGCTGGATGGCCGACCCAGACCTGTCGCAGCGCGCCGCCGGCGCGGCGGGCGGGCTGATCCTGGCGGGCGCGACGGCGGCGGTCGTGGGGGCCTGGTTCGCCGCCGAACGCGGGGTCGCCCGCCTGGGCCGCCTGTGGGTCGAAGGGGGCCGCGGCCTGCCCGAACGCCCCGCCCGCGTCCTGGGCCCGATCCTGGCCGGGGGCGCGGGCGCGGCCGTGGGGGCCGGCATCGCCGCCCTGGCGGTCTGGTCGGTCGCCGCGCGCTGGTCCTTTCCCGCCCTCCTGCCCGACGCGCCGACGACCCGGAACTGGGACCGGTTCGGCCCGGACATGCTGGCCGTGGCGGGCGACACGATGGCCCTGGCGCTCGGGGCCACGGCCCTGTCGCTCGTCCTCGTGATCGGCTGCCTGGAAGCGGAGCACCGCTGGCGCCTCGACGTCGGGCAGCGCGCGCTGTGGCTGCTCTACCTGCCGCTCCTGGTGCCGCAGGTCGCGTTCCTGCCCGGCCTGCAGCTCCTGCCCCTGATGCTGGGGGTGGGCCCGTCCTGGGGACTGGTGCTGGCGGGCCACGTCGTCTTCGTGCTGCCTTACGTGTTCCTGTCCTTGTCGGGACCGTTCCGCGCCTGGGATCCGCGCATCGCCCGGGTGGCGGCGGGCCTGGGCGCCTCGCCCGACCGGATCCTGTGGCGGCTGCGTCTGCCGATGCTCCTGGGGCCGGTCCTGACCGCGGCCGCCATCGGGATCGCGGTGTCGGTGGGCCAGTACCTGCCGACGCTGCTGCTGGGCGGGGGCCGCACCGCCACCCTGGTGACGGAGGCCGTGGCCCTGTCCTCCGGCGGGGACCGGCGGGCGATCGGCGTGTGGGGCCTGGGCCAGACGGCCGCCGCGCTGGCGCCCTTCGTGCTGGCCCTCCTCGTGCCCACGCTGGTCTTCCGCCGCCGGGGGGGGATGCGCGGTGCCTGACGCGCGCGCGGGCCTGACCCTGGACGACGTGACGATCGCCCGCGGCGCGGAGCGTCTGCTGTCGCTGTCCGCCCACGTCCCGCCGGGCACGGTCCTGACGCTGATGGGCCCGTCGGGGTCGGGCAAGTCCACGCTGCTCAGCCACGTGATGGGCGACCTGCCGCCCGCGTTCCGCGCCACGGGCCGCGTCGCGCTGGACGGCCGCGACCTGGGCAACCTTCCCCCCGAAGCGCGGGGCGTGGGCATCCTGTACCAGGACCCGCTCCTGTTCCCGCACCTGTCGGTGGCGTCGAACCTGGCCTTCGGACTGCCGGGCCTGCCCCGCGCCGAACGCCGCCGGCGGATCGCGGGCGCGCTGGAACGGATCGGGATGGACGGCTTCGGGCCCCGCGACCCCGCCACCCTGTCGGGCGGGCAGGCCGCACGCGTGGCCCTGATGCGCGTCCTGCTGTCGGGGCCCTGCGCGCTGCTGCTGGACGAGCCGTTCTCGAAGCTCGACGCCGACCGCCGCGACCAGATGCGCGGCCTCGTCTTCGACCGCGCCCGCGCGGTGGGCATCCCCGTCCTGATGGTCACGCACGACGCGGACGACGCGGCCGCTGCGGGGGGGCCCGTGATCCGGCTGTGAACGGCCGCGACCACGCGCCGCGTCCCGGCACGACCTCGTGACCGCGGGACGATGCGCAAACGGTTGGTGCCCGCCCGCCGGTTGGGTTAGAACCGTTCCAAACGGACCGGAGGGACGCAGGATGATGGACGGCAACAACACGGGCTTCACGGGCGGCTGCCCGGTCATGCACGGCAGCGCCACGGGCGGGCCGCGCAAGCAGCAGAATTGGTGGCCCAAGGGCCTGAACCTGGACATCCTCCACCAGCGCGGCGCGCGCGTGGACCCGATGGACGATGGCTTCGACTACCGCGAAGCGGTGAAGGCGCTGGACCACGACGCGGTGAAGGCCGACGTGATGCATGTCCTGACCGACAGCAAGTCCTGGTGGCCCGCCGACTGGGGCCATTACGGCGGCTTCATGATCCGCCTGGCCTGGCATTCGGCCGGTACCTATCGCCTGGGCGACGGGCGGGGCGGCGGCGGCACGGGCTCGATCCGGTTCGCGCCGCTGAACTCCTGGCCCGACAACGCCAGTCTGGACAAGGCCCGCCGCCTGCTGTGGCCGGTCAAGAAGAAGTACGGCAACGCCCTGTCCTGGGCCGACCTCATCATCCTGTCGGGCACGGTCGCCTACGAATCCTTCGGCCTGAAGACCTTCGGCTTCGCCTATGGGAGGGAGGACATCTGGTCCCCCGAACGCGACGTCTATTGGGGGTCCGAGACGGAATGGCTCGCCCCGTCCGAGAACCGCTACGGCGACCTCGACGACGCCTCCACGATGGAGAACCCGCTGGCGTCGGTCCACATGGGCCTGATCTACGTCAACCCCGAAGGCGTGAACGGCCAGCCCGACCCGGCGCGCACCGCCCACCACATCCGCGAAACGTTCGGCCGGATGGCCATGAACGACGAGGAGACGGCGGCCCTGACCGCGGGCGGGCACACCGTGGGCAAGGCCCATGGCGGCGGCGCGCACGACCGCATCGGCGCGGAGCCCGAAGGCGCGGGCCTGTTCGGCCAGGGCCTGGGCTGGGAGAACCCGGAGCATCACGGCCTGGCGACCAACACCTTCACCTCCGGCATCGAAGGCGCGTGGACCACGAACCCGACGAAGTGGGACATGGGCTACTTCGACATGCTGTTCGGCCACGAATGGGAGCTGACGAAGTCCCCCGCGGGCGCCTGGCAGTGGAAGCCGGTGGAGATCGACGAGGCCGACATGCCCGCGGATCCGACCGAGCCGGACAAGCGCCGCATGCCGCTGATGACGGACGCGGACATGGCGATGAAGGTGGACCCGATCTACCGCTCCATCTGCGAGAAGTTCATGGCCGACCCGGCCTATTTCGACGACACCTTCGCGCGGGCCTGGTTCAAGCTGACCCACCGCGACATGGGTCCCAAGGCCAACTACATCGGCCCCGACGTGCCCGACGAGGATCTCCTGTGGCAGGACCCGGTGCCCGCCGGCCCCACCGGCTACGACGTGGACGCGCTGAAGGCGGCCATCGCCGACGCCGGCCTGTCGCGGACCGAGATGCTGACCACCGCCTGGGATTCGGCGCGCACCTTCCGCCAGTCGGACATGCGCGGCGGGGCCAACGGCGCCCGCATCCGGTTGGAGCCGCAGTCGATGTGGGAAGGCAACGAGCCCGCGCGCCTCGACCGGGTGCTGCGGACGCTGGCCCCCATCGCGGAAGCCCACGGCGCGTCGCTGGCCGACGCGATCGTCCTGGCGGGCGTCGTCGCCCTGGAAGGGGCCGTCGCGGAAACCGGCGCGGACGTGGCGGTGCCCTTCGCCCCGGGCCGCGGCGACGCGAGCGCGGAGATGACGGACGCGCCCAGCTTCAGCGTGCTGGAGCCGTTGGCCGACGGGTTCCGCAACTGGGAGAAGGACCAGTACGCCGTGTCCCCGGAGGAGATGCTGCTCGACCGGGCGCAGCTGCTGGGCCTGACGGCGGCCGAGATGACGGTTCTGGTGGGCGGCATGCGCGCGCTGGGGCTGAACCACGGCGACAGCGACCTGGGCGTGCTGACCGACCGCAAGGGCCGGCTGACGACGGACTTCTTCGTCGCGATCACCGACATGGATCTGTCCTGGCACCAGGCCGACGACGGCCGGACCTACGAGATCCGCGACCGCGACACGGGCGATGCGAAGTTCACCGCGACCAGCGCGGACCTGGTCTTCGGCTCCAACTCGATCCTGCGCGGCTACGCGGAGGTCTATGCCCAGGACGACAACGGCGCGAAGTTCGTCCGCGACTTCGTGGCGGCCTGGACCAAGGTCATGAACGCCGACCGCTTCGACCTGCGCCCCGGCATCGCCGCGGCGCACTGAAGGGCGGACATTTGCGAAGACATGGGGCCGGTCTCGCGGGGGGCCGGCCCTTTTCTTGTCGGATCCCGGATGGGCGGCGTCCCACACGGACATACCTGACGAGACGTTCCGTGCCGGTAGTGCTTACGCGGTTCGCCGTCCGATCCACCAAGCGATCGCGGCGGGCACGGCGAACGTCACGAGGAAGACGGGCGCCTCCTGCATAACGGTGTAGCCTGCCGAGACGACGCCGACGCCGACGTTCGTGAGGGCTAGGACGAACCAGACCGGGATGAACCACTTCGCCGCCTGGGCGCGACCAGCGACGCCGCCTCGCAGATGGCCCACACCTATGAACAGCGCGAGCAGGATCAGGCCGGCGGTGAGGATCATGATGGTGTGCATGGGCGGGCCTTCAGGTCTTAGGCGGGGTGGCGGTGTGCAGCCCCACGAGGCGGGCGAGTAGGATGACGGTGTAGAGGACGCCGACGATGGCCTCGGCCACGGCGGTGGCCTGCGCCAGCGGGCGGCGGGGTAGGATGTCGCCGTAGCCCGCCGAGGTGAGGGTCACGTAGGAGAAGTAGAGGTGCTCCTGCCAGGACGCGACAGGCCCGTCGGGGCCAACGAAGCTGCCGGGCTGGAGCCATTCGACGGTGGCGAAGACGGCCGCGAAGGCCGAGCCGATCACGAGGTAGAGCGCGGTGGCGGCGAGGATCGTCTCGGTCATGACCTGGCGCGCGCCGAAGGTGTAGCGCGCGAGGACCACGAGGAAGACCGCGTGGTACGCGATGGAGGTGAGGAACACCGCTGGCGACCGCCCCGGCCCGTCCGCCAGCCCCGCCCAGACGCCCGCCATGAACACCGCCGCTCCGGTGGCGAGGGTAGCCAGTCGCAGCGTCCAGTCATGGGACAGCCACCACGTGCCTACCACGAAGATCGACCCGTAGAAGGCGTAGAACGCGACCGTGCCGAGGATGCCCGTCGTGGCGATGGGATAGACGAGATTGTGGGCCACGATGGCCGCGATCAGCCAGCCGGTCTTGGCGACCTCCGACAGGCCGCACACGGGCCGGGTCGCGGCGGCATCGCTCACTCTGCCGGGTCCGCTTAGGGCGCACGGGCCTCGCCACGGTCGGGGTTCAAGAGCGCCACCGGCAGCACGACCGCGAGCATCCCCAGCCCCAGCACGATCCCGTTCGCATGTGCCGCGTGGACGGCCCAGCCGATCAGCGGCATCGCGACGATCGGGATGGCGTAGGTCCATGGCACCCGCCGCTCCAGCGTGCGGCGGAACAGGATCACGCCGGCCATGAAGATCATCGGCCCCGCGCAGGCGATCAGGATCGAGGACAGGTAGATCGCGTCCGTCGGGTGTGCGACGATCACTTCGATGGCCACCGCCACCACGATGGCCCCGCAGACCATGATCCCGTGCGCGTAGGCGAGGCCCGCGCGCGCCAGCCGCGTCTGCTCCTCGGCCGAGTGGAACGCCTCCTCCCCCGCCTCGCCGGAATGGACGAAGTAGGTCCACCACATGCCCACGATCAGCGCGAAGCCGATCAGCGCGGTGAGGAACAGCGGCGCCGTCAGGTCCGCGCCGACCATCGTGCCGCCGAGCAGTAGGATGCTCTCGCCGAGTGCGATTATGAAGATCAGCTGGTTGCGCTCAAGCAGGTGCAGGCCCTTCAGCGTCCACGTCTCCATCGGCGTTGGCCTGTGACGGCCCGGCACGCGGAAGCCCGCATAGGGTCCGGCGTAGTCGATAACGACGGCGGCGATCCAGAGCGGCAGGCGCATCGACTCGACGAGCGCCCCGGCGATCCAGAACACTCCGGAGAAGGCTGACCACAGACCGAGCTGCCAGTAGTTCTGCCCCATGGGCGTGCCGCGCATGACGCGGGCCATGTAGAACGCCCGGATCAGCGCCATCGCCACGTAGGCCAGCGCGAAGAGCCAAGCGCGATACCCGAACGCGTAATGGATCGACGCGGCCATCAAGAGCGCGCAGGCCATCAGCACCAGCATCAGGACGCGCCCGTGGACCTTCTCGGGGTCGATCCAATTCGCCGACCACGCCGTGTAGTTCCATGCCCACCACACGCCCGCGAAGAGCGTGGCCGCCTCCAGCGCGCCCAGCCACGTCTGATGCTCCAGCAAGTAGTGGCTCAGCTGGATGATGGTGAAGACGTAGACGAGGTCGAAGAACAGCTCGACCGTCGTCACCTTCAGGTGCGTGCCGCCGGAGCGGTCGCGCAGGGCAGCAGATGGGGCGAGGCGGTCGAGTAGATTGAGCAAGGGGTGGGTCTCCGGTCGGCCTGTTAGATCCAACCTACGCAAAGAGGGAAACTTGGGGAAACGGTTCATTTGAAGCGCACTTCGGAAACGGCTCAGCACCGTTCCGAATGGATCTCATCGGGTGACACGGTCGGGACCGACCCAAGCGGGACGGTCCCGGCGCTTCGTCAGACCGTAGGCGTCATCGTGGTTGTGGTGTCGGGTTCCGCCGGTCGGCTTACCCGCCACACGCTCGTTCGGCTGATCCCGAGCTGTCGCGCGACCGCGCTCGGCCGGACGCCCTCGCCCAGAAGGCGTCGGACTTCCTCGACGTTGATCGACGCCTTCCGACCTCTGTAGACACCTCGGGCCTTCGCCTTCGCGATCCCTTCCATCTGTCGCTCTCGGCGCAGATTGGTCTCGAACTCGGCGAAGACGCCAAGCATGTCGAGGAACGCTTTGCCGGCGGGCGTCGAGGTGTCGATGGGCTGCTCCGTAGCGCGGAGCGTCGCGCCCTTTGCTTTGAGTTCGCGGATGATGTCCTGAAGGTCGCCCATCGACCGGGCAAGCCGATCAACGCGGGTGACCACCAATTCGTCGCCTTGCCTGATGAAGTCGAGCAGCGTGCGTAGCTCGTCCCTGCCCCGAACCGACGTGCCCGAGACCTTCTCGGCGCGAATCACGCGGCAGCCGGCCTTCTCCAGTGCTTCGTACTGTACATCGAGATCTTGGTCGGTGGTCGACACCCTCGCATAGCCATAGCTGCTGCCGGGCGGGACGGGGGCGTTCTCGCCATTCCATGAGATGCTCATCGTGGGGTTCTCCTTTAAGGTTGAACCCGGATCAGCTTGCCCACTTATATCTGATTCGATATAGGTCTGGTATGAAGCGGATCGTGTTCCTCGGCGATGCCCTCGATCAGGTGCGGTCCTTTCCCGAGGGCGCGCGGAAGGAAGCGGGCGTGCAGCTACACAAGGTTCAGCAAGGGCTGGAGCCGAGCGATTGGAAGCCGATGAGCACGGTCGGTTCGGGCGTGCGAGAGATCCGCATCCGCGAGGACGGCGGCGCCTTCCGCATCCTCTACGTGGCGCAGCTCACCGACGCCGTCGTCGTTCTACTTGCCTTCGAGAAGAAGGCGCAGAAGGCCCCGAAGCGGGACCTCGATCTCGCGAACGATCGGCTACGAACGTTCACCGCCATGCAGACCAAGGAGAAGAAGCGATGACCAACGACGAGATGGAAGTGCAGTCCTTCGACTCCGTCTGGGACGCGATCGAGGACACACCCGAAGAAGCGGCCAACATGAGGCTGCGCTCCGAACTCTTGACGGCTGTCGAGCAGGAGATCCGCTCCTGGGGTCTGACGCAGGGGAAGTCCGCCGAGCGGCTTGGGGTCACCCAGCCCCGGCTGAACGATCTGCTGCGCGGGAAGATCGCCAAGTTCAGCCTCGACGCGCTCGTCGATCTGTCAGCACGCGCCGGGCTCGCCGTGAAGCTGGGCATCGAGAAAGCCGCGTAGGCGTCGCGGCGGCATGCTCGTAAGACTGTTCCTTGTCCTAGATCACGAGCTAAGAACCACGAGCATTTCGGAACACTCAGTCGCTCGCGTGTCACCCGGCGATCGGATCGATGGGGCGCCTTGCGCGTCGCGGCGCTCAACCTGATCCCGCGCCGTTCGCTACAAAGGATACGTTTTAGGAAATCCACTGAACATACCGTTCTTCCACAAAAGCGCAGCCATGACAGCCGAAGGATTAATCATGCTACGCGCACTCATTTTCGGGACCACGATCTTCGGAGCTACCGCGGTTCAAGCCAGCACGATCATCACGCGCACCTTCGGTGGCGAAATCGTCTCGTCGTCGAATGCAGGAGGATTGCTGGCCGTTGGCGGCGATGCCACGGTCAACTTCAGCTACCGTGACGACGGCACGACCGACGTGCCAAGTGTCGGTATAGTCCTCGACGGGATCACGGTCAGCGCGCAAGATGCGGTCTACGAGTTCAAGAATAGCCTGCCTGGCGAGGACAATGACTTGTACCGCGTCGACAATGTTGAGGGTCAGACGATCATGTCGACCTCGCAATCGGACTGGACCGTTTCGTCCTTCCTGATCTTCTTCATCGACCAAGACGGCATCGCCTTCGACGAAAGCGGCGATATCGGCCCGTTCGGCACCTGGCCGGAATTGGATGTCTTCTCGGACGATCAGGAGGCCAGCGTTGCGGGCGTGTTCTTTGCCGACGCCAGCGGCGCGGAAGTCAGTGCCATCGTCAGATTGGACGAAGTCCTGAACCGCGTCCCCGAAGTGCCCCTGCCCGCCGGTGGAGGGCTCGTTCTGACCGGCATTGGGGCCCTGGCGGCGATGCGGCGACGGCGGCGCGCCGCGACCTGAGCGGTCTTCTTCCGTTTCGACCAAAGGCCCCGAGTCGATGCGCGACGGGGCCTTTGCGCATCGGTCAATCTACTCGAAGGCGTAGCCGATACCGCGGACGGTGCGGATCACCTGGGGCTTCTTGGGATTCGGTTCGATCTTGCGGCGCAGGCGCGAGATGCGCAGGTCCACGGACCTGTCGAACGGCTCCCAAGTGCGGTCATGCGCGTCGTCCAAGATCTGATCGCGGTTCAGCACGCGACCCCGGTTGCGCGCGAACATGCGTAACAGGCTGAACTCCATGGGCGTGATCGGGATCTCGTCGCCCTCGGGATCGAACAGCCGCGCCCCATCCAGATCCAGGTGGCAAGGTCCGAAGGGCACGCTGCCCGCGGGCATGTTCCGTGGCGGCGGCGGCGGCGGCGGGCGGCGCAGGACGGCGCGAATCCGGGCTTCCAACTCGCGCAGATCCACAGGTTTCGCCAGGTAGTCGTCCGCGCCCATCTCCAACCCGACGACACGGTCGATCACCGCGCCGGCGGCGGTCAGCATGATCACCGGCACGCTGTCCTCGCGCCGGAGCCATCGCAGCAGCGACAGACCGTCCTCGCCGGGCATCGCCACGTCGAGCAGGATCAGGGCGGGTTTCGCGCCCTGCATCGCTGCACGCAACGACGTCCCATCCTCGGTCAGGATCGGGGCGAAGCCGCGGCCTGTCAGATACTCGCCCAGCATGGCCCGCAGATCGGGTTCATCGTCGCAGATCAGGATCGTGGGCCCATTAAGCATTGGTCCGCTCTGACGCGATAGTGGCGAGCGCGCGCAAAACTGTGTCGGTGACCAGCGGTTTCTCCAGATGGGGCCGAGCGCGGGCCGCCAGGAACGATTGGACCCAGGGCGTGAGCGAGTCGCCCGTCATGAAGACCATCCGATCCGCCAGCGCCCGATCGGCGCGCGCGACCGCGTCGTGCAGTTCGGCCCCCGTCATGGACGGCATCTTCATGTCGCTCAGGATCGCGTCGAACCGTTCCGCCGCGATCAGCCGAAGCGCCACGGCCGGTTCGGTGGTCGAGCGGACGACGCAATCCCGGCGCGTCAACATATCGGACAGCATCGCCACGACGTCCGGCTCGTCGTCTACGATCAGCACCCGCAGACCCGCGAGGGACGCCAGATCGGCCTGTGGCATGGCGGGGGCCAGATCCGCGGCCGCGACGGGCAGCGTCAAGCGGAACCCCGCACCCTTGGTCCGATCGTCCAGCAGGGTCAGGCTGCCGCCATGCGCGGCGGCGATCCGATGCGCGAAGGACAGGCCGATCCCCGTGCCTTCGCCCACACCCTTGGTCGTCACGAAGGGCTCGAAGATGCGGGCCCGCAACGCGGCCGGGATGCCCGGTCCCGTATCGGTGACGTCCAGTTCCACAACCGCGCCCTTCGCGCGGGCCGTCAAGGTCACGACCTTTGGCACCGACAGCCCGCGCATGGCCTGTTCGGCATTGACCAGAAGGTTGCTCAGGACCTGTGCGATCTGGTCGGCATCGACCTCGACCGGGGGCAGGTCGGCGGGCACGTCGACCCGCATCTCGGCCCCGGACGCGCGCAGACCGTAGCCCCCGACCTCGCACGCGGTCGCCGCGATCTCGGCCAAGGACGCGCGTTGTAATTGCTGCGGTCGCTGGCGGGCCATGGCCAGGAACATCCGCACGATCCGCCCGCAGCGCTCGGCCGCGGCCTCGATCCGCCGCGCCTTGTCCGAGACGCCGCCATCGGCTTCCTCGGCTAGCATCATCGAATAGCCCGACACGACCGACAGCGGGTTGTTCAACTCGTGCGCGACGCCCGCCAGCAACTCGCCCAGGGCGGACATCTTTTCCGACTGGTGGGCCAGGTCGCGTTGGCGCCGAAGCTCCGCTTCCATCTCCAGCCGGGCGGTGATCTCGCGGAAGGTGAACATGTAGCCCCCCTGCGGGGTCCGCAGGGCCGACGCGAGCACCGTGCGCCCATCCGTAAACCGCATCTCGTAGTCGGTTTCGAGGTCTTGTCCCTGCTTCAAGACGGCCGCGACCGCCCCGCCGGGATGCCGGGTCAATTCCGGCGGCAGGATGTAGTGGTCGGCGTCAATCAGCCGCTGCACCGTCACCGCCGCGGACTCGCCCGGCTCGGGATAGGGGATGGATCGGCAGAACAGTTCGCGCCACCGCCGATTCGCTAGGACGAAGCGGAAGTCGGCGTCGTACATCGCGATGCCTTCGTCCAGCGATTGGATCGCGCCCTCCAAGATCGCGCGGGCGTTCTCTTCGGCGTTCAGCCGTTCGGTGACGTCGGCGAAGGTCAGCAGGTAACCGCCCGACGGCGTGGGCCAGCGATTGGCATGAAGGCGGCGGCCGTCGGTCAGCGGGATCTCGACCGGTCCGGCGGAGTCCTCCGCCGCGTCGAAAAGCCGGACCACCAAGCCGTCCAGCGCGTCCCCGCCCGCGTCGTAGAACCCCGCCGCCTTCAACCGCTCCGCGATGGCCTGCGCCCGTTCGCCCGGCAGTTGCGGTCCGGAGAAGGGCGTGAAGATGTCCCGATAGGCCTTGTTCGTGCGGATCAGCCGCCACTCGGCGTCGAAGAGGCACAGGCCGTAATCCACCGACTCCACGAAGTCGTCCAGCACATCCGACACCCAGGCCCGGGCCGTGACGTCGTGCAGCGTCAGCAGATGGCCGCCATTCTCCGCCGCCTCACAATCGCCTTGGAACGTTCGGCCGTCGAACAGGGCCAACTCGATGCCCTTCGCGTTCTCCCGCACCAGGTCAACCAAGCGATCCACATAGTCAGACCGGGACAAGCCATCAGGCAGGACCACCCGTTCGCCCTCAACCAAGCGCGTCAGAAGGGCGGGCAGGCTTTCGGGGCCGTCATTCGTCGCGGCGGGGCTGACGACTTGCGCGAAAGCACGATTGGCCGAAACGAGCTTTAGATTGCTATCGTATTGGGCGAACGCGGTCGCCATGCGATCTGCCGTCCGCTCGAACGTGATGTCCCGATAGGTGACGAGGTAGCCACCCAATTCGGTCCGTGCGGAAGTGCATAAGAAGACGCGGCCATCCGCCATCGGAATTTCTACATCCTTGACGCAGGCGCGAATCATCCCGACGAAGCTCTCCGCTACGTCGTGCTCCGTTCCGCCTTTCGGGGACGCAAGAACCCCATTGGCAATGTTGCGTGCGATATGCGTAGCGAGTGGCTCGCCCGGCTTGGGCTCGAAACTCGGATAGAGTTCCTTGTAGGACGCGTTCGCCGTCACGAAGCACAGGTTCTCGTCCCACAGGATGACCCCGACCTCCATCGACTGGAACATCGCGTCCATGATCCGCAACGTCCGCGCCTCCGCGCGGCGGCGGTCGGTCACGTCGGACCACACGATGGTGCAACCGCCTTCGGCCGTAGGGGATCGGGAAAGGGTGAAGAGCCGTCCGTCACGGTGGGTCACGTCGGTCCGCTTGCGCGAATTGGCATCGCCCGCGGCGCGTTCGGCCTCAAGGATCGTTGGCCAATCCTCGACCCCTTCGAACGCGTCCGCTGCGACGATCGCGGCCGTCACCTCGGCCCTGGAGGTGCCGGGCGTCATCGCGTGGGCCGCGCCTTCGTTGATCTGCCGGTAGCGTTCGTTCGCCGTCACCAGGCGGTCGTCCGCGTCGAAGAGGACGAAACCCTCGTCCAGCGTCGCGATGGCGTCTTCCAGCAGGGTCAGCGTCGTCATCCGCACCTCCGGGCCCCGGCCTGACGTAGCGTCGCATCGTATCCGCTCGGTGTCACGCGGGCAGGTCGATTGTATCGATTGTGTCGGCCGCCCGGTCCCGGCCCGGAACCGGGCGGCCGCAAGCCATCAGCAGAAGTCGGTCAACAGGACAAGGTCGTAATTCGGGCCGGTCCCGTCATCCGGGGGTTGGGGCGCATCGTCCAGTTCGTGCCCAAACGGCATGTGGTGGGACACCCCCTGCTCCGGCTCGAACGATGCTTTGTCGCCCGGTATTTCGATCCCCGTGGGCGTCCGGTTGGGCAGTTCGTCCGTCTCGGCAGGCGACCGGAACTCGAACTCCTCGGCGTTGGGGTCGATCTTGTGGGTCTCGAACTGGGGTGCCAGCGGCGGCTCGGGACGCCCCTCCTCCTCGGTCGGTGCGTTCTGGTAGTCGTTCGCGGCCATTCCCTGGCTGAACGGCGAATAGACCCAGCCGGGTGGCAGGTCACCGCTATCGGCTTCCTCGGTCTGCGGTGCCTCGACGTTCGTCGGCACGCGGCCGAGCGTGGGGTGATAGGTCCAGCCCTCGGGCAGTTCCCCATTTAGTCGCGACTCGCCGTCGATACCGTCCATCTTTATGAAAGCAGGCATAGTGCAGTCCTTCTCATTCAATCTGATTGTTTCCCGATCTTCGTTCGGGTGGCGGCGTAATCGACCGTCCACGTATCGGTGCGACGTCCGCGAAGGTCTCGATTGTAAGGATTGGCAGATACGTTTGTTACGGACTCACGCCTCGTCGACACGCTGCAACGTTTGACGCCTAGCGTCGCCTAAAGGTCTAATTTTTCGAACCGGGCCCGCACGTCACCTTGGAGCAGGTCCATACCGCCATTCAAGCATGCCCAACCGGAACGTTTTGGCAGCAACGCTGCAAATGCGGTTGAGGCAGGCTGCCGTATAGTGTTGCTCCGGCTCCGATCTCTCCAATTCGCTGGCTACTCAACAGCCGATCTATTCGAATGCCGGCGGACCCATGGGAGAACCAGCGGCATGACGAACAGCAAGCCGGCGATGACGACGAAGACTGCCGAGACGGGCCTTTGGAGGAAACTCAACCACGATCCATCCGCGGAGATCAGCGCGGCGCGCAGGTTGAATTCCGCGAGCGGCGTCAGCACCAACGCGATCACGAACGGACCGATGGGCAGCCGCATCACGCGAAACAGGATCCCGAACAGGCCGAAGGCGAACATCACCCAGACGTCGAAGACGCGGTTATTCCCGGCGTAGGCCCCGATCACGCAGAAGAGCAGGATGATCGGGATCAGATACGTCTTGGGCACCGTCATTAGCCGCGCCAATCCGCGCAGCGAAACGAGCATGACGATCAGCATGACGACATTGGCCACGAGCAGCGTGCTCATGAAGCCGTAGACGATCTCGGGGTTGTCCTGCAGCAGAAGGGGACCGACGCGGATGTTGTTGATCGTCAGCGCCGCGATCAGGAAGACGTCGATGATCGAACCGGGGATGCCCATCGTCACCATGGGGATGATGGCACCGCCGACGGTAGCGTTGTTCGCGGTCTCGGAAGCGATGACGCCTTCTTCGCAGCCGGTGCCGTAGCGTTCCGGTGTCTTGGACAGCGTCTTCGCCGCCCCGTAGGCCAGGATTGAGCCGATGGATCCTCCGACGCCGGGCAGGATGCCGACCCAGGTGCCGATCAAGGCCGACCGGATCAAATTAACCCAGTGGCGCGTGACCGCCCCCAGCGACAACACGAGACGGGACGATTGCAGGCGGATGACTTCCGCCTTGGCACCCGGTGCCGCGTCGGCCAGTAATTGCGAGACTGCGAAAACGCCGATCAGCACCGCCAGCAGGTCGAAGCCGCCGAGCATCCGGTCGAAGCCGAAGGTCAGGCGCGGTTGCGCGGTGACGGGGTCGAGGCCGGGCAGGGCAACCAGCACGCCTAGCATGGCGGCGATCAGCCCGCGCGTCATGGATCCCTCGCTCAACGACGAAATTAGGACGAGCGCGGAGAAGATGATCGCGAAGTATTCGTGCGGCCCGAAGGTCAGCGCGAAGGCCACAAGCGGCGGGGCCAGCAGCACCAGCGCCATCCACGAGACGACACCGCCGAAGAAGGAGGCGATGATCCCCAATTGGAGCGCGCGCGCCGCCTCGCCCCGGCGGGCCATCGGCATGGCGTCCAAGGTAGTCATCAGGTTCGACGGCGAGCCGGGAATGTTGAGCAGCGAGGCGGAGATTAATCCGCCTGAGATCGAGCCGACATACATGCCCACGAGCAGTGCTATGGCGTCGAGGGGGTTCCACCCGAAGGTCAGCGGAAGCGACAGGGCGATCAGCATTCCGCCGTTCAGGCCTGGGATCGCGCCGGCTACGATTCCCAGCACCGTACCTAGTACGATCAACGCGAACGGATAAGGTGCGAGCATCGTCGCGAAGGAGGCGGCCAGTTCCCCGATCATCCGATCAGCACCACGAAGACTTGGGTGAAGACGACCCAGGCCGCGGCTGTCGCGGCGAGGGCCGCAGCGGCCGCGATTGCCACGGCGCGGGGGGCCCGCTCCCCCAGGCCGAGCGCGATCGCGAAGATCATCGCCGCCGCGCTGGGATAGAACGGCACCAGGCCGAAGGTGAGGTTGAGCACGAACAGGGCTAGGATCGACGCGGTAAGGGCCGGACGGGCGAGACGTGCGTCGAAGGTCAGTTGCCCCGCCGTCCGCCCGCCTCTCACCGCTTCCAAGATCAGAAAGCAGGCCAGGACGGACAGGGCCCCGCCCGCCAGCATAACGAGATAGCCCGTTCCGAAGGCCGTATCGAGGAAGGAGGGCGGGATGGCGGCCCCCTCCCGCCAGACGAAAGCGCCCAGCAGCAGGAGGACCACGCCCGCCGCGACATCAAAGCCGCGCCGCGACAGCTGCATGACGCTACCGGATCGACGCGGCGACGGACTGGATCGTCTCCCACCGCTCGGCCAGCGTCGCCTCCAAGGCATCGCCGCGCAGGAAGTTGGGCAGGATGGCCCGCTCGGTCAGGGTCGTGCGGATCGTCTCGTCCGCCATCGTCGTCTCCAGCGCGTCAGCCAACGTAGCGATGCGGTCCGTGGGTGTGTCCTTCGGCGCATACCAGACGTAGTCGAGCCCGATCTCGATCGGGAAGCCCGCTTCGGTCGCCGTGGCCACATCGGGCAGGGCAGGGTCGCGTTCGGCGGCGAAGACGGTGACGGCCCGGACCTCCCCCGCGGCGACCTGGTCCAGGACTTCGGATACAGTGAAGGTGCCGACGTCGATATTGCCGCCCAGAAGCGCCGTCATCGACGGTCCGCCCCCGCCCACGGGGACGAAGTTCACGTCGTAGTCCGGTACGTTCATTAACATCTGGAGGAACGCGAAATGGTTCCCTGCGCCCGCCGAGATCCCCAGCTTGGGCCGACTGTCATCGGCGACCGCGTCGAAGAAGTCGCCGGCGGAGGCCATGGGGCTGTCGGCCCGCACCGCGATCACCTGCGTTTCGGAGGCCAGTTGGGCGATGGGCGTCAAGCTGTCCGGACCCATCTGATTGGCGCCCATCGCCGACGAGGTCAGCAGCGCCACATGGGTGGACAGCAGCGTGTAGCCGTCCGGGTCGCTGCGGGCGACTTCCTGCGCGCCGATGGCGGTGCCCCCGCCGGTGACGTTGACGACGGCGATGCTGGCACCCAGCGTTTCCGCGGTGGGTGCGGCGATCAGGCGGCTGAAGACGTCGGTGCCGCCGCCGGCCCCGTGCGGCACGACGAGGCGGATAGGCTCCTCCGGGTACGCTTGGGCGAGGGCGGGGCCCGTCAACGCCGCCAGGCCGAGCGGCGCGGCGAGGATCGCGCGGATCATCGCGCGGCGTGTCTTCGTCGGGATAAGGGTCATCGTGGTTTCCTCCGTTGTCACGATAGATCGGTGCCGGGCCGCGGGGGTTCTTCGGTCCCGGTGGCCCGCCGCCATTGATGTGCGATGTCGGATGCCAGAGCGGCGTCCGTGACGTCCCCTGCCAGCCAGCGGGCCGTCGCCAATCCGCAGGCATGCTGGAACGGGATGTATCCGGGGAACCGCGGCCGCAGCGACGCGCGCGTCATGCTTCGCCGGGTCGCTTCGCGGGCACCCCCATAGGGCGCGTCGCTCGGCCCGTCGTCCCACGCGCCGACAGCGGCCGGTTGGCCGTGATGGTCGCAGACAAGCGCGACCTGTGACGGACCCGACACCAGCGTGCGTAGGAAAGCGGTCGCCGCCTCGACGTCCCGGCAACGCTGCGTGATCCCCAGGCCGGCCCCACCCAGCACCGTCCCGGCGGCGGGATCAGCACCGGGCCCCGCGAAATCGGCGAAGCGCAAGCGCCGTGGCGTATCGTCCTCGGCATAGGTCAGATAATGATATGCGAGCGGCGCATAGGCGATGGGGGCCGGGTCGTCGGCGCGGGACATCGCTTCGTGCAGGTCGATCGCGTCCCAGTCGATCCCCCGCCCGTCGCTAAGGTTCCAGATCGCGCGCAAGCGGTCCATCGCCTCGCGCAGGACCGTTTCGTCGATTGGAATGTCGACGGACGGGGACTCGGCGAGCGGGGCGCCCAGATTGGCGCACAGCGCCAGGAGGGCCAGAAAGCCGTGGGGCGCCTTTGCCGCGAAGCCCAGGGCGCGGCCGGCCGCCCGTTCGCGCGCGCCGCAGGCCAGGACGGCGTCCCAGCCATCGGGCGGGGCGTCGATCAGATCGGGCCGCCAGATCGCCGTTTGGGTGGCCCCGTCCATCGGAAGGCCCCATAGCCATCCGTCGTGGCGGTAGCTTTCCAAGGATCGCCCGATGAACCCGTCGTCCCGCAGGCCGCCCGGCGCCAACGCGTCCGGATCGAGCGGACGCAGCAGCCCGTCGCGAGCGATGGCCCCGCAGAAGGGGTGATCGAACACGACCAGATCATAGCGGGCGGCCAGATCGGGGCCGAGCGCGCTTTCGAAGCCCGATAGGGGCTGCACGTCCCATTCGACGCGGACGCCGTGGTCCGTCGCGAAGGCACGGGCTGCCGCATCCATTGGCGCGGTGGCCCGGCGGTGGCCCCAGCCCAGACCGCGAAGGACGCGTTCGCTCATGCCCGCTCCTCCGCCGCCAGGATGTCGTGCAGCGAGAGGGGGATGCCGAGACCCGGCCGGTCCGGTGCGACGATGGCACCGCCGCTTCGCTTCCAGCCCGACGCCCACAGGTGTTCGTGAAGCCCCTGGTGCAGGATGTGGTGCTCGACGCCATCGCAATTGGGGATCGCGCCGCCGAGATGTACGCTGGCGGCCAGGCCGACCGCAGAGGTCGCGCAGTGCAGGCTGACCTGGCGGTGGTGGGCGCGGGCCATCGCGGCGAGATCACGCCCCCGGCTCAGCCCGCCGGCCAGGGTCACGTCGTATTGCAGGAACTGCACCACGTCCCGTTCTAGGATGTCCCGCATCAACTTGACACTCGATTGCAGCTCGGGACCGGCCAAGGGGATGCCGACCGCGTCTCGGATACGGGACCAGCCTGCAAGATCCAGCGCGGCGGTCGGCGCTTCGAGGAAGTGCAGGTCGAACGGCACCAGGGCCCGGGCCAACCGGATCGCCTGACCCAGCGTCGGCGCAAACATGGCGTCCACCATCAGCGGCACATCCGGGCCGATAGCCTCGCGGATCGCGGCGACCCGCGCTACGTCCTCCGCAAGCGGGGCGGCGCCAGCCTTGATCTTGATCCCATTATTGCCTTCCGCCACCGCGGCGGCCATCTCGCGCGCCAGGCTTTCCGGCGTGATCGCGTCGCCGTACATGCCACCGCTGGCATAGGTTCGCACCCTGTCGGAATGCCCGCCCAGCAATCGCCAGAGCGGTTGGTTCACGATCTTGCCGAACAGATCCCACAGGGCGATGTCGATGCCGGCCAGTATGGGGCCGAATCCGTCGGCGCGCCCGCTCAGCGTCTGGCGGTCTTCCAGCGAGGCGATCAGCGCACCGATGGCCCGGGGATCGTGTCCGATCAGGTGCGGGGCGACGTCGCGGGCGACCGTCAGTTCCAGAACGTCCGTCGAATTGTGCCCGTCGGTGTAGATCTCGCCCAAACCCGACAGCCCGGTATCCGTTTCGACGGAAACGAGGACGTATCGCCGTTCCGACCAGACATGATGGGTGTTGCGCGGGGCGTCGGCATATTCCCGTCGGATGGTCGCGGCTTTGACATCGGTGATCTTCACGGCCTGCGTCCTTCGACGAATGATAAGCGTTTATCATTATGGTCGTCGCTATGCCGCTTCGTCAAGTTATCTCATATACCGGCCTGATCGGGGCACAGGAGGGCCGAATGGCACGACGCGATATCCCCAACATACGAAGGGCCCGTCTGCAGGACGTCGCGACGGCCGCGGGCGTGTCGGTCGTCACGGTGTCACGGGCATTGAATGCGCCAGCGACGGTCTCCGCCCGGACGCGCGAGCGGATCGACGCGGCGATGCAGGCCGTCGACTACGTGCCCGACTTGGCCGCGCGTGGAATGGCGAAGCAACGGTCGGACATCGTCGCGGTCCTGGTTCCGACGCTTCTGGACCCGATCTTCGTGGACATGGTGCGGGGTTTGGAGGGCGTTCTCGCCGCGCATGGGATGCACCTCCTGATTGGCGATACCGGCTACGACCCCGACCGGGAGGAGGCCTTCGTCGCCGCCGCGCTGGGTCGACGACCCGACGGTCTGGTCTTGACCGGGACACAGCACACGCCACGGGCCCGTCGGCTCGCTGCCGGGTCGGGCGTGCCGGTCGTGGAGACATGGGGGATCGAAGGTGAGCCGATAGACCGCGCGGTCGGATACGACCAAAGGGCTGCAGCCCTTGCGCTGACCCGCCACGTCCTAGATCGAGGCTACGAACGGGTCGCCTATGTCGGTCGCCCGGTAAGCGGCAACGGCCGTGCGGCGGCAAAGCGCGACGGCTATCTGGCCGCGCTGCGGGCGGCGGGAATGGCGGTCGTTCCCGAATTGCTGATGGAATGCGTGACCAGCATGGAGGCTGGGAAAGACGCGATCAAGCGTCTCGTTCGACGCGGCGGTGCCGACGCCATCGTCTTCTCGGGCGATCGCATCGCGGCTGGGGCGTTCCTTCACTGCTTGGATACGGGGCTTCGCGTGCCCGACGACGTCGCCGTATGCGGCTTCGGCGACCACGACATCGCGCGCTTGCTTCCAGGCGGTCTCACGTCGGTTCGCGCCGATTCGGTCCAAATCGGACGCCTCGCCGGCGAGGCGATCGTCGACGGGCGTGTCGACGATGGTGGCCCCCGCTCGGTGGATATCGGATTCGAGGTCGTAGTGAGGGGCAGCACGTAGATCTTGATCGAAGCGGTCGGTGCAGCGTTCTTTTACTGGAGGCTTAGACCGCCGTCGATCACGATGGTCGACCCGGTCACGTAGGACGACCCGGACCCGGCCAGATAGATGGCCGCTTCCGCGATGTCCGAAGGTTGCCCCAGCCGCCGCATGGGGACCGGACCGATGCGCCTTTCATGGAACGCGGGATCGGCCAGCAGGTGACGGTTCAGATCGGTGACGACCGTACCCGGTGCGATCATGTTGACGGTGATGCCCGTCCCCGCAAGTTCGAGCGCGAGTACCTTGGCCATCTGCATCACCCCGCCCTTGGAGGCGCAGTAGGCGATCTGGTCGGGTACCGCGAGCGCTTGGTTCACCGAAGTGACCATCACGATGCGGCCATCCTTGACGCCCTTGTCGATCATGAGGCGCGCGGCCTCCTGCGCGCAGGCGAACTGGGCGATGAGATTCACCTGAAGGATATGCAGGAACTCGTCATCACTGGTCTCGAGCGCGGGCTTGCGTAGCGTGGTTGCGGCGTTGTTCACAAGAATGTCGAGCCCGCCGAGCGCAAGCTCCGCCTCGTGGACGGTGCCGCGTGCGGCGGCGGGGTCGGAGAAGTCCGCCGTGAGAAGCAGAGCCTTTCGACCCTCCCTTCGGACGGCGTCGAGCGCGGCCTCGGCCGCCTCGTCGTGCGCGAGCGAATGGATCGCAACGTCTGCGCCCGCCCGTGCGAACCCCACGGCGATCGCGAGCCCGATACCGTCCGATCCCGCCCCGGTCACGAGCGCCCGGCGCCCGGCAAGCGACTTCTCGTTCGACTGTCCGCTCATCCGCCGTATCCAACCTCGCGCTGACCGGCGACATCCACGTCGATTTGCAAAAGGCATCCGGCGAGGGGTTCGCGCTGCAGCGCCTCCTCCGAGAGGCCCTGGCGTGACGTGGTGATGAAAAGCGACCGGCGATCCGGTCCCCCGAACGCGCAGCAGCTCGGCTGTGACACCGGCAGGTCGATCCGGCGAAGGATCTCTCCTTCCGGGGACAGGCATACCACCGCGCCGCCGCCGTAGCGGGCGTTCCAGACGCATCCTTCGGAGTCGCACGCGCTGCCGTCTGGATTTCCCGGAAGGCCCGCCGGGGCCCCGAAGTCCCGCCAACGGCCGATGGCACCATCCGCGGCGATCTTGGCCGATTCCATGCGTCCCGTGGGCGTGTCCGCAAAGTAGGCCCGGTCGCCTTCGGGACCGAAGCACAGTCCATTCGGGATCGTGATGTCGGCGCGCAACGTCTCGTTGGCTCCGTCGGGCCGGAGCCGATAGAGGGATCCGGTCGTTCGTGAGCCGAAATCCCACATGGTCGACCACCAGATCGCGCCTTTGCGGTCCACCTTGCAATCGTTGACCCGGTTGCCTTCGTGCGGCTCGCCGATTGCCCGAAGGAGATCGAGCGTCTCGCTTTCAGGATCGAATGCGTACAGTCCCGACTTGAGCCCGACGACCAGCCCACCCGCCGCGCGCAGCATCACCGATGCGATCACCTCCGGCATCGCCCGACTCTGCACCGCGCCGGTGTGGGGATCGAGGCTACGCAAGGCGGGTGCGCGCACGTCGACCCAATAAAGCCGCGCGGCGCGTTCGTCCCAGATCGGGCTCTCACCCAGGATGTCCGGCGACGACACGGCAGGACGGACCTGGTCGGTGATCGACGTGTTCATGGCCGGCACCTCAACGTTCTTTGCCGAGGTCAGGCTATGGGTTCGGTCAGCATTGCAAAAATGAATTCTTGTCTTCGCCGCCATAGAATTAGGGAATGTCCGCCGCTGGTGTGTCGGTGCCGCCTTGTTCTATCGCATCGCGCATCAACTCGATGGTCCGGCGCACGACCGGGTACTCGTATGCCGAGGCGCGAAGATGGGCACCGGCCGGCAGGATGCCGAAGGACGGCGTCACGCGCACGACGACGAGACCATGCCGCGAGAGGACGGGCGCCATCTGGATGGGAAGCACCATCGCGGCGTCGGTCGTGGCCACGGTTTCGAACGCGAGTGACAGCGATGTGGTCTGGAGAAGAATGTCCGGTGGCGGTAGCGCCTGGGCGGCCAGGTAGGCCGCGACGAGATCCTCCATCTCGTCCGTGTTCGAGAAGGCGACCCAGCCCAAACCCCGCATCTCGCGCGCGGCGGCGAGTCTGCGTTGTGCCGCGGGATGACCCTTGCGAACGACGAGACCGCGTTCGACGTCCATAAGGTGGTGGAATGCGAGACCGCCCCGTTCCGCATCGGGTGAACGCGTGCCGAAGGATAGATCGAGACGCCCATCGAGCAGGCGAGGGACGATGCGCGAATTGAAGTCCGCGAAGAGCCGCGGTGTGGTTTCGGGATGATCGGCGCGCAAATGCGCGAAAACCCAGGAAAGATAGCGGGAATGGAATAGGGGCCCCGCGCCGATCCGCAGATCGGCGAGCTGGCCGGACCGGACCGCACGTACCGCTTCCAGGCCCTGGAAATGTTCGTGCTGCATGCGTCGTGCATGCGGAAGAAGGCCTTCGCCTTCCGCCGTGAGACGGATGCCTCTGGGAAGCCTCTGGAAGAGCTTGCAACCTAGCGACCCCTCGAGCAGCTGGAGCCGTTTGGTCAGGGTCGGCTGCGTGATGTTCAGCGTCCGCGCTGCCTCCGTGATGCTGCCCGTCCGGGCGACCGCCAGGAAGGTCGCGAATTTCTTATCCATTCGTTTTCTCTATATTCACACGTCGCAGATTTCATTTTCACTATTTGTCGGACGGCGGCTAGAGTGGATTTGTCGGCGATGTGGCTGCCTCCTTAGGGAACGGCCGCCGGCGAAGCTGGATCGAGGGAGGATCACCATGCTTATTCGCGCGCTTGCCACGACCGCCGTGGCCTGGGGCCTCTCGGCCTCCATGGCGACAGCCGACTATCCCGAACGGACGATCGAGAACATCTTCCCTTGGACCCAAGGCGCTGCGATGGCCGCGAGCCAGATCGTCGCCAAAGCCATGAGCGAGGAACTGGGCGAAACCATCACGATCGTCTCCACCCCCGGTGCGGGGGGCACCAAATCGTTCATCACCGCGATGGGTCGGCCGGCCGACGGCTACACGCTCATCGACGGCTGGGTCGCGCCACTCGTCCTTCAGCCCGTGTTGGGCAATGCCGACTGGTCCCACGAGGATTTCAAGCCGCTCCACGCCGCCCATTCGGTGCCGTTCTCGATCGGCATGCGCGCGGGCGACGACAGGTTCGAGGGCATCGAAGAATTAATGGCCTATTGTGCCGAGAACCCGGGCGAGTTGCGCTACTCGACCGATGCGCGGAACAACCTTCCGCATATGGTGACGGCGCGCGTTCTGCAGGCGTACGAATGCGTCGCGCAGAATATCCCCTACGGGACCGACGGCGACGCCATCAAGGACCTGAAAGCCGGCGTCCTCGATTTCGCCTACGTCAACCCGCGCGCCTACATCCAGGAGCCCGATGCCTTCGACATCGTGCTGGTCCTTTCCGACGATCCCGGGGCGGCGGCGACCTATGGGGGCGCACCGACCTTCGTCGATCTCGACATCGACCTCGGCATCTCCGGCCTGGCACCGATGGGCTGGACTTGGTGGCTGGTCCACCCCGACACGCCCGATGCCGAGACCGAGACATTGCGCCAGGCAATGGGCACGACCATGGCGCGGGAGGACGTGCGGGAGCAGCTTCGCGGCATCGGCTTCAACCCGCTATCCTATGGCCCGGAGCAATACGACGACGTCGTGGGCCCGGTCCGCGCCCAACTCGAGTCGATGCGAAATGCGATTGCCTGGGAAGAGGAGCGGATGGGCGGTCTATGACCACATCCGTGATCTGGGGGTGCGGGGAAGACCGTTGAAGCGGCTTCCCTTCGCCGACCTTCTCGCCGCCTTGTTCCTCGTGGCGATCTGCGGGACCGTGTTCCAGCAGATCGCCACATCCTTCGTCGATCAGGGGATGGCGGGCGGCACGCCTTACGACGATGCGGCCTCCTATCCCCGCGCTGTCGCTATCGTCGTCCTGGTGCTCTTGGTGGTGGCACTGACGCAGACGGCCCTACGGAGGGACGTCGACGCTGGGCGTCATGTGCCCTGGACGACGTTGGTCCGTCCGGCCGCGCTCGTCGGCGCCTTCGGGCACTACCTCCTCGGCCTCGGCCTGGTCGGGTATTCGCTGGCGACGCCACCGGCGGTCTTTGCCATGATGAAGATTGCGGGCGCGCGCCGCAACGGACGCGCTGCGCTGATCTCCATCGCGGCGATGCTCGTGACCGCGATCCTGTTCGAGGAAAGGCTGAACGTCGTGCTGCCCGGCGGGGCGATCAACTGGAACCTCTTCTGGCTTTGGTGACGCGGTATGTTCGATGCCGTCCTAGCGGGGCTACCGCTCTTCCTGACCGTGCAGACGGTCGTCCTCGTGGCGCTCGGCGTCGCCTTCGGCCTCGTCGTGGGGGCCCTGCCCGGCCTCGGGCCGCTCATGGGCATGATCCTCGTGCTGCCCTTCGCCATCGGCCAGCCGCCCATCGCGGCGATCGGGCTGTTGACGGCGATCTTCGTGGCCGGCTCTTGTGGCGGATCGGTCTCGGCTATCCTGCTCGGCATCCCCGGGACGCCCCTGGCCGCCGCGACGCTCTTCGATGGCTACCCGATGGCGCAGGCCGGACGCGGCGCCGACGCCATCGGCATCGCCATAAGCGCCTCGGCCCTGGGCGGCCTGTTCGGTGGGGCCGTGCTGATCGTCGCGACACCCATGCTGGCGGAGTTCGCCGGCGGCTTCACCGCCCCCGAATACACCGCCCTGGCAATCACGGGCCTCGTGACGGTCGCGGTGATCTCCGAGGGCTCGCTGGTGAAGGGTCTGCTTGCCGGCTGCTTCGGGCTCCTGATCGCCACGATCGGCACAGACCAGTTCTCCACGGGCTTTCGCTTCACCTTCGGGTCCTACCATCTCCTCGACGGCTTCCACATCGTGGCCATCGTCGTGGGCCTCTTCGCGATCCCCGAGATGGTCTGGCAGGTGATGCGGCCGAGCCTCGACGACAAGGTCGCGCTGCCCCCCGTCCGCGTCGGACTGCGCGCGGTCGGCCTCACGCTGCTGCATTGGGCGAACCTGCTGCGCTCCTCGGCGCTCGGCGCCTTCTTCGGCGCGATCCCCGGGGCGAGCGGCGTGGCGAGCTCCTTCGTGGCCTACGCCGCGGCCAAGGCTCTCGCGAAGCCCGATGAACGCTACGGCGAGGGGGCGGAGGGCGGCGTCGTCGCGACGGAAGCGTCGAACAACGCGACCGTGGGCGGTACGTTCGTGCCGACCCTCGCCCTGGGCATACCGGGCGACGCGGGCGCGGCCGTGCTCTTGGGCGCGCTGATCATCCTCGGCGTCTTCCCGGGCCCTGCCCTGTTTGCCAACAGTCCCGAGATCGTCGGCGGCATCTTCCTCGTCTACCTGCTCGCCAACGCGCTGCTGCTGGTCCTCGGCATCCTGATGACGCCGCTCTTCGCCTACGTGCTGTGCATCCGCGGCTCTAACCTCATTCCGATCGTGCTGCTTCTTTGCGCGGTCGGCGCCTTCGCGCTGCAGGCGTCGATCTTCGATCTCTGGGCAATGCTGGGCTTTGGCCTCGTCGGGATCCTCTTCAAGGCCGCCCGCTATCCGCTCGCCCCCGTGGTGATCGGCGTTATCCTCGGCCCGCTCCTAGAGAACAACTACCGCCGGTCGCTCCTGATCTCGCGCGACGGCCATTGGATCTTCTGGGATCGACCAATTTCGGCCACGCTGCTCGTGATCGATGCGCTCTTGATTGTTGGTGTGATCCTTTACGGTATTCGCCAAGCTAGGCGTCGCGCACGTTGTACGGAGGTCGCTTAGATTTGTTCTTCAAGTGCATGACAACGGGACAGTTTTTTAAACGCCGATCGGGATGCAGAAGGGTCGCTCGAAGCTCGTGGAACGTCCGAAGGGGTAGGTCCAGACCTTTACGGAACGCTTGAACGGGGCGAACCGTCCCGCCAGCCGCATAACTCGGCGACGTGTCTTCCGGCACGCCGGACGAAGCCGACCGGGCCACGCGAGGGCGGTGGAATCCAGACACCGAGGAGTTCGATACGCGGGGCACCACATGCTGTGGTCCGGCTCCCTTCGTTCGCGCACCCCGCGAGGAACGTTGTCGCAAGACGATATCGCCTCCACGCATGGTCCCCATCTGCCGCCGCATCTGCTCGGGGGCGAAGGGCGGGTCCCGCAGGGACGGAACGATCCGGGGGATCGTTTCGACGCCCGAAGCGCGGACCGCCTGAGCGGTCCGCCGGATCACCCCCCGCACGGCACCCCCCCTGCCCCGCACGACCCCCCGTCTGCCCGCGCGTATGTACGGGGGCGAAGGTCCGGTCCCCCCGCAGGGACGGAACGATCCGGGGGATCGTTTCGACGCCCGGAGTGCGGACCGCCCGAGCGGTTCGCCGGACCACTCCCCGCATGGAACGCCACCGCACGGCAACCCCCTCGCCCCAGGCAACCCCCCGTCTGCCCGCGCGTATGCACGGGGGGTGTACGGGGGGTGCATGGGACGACGGGCCGCAGGTCGCGGTGCGTCGCATTCGACGGACCCGTGCAACACGGTTGATATCGCTCGATATTCTCCCGGCGCGAGCAATTCGAGGCATTTCGCGGACCACCGGCGGCCCGTTCGCCCCTATAAGCCGTGTCTGTCCCGCAACGTGTCGCCGGGCAGGAAGGTCGGCACCAATTCCACCCGCCGGTCGGGCGACGTGAACTCGTGCGTGCCCGCGATGATCCGCGCCGCGATCCGCCCTGCCTGCCGCCTGCGGGAATCCACCGTGGCCAGCTTGCGCGGCAGCCCGTCGAGCAGGGTGAATCCGTTGAACCCCACCAGCCCAAGCGCGCCGCCCACGTCCAGCCCCCGCTCCAGGCACAGCAGCAGCCCCCCCGCCGCCGTCAGGTCGTTGGTGTAGAACAGGACATCCAGGTCCGGCGTCCGGTCCAGCATCGCGGCCGTCATCTCGCGTCCCCGCGCGAAGCCCGACCCCCCATCGTAATCGGCCCGGTCCGCGATGGCGATCCCCGCCTCGCCCAGCGCCCGCTCGAACCCCTCCACCCTCTTGCGCGCGCGGTGGTCGCCCGCGACCTTCGTGCCCAGCACGCCCACCCGGCGATAGCCCCGCGCCGCGACCTCCTGGCCCACGGTATAGCCCGCGCGCCAATGGCTTATGCCCACCGCCGCGTCCACGGGATCGCCGTCGACGTCCATCACCTCCACCACCGGACAGCCCGCGTTGGCCAGCATCGCCCGGCTGGCATCCGTGTGCTCCAACCCCGCCACCACCACGCCGGACGGACGCCACGACAGCATCTCGAACAGCGTCGTCTCCTCCTTGCGGGGGTCGTAGTCGGTGGAGCCCACGACGGGCTGCAGGCCCGTCCCGTCCAGCACCTCCTGCACGCCGACCAGCATCTCGGGGAACACCAGGTTCGACAGGCTGGGAACGACGACGGCGACCAGGTTCACCCGCTGCGAGGCCAGCGCGCCCGCGATCTTGTTGGGCACGTAGCCCAGCATCCGGGCCGCCGCCTCCACCTTGCGCCGCGTCTTGTCGCTGACGTCGCCCTGCTGGCGCAGGACGCGGCTGACCGTCATCTCGGATACGCCCGCCGCCTCGGACACGTCGCGCAGGGTCAGATGGGTCCGTCTGCCACGCTCCGCCACGGCGACCTCCGGCTGCAAGGGGTCGGAACAGGCTATGCCCGCCGGATGCCATGGACAAGCGACCCCGCTCCCCCTTAACGAGGGACCGCGCGACCCCGTGGCTCAACTGGATAGAGCAGCCCCCTCCTAAGGGGCAGGTTGCAGGTTCGAATCCTGCCGGGGTCGCCAGCTGCGATCCGACACGCGACGCACGGCGCCGGAGGGGTCGGACGGGGCGGGACCTGGCCGGACGGGCGGCGACCGCGGGGGCGGTCCGGCCGAGGGGACGGAGGACGACCATGAACGCCGTCGAGATCGAGCAGGCCATCACCAAGTTGGCTGAGCGGGACTTCGACGCGGACGAGTTCCCGTTCGCGTTCCTCGAAGCCTTCGGGAACAAGCCGACCGGCAGCGTGATGAAGCGTTTGCGCAAGGGCACGGCGAACAAGTCCGACCTGAGCGGCGTCCTTCAGACGAACAACATCCACATGCTGGTCGCCGAGCCGGGCCACGTGGCCGAGGCGCTGACCGCCCTGCGAGACAGCCCAGCGACCGCGAACAAGCGCAACAAGGTGAAGTTCATCCTCGCCACCGACGGCGAGACGCTGGAGGCCGAGGACCTGGCCAGCGGAGAGACGGTCGCCTGCGCCTACCCCGACTTCCCGAACCACTTCGGCTTCTTCCTCCCCCTCGCCGGCATCAGCACCGTCGAGAAGATCCGGGAGAACGCGTTCGACATCCGCGCCACGTCGCGGCTTAATAAGCTCTACGTCAAGCTGCTGGAGGAGAACCCCGACTGGGGCTCCGCCGCGCGGCGGCACGATATGAACCACTTCATGGCGCGGCTGATCTTCTGCTTCTTCGCCGAGGACACCGACATCTTCGGCGGCGACGACAAGTTCACCGCGACGGTCGAGCAGATGTCGGACGACACCAACACCGACTGGGTGATCGCGGAGGTGTTCCGGGCGATGAACACCAAGCCGTCCGACCGCAAGGCCGCCGGGCTGCGCAACTGGGCCGACGTGTTTCCTTACGTGAACGGGGAGATGTTCTCCGGCTCCGTCGAGGTGCCGAAGTTCTCCCGCCTCGCCCGGCGCTACCTGCTGCATATCGGGCATCTCGACTGGACGCGGATCAACCCGGACATCTTCGGCTCCATGATCCAGGCCGTCGCCGATGCCGGCGAGCGGTCGGCCCTGGGGATGCACTACACCTCCGTGCCGAACATCCTGAAGGTGCTGAACCCGCTCTTCCTCGACGATCTTCGGCGGCAGTTGGAGGAGGCGGGCGAGAACGGACGGAAGCTGCTGAACCTGCGCAAGCGGATGGCCCGCATCCGGGTGTTCGACCCGGCCTGCGGGTCCGGCAACTTCCTGGTGATCGCCTACAAGCAGATGCGGGAGATCGAGGCGGAGGTGAACCGGCGGCGGGGCGAGGCGGACGCGCCCTCGGTGATCCCGCTGACCAACTTTCGGGGCATCGAGATCAGGGACTTCTCGGCCGAGATCGCCCGTCTGGCGCTGATCATCGCGGAGTATCAGTGCGACGTGCTCTACCGGGGCCAGAAGGAGGCGCTGGCCGAGTTCCTACCTCTCGACGCCCGCAACTGGATCACCTGCGGCAACGCGCTGCGGATCGACTGGCTGGAGGTCTGCCCGCCCACGGGGACGGGGGCGAAGGTGCGCTCGGGCGACCTCTTCGGGGTCGAGCCGGACCAGGCGGAGATCGACTTCGAGAACGAGGGCGGGGAGACGTATATTTGTGGGAATCCGCCTTATGTTGGCGATAAGAAGCAGGATACCGGTCAAAAGCAAGACATGGAGCGCCTCTTTCGAGATAGCACACCAAAATGGAGATCACTCGACTACGTTTGCGGATGGCTCCTCCTAGCCTCTCGATATCTCAAGGAAAGTCGTGGTGGATCAGCGTTTGTTACAACAAACTCCATATGCCAGGGCCAGCAGGTTCCAGTTTTTTGGCCCATCATTTTCCACTTGGGCGCGCGCATATCATTCGCCCATCTTAGCTTTCTCTGGCGCAACCTCGCAAAAAATAATGCTGGCGTGACGGTAATCGTCATCGGCCTGTCACATGATGAACTTTCAGAGCCTCGAATCTTTTCGCTCAGTTGCCAAGGTGTGATGGAAGAGCGTCGAGTTGAACAGGTAAATCCGTATCTGTTGGCAGCGCCGACGGTTTTCGTTGAGCCGACTGCAAGGCCGCAGAGCAATTTACCGAACATGCTTCTCGGGAACTTCGCGAAGGATGGTGGCCACCTTATAATTTCGGAAAGCGAGGCAGCAACTTTCTCCGCCGACGGCCAGGCATTCCTACGCCCAATGTTCGGCGGACAGGAGATCGTGAAGGGAACACGAAGGCTCTGCATATGGGTTGAGAGCGACCAGTCAGCGGATGCTGAAAGAGTCTCGGAGTTGCAAATTAGGTTCCAGAAAGTTGCAGAGAGCAGGTTGAAAAGCCCCAAGAAAGCTACCAGGGAATGGGCAGATCGCCCTTATCGATTTGTCGAGATTCGGTCGCCAAAATATCGGACAGCGTTTGGAATACCTATCGTGAGTTCGGAGAGACGAGAATGGTTTCCCGTTGACTTGCTGCCGGAGAATGCGATCGTAAACTACGCGTTTGGTTTGTATGATGCACCCTTATGGTCGTTGTCAGTTCTTTGCTCGCGCCTGCATCTTGCTTGGATCGCCACCGTCTGCGGCAAAATGAAGACCGATTTCCGCTACTCCAACACCCTCGGCTGGAACACCTTCCCCGTCCCCACCCTGACCCAGAAGAACCGCGACGACCTCACCGCCTGCGCGGAGCGCATCCTGCTGACCCGCGAGGCGCATTTCCCCGCCACCATCGCCGACCTCTACGACCCCGAGAAGATGCCGGGCGACCTCCGCGCCGCCCACGACGCCAACGACGAGACCCTGGAGCGCATCTACATCGGCCGCCGCTTCAGGAACGACACCGAGCGCCTGGAGCATCTCTTCGCCCGCTACACCAAGATGACCGCGAAGGAGGGCGCCCGTGCCTAACGCCGTCCCCACCGTCTCCGTCACCTACGCCCGCACCGGCGCGACCCACGCCTCCAATGAGCTCGGCATGCGCCCGATGCAGGAGCGGGCCTACGAGAAGCGGGGAGAGCAATACCTGCTTATCAAGTCGCCCCCGGCCTCCGGCAAGTCCCGCGCGCTGATGTTCATCGCGCTCGACAAGCTGGCCAACCAGGGGATGAAACAGGCCCTCGTCGTCGTGCCCGAACGGTCCATCGGATCGTCCTTCGCCGACGAGGTGCTGACCGATCATGGCTTCTGGGCCGACTGGACCGTCGCGCCCCAATGGAACCTGTGCAACGCGCCGGGCGGGGACGACGGCAAGGTCGGGGCCGTGGGGAGGTTCCTGGGATCCGAAGACCAAATCCTCATCTGCACCCACGCCACCTTCCGCTTCGCCGTGGACCGGTTCGGGATCGAGACGTTCGACGACCGGTTGATCGCGGTGGACGAGTTCCACCACGTCTCGGCCAACCCCGACAACAAGCTGGGCGCGCATCTGGGCCAGTTGATCGAGCGCGACCGTGCCCACATCGTCGCGATGACGGGCAGCTACTTTCGGGGCGACGCCGAGGCCGTGCTGTCGCCGGAGGACGAGCAGCGGTTCGATACGGTGGTCTATACCTACTACGAGCAGTTGAACGGCTACCGCTGGCTCAAGCAGCTCGACATCGGGTATTTCTTCTACACCGGGTCCTATGCCGACGACATCCTGAAGGTGCTCGACCCGACCGAGAAGACGATCCTCCACATCCCCTCCGTCAACTCGCGCGAAAGCACGAAGGACAAGCACAAGGAAGTCGGCCACATCATCGACGCCCTGGGCGAGTGGAAGCATGCCGACCCCGTGACCGGGTTCCAGATCGTCGAGACCCCGGACGGCCGGATGCTGAAGATCGCCGACCTCGTGGACGACACGGATCCGGCCCGCCGCAACAAGGTGCTCGCCGCCCTCAAGGACCCCGCCCACAAGGACGACCGCGACCACGTGGACATCATCGTTGCGCTGGGGATGGCGAAGGAGGGGTTCGACTGGATCTGGTGCGAGCACGCCTTGACGGTGGGCTATCGGGCCTCGCTGACCGAGATCGTCCAGATCATCGGCCGGGCGACCCGAGACGCGCCGGGCAAGACCCGCGCCCGGTTCACGAACCTGATCGCCGAGCCCTCCGCCTCCGACGAGGCCGTGACCGAGGCGGTGAACGACACGCTGAAGGCCATCGCGGCGAGCCTTCTGATGGAGCAGGTGCTGGCCCCGAAGTTCGAGTTCGTCCCTAAGACGGCGGCCAGCGGTCCGCAGGAGGGCGTGGATTACGGCCCCGATGGGTACGACCCGTCGAAGTCGAACATAGGCTTCTCGGATGGTCCCCAGGCGGCGTTCCAGATCGAGATCAAGGGACTGAAGCAACCGACGACCGAGAAGGGCCGCGCGGCCTGCGAGGATGACATCAACGACATCATCGCGGGCTTCGTGCAGGACCGGCACAATGTCGAGAAGGGCCTGTTCACCGAGAAGGAGGACCTCGTTCCCGAGGAGTTGACGCAGGTTCGGATGGGGAAGGTCATCAAGGATCGCTACCCGGAACTGCCCGAAGCGGACCGGGAGGCGATCCGTCAGAGGGCCGTCGCCGCCCTGAATCTGACCCAAAAGGCGTCGGAGGAGGTGCGGAAGGCGAAGGACGATCCAGAAGAGCCATCGCCCAACACCGCGTTGATCGACGGCGTCCGGAAGTTCGCGATGGATGTGCGGGACCTCGACATCGACCTGATCGACTCCATCAACCCCTTCGGCGAAGCCTATTCCATCCTGTCCAAGACGATGGATGCCGATGCGCTGAAGGCCGTCCAAGCGATCATCGCCGGGAAGAAGGTGAGCCTCACCATCGAGGAAGCTCGCGAACTCGCCCTGCGGGCAAAGCAGTTCAAGGCCGAGAGGGGGCGATTGCCGTCGGCGACCTCTCAGGACCCCTGGGAGCGGCGCATGGCGGAGGGGATCGCGTTCCTGAGCCGCAAGGTCGCGGAGGCGAAGCATGGCTGATCAGACCGACGAGGACCTGCTGGCCGAACTCGGCGTCGAAATCGAGGTCGAGAAGTCGCGTGCCCGAACCCCGCAGGAGGAACGGGTCCTGGCCGGCTTCGAGGACATCCAGCGGTTCGTCGCTGAGAGGGATCGCATCCCCAGTCACTCGACCGACGGGGACATCTTCGAACGTCTCTACGCCTTGCGCCTTGCCCGGCTGCAAGCGTTGACCGAATGGCACGATCTTCTGAAGCCGACAGACCATCAAGGACTCCTGTCTGCTCCCCCATTGCCACCAGACACTAATGGCAAGCTGGAAGATGACGAGGACATACTCGCCTCGCTCGGAGTCGAAGCCGAAGGGACAGACCTGACGACCCTTCGTCATGTCCGCTCGGCATCTGAAAAAAAGGCTGCGGAAGAGATCGCTCAACGCGATCCGTGCCCGGACTTCGAGAAGTTCCGCCCCCTTTTCGAGACCGTCCAATCCGAGATGGACACCGGCGTCCGAGAGACGATCCGCTTCAAAGGTGAGATGGGCATCAAGGCCGGGCGCTTCTTCGTCCTGAACGGTCAGAAGGTCTACGTCGCCGATATGGAGGAGCCCTTCCGCCAGGAGTATGGCGATTGGGACGCTCGGCTGAGGCTGGTCTACGACAACGGCACGCAGAGCAACCTGCTGATGCGGTCCCTCCAACGGGCGCTTACGAAGGACGACACGGGGCGGCGCATCACCGACCCGAGCGCCGGGCCGCTGTTCGGAACCGCCGAGGAGGCCGGCGACCGGCGAACGGGCACGATCTACGTTCTCAGCAGCCTGTCCGACGATCCTTGGATCGCCGAACGGCGCGACCTGTTCCATAAGGTCGGCGTGACCGGGGGAACGGTCGAACGTCGGATCGCGGATGCCGAGAACCAGCCGACCTTCCTGATGGCCGGCGTGAAGGTCGAACGAACTTACGAACTCATGAATATCAGTCGGTCGAAGTTCGAGACCCTCCTCCATCGCGTTCTGGAACCGGCTCGGGCCGACATCGAGATCACCGACCGGTTCGGTAAGCCGATCTCGCCTCGGGAGTGGTTCGTCGTGCCGCTATTGGTGATCGATGAGGCAGTCGAAGCGATCACCGCAGGCGACATCACTGGGCTTCGGTATGACCCGCAGACTGCGAGGTTGGTCAGAAGGTAGCCGTGCGAAGCGGGAGACTCGGTGTGGGCGAACAGATTGCCTATCGCGAGCATCTGCGGACGGGGGGACGGGCGACCTGGGATGGTGGACACCGATACCTCGGGAGTATTCACACCCTCTGAAGTCCAGACCCGCCACCTTGCGCGGTTGGCGGTTCCCCCGGGACATCGCGAGAGCAACGCAGAACTCCCGGTCTGTGTAACCCCCCGAACGCGAAGCGAGCGTCCTTAAGATCGCCCCAAGTACCGATTTCCCGATGCCGGTCTGGCGCAACTAGGCGTTCGCCGACCCCGAGCTGACCGACCCTCGTAGTCCGGCCAACCGCGCCTTCAGAGACCTTAACGCTTACGTTCGACCGGTTCCGGGCTCAGTTCCGATCCCGGTTCGCCGGGATTGCGCGACCCCGACACCGGGACCGGTTCGCATTGATGCCCCATCGCGCCATCAGAATGCCTGCCCACCGCTCGCGCAGCACATTGGCGGCCCGGAATGATGGGAACGACCACAATCTCCGCGACAGGACCGTGTCCGTCGCAGCAGCGGGCCTGACGGGACCCAGCGTACCAAGCAAAATCACTCGTCCGTTCCGTCGGCGACCCGACCTTTAAGTTCGATCCCCCGGTCGGGTCGATCCCTACCTTTGCGACGGGGACCGGACCGAGCACACAGGGAGAGAACGGCGACGATGCCGACACCGAGGGCGGGCCCGAATACGAAGAAGGCCAAGAGTACCCACACGATACCGAAACCGAGGAACCAAGTTATCAGCCCGATCACCAAGCCGATGACCGGGACGGCGATCGCCCCCGACGGCAGATCCGGTTCGGGCCTCATGGCGCTAGCATCTGCTGCAAATCGCGCCGTCCTTCCAAAGGACGGCATCTCTGGGACCCGACCGCTCTACCCTGACCTGTTCCAAACGGGACCACCCTTCCGAAGGCTGTCCTGAGACAGTACGCGCCAGAACGACACGATGCATACGAGCGTAACCCATTCCTGCTTTCGGTAAGCAAAGGCCTGCCTATGCCCAAGATCGATACCGCCAGTCCAAGATCTGTTCGACGCATGCTTCGCTTCGGTGACGCTGTTGTGATGTCCACGGCATGATCACGTACGCGTTGGTGATCTGTGCAAACCGAAAACCCCGGGGTTTGTTAACGCATCAGGGGTCGGTGTAGGTTCCACCCCGCCTTGGAAATGTGATCGCGGTGGCGCTTTTGCCTCGACATATGGCCATGGATGCTACAGACCATAGGTTAACGAAACGTTAACCTATCCGTCATTGCAGTTGGTCATTTTTATGCGCGCTATTGGATTCCGTCCCGTCTATCCCCGAACTTACCGGGCTTACAACGTCGTCGTCAGCGTTCTGCTGTTGGCCGTCTCGCTGCCTACAATGGTCGTGATCGCGTTGGCAATGCTCGCCACACAGGGCCCTGGCGTCCTCTATCGGGGCGATCGGATTGGGCGGGGACATCGTCCTTTCAAAATACTGAAATTCCGCACATTGTGTAGTGGCCGCGCCGCCAATCTGACGAAGGATCGCACCCTACCTGCGGACGCGGACATCTTCACGCCCCTAGGTCGTTTCCTCCGCGACACCCGCTTGGACGAGTTGCCGCAGTTGGTGAACGTGATCCGCGGCGACATGAACATCTGCGGCCCCCGTCCCGTGCGGGCTGTGATCCGCAACCTCCACGTCTCGGCGATTCCAGGCTACGATGACCGCTTCCAAGTTCGCCCTGGTCTTCTTGGTCCAACGCAGGCTTATTTTGGTCACGGCGCTAGCAAGCGTCTGCGGGCGAAGATGAATAGCATCGCGGTGCGTCGCCCTGTCGACATGATTGCCGAACTCAGCTTTGTGGTCTGCGTAATCGGAGCCATGGTGAGCAAACTCGTGGCTTCTCTTGTACCGGGACGACTGATGTCGGCGTTCGGCGTGACCCGGTCCCGTGACATCTGGCTGGGTGGAAACCAGCTTGCCGCTTCGGTTGCAGTCCATTGGATCTCTTCGCAAGAACTCAGGATCGTAGGTTCCGGAGTTGTTCCAGGTCTCTATGCAATCGCTATCCGTATGCGGTCGGGTGGCCTTCGGGTGGCGCAGGTCGAACTCTGGCCTGGCGACGAACACGATACCTATCGGTTCGAGGCCGCGAACGATTACGGCGCTTACGTGATCGAGAGGTACGCGCTGGGCAAGGCAGTCCTGCCCCCCCCAGTGAACGTCGTGCAAAGCAGGACCATGTCGTCCTACACCCTCACGATGCCCGAATCGGGTGCCAGAGCGTAAGGGCCGACCCGTCGAACTTCGACGTCCAGAACAGACTGGCCCACGACGGCGAACGATGTTCCGCAAGGGGGCCGCGCAGTTCGGGGGTCAGTTCCTCGGCATCGTCCTCGCGCTGCTCGTCTCGCATCTAATCGCGCGACGTATGGGGATCGGCCCTGAGGCGGACGCGTTGCTCCTCGGGCGACGTCTCATAACCGCAGTTTCGGAGATGCTGAACCAGGTTCTGGTCCTCGTCTTCATCCCCGTTGTTGCTGCGCAGATTGCCGGTGGGGCTCGCCTTGGGCGGATCGTCCTCAGGTCGGCAGGCCCGGCCTTCCTTCTGGGCGTGGTCCTTGCTACGACACTCTTCCTCGCCACGCCCGCTGTCATCGGCCTTGTAGCGCCCACCCTTCCAAACACAACGCAAGCGCTCGCTACCGATGTGATTGCACTGTTCGTGTGGACGCTCCCTCCGATGATCGCGACGATTGCGGTCTCCGCCTACTGCAACGTGCATGGTGTGTTCGGCCCGACCGCGGCCATCCGACAGGTGCCAAGGATGGCCATTATCCTAGCCCTCGCCCTGGGCAGCGCTGGTGCGATCGCAGTGACGGCGGCCTGGGCATACGCATTGGCCACATGGCTCGTCCTCATCGGGACGCTGGGGATCGCCGTGATCGCGCATCGCGGATCATCGGACGTGGATGAGGCGCCTGGTCAGGTCCCGGAGCCACCCGCAAAGGCGGGCCTCGGACGTAGGGGAACGGCTGCGATCGTCCTGGCCATCGGAGCGCTGGTCGCGATCTGGTTGGAAACAGCCGTCGCGGCGACTCGGGGAACCGGCGCGATCACGCTTCTGGACTTCGCGCAGCGAATCGGCGCGCTCCTAGGAAACACGCTGGCAACGGCGCTGGGCTTGGTCGTCTTCGCCGACATGTCCCGCCGTTTCGCGCAGGGACGGATCGACACTTTGGGGCCGTCCTTCCGCCGGGCTGTGACGATCGGTTTTGCCGCCATCGTTCCCGTTACCACTGCCGTCATTCTCAACGCCGGCGCCATCGTGGAATTGCTACTTGGTTACGGGCGCTTCGCTCATTCTGACGGTCGCGAGGACATCGTCCTTCTAATCCAACTCATGGCCGTCGCGCCAATCGGGGCTCTGATACTGCGAATGATGCTCGCAAGGATCATCGCCGAGGACGGCTTGCCGGTCGTTCGCCTGATCGGCAGCGTTGTCGTCGTGGACCTCCTTGGTCGGATTGGCCTCTTCGCAACGCTCGTCCCATCCGTGGGGCTGATCGGCATCCCGATCGCCCTGATCCTTTCACCGATTCTTCCCATCGTCATGCTGGGAACCTGGCTAAGCGCGCGCGGCACGTTCTCCGGTTCGATCCATAAGGGCCAACTGGGTCCGGTCGCGGCTTTGTCCGGCTTGACGGCGCTAAGCATTTCCGTGGGCGTGGCGACGGCCTCGGCGGTCTCAGGCGGGATCGCGGGCAAAACGCTCGCAGCGCTGCAGCTGACGATGTCGGGGGGGTTCGGATTGCTGACCCTGGCGGTCAGCGCATTCGTCCTGCGCGCTCGGCTCCGGTCGGCCCTGACGGCGTGGTGATCGCGACCGCCGCCGGGCTCCAACCGCTGCGACGCCACACCCAGTCCGGCCAGTCGACCCCCCGCCGCGACCGCCTCCGATCCTCGACCGCCTGCAGGATCCGCATCGGCAGGATCGCCCCGAGAGCATCCCCTGCCACGATGGCGCCCCTGTCCAACGACGAGAGCCGTCGCGTGCCGTGACCGCCGGCGTGGCTAGTATTCGGGGTGAAGTCGCTGACGAGGGTGTCCGGATCGATGTTGAGGTCCAGGAACCGGACCAATGCGGCGCGGGTGCTCTTCGGATCGTCCAGGGCGTCTTCGTAGCGCAGCAGCAGGACACGGTCGCACGTGCCCGCAAAGCGCCGAAGCCGCCGCGAGGTGAGGGCGTTCGCGATTGCCCCGCGCACGATGTCCTTCATGCGGGCGACACCCGTTGCCGGCACCCGACCGTAGGCGGCGAGCCGCGAGGCGGTCAGGGTCCGGCTCCCGCGCGTGATACCGACGAACCGCGCCTTCGGAAATCGGGTGGCGAGGTCTTCCGCCATACGGGTGTGGTGCGGCGACTTCTCCAGCCAATGATGGCGCCCGCGCTGCTTTGCGGTTTCCGACATAACGGCCTCGAAGACGTCGGCATGATCGCGGGCTGACACGAGAACCTGGTCCAGGAATGCATCGTCGAGCCCGCTAAGGATGTAGTAGTCGGAGTTCAGGAAAGCCGCTCGAAACGCATGTCGAGCGCCTGGGTCCGACAAGGGGCCGAAGGCGGTCGCGAAATGCGAGAAGAAGATGCTTTCATGTACCCCGCGGTGATCCCCCGCGGTGATCGCTGCGATGGCTCCGGATCCAGCCAGCAGGTTCGCGATCCAGGTCGTACCCGACCTTTGAAGGCCGAGGATGAAGATCCCGCCCTCGCCAGCCGCGTGGTGATCCGGCATGTCGACTGGCCTCCGTCCCGCGCCTGGTCCCATGCCTCAGCTTGCCTCGCGCGCGGGGGTCCACACGGTGCTGCGCTTGCCCCTGATGGCGTTGAGGATTCCCCAGCCCAAGGCGACATGGGTGAAGGTAAAGAAGCTGGCAAGGGCCACGATCTTGTTCCGCCGGAGACGCGGGCTCCAGATCCCGGCGAGGGCGAGGGCGTAGAACGTGATCTGCCCGATGCCCGTCATCGCGTAGAACCAACCGTCGTCGATCAGAGTGACGTTCGACACGAAGAGCACCACCAGGAACAGCGGATTGAGGCGACGCATCAATTTGTGGGAGACGAGTTGCCATGCATAGACACCGTGTCGAAAGGGGTTCATGAGCGAAGCGTTCATCATCAGGCTGCGCCACCCACGCTCTGATGATCGAAGCCTGCGACGCATCTCGTTCCCCATGCTCTCCGTCGTCGCCTCCGTCGTCGTCGCGGCCGGCTCGAAGGTCAGGCGTCGACCGGCATGGACGACTGCCACTGAGATGTCGAAGTCGTCCGTACATCCGGGTCGCGGCGCGCGGGCGAGCGATCGCCGGACGGAGTAGACGGACCCCTGCGCCGAAACGGTTCCACCGACGCATGCCTCGGCCATCTTGAGCGTCTGATCGTATCGCCAGAACAGGCTCTCGGACGTGCCGATCCCGCCCGCCTTTGCCGTGTCTACGGTGATCTGACCGCACACGCCGCCGATCCGCGGATCGCGGTAGTGTGTCAGCATCGCGATCAGCGTACCCGGGGCGAGCATCGCGTTGGCGTCCGAGAACACGACGACGTCGCCCGTGCACCGCTTCAGTCCTTCTGCGAGGGCGCCTGCCTTGCCCACACGCCCGAGGTCCAGGACGGTGACAGACGGATCGGCGGCGGCGGCGGCACGCGCCACCTTGGCGGTTCCGTCAGTCGAGCCGTCGTCGGCCACGATGACCTCGATGTCCATCCCCGATCGTTCGAGCGAGAGCGTATTGCGAAGCTTCTCCGCAATGACGGGCGCTTCGTTGAAGGCGGCGATCAGCACGCTGACCTTCGAGGGTCGGGGCGCGTCCGACCGCCGTGCACGGTCGGGGACCAGACGGGCGACGGCCAGCAAGATCAGGCCGTAGCCCACCAGCGAGTAGAAGAGGGCTGCGGCGGCGGTCCAGAAGAGAAAGGTCATCACGTCGCTTCCCCTCGCATGGCGGCCACGAGTTCCGCGGCGTTGCGCGAGACTTCGTATTCCGCGCGGATACGATCCTGTCCCCTAAGGGCGATGCGCCGCGCCTTCGGCCAGTCGCCGGAGATCCCCTCCAGGGCTCGTGCGATGGCCTCGTGATCCCCGGGTCGGACGAGCCAACCCGTCACGCCATCCTCCACCAGTTCCGGAATGCCCGACAGGTCGCTCGCGATTACGGCGCGTCCGCGGGCCATCGCCTCCATCAAGACCACCGGAATGCCCTCGACACGTCCCGCCGTCCCCACCACCGACGGAACGACCAGCACGTGCGCCCATCGGTGGTGGACGGCGACGTGAGCGGCGGTTTGCGGCCCCTCGAATCGCACGCGATCCGCGAGGCCGAGATACGCCGCGCGCCGCGCTAGATCGTTCGCTAGGTCGCCGCCGCCGACGATCCGCGCGGTCCAGTCCATGTCCGACGGCAAGTGAGATAGCGCATCCAGAAGATGCCAGACACCCTTCTTCTCGATGAGGGAACCGACGTAGAGGATGCGCAGTCCATCGGTCTCCAGCCTTTCGGGGGGGACGGCATCGATCTCGTCCGCGTTCACGCCGCAACGGATCAGCCGCAGCTTGCCTTCCGGAAAGCCGGGCAGCCGGGACAGGTAGCGAATGTTGAACCGGCTAATCGACCGGACGAACCGCGCGCGGGCGGCCTTCTCCACCAGCATCGCCTGACTGATGAAGATGTCGTTGGCATGGGCGGTGAAGCTGTAAGGAAGGCCTGCGACCCGGGATGCGATCATCGCCGAGGTGGCGGGGTGACCTGCGAACTCCCCGTGGATGTGATCGACGCCGGTCCGCCGGCACCACCGACCCAAGGCGACGGATTTCGGGAACAACGCGGCGACCGCCAACCCGCGTTTGGGTTCGCGCCAATGGGCCCTCGCGAGTTGCCCGATCAGGGTTGCCATTGCGAGGGGTGCCCGGGCGCATTCCCCCAATAGGGCCGCCAACGCCGTGGATCCCAGCCAGGCGTAGCCAAAGGCCTTGGGTTCGAGGGGGCGGAAGAACTCATGGACGTCCATGTCCCGGCGTCGCGTCTTGACGTGGAAGAGCCAGGGGTCGTGGCCGAGCCGACCGTAGGCGACCAGGTTTCGATACGCGAAGGTCTCTGTGACCTTCGGGAACTCGCTGACGACGACGAGGATCTTCAAGGCGCGCCTCCCGGGCCGGCCATGCGCTCAGCCTCGTTGACGTGGTAGAGGGCCGCGCAAAGGGCCGGCAGGGCCCATGTGTACTTCGTGTACTCGTTCGGGAGGAACAGGCTGGCGACCAGGTAGGCCGCGAACCCGTAGCCGAGCGCGAGTGCGAGGGTTCGGAACGCGTCGCCGGCTGGAGCACGGGCGACCGCGCGCAGCCGCGCAAAGGCGTAGCCGAAGATCGCGAAGAACCAGAGCGCGCCGAGGCCGAGTTGCACGATGACCGAAAGGTACATGTTGTGCAGCTCCCGCCCGAGCAGAGTGCGTCCCGGCAGGAAGCGATACGCCGGATCGACGAAGTGATGCACGAAGTTGCCCGGGCCCACACCCAAAAGGGGGTTCTGGGCGATCAGATCCAAACCGATCAGGTTGTAGGTCAGGCGTCGGCCGAGCGTCCAGTCCCGCCCTGTGCCACCGCCGAAGATCGAACCCAGACGCTCCCAGTACTCCGCCGGAATGAACGGTAGGAACCCAACGATGCCGATCGCGGCCACCACGAGGCCTAGGGGAACGAACCGTTCCCTTCGGTAGCGCCAGACCAGAAGCAGCGCTATCAGCGCATAGGCGACGACGGCGGATCGCGCGAACGACAGGATTATCGCCAACGTGCCGACGATCACGATGGCCGCCATGATCCGCCGATACCGCGCACTTTCCAGCATGTGCACCAGGGCGAAGACGACGCCCGCCAGGAGCATCGAGGCCGCGGTGGTCGGGTTGTAGTCCGATCCGCCCGAGGATCGGTCGAACCCTTCGGCCGTCCGCGCGGTGGTCGCGGCCTCCGACTGAGCGACCAGGGTGGCCCCCGTCGCGGTCTCCAACAGCAGGATCGCCGCGGAAACCAGGGACGTCGCGGCGACGGCATAGATCAGGATCGCGACCCGTGTCCGTGTATCCGCCGTCACCACGATCAGGACCATGAGCATCAGCAGGCTCGCGAAGGTCCGCAGCGCGTCGAGCGCGAGGCCACGATCATCGGCGAACACGGCGGAGATCTGAGCGGCGCAAAGCGTCAGCAGCCCGCAAACGACCACCGGTTCGCGCAGCGCGAGCGTCATCCGATCCTTCGTCTGCATGCCCTTGAGCGCGATGATCACGGCCGTACCCGCCGCGATCAGTTTGAAGGCGGAAACGGGCAGGAAGCCGAAGACGAGCTTTTCGACGGCGTCGAGGTGGGAGAACACAACCAGCGCCAGGACGCCAAGGAAGGGCTGCGCGAACAGAACGACCGCCCCGATCAACGCGACCGGCAGCGCCAGGGCGGCGATCGATGGACCGACCGCGCCCGCGGCGACGGCGGCGGCGCCACCCAGGCCGCCCGCCCCCAGCCAGATCGGCGCGACGCGGAGGGGATGCACCCCTCTCACGAGACGGCGTAGCCCGGCTTGCCGAAGCGCCGTCGGCGCATCCGCGCCGCGATGGCGGTCAGCATGTGCCACGGCAGGCGGCCGGCCGCGCCATTGGCCCGGGCCCTGGCGGCGAGCGTCTCCAGCTGCGGCGGGCCGCCGCCGAAGGCATAGTCCTGCATGTGGACGCGGCTGAGGATGTCGGGCGCCTCGCCTGGACGGTTCTCGCCCCGGCCGCCGGTGACGGCCTCGAAACCGACCCGCCGCGCCGCCTGGATCGAGATCGCGCAGCACCTGTCGAATGGCCAAGCCATGACCTTCGGAGGGCGTCCAAGGATCGCGGCCAAGCCGTCATGCGCCGTCACGAGCATCTGCTCCACCCGCGCATGGAAGGCGGCCTCTCCCTCGACCACACCGTTTCGCCACCACCGCCCGGAGAACGCGGAGTCGTTCTCGAGTATCGCGGCACCTTCGGACAAGACCGCGGGCGGGTCGACCGCGCGGTACCACATGGACTTGTCCCCTTCGATCCTCGCCCAGGAGAGCGGCGCGTACTTGCGCCAGTTCTGTCCCGTCGCGATGTCGATTCGCCGTCCCGACACCGGGACACACGCATGGTTCGTCCCATGCGCCTCCACGTCGAAGAGCGGGTCGGCGTCCATCTCGCGCAGCTCGGCGGCATTCATGTAGCCGCGCCAATCGACGGGATCATTGGATAGGGGTCGGGGAGCTTGGCCCGGCGTGACGAAATCGGTGGAGGCGAAGAAGGTCGCGGGCGCATCGAACTCCCGAAGGATCGGTGCGGCGAAGAGGTAGTTGTCCAGATAGGCATCGTCGAAGTGCAGGACGAGGGACCGCGGCCGCACCGGACGCCCGCGTCGTCGTGCCTGCACGAGTTCGGAGGTCGAAATGATTGTCCATCCCCCAATCCGAAACGCCTGCAGATGGCGGCGAAGGGTTTCGGGTCGGATGGACGTGTTCGCCGCCCAAGGAAGCCAGGACGCGTTCGGGGATACGCTGTGGTAGACAAGGATCGGAACGCCGCCTGGGTGATAAAGCATGCGGAAACCTGCCGCCGCACCAGCGCCGATGGATAGCAGCGCCGCGAACGGGGGCGCACCGGCGAACGTCATCGCCCCGCCCAGGGCGAACCCGGACCCGACCATGGCAGCCGCACCCCCGAACGCGCGCCGCCGTGTGCGGCGCCGGTCGCCCGATCCGTCGATGGTAGCGGGCGCCGTCACGACATCAACGCGGCGAAGGTGGCCGGCGGCTGATCCCCCAATGCGTTCGCGACGCTTCGGACCTCCGTGCGGGTGGCCTCGCCGGGCGGGATCCCGATGACGACGTGCTGCCCGGCGCGTGCGCCCCAATCTCGGATGTGAGGCAGAGGCGGCAGCATCTCCACCTCTATCCGTGCGCCGTCCGCCCCACGGCGATCGAGAATGCCGACAGCGGCGCGCAGTACGGCTTCGGTGTCTTCCACCTCTCGCGTCGATCCAAGGGCGGTCACGTGAACCGCGCGGTCGGGCCAACGGCGCGGGCCCGTCGTGGCGAACAGGAGGCCTAGTTGCTCCGCGAAGCGGCGCAGTCGTCGTGGCGGGCGCCCACCACGCCTCAGGAAACGCCGGGCGCTTCGGACCAGCTTAGGTCGGATCGGCGGCAGCACTCGGGACGAAAAGCCGCCCCGAAGGTCTTCGGATGTCCGGATCCGATCGCCCAACACGTCCATTGCCAGGATCGGCACGGTCGCCAGTACGGCGCCGACGATGAACCCAACGATCGTGTTGAAGAGCACCTTCGGAGATGTCGGATAGATCGGCACCTGAGCTTCGGAGATCGTCCGCACCTGCGAAAGACGCGCCTCTCGCGCCAGATCGGTGCGGACACGCCGCTGTTGGAGTTCCGCGAGTTCCGCTTCCATCGAAGCGATCCGTTGCTCGACGTCGGCCAGGGTGTTCTGAGCCGCATCCAGTTCCCGAAGGGCGTCCTGGGCGGCGCGAAGGTTGGCCTCGCGCTCCGCGAAACGGACCTCGGCCGTGGCGATGGACGCGCGTGCCGTGACGAGTGCTTGGCGAAACTGACGGGCCAAATCCCCATCGCTCTCGTTTTCGACGCTATCCTCCAACCCGGAGATCGTCGCGCGCGCCTCCGCCATGTCGATCCGTGCGTCCTGCAGAGCTTCAAGCGCCGCCGCGCGGCCGGCCAGGAGGTTCTCCCGCTCCGCGGCGACGTCGACCACGCCCAGCGCCGATCCGATTGCCTGCCGTTCGTCCATCAGTTCCGACAGCAGCGCCTCGTTGCGGTCCACGATGACGTCGAGGCTTCGGTCTACCTCCGCCGCATCGTTCCGCAGGTCTGTTTGCGCCAGCTCGACATAGGCGGCCGCGAGCGCGTTCGCGGCCCGCGCCGCGATGACGGGTTCGGTATGGCTGACCGTGACGAGGAGGATGTAGGACCCTTCCACGATCTCGACGCTCGTCGCACCCCGCAGGTCGTTGATGTAGGCTTCGATCTCCGTGGGGGGGACGAAGAAGCCCGAGTTCAGGATGCGGAGCCACCGAAAGACGTCGGTCCGAAGACGGTCGAACGCATCGGGCGGCGCGGAAAGGCCCCCCCCACCACTCTGCTCAATCACAATATCGACCGCCCGCTCCATCACCGGACGCGAAAGAATCCGTTCGATATGGGTTTGGGCGATGATCGTCGCCGGATTGAACTGGCTCACGCCAAGGAATGCGCTATTGAACTGGAGGTCCTCCGCCGAGGGCTGCATGTTCAGCGTAACGGACGATTCGTAGATCGGCATCGTCCGAAGCAGGACCATGCTGATCGCCAGCGCGCCGAGGCCCCCGACCACGGCGGCCCCCAGAATCGTCCAGCGGAATTGGCGGAACAATTCTCGGTAATGGGCTAGCATCGTGCCGTCACCGTGTCGCCAGAAGGGCGGGCACGTCCGGGCCGGCGAACGTCATGGCACCGTCCGGGCAGGCCCCCGGATCGGCCGACAGCCGGCCGCGGGCGGCATCGGCAAGGCAGAGCGCGCCGTCCGCGCCGCGCAGGGCCCCGGCCGCGTTGCCCCATGCGATCGTCACCCGCCCATCACCTTCGCCGCGAAGCTCGTAATGCCCCGGACCGACGACCGCGACGCGCGTCCGCTGGCCGATAAGGCGGGCCAGCGCACGGTAGGCATAGACGCCGGGCTTGGCCTTCGCATCGGGCGTATAGAGCGCCGTCCGGCGGTTCCCGTAGCTCGCGCCGCCCGACTCGCCCAGGCGGAACCACAGGCAGAACCGCGCCCCGGCGGCCAGGACGTTGAGGTTGCGCTCGATCACGGCCCGGAAGTGATCCGCCTCCGTGTAGCGACCGCCGTAGTCCAGCGTCGGCCCCCCGCATTCGGAGGAAAGGACCGGCTTGCCGGACAGGCGCTCGATCAGCGCGATCCGCGCCGCGTCGCGGGCTTCGGGGCCATAGAGGTGGACCGACGCCATGTCGAACGGGGCGCGCCGCAGCACCGGCAGGACGCGGCCGTCGATAATGCCCGCGATCTGCGCCCCGCGCATGTCGGCCCGCGTCAGCACCGTTTCCGATGTGGCGCTCCAGCTCTGGCGCACGGGGATGTCTCGACCGTCCCGCGCCACAAGCAGCACGTCGAGGTTGAACGCTGCAATCCCACCCATCACGAACGTCGCAGCCGCATCCTCCGCCTTTACCGCATCGTGCGCCGGCCGCACGTAGTCGACGAGCTGCTCGGCGCTGCCGGCCCCGCCGCCCGGCCCGCGCGTGGACAGGCCCCCCTCGCGCGCGAAGGCGAAGGCGGACTGGATGCCGGGCGTTTCCAGAACGATGCGCCCCGCGCGGGTCAGCAGGTCGTCCTTCTGCTGCAAGGACAGGTTGCCGCGGGCGCGCACGAACACGTTCGCGGCCTCGAGCTCC
>NZ_JARGZA010000024.1 GCF_030973515.1 Jannaschia maritima
GTCGCGCCACTGGGCGTCCGTGAGCTCGAACGCGAAGGCACCCCCGGGACGGCCGGCCGTGCCGCGCCACAACGCCGCACCGCCCGCGGCCAGCACCAGCGCGCCGCCGCCCAGGGCGGCCAAGGTGGTCCTGCGGTTCATGGATGTCCCCTCCCCTGTCGCGGACCACGCACGGCACGTGGACCTTCCCCATCATATGGCGTTCTTCGCCGGATTGGCGAACGGCCCCTCCCCCCGGGGTGGCCCCGCGATCGCATGCACGGGGCGGGCCTTCCGTTCTGGACACCGATTCACGGTTCGTTCACATGTGGCCTCATGTGCGAGGAACCGGAACTGTCGCTGGACCGGCCCATGCAACCGGGGCAGCTGCTGGCGCGGGGCGTGGCGCGCGCGTTGCGGGCGCACGCCTTCACCTGCCTGGAGGAGTTCGTGCCGGAGCGCGGCAAGCGCCTGGACGTCATGGCGCTGGGTCCGAAGGGCGAGTTTTGGGTGGTGGAATGCAAGTCGTCGCGCGCCGACTTCGCGGGCGATCACAAGTGGGAAGGGTACCTGCCCTTCGCGGACCGGTTCTTCTGGGCGGTGGACTGCGACTTTCCGACGGAGATCCTGCCCGAGCACACCGGTCTGATCATCGCCGACGCCTTCGGCGCGGAGGTCATCCGTATGCCCGCCCTGACATCCATCAACGCGGCCCGGCGGCGCAAGCTGACCCTGAAGTTCGCCCGCGACGCCGCCGCCCGTCTGCACTGGTCCCGCGATCCGATGCTGGCCGCGGCGGAGTAGCGCGCCGGGTTCCCGGCCGGTCCGGTTCCCCCTAGCGTGATCCGATGGAGGAACGGCGTGCGATCGACGTGGACGGATCCCCCGGGGCGATCGACGTCCCGGAAGGCGAGATCGTCGCGCTGCGCGTCGGGGCGATCGTCCGGCTGACGCCCATGATGATGGGCGCGAACATAGCGAACGTGACGGCGACGCTTCTTGCCCTGTGGTGGACGTACCGGATCGACGCCACGACCGTCGTCTGGGCCGGTGTGGTCTGTGGCTATGCCGCCTTCATGCTCTGGACGTGGTTCGCACGGCGGAACAAGCCGTTCCCGCGATCGCTGTCGCCGCGCACGGAACGGCGCGTGGTCGTCTTCGCGGTGATCCTGGGCCTGATCTGGGCCTATCCCGGCCTGGGCATCATGCCGGACTCACCCCCGTTGGCGCAGGCGTTCCTGATCGCGCTGTGCGCCGGAATGACCGCGGGCGGCAGCCTCGCGCTGCATCCCGTGCCTATCGCGGCCCTGCTCTATGCCGCCATCGTCGTGGCCGCGCACATGGTGGGGTTCGCGTTGACCGGCCATGTCGTCTTTTGGGCCTTCGCGATCGTCGCGGCGATGTTCTTCGGCGTCGTCGTCTGGAGCACCCTGCGGCACGAGCAGATCTTCCTGTCCGAGTTCCTGTCCCGGCAACGCCTGGACCGGCACGCGGCCCGGGTCGAGCAGATGCTGGACGACGCCCGCCGCGACGCCGTCCACGACAAGGCCGAGTCGGAGGCGCGGTTGGCGCAGGTGCAGCGGCTCGATTCGGTCGGGCGGCTGACGGCAGGCATCGCGCACGACTTCAACAACCTGCTCGCCGCGATCATGGGCAACATCGAACTGGCCCGTCTGGACCCCGATCGTTCGGACCTCGCGGTCTATCTGGACGAATCCCTGAAGGCCACGCGCCGCGGCGCGCACCTGACGGAACAGTTGCTGTCCTTCGGATGCAAGGCGGCGCTGCGACCCGAACCGACGGATTTGGCCACCGTGGGGGCGGAGCTGCTCGGCCTGGTCGAGCGGACCTTTCCAGCCAACGTATCCATCGACGCCGATCTCGGGGACGGCCGCTTCTTCGTGAACGTCGATCCGACGCAGCTTCAGACGGCGTTGCTGAACCTGCTCCTGAATGCGCGGGACGCCCTTCGGGATGGCGGCACGATCGGCATCGTGGCCCGGACGGTCGAGATCGAGCCGGGCGATCCGTCGGCCGGGGGCGAGGATCCATTGAAGCCCGGAGCCTATGTCGAGATCCTCGTGCGGGACGACGGGTCGGGCATTCCCCCCGACGCGTTGGAGCACGTCTTCGATCCGTTCTTCACGACGAAGGAGATCGGCGAAGGGTCGGGCCTGGGACTGGCGATGGTCTATGGGTTCGTGCGGCAATCGGGCGGGGACGTGACGATCGAGAGCGAACCGGCCGGCGGCACGCGCGTCCGCTTGTTCCTGCCGGCGGCGACGGCGCCCGGGGACGACGTCGCGTCGTCCGAACCGGACCCCGTGTCCGAGGACGGCGATGCCGCGTGCATCCTGCTGGTGGAGGACGACGCCGACGTCCGACGCGTCGTCGACGCGCAGCTGCGCCATCTGGGATATCGCACCCTCGTCGCGACCGACGGCACCGCCGCGCTGGAACTCCTGCGTGGGCGCGCGGACGTGGACCTGCTGCTCACGGATCTGGCGATGCCGGGACCGGTGCAGGGCGACGCGCTGATCTCGCTCGCCCTCGCCGAAGGTCACGTCGGCAAGGCGCTGTGCATGTCGGGGCGCCCGGACATCGCCGACGCCGCGGCCTATCCCCGGATCGCCGGCGTTCCGATCGTCCGCAAGCCCGTCGACATGGCGCAGTTGGCACGGGAGGTGGAACGACTGCTTTCGCTGGCCCCGCGCGCCGGAACGGATCGAGGCGCGACGGATTGAGAGACCGTCATTCGGCCGCTCGCAGGGGCAGGACTTCGTGTTCGGACCTATCGCGTCCCGCCCGCCTCGCACCCGCCGCGCGGGCATGGACCAGCTTGAACGCGGGCGGGGTGAAGTAGAACGACACCACCGCCGACAGGGCCACGCCGCCAGCGACGGCCATGGCGAAGGGGGGCCAGAAGCCGCCGCCCGCCAGGATCAGGGGCAGGAAGCCGCCGACGGTGGTGATCGTGGTCGACACGATGTGACGCGACGAGGCCATGACCACGTCGGCCATCGCGTCCGGATCGCCTATGGCGGCGTCCGCGTCCTTCTGCAGGGCGGTCATCACGATCAGGGCGGCGTTGATGCTGACCCCGATGGAGCCGATCAGCCCGATGATCGCGTTGATCCCGAACGGATAGTCGAACACCGCCAGCGCCAGCATCGACAGGCCCGCCGACAGGCCCGCGACGACCAGCGCCACGCCCGCCAGGCGGAACGATCCGAAGGTCAGGACGACGACCGCGACCGACAGCGTGACGATCAGGCCCAGGGGGGCGATCAGGTTGTCCAGCGTGGACGCGCGGGCGTCGCTGTCGCCGCCCACCTCCAGCCGCAGGCCGGGGGGCAGGGCGAAGCCGGCCTCGTCCATGGCGGTCCGCACGCCCGCCAGCGCCTCCTCCGGCAGGACGCCGCGCAGCAGGAAGCCCTGCACGACGTTGACCCGTTCGCCGTTGCGCCGCGTGACCGTGCCCTCGCCCGGCACGACGGCGAGGTCGGCGATGGCGGACAGGGGCAGGGCGGGAAAGGCGCCCGCGGCGGCCGCTGCGGCGGCCCCGGGCGGCAGGATCGGCATGTCGCGCACGGCCGCCGGATCGGCCCGACGGTCGTCGCCCAGGCGGACGCGGACGGGCAGCTCCTCCGCCCCCTCCACCATCGAGCCGCCGATGGTGCCGGTCAGGGCGGATTCCAGTTGCGCCGCCACAGCGCCGGGGTCGAGGCCGATCTGCCGGGCCTGCGCCTCGTCCAGGGCGATCGTCAGCTTCGGCGCCCCCTCGGCCAGGGAGGCCCGGGCCAGGGTGACGGTCGGGTCGGCGGCGACCAGGCGGCGCAGGGCCTCGCCCCGTTCGCGCAGGGCGGCCAAGTCGTCGCCCACGAGCCGCAGCTCGATCGGGGCGCTGACCGGCGGGCCCTGGACCAGGCCGCGGACGAGGACCTGCGCTTCGGGCGCCAGGCGGGGCAGGTCGCGCTGCAGGGTGGGCAGCACGGCCTCCGTGGCATCGGCGGATGCGGTGCGGACCAGCGCCTGCGCGTGGCCCGGGGCGCGGTCCCGCCCGCCGGTGATGTTGTAGTAGAAGGCGGGCGCGGAGCCGCCGATCATCCACATCACGGATTCGATGCGCGGGTCCGCGCGCAGGGCGTCGTCCAGCCGGTCCACCACCTCCGCGGTCCGGTCGATGCCGGTGCCGGGGGGCATGTCGACCTCCAGGTGGAACTGGTCGCGGTCGACACCGGGAAAGAATTGCGCCGTCTGCAGGGGCAGGGACGCGAAGCCGAGCGCGGGCAGGATCAGGGCCAGGGCGATGGATCGCACCGGGTTGCGCGCCGACCAATGCAGGGAGGTGCGGAAGGCCCGGCCGAGGGGTCCCGCGGGCAGCCCGCCCGCCCGCGCGCCGTCGGGCAGCACCCAGCCCGCGACGGCGGGCGTGATCGCGACGGCCACGACGAAGGACCAGCCCAGCATGACGACGACGGCCAGGGCGATGGATCCCACGAAGTCGCCCGCGGGGCCGGGCAGCAGGATCATGGGCACGAAGGACAGGGCGGTGGTGGCCGTGGACGCGAAGAGCGGCATCGCCAGCCGGCGCACGGCGCCCGCCACAGCGCGTTCGCGGGGCGCGCCGCCCCGCAGGCGGCGCCCGATCTCGTCGGTCATGACGATGCCCGCATCGACCAGCAGCCCCAGGGCCACGATCAGGCCGGTGACGGACATCTGGTGGATGGGCAGGCCGATGGCGTTCATCGTGGCCAGGGACGCCAGCGACACGACGGGCAGGATCAGGGCGACGATCAGCGCGGCCCGCAGGCCCAGCGTGACCAGGAGGACCGCGACCACCAGGGCCACGCCGATGGCCATGTTGGTCCCCACCTCCGCCAGGCGCTGGGCGGTATAGGTCGACTGGTCGAAGAGCAGCGCGGCCTCGATGCCACCGGGCAGGGTCGCCCCGAACGCGGCGAGGTCGTCGCGCAGATACGCGGCCCAGGCGTCCACCTGGACGCCCGCCTCCGGCATCGCGGCGACGAGGATCGCGGGGGCGCCCTGCGCCACGGCCCGTTCGGCGGGCGGGTCGCGGGGGCCGCGGTCCAGGGTCGCGACGTCGCCCAGGCGCAGCGCGGTGCCGTCGGGCCCGTCCCGCAGGACGATCCCGCGCAGGCGGGCCAGGCCGTCGATGGCGCCCGCGACCTCGACCACCAGGTCGTCGCCGCCGCCCGTCAGCGTGCCGGCCCCGACCTTCGCGTCCGACGCGGCCACGGCGCGGGCGACGTCGGCCGCGGTCAGGCCCAGCGTCGCGGCGCGCGGGGCGTCCAGGGTGACGGTGATCTCCTCCTCCGGGGCGCCGAAGGTTTCGACCAGCTTGGTGCCCGGGACGTCGCGCAGGCGGTCGGCCAGGGCGTCGGCCCGCCGCGCGGCGAGGCCCAGCGGCGTGCCGGGGCGCGGGGTCAGCGCGACGATCGCGCCGTACGCGCCCGACAGGCTGTCGGTCTCCAGCTCCGGGGCGCGGGCGCCCGAGGGGAAGCGCAGGGCCGCGTCGGACAGGGCGTCGCGGACCTCCGACCAGATGCCGGGGATGGCGGCCGGGTCCACCGTCTCGACCAGCTCGACGGCGACGATGGACACCCCCGTCGCGGAGGTGGAGGTGACGGTGTCGATCTCCGCGAACTCGCGCAGCTCCTCCTCGATCTCGGCGGTCACCAGGGCTTCCACCCGGGCGGGTTCGGCGCCGGGATAGATGGCGGTCACGGTGCCGAAGATGTTCGTGATGGTCGGATCCTCCTGCCGTCCGATGGTCAGCAGCGCGGAGGCGCCGGCGGCCAGGATCATCAGCAGGGCCAGGGCGACTAGGCGGGGCTGGCGGAAGGTCAGCGCCCCCACGACGCGCCCTCCGCCCCGGCGACGAGGACGGGCTCGCCCGGCACGACGCGGTGGGGGCCGGTGTCGATCACGCGCGCGCCCGGCGCGAAGGTGCCCCGCACGAAGGCGCGGTCGCCGGTGGCGTGCAGGATCTCGACCGCTTCCGCGGCGACCGTGTCGCCGGGGGTCAGGGTCAGCACCTCCCAGGTGCCGCGGATGGACTGGCGCAGGGCGGCCAGGGGGATCCAAGCGCCGGGCGGGTCGGCCGCGACCTGGTCTGCGACGACGACCTCGCCCCCCGCGCGGGCGGGTGGCGCCGCGTCCGCCGCGACGTCCAGCCAAACGACCCGCGACCGCGTTGCGGGGTCCAGGTCGGGGGCGATGCGCACGACGCGGGCGGACAGGTCGCGGGCCCCCGAACGCACGGTCGCCGGGTCGCCGGGGGACAGCCCGTCGGCCACGTCCGGGGCCAGCCCCGCCCGGAAGCGCGCGTCCCCGTCCTGCAGCACGTCCAGGACGGGGACGCCCGGTCCCGCGACCGCGCCCGCGTCCAGCATGCGGTCGCCGACCACCCCGTCGAAGGGCGCGCGCAGAGTGGCCTTGCCGATGCGCACGTCGAGCGCGCGGATCGCGGCTTCGGTCTGGGCCAGGCTGGCCTGTAGCTGCAGCAGCGACAGCGACGTGTCATCGACCCGCTGGTCCGTGGCGAAGCCGCGCTCGCGCAGCTCGGCCTGACGCGCGTCGGTCCGGCGGGCCAGCTCCACCTGCGCGGCGGTGCCGTCGCGGGTCGCGACCAAGCGGTCCCGTTCGGCGCGCAGGAGGTCGGTGTCGAGGCGTGCCAGCACGGCGCCCCGGGCCACGCGGTCCCCTTCCTCCACCAGCACGGCGTCCACCGTGCCCCCTTCCTCGAAGGCCAGGGCCGTGCGCTGGGGCGCTTCGAACTGACCGGCGAAGCGGCGTTCGACGGCGAAGCGGCCCTGCAGGCGCAGCGGGATCGCCTGGACGGTCGTGCGGGGCGCGGCCTCCACCGGGGGCGCGTCCTCGCGCTGCGAGGACAGCGCCGCATGGCCTGCCACGACCGTGCCGCCGGCGATGGCGATCACGCCGAGGGTCAGGGCGGCCCGTCCGGTCGCTCGGAGGAGGCGGGTCGGCGTCGTGGCGCAGGTCGTGTCGGGCATGGCTTGAACTCCATGTTAGCACCCCTCACATATGTAAGCGAAGCTAACTTCGTCAAGGGGCGTCTTGCGGGGGCGGGGCGGAAGGGGTTCAACGACGCGATGGACGGGACCAAGACCTATCACCACGGCGACCTGCGCGGCGCGCTCCTGGAAGCGATCCGCGTGCTGGTGGAGCGCGACGGACCCGACCGGTTCCGCATTGCGGAGGCGTGCCGGATCGCGGGCGTGTCGACGGCCGCGCCCTACAAGCACTTCGCCGACCGGGGCGAGATGCTGCGCGGCGTCGCGCTGGCGGGCATGACCCGGCTCCGGGACGCGATGGCGAATGCCACCGCCGCGCATCCGCCGGGCGATCCCATGCAGATCGCGGCGCTGGGCCGGTCGTATGTCGACTTCGCGCAGCGCGAACCGGGCGTCTTCCGCCTGATGTTCAGCCTGACGGAGGGGCACGAGAAGGACGCCGCCCTGCAGGCCGTGGGCGACGAGGCGGAGGCGATCGTGCAGCGGGTGGTGGCGGACGCGACCGGCCTGGACCCCGAATCACAGGATGCCAGGCTGCGCGCCTATGCGCTGTGGTGCTTCGTCCACGGCCACTGCTTCCTGACCCTGGACGGCAAGACCGACCCCCTGCCGCGTCCGGCGGAGGACGCGCTCCTCGCGATGGTCGGGACGCGGATGTTGGGGGGCTAGCGAACCTTGCGGGCCATTGCGGCGGCGGCGCGGATCTCGTCGGCGATCTCGTCGGCCTCGTCGGGGTCGAAGTCCATGGGGATCTCCGCGCCCGGGCGCTCGACGTAGAGGCGGACCATCCCCTGATCGGTGGGCCCGATCTGCAGGTTGGCTTCGGCGTCGGTCTGGTCGTTGATGCCCATGCGGCGGGATTACCGGGCGGGGCGAGCGGGGGCAAGCGGGCCGCGGCCCCACCCCTTGCGCCGCCCCGCGTCCCGGTCCATACGCGGCCCCGTGCCGGCGTAGCTCAGTTGGTTAGAGCGCCTGATTGTGGATCAGGAGGTCCCCCGTTCGAGCCGGGGCGCTGGTACCACCGCCCATCCCGCTCAATTCCCCACCCGCTCCCCCAGCGCGATCTCGCGCAGCAGCGTGCCGCCGTCGTCGAACACGAAGACGCGGGCATCCGCGGTCGTCACGATCCAGAACCCCGGCGCCTGGGTCACGGCATGGGCCACGGTCCCGTCGGGCAGGTCGAGTCCGGGCGGCACGCGCACGGTGCCGCCGGGCAGGGACGTGACCAACAGCGCGACCACCGTTATGACGCCGACGATCATCGTGGCGGTCAGGACCGTCACGAGGATGCGCAGGACACGCAGGTTCGCCGGTTCCGGCGGGGGAGTCGGATCCATGTCGGACGGGCCGGACATCGTCGTCACCTTCGCGATCGCGGCCGATCCGCCGCGGCGCTTCGATAAGGCCATCGCCCGCGACGTGCCAGGGGACGCACATCTCAGCCGGTCGCGCCTGTCCGCCCTGCTGGGGGAAGGGCGGATCGCGCTGAACGGCACCCCCGCCACCGCGAAGGCCCGCGCCGCCGAAGGGGACGTCGTGACCATCGCCGTGCCGGCGGCGGCGCCCGTCGACGCCGCCCCCCAGGACATCCCGCTGCTGATCGTCCACGAGGATGCCGACCTGATCGTGATCGACAAGCCCGCGGGCCTGGTCGTCCATCCCGCGCCCGGCAGTCCCGACGGCACGCTGGTCAACGCCCTGCTGCACCATTTCGGGGACGCCCTGTCCGGCGTGGGCGGGGCCCTTCGTCCCGGCATCGTGCACCGGCTGGACAGGGACACGTCCGGACTGCTGGTCGTGGCGAAGTCGGACGCCGCGCATCACGGCCTCGCCGCGCAGTTCGAGGCCCACGCCGTCGACCGCCTGTACCATGCCGTGTGCCACGGGGTGCCCGATGCCGGGGACGCCCGGCTGCGGGCCATTCCGGGGGTCGGGGCGGACGGGGCGTGGATCCGCATCGCCACCCAATTGGGCCGCCACCCGCACGACCGGCAGCGCCAGGCCGTCGTGCCGAAGGGCCGCCATGCCGTGACGCGGGTCCGCGTGATGGAACCGCTGGGCCGCGCCGCGCTGGTCGAGTGTCGGCTGGAGACCGGGCGGACGCATCAGATCCGGGTGCACCTGACCCATGCGGGGCATCCCCTGATCGGCGACCCGGTCTATGGGGCACGCCGGCGGATGGCGAAGGGGCAGCCGGGCGCGGCGTCGGCAGACGCGTTCCCCCGCCAGGCGCTGCACGCCGCGACGCTGGGGTTCGACCACCCCGTCACGGGACGGCGCCTGTCCTTCGCGGCACCCCGGCCGGACGACATAATGCGGCTGATCGCGGAACTGCGCGGTTGAGCGGGAACCACACCCCCCACCTGGTGGGTTCAACGTGCGAACACGCGAAGGCGACGCTGCGATCCTGCGGAATTGTGCGGGGGTGACGGGACCGGTATCCGTGCTCTCCGCGCGACGGATGCGGCACGCTTGAACGACACGACGCGCATTCCCATCTAGACGTTAACAGGGTGTTAAGCCCGTTAACATGAAAGGGAGACAGACACATGGCATCGACATACGCCAACCTTCCGGCCCCGTCTCCCGAGCAGGGGCTGAACCGCTACCTTCAGGAGATCCGCAAGTTCCCCATGCTGGAGCCGGAGCAGGAATACATGCTCGCCAAGCGCTGGGTGGAGGACGAGGATACGGACGCCGCGCATCAGCTGGTCACGTCGCACCTGCGCTTGGCGGCCAAGATCGCCATGGGATACCGCGGGTACGGCCTGCCCCAGGCGGAGGTCATCTCGGAGGCGAACGTAGGCCTGATGCAGGCCGTCAAGAAGTTCGACCCGGAGAAGGGCTTCCGGCTGGCCACCTATGCGATGTGGTGGATCCGGGCCAGCATCCAGGAATACGTCCTGCGGTCCTGGTCCATGGTGAAGCTGGGCACGACGAGCGCGCAGAAGAAGCTGTTCTTCAACCTACGCAAGGCCAAGAACCGCATCGGCGCGCTGGAGGAAGGCGACCTGCGCCCCGAGAACGTTCAGCGGATCGCGACCGATCTGGGCGTCACGGAGGCCGAAGTCACGTCGATGAACCGGCGCATGTCGGGCGGCGATGCGTCGCTGAACGTCATGGTGGGCTCCGACGGGGACAGCACGACGCAATGGCAGGACTGGCTGGCCGACGACGACGCCGACCAGGCCGGCGACCTGGCGGAGCGCGACGAGTACGAGGCCCGCATCCAGCTGATGACCGACGCGATGGACGTGCTGAACGACCGCGAGCGGGACATCCTGACCCAGCGCCGCCTGTCCGAGGAGACGGTGACGCTGGAGGATCTGTCCGGCAAGTACGACGTCAGCCGCGAACGGATCCGCCAGATCGAGGTCCGTGCCTTCGAGAAGCTGCAGAAGCGCGTGAAGGAGCTGGCGCGCGAGAAGAAGATGGTCCCGGTGGAGGCCTGAGCGATGGCGGGCGGCTGGTCCAGGGACGGCGCGGTGGGCGAGCAGATCGAGGCTTCGATCCAGGACGAGCTGGCCCGCCTGCGCGCGCGTCGCGCACCGACCGGCGAGAGCCTGACCCATTGCGCGGAATGCGACGAACCGATCCCCGAGGCCCGGCGGCAGGCGCTGCCGGGCGTCAAGCTGTGCATCGACTGCGTATCCGAACGTGACGCGAAGGCCCCCGCCCGCGGCGGCATCAACCGCCGCGGCTCAAAGGACAGCCAGTTGAGATAGGTCCGCGCGCGGGCGGATTTCGGCCTGCCATTTCATTCTGACAAGCTCCGCCTTACGATATCGGGCCCACCTTCGTACCGTGTGGATGCATGCATTTTCGTATGCTCCAGAACGGATTACGATCATGAGATACCTTACGATATCGCCCATGGCACTTGCGCTTGCGCTCGCCACGCCCGTCTCGGCGGATACCGTGCGCTTCGACTTCTCGGGTGTGGTCGAGACGTCCAATATCGGCGTGCCCGGCACGATCGACAGCGGCACCGGGGCAACTGCGTTCACGGCCTCCGCCGTCTTCGATGCGGACGTGACGCCGACGGTTGACGTGTTCGGGCGTCGATTGTTCACCGATGCGTTGATAGCATTCGAAGCGACGATCGGCGGCGATACCGTCACGTTGAACCAGTCCGCGTTCGCACGGCAATCGTCCGGCAGCCGGGTCACGGGGTTCTTCGGGTCGACGGGATCGGCGATCGAGCCGCCGACCGATGCATTGGACGGTTCGGTGAACGGTTTCGCCGCGTTGGCCGGCAATTTCGAGATCGTGCCGTTTCCCGGTGAACCCGACTACGTGACTGATATCGACGTCCTCCTGTCGGGTGTCGGTACGGGCACGGTTTCCCTGGGTCGGACGTCGTTCGACACGTTCGAACTGACGCTGGACCGGGGCGCCGGAGGCGGTTTGACGGGCTTCGTCATCGCAGACATCCTGGATGGCACCCTGACGCGCGTTCCTCCCGTCACCGACCCGGCGCCGATCCCCCTGCCTGCAGCGGGCTGGCTCCTCGCGCTCGGGCTGGCCGGGCTATGCGGGTACGCTCGGCGAGCCTAGTCGTTCGACCCTCATCTCGTCGGATGACAAGGTGGGGGTCGCTTCGTATGCGTGGGCGGACCCACCGTTCACGAGGACTACGATGACCGATCACCTGCGCTGGGGCATCCTGGGGGCGTCGAACTTCGCGCGGAAGGCGATGGCTCCGGCCATCCACGCCGCGCGCCACAACCGCATCGCCGCCCTGGCCACGCGCGATCCCGCCCGGGCCGAACCCTTCGCCGCGTTCGTCCCCGACCTGACGGTCCACGGCGACTACGACGCGCTGCTGGCGGATGACGGGGTCGATGCGGTGTACATTCCCCTGCCGCACACGCTCCACGTCGAATGGGCCATCCGGGCGCTGGAGGCGGGCAAGCACGTTCTGGTGGAGAAGCCGGTCGCCATGCGCGCCGAGCACGTCGATCCGCTGATCCAGATGCGCGACGCGACCGGTCTGGTCTGTGCGGAGGCGTACATGATCGTCCACCACCCCCAATGGCAGCGGGTGCGGTCGCTGCTGGCCGAGGGGGCGATCGGACGGCTGCGGCACGTCGATGCGGTCTTCACCTACGACAATTCGGGCGATCCGGGGAACATCCGCAACGCCGCCGCGACGGGGGGCGGGGCGATGCCGGATATCGGGGTCTATACCTATGGCTCGACACGCTGGGCGACGGGGGCCGAGCCTGCGGAGATCACCTCCGCCGTCATCGACTGGGAGGCGGGCTGCGACGTGCTGTCCCGGGTGGGCGCCCGGTTCGACGGTGGGTTCACCGCGCATTGGGTCAACTCGATGCGGCTGATGCCGGACCAGTTCATCCTGTTCCACGGGGAGGGCGGGACGATTCGCCTCGACGCCCCTTACAACGCGGGCAGCTTCGGGGAAGCCCGGATGGTCTGGCGCACCCCCGACGCCACCCGGGTGGAGACCTGGCCCGGCGTCAACCAGTACGTCCTGCAGGTGGAGGCGTTCGCCGCCGCCGCGCGGGGCGAGGCCGCGTTTCCCTGGACGTTGGAGGACGCGCGCGGAACGCAGGCGCTGATCGACATGGCCTATGCCGCCGCGGGGGGGCGGCCCGAAGCGTAGGAGGGCGCGGTTCGGAAACGATCCGTTTCCGACGGGGATTCCGGTAGCGCCGTGGCGACGATTGGTTAACGGAACCTTCACCAATCCGTTCGACTACGGGCGAACGACGATCCGAATGATTCCGAGGGGATTCCCGCCATGCTCCTGCGTATTGCCCTGTGCGCCGCGTTCCTGGTGGCCGCCATGCCGGCCGATGCCGCCACGTTCCGGTTCGACCTCCGGGCCGACTTCCTGGACCTGACCACCGACGATCCGGACGACGTCCGCCCCGTGGCGGGTGCGGGCACCGTCCGGACCGCGGACGACTTCGTGGCGGATCGGGGCGACGTCTTCTTCACGGATGTCGTCTCGGCCTCCGTCGACGCGGCCTTCCGGCGGTTCGGCGCGGACGGCACGCCCTACGTCTTTTTCGGTGGCCCGGCGGACGCGCAAAGGGATTTCGGCTTCGGCATCGAGGTGCTGATCGAGACGAGGGATCCGGGCACCGCGGGGGAAACGTCGCGCTTCGACGTGTTCGAGCTCTATTTCTCGCCGTCGGTCGTTTCGCTCCTGGGCGCGCTGGACGTCGGGGGGACCGCGACGCTGCGGCAATCCGCCGAAGGCGGCTTCACGTTCGAGGGCGCGGAAGGGGTCCTGACCTTCGATCGGGACGGCGCGCTGATCGACGGCGTCGCCACCGCCACGTCGCGGGCGGGCACCGTCGCGTTCGAGCGGGTCGCGGATGCGGTGGACACCCCCGTGGTGCCTGTGCCCGCGGCCGGTTGGCTGCTGCTGGGGGGGATCGCCGTCCTGGTCCCGCGGGGGTCGTTCGTGCGGGCGGCCGGCTAGGGGCCGGCCATCACCTCGACGTCGCCGTCGTCGCTGATGCGGGCCAGTTCGTCCAGCACCTCCTCCTGCGCGTCCTCGGCCTGGGCCGCGACATGGTCCAGCCGTTCCAGCGCGATCGCGCGCAGGTCGTCGTCGATGTCGTCGCGCAGGACGACCCAGGCGGGGAAGGGAAAGCGCGGCGCGTTGGGGACGAGGTGCAGGCGGCCCGCGTCCAGGTGCCGCCGCACCGCCCGCGCGGGCATGTAGGCCGCCGCCCGTCGGGGGATCAGGTACTCCGCCCCGAGCGCCCCCAGCGACAGCGTCACGCCCGTCGTCAGGTCGGGCAGGGCCGCGGCATGGGCGTGCTGGAACTCCGGCCCCCAATCGGCGAACACGTAGGACGCGCGGACGTCGGGCGCGTGGGCGTCGTCGGGTGCCGCCCACGACGCCACCATCACCAGCTCGTCGTCCAGCACCGGCCGCACCGTCAGGCCGGGCCGCATCTGTGGCATGTAGGTCAGCGCCGTCTGGCAGACGCCTTCGACCAGGAACCGCGTCAGGCGGTCGGGCATCCCCAGTTCCGCCCGCAGCGCCAGGTCCGGCATCGCCTCGCGCAGGGCATCCATCCAGCGGAACCCCAGCCGCGGCCAGAGCGAGTACTGCCCCCCGATCACGAGCGACCGGGAGAAGCCGTCCGGCACCGCGACCTGCTGACGGGCCTCCTCCCAAAGCTTCAGAAGGCTCAGCGCGTATCCTTCGAAGGCATGGCCCGCAGGCGTCAGGACGGCGCCCGCCTTGGACCGTTCGAACAGGGTCTTGCCCAGCGCGTCCTCCAGCCGTTGGACGCGCAACGAGACGGCGGATTGCGTCACGAACAGACGGCCGGACGCGGCGACGAAGCTGCCGGTGTTCGCCACCTCCACGAAGGTCCGAATCAACTGGATGTCCATCGTCGGGTGATGAGCGATGCTTGCGAGAAGCGCAATTCTTATTCGTTATGCTTTCCTTTCGGCAGGGGGTATCACCCGATTGACCGCAGCCGACGCTGCCCCACCGCATCCCGAAGGGAACACGCCATGACCACGTTCCGCCGCATCGCGATCGTCCTCGCCGCCGTCACCGCCCTGGGCGCCTGCTCGACCGAGAAGGTCGTGGACAACACCGTCGACGCCACGCTCTGGACCGGCAAGACGGTCGTGAAGACCGGCGTGGGCGCGGGCAAGCTGGCCGTGCGCGGCGGCAGGGCGCTCGTCACGCGCGGCAACTGATCCCGCTCCACCCCCGCCGGTGGCTCCCTGCCACCACCGGCCCCACTGCCCGCCCTGCCAACCGGCACGGGCGGGCCTTTCGCGTCGCCGGGGAGGAACCATGCGCCCCCTCCGCCGTTGCACTTCATCGTCTCCTCCACGGCGGCCACCGATGTCCCCCACACGACCGATCCCCTCTCACCGCCAGCCGGATCTTCCGGCGACCGATGACCGCACGCAGGCCATCCACGCCACGAACCGCCTGCTGGCGGGGATCCTCCTGATTCTGTTGGGCGGCGTGTTCTACGTCGCGGCGGCCTTCTTCATGCCCGTGGTCCTGGCGCTGCTGCTCGCCCTGACGCTGTCCCCCCTCGTGCGGTTCCTGCACCGCCGCGGCCTGGGGGAAGGATTGGCCGCGGCCCTCGTCGTCGCGATGCTGGCGCTGGGGCTGGCCGGCACGTTCGCGGCGGTGGGCACGCCCTTCTTCAACCTTGTCGACGACGCCCCGCGCATGGTCGCGGAGGTCCGCGAGAAGTTCGAGCAGATCCGCGAACCCATCGAGACCGTGACCGAGGTCGCCGAGCAGGTGGACGACGCGACGGGCGCCGAGGCCGGCGTCCAGCAGGTCACCGTCCAGCAGCCCGGCATCCTCAGCCAGGTGGCCGGCTCCGCCCTGTCGATCGTCACCACGACGGTGATCGTGGTGATCCTGACCCTGTTCGTGCTGGCCAGCGGGGACCACTTCTCCGAGCAGATCGTGAAGTCGTTCGGCACGCTGCGGGACAAGAAGCGCGCCCTGCGCACGGTCCGCGACATCGAGGGCGAGATCTCGCGCTATCTGCTGACCATCACGCTGATCAACGCATGCCTGGGCGTGGCCGTGGGCCTGGCGATGTGGGCGCTGGGCATGCCGACCCCGCTGCTCTGGGGGATGATGGCCGCGCTCATCAACTTCCTGCCCTATATCGGGTCGCTGATCGGCATCGCCGTCGTCGCGATCGTGTCGCTGGCGACCTTCCCCACAATGGGCGCGGCGCTGCTGCCGCCCTTGGCCTACTTCGCGTGCACGGCGATCGAAGGGCAGTTCGTGACGCCCACGATCGTCGGGCGCCGCCTGCGGATCAACACGGTCGCGGTGTTCGTGGCGGTCGCGTTCTGGTCGTTCCTGTGGTCCATCCCCGGCGCGCTGATGGCGGTGCCGATCCTCGTCTTCGTCAAGGTCCTGTCCGACAACGTGCCCGCGATGCACGGGTTGGGGCGGTTCCTGTCGGCGGATGCCGACGACGCCGCCGCGATGCCGCCCCCGGACCCGCCGCGGGCCGCCGCGGCGGAATGACCCTTCAGCGCCGCGACAGCGCCAGGTGCTGGATCAGGAACGCCGTCTTCGCGTCCCGGATCGTGCCGTCCGCGACCCCCGCCAGCGCGTCGGCCAGGGGCATGTGGATCACCTCGATGTCCTCGCCCTCGTCCGGTGCGCCGCCGCCGCGCCCGGCCTGATCCCCCCGGTCGTACCGACCGACGAAGCAGGCGAGGTACTCGCTGACCGACCCGGGCGACATGATCAGGTCCGTGACGTGGCGGATCGCCGTGCCGCGATAGCCCGTCTCCTCCATCAGCTCGTCGCGAATGCGATCGGCGGGCGCGGCGCCGTCCAGCAGGCCGGCCGGGACCTCGACCACGAAGGGGTCCTGCTCCGTCACCTGCATGGGCAGACGGAACTGCCGGGTCAGCAGGACGGTGTCCGCCAGGGGGTCGTGCAGAAGGCAGCAGGCCCCGTGGCCGCGGTCGTACACCTCGCGCACCTGACGGTCCCAGGTCCCGTCCCGACGGCGATAGTAAAAGACGTGCTTCGTCAGCCGCCCCCAATCGTCCGCCAGGACCGTTTCCGACACCGGGCGATAGCGGTCGCTCACCCCATCGCCTCCAGCTCGTCGATGAAGCCCTCGATCATCGACAGGCCCTTCTGCCAGAAGGCCGGGTCCGACGCGTTCAGGCCGAATGGGGCCAGCAGGTCCCGGTGGTGCTTCGACCCGCCCGCCTTCAGCATCGCCAGGTACTTGTCCTGGAACCCGTCGGGCGCGTCGGCATAGGCCGCATAGAGGGCGTTCACCAACCCGTCCCCGAACGCATACGCATAGACGTAGAACGGCGAATGCACGAAGTGGGGAATGTACGCCCAGAACACCTCGTAGCCTTCCATGAACTCGAACACGGGCCCCAGGCTTTCCGCCTGCACCGACATCCACAGCGCGTTGATGTCGTCGGGCGTCAGCTCGCCGCCCTTGCGGGCCTCGTGCAGCTTGCACTCGAAGTCGTAGAACGCGATCTGGCGCACGACGGTGTTGATCATGTCCTCGACCTTGCCGGCCAGCAGGACCTTGCGCTCGGCGTCGCTGCCCGCCCGGTCCAGCATCGCGCGGAAGGTCAGCATCTCGCCGAAGACGCTGGCCGTTTCCGCCAGGGTCAGGGGGGTGGAGGACAGCATCTCGCCCTGTTCGGCGGCCAGGACCTGATGCACGCCGTGCCCCAGCTCGTGCGCTAGGGTCATCACGTCGCGCGGCTTGCCCAGATAGTTCAGCATCACGTAGGGATGCGCGCTCGTCACCGTGGGGTGCGCGAAGGCGCCGGGCGCCTTGCCGGGTTTCACGCCCGCGTCGATCCAGCCGTCGTCGAAGAAGGGCCGCGTGATGTCCGCCAGGCGCGGGTCGAACGCGGCATAGGCGTCGGTCACGGTCTTGCGCGCCTCGTCCCAGCCGACGATGCGCGTCTCCTCCAGCGGCAGGGGGGCGTTGCGATCCCAGACCTGCAGCCTGTCCAGCCCCATCCACTTGGCCTTCAAGGCGTAATAGCGGTGCGACAGGCGGGGATAGGCGTCGACCACCGCGTCGCGCAGCGCCTGCACGACCTCCGGTTCCACGTGGTTGGACAGGTGGCGGGACGTCTGCGGCGTCTCGAACCCGCGCCAACGGTCCTGGACCTCGTGCATCTTGGCCAGGGTGTTGTGGACGCGCGCGAACAGCTTGACGTTCTCGGCCAGGGTGGCGGCGATCTCGCGCGCCGCGGCCTCGCGCTTGGCGCGGTCGGGGTCGGACAACAGGTTGGCCGCCCCCTCGATGCCCAGCACCTCGCCCATCACCTCGAACTCCAGGCCCGCGACCGTCTCGTCGAACAGCTTGTTCCAGGCCGACGCCCCCGCGACCGACGCGTCGTGGAGGAACCGCTCCAGCTCGTCGGACAACTGATAGGGCTTCATCGCGCGCAGGCGATCCAAGGCGGGCCGATAGCGGGCCAGATCGGCGTTGGCCGCGTAATGCGCCTCCAGCACGGCGTCGTCGATGCGGTTGAACTCCAACCCGAAGAACACCAGCGGCGTCATCGTGTCGGTGATGCGCTCCTGCATGTCGGACATGAACTTGGCCCGGCCCGCATCCGTCGTCTGCTGATAGTACCGCAGCCCCGCGAACGACATCACGCGGCCCGCGACCTCGTCGATCGTCTCGTTGCGCTGGATCGCGCGCAGCATCCCGTCCGCGTCCAGATCGGCCAGGCGGCCCTCGTAATCGGCGGCGAAGGCTTTCGCCTCCCCGTCCAGCCAGTCCAGGTCGGACCGCAGCTTCGGGTCGTCCTTGCCCGCATACAGGTCCGACAGGTCCCAGACGGGCAGGTCGCCCAGGGCGGCGGTTCCGCCGGCGGCGTCGGCGTCGAAGGTGCGGGGGTCATGCATGGCGCTCTCCGGTCAGGGTGTGACCGGACAGGTATGGGCATGGCCCCGCCATGGCAATGCGGGGTCAGCCCGTGACGCAGGCCTCGTCCGTGTACCGGAAGATCGGCGAGTTCTGGGACATGTCGCATCGCGCCATGATCGTGCGCCCGTTTATCGTCAGGCAGGTCATCTCGCCTTGGGCGACGGCGCGACCCTGCGCGGTCACGCAGTCGCAATCGCCGCCCGATCGCGTGACGCCGGTCTGGGCCAGGGCGGGCAGGGTGGACAGGACGAGGACACAGAACGTTCGAACGAGCATCGGCAGTACCTCCTGCCCCTTACCGCAGCCCAAAGATCGCGGTTCGTCAAGTCCGCAGGATGTCGCGGGCGGTCAGGCGTCGCGATGCAGCGTGGAGGCGCCGGCCGTCATCCCGCCCCCCGCGCGGTCGAAGCGCAGATAGGCCAGCGCCCTGTCGCCCGCGACGGTGCATAGATGGCCCGCCGGTCGGCCGTCGGCGGTGATCGGATCACCGGGCGCGGCGGGCCCGTCCAACCGGACCCGCGCCATGCCCTTGCGAAGCTCGGTCTTGTGCTTCATCCGCGCCGTCACCTCCTGGCCGACATAGCAGCCCTTGCGGAAGTCCACGCCGCCCAGACGGTCGAACCCCCATTCCAGGATGTAGCTGTCGTTCGGCACCAGTTCCGTCTCGTAGGCGGGGACCATGTGCGCCACCCGCACCGCGTCCCAGTCGGTCCCGTCGGACGCCGCCCCGTCGTAGTGCCGCCACCCCATGCCGGGGCGCGGATCCGCCATCGCCCCCGCCGGCGCGTCCCCCGTGCCGCAGGCCACCCCGCGGTCCACCCCGTCGATCCCCACATCGGCCCGCAGGCGATACATCGACAATCGCTGCACCAGCGCGGGCGCCAGGTCGGCATGGGTGTCCAGCCAGACGGCGCCCTCGTCGCGAAAGCACAGGAAGTCCGCCAGGTACTTCCCCTGCGGCGACAGCAGGGCGGCATAGCCCAGGCCGCCGTCGGTCGGCACGTCGCGGGTCAGCAGACCCTTCAGGAACGCGTCGCGGTCGGCGCCGGACACTCGGATGATCGCACGGGTCATGGGGTGTCAGATAACGATGCGTGATGCCCCCGCAAGGCCACGTTGACCCCGGGCAGGGGCGGCGATACCGCGTGCCCCATGTCCCTGTCCCACGGTCCCGCCACCCTGGCCATCCCCGGCCCGTCGATCATCCCCGACCGCGTCCTGCGCGCGATGCACCGGCCCGCGCCCAACATCTATGCCGGGGCCCTGATCGAGATGACGCACACCATCGTTCCCGACCTGAAGGCCGTCGCCCGGACGCGGCATCACGCGGTCATGTATGTCGGCAACGGCCACGCTGCGTGGGAGGCCTGCCTGGCCAACACGCATTCGCGCGGCGATCTGGTGCTCGTGCCCGCCACGGGCCTGTTCGGGAACGGCTGGGCGGCGATCGCCCGCGGCCTGGGGTTGGAGGTCGAGGTGATGGACTTCGGCAAGCGGACGCCGATGGATCCGGACCGCATCGCCGAACGGCTGGCGGCCGACACGCAGCATCGCATCAAGTCCGTCCTCGCGGTCCACGTGGACACGTCCACGTCCATCCGCAACGACATCCCCGCCATCCGTGCCGCCCTGGACGAGGCGGGGCATCCCGCCCTGCTGCAGGCCGACTGCATCGCGTCGATGGGCTGCGACGTGTTCGAGATGGACGAATGGGGGGTGAACGTCGCGATCACGGGCTGCCAGAAGGGCCTGATGACGCCGCCGGGCATGTCCTTCGTCTTCTACGACGACCGCGCGGCGGCGGCGCGGGCGGGGGCTGATTGCGTCACCGCCTATTGGGACTGGACGCCGCGCACGGACCCGGACCGCTTCTATCAGTACTTCGCCGGAACCGCGCCCACGCATCACCTCCACGGCCTGCGCACGGCCCTCGACATGCTCGTCCACGAGGAGGGGGTGGAGGCCGCATGGCACCGCCACGGCCGTCTGGCCCGGGCGCTATGGGCCGCGTTCGAGGCATGGGCCCACCCGGACGGCATCGGCATGAATGTCGTCGACCGCGCGCATCGCAGCCACGCCGTGACCGCGTTGCGCCTGGACGGGGCGGCCACGCGCCTGCGCGAATGGTGCACCGACGAGATGGGGGTGACGCTGGGCATCGGGCTGGGCATGGCCGATTACGACGATCCCCGCTGGCACGACTTCTTCCGCCTTGGCCATATGGGCCACCTGTCTGGCCATTCGCTGATGGGGACGCTGGGCGCGATCCAGACCGGCCTGACGGCGCTGGGCATCCCCCACGGTCCCGGCGCGCTGGACGCCGCCGCATCGGCGCTGGCGGCGGAAGGGTAGGGGCGCCACCCCGCCGGACGGTGGAATGCGGCGCTCCGGCCAGGCGGTCGAATCGCGGATCCGTCGGACGGATTGCAGACGCAGGGCAGACGCGCAGCAGACATCCGTCGCATGGCCGGCGAACGACGCGATCGTCCTCGGGGGCGTCACGGATCGCGCATGCGAACCCTTTAATCTATGGGCTTATCGCGTCGACTTGCATCGGACCCGCGCTCCCGGTCAGACTGTGACCACGGACGATCCCCGCGACCGGCACCCGAGCAAACGTTCGCCGCACCGCAGCATCGGTCGGGGCGGGGTCGGGCTACTCCGCCCGCTCCAGCCGCCGGTCCAGCCACACGATGCCCTGCCGCAGCGCCACGCACAGGACCAGGGCCACGACGTAACCCCACACCCCCCAGATCACCATCAACCCCATCACCAGGATCAAATAGCACATCGCCAGGAAGGCGTTGGTATAGTCGGGGGCGGGCTGCGGTCGTGGTCTGGTCATGCCCCGCAGTCTAGCGCGCCACGCCCGCCACGCCAGACCCCAGATCGCGCAGCACCGCCCCCAGGGCGGCATCCAGCGCGTCCAGGTCCGCCGCCCGCCCGCAGGACACGCGGATGGAACGATCCAAGGGCGCGACGCCCGGCATCCGCACGAAGACCCCCCGCCCCAGCAGCCCGTTCAGCACCGCACGCGCGAAGGCCCCGTCCCGCCCGCAATCGATCGCCACGAAGTTCGTGGCCGACGGCAACGCCCGCAGGCCGTGCCCGGCGGCGATGGCGGCGATCCGGTCCCGGGCGTCGGACACCTGCGCGACCACGCGTCCCAGCCAGTCCCGGTCCCGCAGCGCGGCCAATGCACCCGCCTGCGCCACGCGGCCTACGCCGAAGTGGTTCCGCACCCTATCGAAGGCCGCGATCAGGTCGGCGTGCCCCAGCGCATAGCCGACCCGAAGCCCCGCCAGCCCATGCGCCTTGCTGAAGGTCCGCATGCGGATCACCCGGGGATCCGACGCGTCGATCGGCGGCAGCGCGTCCGCCGGCGCCAGATCCGCATAGGCTTCGTCCAGGCACAGCAGGGATCCGTCCGGCAGGTCGTCCAGCATCGCCGCGATGCGCGGACCCGGATGCCAGGACCCCATCGGGTTGTCCGGGTTCGCCAGATAGACCAGCGCCGCGCCGACCTCCCGCGCCACCGCCGCCAGCGCATCGACGTCCTCGTGGTCGTCGCGATAGGGCACCGCGTGGATCGCCCCGCCGAAGCCCGCCACGTGATAGCCGAAGGTTGGGTACGCACCGGCGGACGTGACCACCGGCGTGCCGTGCCCCACCAGCAGGCGGACCAGGTTGCCCAGGATCCCGTCGATCCCCTCGCCGACGAGGACGTTCCCGGGCGCGACCCCGTGATGGTCCGCGATCGCGACGCGCAGGTCGTGCATCTCGGGGTCGCCGTACATCCACGCGTCGCGCGCCGCCGCCGCCATCGCGTCCACCGCGTGGGGGGAGGGGCCGAACACGCTCTCGTTGGCGCCCAGCCGGGCGGCAAAGGGGCGGCCCGCCGCGCGCTCCTGCGCCTCCGGGCCCACGAAGGGAACGGTCGCCGGCAGGCCCGCGACGAGCGGCGTGAGGCGGGGCATCTAGCGGCCCGCCATCGCTTCGGATCGATCGACCACATGCAGCAGCGGCTCGCCCGCCTCGCCGCGGCGGACGTTCTCGGCGATGACCTTCGACGCCACACCCGGGCGGGTGTGGGACGCGACGTGGGGGGTTACGGTGACGCGCGGATGGGACCAGAACGGATGGTCCGGGGGCAACGGCTCCACCCGGTGGGTGTCCAGCGTGGCATGGGACAGGTGGCCGCGGTCCAGCGCATCCAGAAGGTCGTCCTCCACCACCAGCGCGCCGCGGGCGGGGTTCAGCAGGACCGCGCCGGGCGCCATGGCGGCCAGGAAGGCCTCGTCAACCATGTCCTGCGTGGCCGAGGTGTGCGGCATCAGCAGGACCACGATCTCGGCCTCCGCGAGCGCGTCGTCCCGCGCTTCCGGCCCGTGCAGGCACCGCACGCCATCCAGCGACCGTGCCTTGCGCGTCCATCCGGTCACGTCGAAGCCCAGACCCGCGAGGGTCGTCGCGCAGGGGGCGCCCAACGCGCCCAAACCCAGCACCGCCACCCTGCGGTCCGGGGCCAACGGCGGGGCGGTGCCGTCCCACGCTCGGTCGGGGTTCACGATATGCGCATCCATCCCCAGATGGTGCCGCAGCACGTGACCCGTCACCCATTCCACCATGCCCTGCACCAGGCTGTCGTCCACCATGCGGGTCAGCGGGACCGTCAGGGTCGGGTTTCCCTCCACCCGCTCCACCCCCGCCCACAGGCTCAGGACGCCCTTCAACCCGGTATAGGGGGCGAAATCCTCCACCGGCCCCTTGGGGGAATGGATCATCCAGTCGAAGGCGGCGGGATCGTGGTCCCGCGATACGGGCACCATCGCCACGTCCAGGCCGGCCTCGGCGAACGCGTCCCGGAGGTGCGGCGCCCATTCGTCCCAGCCGGCGTCGCGGCCCGCGAACAGCACGCGGACGGTCATGTCGCGAACGCGCCCGCGCCCGGGTCGGTCATGCCCTTGAACTCCAACGGGTTGCCGAACGGATCCAGCAGGAACATCGTCGCCTGCTCGCCCGGTTCACCCGGAAAGCGGATGACGGGTTCGATGACGAAGGCCTGCCCCGCCCCTTGCAGGCGGTCCGCCAGGGCGCGCCAGTCGTCCATGGCCAGCAGGGCCCCGAAATGCGGCATCGGCACCATGTGGTCCCCGACCCGCCCCGTGGGGCGATGCGCGAAGGGTTCGCCTAGATGCAGGCTGATCTGGTGCCCGAAGAAGTCGAAGTCGACCCAAGTGTCGGTGCTACGCCCCTCCCGGCAGCCCAGCAGGGCGCCATAGAAGGCACGCGCCCCGTCCAGGTCGCCGACGTTGAACGCGAGATGGAAGATGCTCGTCATCGGGCCTGTCTGCCATGGGCCATGGGGGATGCCAAACGACGAACGCGAATGGTCCGCATCACGCCCCCGGCACGACCTTGCCGGGGTTCATCCGGTCGTCCGGATCCAGGGCCGCCTTGATCGCGCGCATGACGTCGAGGGCGACGCCGTCCTTGCGCCGCCGCATCGTGGCCAGCTTGGCCAGACCGATCCCGTGCTCCGCGCTGATCGAGCCGCGCAAGGCCACGGTCACGTCCTCGACCATGGCGCGCAGGGCATCCAGATGGTCCGGGTCGTCCCGCGTCGGATACAGCGTCAGATGGACATTGCCATCGCCCAGGTGGGACACGGACAGATGCTCCGCCCCCGGATCCATCGCGGCCAGGCGTTCGTCGATGGCAGCATAGAATTCGGCGATGCGGTCGATGGGCAGGCAGACGTCGTTGTCGACGATGGGCAGGCGGGTGAACGTCACCTCCGCCGCGGCCTCGCGCATGGCCCAGATGTCCGTGCGCTGCTGTTCGGACTGTGCCACCACGGCATCGAGGACACCCCCTTCCTCGGCGGCATCGGCCAGCACGTTCTCCAACGCCTCGTCCACGGGGCGGGACAGGCTGGCGATCTCGACCATGATCGTATGGTTGTGGATCTCGAACGGCTGGCGCAGGTCCGGACGGACGCGCGCCAGTTCGCGCATGTAGATCGACGGCATGTACTCGAACGCCTCCACCGCACCGTCCGTCGCGCGTTGCAGGACGTGCAGCAGCCGCAGGGCGGCGGGCAGGTCGCGCACGGCCGCCAGGGCCGTCGCACGGTAGGCCGGCCGGGGGTGCAGGCGAAGGACGGCGCCGGTAACGATGCCCAGCGTCCCCTCCGCCCCGATGAACAGGTCGCGCAGGTCGTAGCCGGAATTGTCCTTGTGCAATTCAGACATCAGGTCGAGCACCCGACCGTCCGCCAACACGACCTCCAACCCCAGGCAGAGGTTGCGGGTCGGGCCGTATCGCACGACGTTCGATCCGCCCGCGTTGGTGGACAGGGCCCCGCCGATGCGTGCCGATCCCCGCGCCCCGAAGGTCAGGGGGAACACCATGCCGTGGGCGTCCGCCGCGTCGTGAAGGTCCGACAGGACCACCCCCGCCTCGACGACGGCCAGGCGCGCGTCGTCCCGGATCTCGCGGATGCGGTCCATCCGTTCCAGGCTGAGCATCAGCGCGCCCTCGTTGGCGGTGCCGCCGACGAGCCCGGTGTTGCCCCCCACGGGCACGACGGACAGGCCGTGCCGCGCGGCGATGCGGACGCAATCCGCGACCTGCTCGGTATCGCCGGGCCGCACGACGGCCAGGGGATGGGCCTGCCACTTGCCCGTCCAATCACGGGCGAAGCGATCCGTGTCCGAACCCGTCAGGACGTGGCCGTCCCCCACGGCGTCGCGCAGTTCCTGCAGCGGTGTCGCCATGTCCTTCATCGTCGCGTCCCCGTCCCCTTCGGCCGGGCGAAAACCGCGGCCGCCGCCCTTGACGCACCCCCGCGCGCGCCGTATCTCGCCGCGCATCGGCGGTGTAGCTCAGTTGGTTAGAGCAGCGGAATCATAATCCGCGTGTCCGGGGTTCAAGTCCCTGCACCGCCACCAACCCCCCTTCTCATATCGCCTTCAGATAATCGTCTATGGGACGCGGTGCCGCGGACAGGCGGTCCAGGAACCGTTGCGTCCACCAGCCGATATCCTGTCGAAACACCCCTTCGCGCAGGGCGTCGTGGCGCCGACGGCGTTCCCTGATGTCCATGTTCAGGGCATCGGCGATCGTATGCGCGAAGCCCGCGGGATCGAACGGGTTGACCAGCAGCGCTTCCTTCATCTGCTCGACGGCCCCGGCGAAGTGCGACAGGATCAGCACGCCGGGGTCGTCGGGGTCTTGGGCGGCCACGAACTCCTTGGCGACAAGGTTCATGCCGTCCGCCAGGGGTGTGACCAGCGCCACGTCCGCCCGGCGGTACAGGCCGGCGATCACGTCGCGGTCCACGTGCCGGTTCACGTAGCGGATGGGCGTCCAGTCCAGGTCGGCGTACTGCGCGTTGATGGCGCCCGCCGTCTGCTCCAACTCCTCGCGGATCTCCTGATAGGCGGTGACGTCGCCACGGGAGGTCGGCGCGATCTGCAGGAAGGTCGGGCGGGGATAGTGATCCGGCCGGTTCTCCAGGTAATGGGCGAACGCCTCGAACCGGTGGACCAGCCCCTTCGAATAGTCCAGACGATCGACGCCCAAAAGCAAGGGCGCGCGCTTCTCGATGGTGAGGCGGGGCACGGTCGCCCGCTCCGCAGCGTCGGCGAAGGCCTGGGCATCGATGCCGATGGGGAAGGCGCGCACGCAGAACTCCCGCCCCGCGCGGCGGAAGAATCCGTCGTCGAGCTGCTCCGTCTTCGCATCCGCGCGCAGCATCTCGCGGACGGAGGATACGTCGCGCTGGGTCTGCAACCCGAAGATGTCGTGCGCGGCGATCCATGCCGGCAGCATGGCCACCTGCGGCAGGGCCATCACGTCGGATGGATTGGGGAAGGGGATATGCAGGAACAGGCCGATCCGGTTCGACACGCCCAACGCGCGCAGTTCGTGCGCTACCATCAGGAAGTGATAGTCCTGCACCCAGATCAGATCGTTCGGCTTGGCGATCGCCGCGATGGCCCGGGCCACACGCTTGTTGACGGTCGCGTAGTGGTCGAAGTCCCCCTCGTCGATGTCGAGGAGGTCGGATCGATGGTGGAAGAGCGGCCAAAGGACCGAGTTCGCATAGCCGAGGTAGTAGCGGCGATGCTCCTCCTCCGACAGGGCGAAGGTGCGGCGTTCGTATGCGTCGTCGCCGATGGTCGTCAGACCCGGCTCGGCGACGGGCGTCGGTTCGGCGGCGCCGATCCACAGCCCGCCGAACTGGGTCAGCGCCTCGTGGATCGCGTGGACGAGGCCGCCGGATGGGATGTTGCCGCGCGGTATGCGGTTGGACAGGACGATGAGGCGCCCGCCGCCGGGTTTGTCGTCCCCATCAGGCAAGCCACTTCTCCAGCACATCCACCAGGGCATCCGGCCCTGCCAGACGGAAGCGGCCGACCGTCTCGGCCTCACCGATCTTGATGCCGATGCCGCCCAGACCTTGCGCGACGTCCATCGCGGCCTCGTCGGTCAGATCGTCGCCCGCATAGATCGGCGTCTTGCCCGCGAAGCCCGGCAGTCCCATCAGCGTCCGCACGCCCACGTCCTTGCCGACCCCTTCGGGCTTCAGCTCGTAGGCCATCAGGGCCGGCTGCAGCCGGAACCCATCGCTCGCGCAGGCCAAGCTGTCCATGAACTTCATCGCCAGCCCCGCCTGCTCCTCCGCCTGGCGATAGTGGAGCACGACACCGGAGGGCTTGTTCTCCACGAGGAACTCGGGACGCAACGCGGCGAAGTCGTCGACCAATCGCTGCAGCCGGGAGACCGTCGCGAGATCGATGTCCTGGGTCTGGGACTTCGTTCCGTCGATGCGGGCTTCCGCGCCGTGGGTGCCGATCAGGTTGCCGTCGAAGCCGGGGAGGAACGTTTCCAGGTCGTCGATCGTGCGACCCGATACCAAGGCGACCCGTCCGTCCATCCGATCCATCGCGCGGGACAGGAGGTCGGGGACGCGGGCCGGGACGACGACGCCCATGGGGCGGTCGGCGATCTCGACCAGGGTGCCGTCGAAGTCCAGCAGGAGAGCCGAGTCCGACGGATCGGGCAGGGCAATTGCGTCGTCGTCGCCGTCAGGTCGGTGTCCCGGCATGAACCCCGTCATCTCGTAGTATAGCACCGCATCCCTCCCCTGGCATCGTCATGTCATTCGGCCGCCACGCTAAGGTGCGCACGGCCCCGTTGCTCCTGGACGGCGAGGGTGGCGCGCACCAACCCGTCCTTGTCCCCGCAATCGTAGCGCGTGCCGCTGAACCGATAGGCGTGGACCCGCCCCAGCGCCGCGATCGCATCGGTCAACTGTATCTCGCCGCCCGCACCCTCCCCGGTGGCACGCAACGCATCGAAGATCGCCGGCGACAGCACGTAGCGACCAACGGCCGCCAGATTCGACGGCGCGTCCCGCGGCGCCGGCTTCTCGACGAAGCCCTTGGCGGGCAGGACCGTCGCGTCGCCGTCGGCGCAGTCGAATACGCCATAGCTGGAAACCTTGTCGCGCGGGACCCTCTGCGCCGCGACCAAGCTGCCCATCGTGCGCTCGTCGAAGGCATCGGCCATCTCAGCCAGCGCAGGGGCGCCTAGGATCAGGTCGTCAGGCAGGATCACACCGACCGGGCCGTCCAGCACGGCGTCCGAACCACAAAGAACCGCATGGCCAAGGCCTTTCTGCTCGTGCTGCATGACGAACACGAGTTCCACGTCGGCGGGCATGTTCGTGGCGCGCACGGCGCGGACGAGGGCATCCTTCTGTTTGGACTGCAGTTCGGCGAGAAGGTCGTCGCAAGGCCCGAAGTAGTCCTCGATGGCGGTCTTCGAAGGATGGCTCACCATCACCAGCCGCGTGGCGCCGGCGTCCAGGGCTTCCCGAACGGCGAATTGCAGGAGGGGCGTATCGTAGACAGGCAGCAATTCCTTCGGGGTGACCTTCGTCGCGGGCAACATCCGGGTTCCCATGCCCGCCACGGGAAAGATCACGGTCTTCAAACCAGCCATCAAAACGCACTCCTCGGATCCGACGAAACGGCGTCAGTCGCCGCTAGGTCTAACAGGAACGACGAGGGGGATGTTCCTGGAAAGCACCCACATTTCTGCATGGCCGCAATCGTCCCGCTGTCGAACCGGAGAGGTTGACATCCCCGGCCCGACTGTCTGTCAGTTTGACAGGAACTCGGGTATCTTTTCCAGGTCTTTCCGAAACTTATCCGTTTCGGCCTGTTTCAGCTCAGGATCGGGCAGGCGCAGCAAGTACGATGGATGAACGGTCACCAGGACCGGACGGTCGTCCTTCGTGCGCTCGAACGAGCCCCGTCGCTTCAGGAGCCCCGCGGCGTTGCCGGTCAGCGTTCCCAGGGCCGTCGCACCCATCGCAACGCAAAGCTTCGGATCGACCTGCGCCAGTTCCTGCTCCAACCACCACCGGCAGGCCTTCACCTCCGAGGTGGCGGGCTTCTGGTGGATGCGGCGGCGGCCCCGAAGGTTGAACTTGAAGTGCTTCACGGCATTGGTGACGTAATGCTCCGACCGGTCCAAGCCGGCCTCGGACATGATCTGGTCGAACAACTGGCCCGCCGGTCCGACGAAGGGGCGCCCTTGCAGGTCCTCCTGATCGCCGGGTTGCTCGCCGACGAACATGACTTCGGCGCCGCTCGGACCTTCTCCGAACACCACCTGCGTCGCGGGTCCGTGCAACGGGCACCGGGTGCAGGCCTCGGCCTCCCGCTCCAAGGTACCGAGGTCCGTGGCCCCGAACAGGTCGTTCTGGAATGCATCCTTCATCTCGACGTTCCTTCCGGCTGGGACCGCTTGCGCCGGGGGGCGCGGGGCTGTGGCCTGCATGGCCGTCACCCTGTGGCGGGCCGTGGCGATCATATCGGGAATGGCCTGCGCTTCGGGAAGGTTCCGCCAATACTTGCGCGGCATCTCAGCGCGCATGGCGTCCGGCTTCAGGCGTGCGGGGTTGAAGATTGATCGGTAATAGGTCGTCCAAAGCTCCTCCAGCGGGTCGCCGTCATCGGGGCGGACGAAGGCGCCCGCGACATAGGACAAGGTCCCGCCCGCGAAGACAATCCGCACCTCCGGCGTGGTGATCGCCCAATCCATGTCGCCGAAGCGCGATGCGAAGAAGGGACCCGTCACCTCCTCGATGCGGTGGTCTGGTTCGAACCATGCGGCGAAGGCCCGCCTGCCATCATGCCCTCCGGGCGTCACGTCGCGGAAGCGCACGAAGGCGTGCATCTTGTGGATGTCGCGACGCAGGGCCTTAGCGATGGCGAAGGCGGTGGCGACGTCCGCATCCGCTCGGTTCGACATCAGGCCGCGGACCAACTGCGATCGCATAAGTAACCGATAGGCGACGTCCATGCCGCGACCCGTCCGTTCGGGGACGAGGTGCGGCAGCATGTCGGCCAGCAGCTTCGGCGCCGTCACGCCCGCCGATGGTGGCGGCAGGGGGTCTGCGAACATCGCAGGCGCGCCACCCTCCAGACCCCAGTCGACGGCGGCGGGCTCGATCCCCGCGCCGGCCAGGGCCCGCGCCGCGTCCCGCCACGCCGCCAGCGTGCCCAGACGCGGCAGCCGGGGCGCGAACATCAGAACAGTTCCAGCTGCTTCGGCTTGACGAACCGATCGCGCAGGTCGGCGGAGTCCAGGACCCGCCCCGGAACGTGGCCGCGGGCGATCACGAAGGGCATCGCGGCCTTCGTCCGGCCCCCCATGCGGCGCACGTCCTCCAGCGAAAGGGCGGAATGGCGGCGGGCGGCCAGGATGCGGTCCACGATTTTCGTGCCGAAACCGGGCACGCGCAGCAACATGTCCTTCGGGGCAGCGTTGACGTCGACCGGGAACCGATCGCGGTTCACCAGCGCCCAGGCCAACTTGGGATCGACGTCCAGGTCGAGCAGCCCGTCCCCGCCCTGCGGAACCACCTCGTGCAGGGTGAAGCCGTAGAAGCGCAGCAGCCAGTCCGCCTGATAGAGCCGATGCTCCCGCAGCAGCGGCGGGTCCTTCAGCGGCAGGACCTCGCTCGCATCCGGAATGGGCGAGAAGGCGGAATAGTACACCCGCTTCAAGTCGTACGCGCCATAGAGCCGCGTCGCGTTGCCGAGCACGTCCGCGTCGGACGATCCATCCGCGCCGACGATCATCTGCGTCGACTGGCCCGCGGGGGCGTACCCCTTGCGGCGGCGGCCCGTATGGGACGGATCGGAGCGATCCTCCCGCGTGGTGCGGACCTTTGCCATCGCCTTCCGTATGCCCGTCGCGTCCTTCTCGGGGGCATAGCTGTGCAACCCCGCATCGGTCGGCATCTCTATGTTGATGGACAGCCGGTCGGCACACAGGCCCGCGCGCTCGATCAACTCGGGCGACGCGTCGGGGATCGTCTTCAGGTGGACGTATCCGCGGAACCCGTCCATCCGCAACTTCTCCACAATGCGGACCATCTCCTCCATCGTGTAGTCGGACGACTTGATGATGCCGGACGACAGGAAGAGACCTTCGATGTAGTTCCGACGGTAGAACTCGGTCGTCAACCAAACGACCTCGTCGACAGTGAACCGGGCCCGCTGCACGTTGGACGACCGCCGATTGATGCAGTACGCGCAATCGAAGATGCACACGTTCGTCATCAGGATCTTCAACAGGCTGATGCAGCGCCCATCCGGCGCGTAGGCATGGCAGATGCCCGAACCAGTGGTGGAGCCCAGCCCCGATCCATCCCGTGACGACCGCTTGGCCCCACCCGAGGACGAACAGGACGCGTCGTACTTCGCGGCGTCCGACAGGATCGCCAGCTTTTGCTGAATCGTCATCTTGGCCATGCGTTCGATATATGTTCTGGCGGATCGGATCGCAATGCGGCAGACGCGGTTCGACCAGTTCCATAAACCCTTTCTTGAACGATCCCCCCCGCCCCCTCGGAACGTTCCCCGCTGAGGCCGCGTTGGGTGCGCACACGGTCCAGAACCGTTCTCGAACCACGCCCCCGAACCGGGGGCCACGTCACGCAGGAGAGGTCCTCATGCACAGCATCTTCTACATCATCGGCGTCGTCGTCGTCGTGCTCGCCGTAATCAGCTTCGTCGCCTAAAGCCTCCGACCTCGCCGCACCGAGATTCAAACGCATCCGCTAACAGGAGGATATGCATCATGTCCGACGAAACCCCCAAGACGCCTGGGATGAAGACGGCCGCCGCCGGCTCCTCCGGCTCCGCCACCGGGACCGGTGGTCAGACCACGTCCGCGACCCCGGCCACCCCGTCGACGCCGAAGCCCGCGGGCCTGTCCCCCACGACCGGAACGAGCGGTTCGCTGGGCGCCGACCCCGTGTCGCCCACGACCACACCCCAGCCCGGCCCGACCGCCGGAACGAGCGGGACGTCGTCTGGGAAGCCCGAGGACAAGTCCGCCGCCGACATGGCCAAGGAGACGTCCGACGCCGCCAAGTCCCGCGCATCCGAGTTGTCCGAGAAGGCCAAGTCCGAAGCCGCCAATCTGGCGGAGCAAGGCAAGACGATGGCTCGCGACAAGGCCGACGAGGCCAAGGGTTATGCCGCTTCGGAAGTCGAGCGCACGGCCGAGCAGATTCGCGCCGCAGGTCATGAGTTCGGCGACGACAGCTACACTGCGCAGGCTGCCGATTACGTCGCATCGTCCCTGACGGATGCTGCGGAGGCGCTGCGCAACCGCGACGTCGACGGCATGCTGGCCGAGGTCAACGACTTCGCCCGCCGCAACCCCGCGCTGTTCCTCGGTGGCGCCGCGCTGCTGGGCTTCGCCGCCGCCCGGATGCTCAAGTCCTCCGAACGGAACGGATATTCGGCGACGTCTCGCGACCCCTACGGTCGCCGGTACGATTCCCCCGCACGGGGCGTCGCGAACACCCCCTACGACCGCCCCGCCGGTTCCGCGGGCATGGAGTTCACCAACGGGAGGACCCTCTGATGGCTGACAAGGTATATGAGACGTCCGACCCGCACGTGACCCCGAATGGCGGTCCCGGACGGACGGAAGCAGAACCCACGAGCGCGCGCGGCGCGTCCACGCTGGTCACCGACGTCCTGACGCACGTCACGAACCTCGTCCGCAAGGAGATGGATCTCGCCCGGACGGAGATCAGCAACAACATCAACCGCGCCGGGGTGGCCATCGGCCTTCTGGTCGGCGCGCTGGTGATCGCGCTAGTCGCCTTGAACGTCTTGGCCGCGGCCCTCGTCGCCGCGTTGACCGCCTTGGGGCTGGATGCCGGTTGGGCAGCCATCATCGTCGGCGGCGGCTTGGCCGTGATCGCCTTCGCCATGGTGGCGAAGGGCCTCAACGATCTGAAACTTACCTCGCTCGCGCCGACCCGCACGATGAAGAACGTCGAGCGCGATGCGGAGACCGTCAAGGAGACGATGCAATGACCGACGACCGCAACCCCGCCGAGATCGAGCGCGAGATCGAGGCCGAGCGCCACGCACTCGCCGACTCGCTCGAGCAGCTGCAGGCGCAGTTCTCGCCCGAGCGGATCGTCAACCAGGCGACGGGCTACTTCAAGGACAACGGCGGCGAAATCGCGGAGAACCTGTTGCTGCAGGTCAAGCGGAACCCCGTCGCGGCCGGTTTGGTCGGCGTGGGTCTGGCCTGGCTGATGATGGCCAAGAACAAGCCGACCAAGGCGGGCACTTACGATCGCAACAGCTTCACCCACGACAGCCGTTACACCGGCTCGTCCTACGATGGGGTCGGGGGCCGCGGATCGAGCTATGCGAGCGATCGGTCCGGCCGGTCGCCCAGCGTCGGCTATGACGATCGCACGTACCCGTCCGCGCCGGGAAGCCTGTCGCAGCCGACGCATGCCGCGTCCGACTTCGACAACCGCGTGGAAGGCGCCACCGGGTCGTCCGACGACGGGGACACGGCCTGGGATTCCGCGAAGGCGAAGGCCGGTGAGCTGTCCGACAAGCTGTCTGATCAGGCCAACGACGCGAAGGCAGGTGCGTCGGACCGCTGGTCGTCCGCGAAGGACGGGACGTCCGCCCGACTGGGCGCGGCCCGCGAAGGCACCAGCGCCGCATTGAACGACTGGCAGGGCCGGGCACGCGACCGCTATGACAATGCGCGCGACGGCTATGCCGCGTATCGGGCCCGCGCCTATGCGCGGTCCGCCGAACTCCGCGCGCGGCTGGACGAAGGGACCCGCGACATGTCCGATGCCGCGCGCCAGCGTGTGCTTCAGGCCCGTCAAGCCGCTGCGGAGGCACAGGAAGCCATGGAACGGAAGTTCGGTGACTATGCCGATGGCACGCGCGAGGCCTACGATCAGCAGCCGCTGATCGGCGGTCTGATCGCGGCCGGCATCGGTGCCATCGTCGGCGCCAGCCTGCCCCGGACGGAAACCGAGGATCGTTACCTCGGCCAGCACCGTGACCGTCTGTTCGACGAGGCGGAGCGGATCTTCGAGGAGGAATCCGCGAATCTGAAGGCCGTCGCGGGCGCCGCGTTGGACGAAGCCAAGGCCGTTGCCAACGAGAAGGTCGAGGGCGTCAAAGCCAAGACCGACGAGGCCAAGAAAGACGTTCCGTCCGGTGACGAAGCCGTCAAGAAGGCCGAGGGCGAAGCCCGCGACGCGGTCAATCGGGTGGCGGACGCCGCGAAGGCGAAGGCCGACGAGAAGGGTCTGGGCAAGTCGATCAACTGATCCCTGACCGATCCGTAGTGGAAGGGCGGTGCCTCACGGCGCCGCCCTTTCTCCGTTCCGCGCGCGAATGGGCATTTCGACCCAGCGACGGTCGTTCGCAGGCCGGGTACGATCAAACGTTTCGGAATCCGGTCCCGTGACGAGGATCGATCATCGGTATCGCGCCCTTCCGGGGCGCTATAGCGGGCAACCGCCCGCAGTCATTATCCCTTCGGGGCACGAAAAAAAGGGCCGGCGTCCCCGCCGGCCCTCGCTGTCCTGTTTGCCGTTCCGTGTGGATCAGGCGGCGGCGGCCTTGTTGATGCCGCCCTTTGCGAGATCGGTCAGCTTCTCGTCGCCGTCATAGGTGTTCGACAGGTGCCGATCCAGCAACTGCACGTCCTCGTCGAGGCCCAGTCGCTCCGCGAACGCCTTCACGCAGCCGTATCCCGCGATGGCATAGTGGGCCATCCGCTGGTACTGCGTGATGATCATCGCGTCCTTCACGTCGCTGTCACCGAATTCTTCCTCCAGCACGTGCGCGCGGGCCTCGGCCACCAGGCCTTCCATGCCCTTGCAGTGCTCGCCGTCGGGGCTGACGTCGTGCTTGCGCGCGATGCCGGCCATCACGTCCATGCCGGCCGAGATGCCGTTGTGGCCCTTGTGCAGCGCTTCCTTCAGCTCCTCGTTCGTGGCGGCCTTCTCCAACTCGATGACGATGTCGCGGGACTGCCTCGTCGCGGAGTACAGGTCTTGGATTTGGTCGAGATAGAGGTCCTTGAGCGTGTTCATGCCGTTCTCCTTCATGGGGTTCGATTGCGTCTGAGGGAACAACGTCCGACGCCTGCGCACGTTCCTGCCCGCCATTCGGGGACCTCGCGTCAGGCTTGGAACCTACCCGCCCCGGGACGTCGTTGGTGCCGTGAAACCGAAACCAAACCTGAAAGGACATGATCCATGACCGATCGTATCGACGCCCTGAAGACCCTCCTGACCCGCCTGGTCGATAGCCGGGAAGGCTATCGCGAGGCCCGCGACGACGTGAACAATGCCGCGCTGAAGTCGACCTTCGACGACTTCATCGCCCGGCGCGACCGCGACGCTGCCGAAATCCGGTCCTATCTCACCCGCGAAGGTCACAGCGTGGACGAGGACGGCTCCCTGCTGGCCTCCGCGCACCGGTCGTTCATGGGACTGAAGGACGCTGTCACCGGCTCGAACGACGCCACCATCCTGGCGGAGATCGTGCGGGGAGAGAAGAAGCTCCTGGGGGCATACGACGATGCCCTTGCCGCCGCCGGCGGCACGTCGCCCGAATACGCATGGCTGACGGAGCAGCACAGTTCGCTGCGCGGCACCATCCAGCAGTTGGAGACGCGCCAGGACTTGGCGGCCTGAACACAATCGCCGCTTGGGGCGTTCCTTCGGGGACGCCCCTTTTCGATTCCGACACCCTGCACAGGAGCATTGCAATGAAGATCGCACTCGTCACCGGAGGAACCGCAGGCGTGGGACGCGCGACTGTCTCGGCCCTGCTGGACAAGGAGTACCGGGTCGCGGTGTTGGCCCGGGGCAAGGACCGTTTGGACGAGATGCAGACACAGTACGGCGACCGGGTGTGGACCCGCGTGTGCGACGTGTCGAAGGATTCCGAGGTGCAGGAGGCTGCCGACGCGCTGGTTTCCTACTGGGGAACGCCCGACGTCTGGGTCAACAACGCGATGCTGACGTCCGTGTCCCCCTTCGACGAGGTGGACGAGGATGAGTTCCGCAAGATCACCGAGACGACGTATTACGGGCACGTCAACGGTTGTCGTGCCGCCCTGCGGGTGATGACGAAGGGAAACATCGTCAACGTCGGTTCGGGCCTGTCCTATCGTGGTCTTCCGTATCAGGCGGCCTATTGCGGGGCGAAGCACGCGATCAACGGCTTCAGCCAGTCGCTCCGCGCCGAGCTCATCCACCAGGGCCGCCCGATCGAGATCTCGCTGGTGCAGCTTCCAGCCATCAACACCCCGCAGTTCGACTGGTCGCGCAATCGCCTGGACGTGAAGCCACAGCCGGCGCCCCCGATCTTCCAGCCGGAGGTCGCGGCGCAGGCGGTGATGAAGGCAATCGAGGGCGACGCCCGCGAGATGCTGGTCGGCCGGTCAGTCCTGCAACTGATCTTCGGGAACATGCTGTTCCCCGACGTGCTGGATCAGCAGCTGGGCAAGCAGGGCGTCGAGATGCAGCGTTCGGAGCAGAAGGACTGGGGCCGCGCGGACAACATCGACGGCCCACTGCCCGACTATCCGGCCAAGGCCCATGGCTCGTTCGACCACAAGGCCGAAGGGTCGGGCATCATCGTCGATGCCGACCGCACGCGGAAGGCCGTCGCCTTGACGGGAGCGGCGCTCCTGGTCGCGGCCGGTGCCTTGGCGGGTCGGACGTTGGCCCCGCGGCGCAAGGCGCGTCCCGTGGTGGTTGACCGGCAGGACGGCGACGATGCGGGGCGGATCGACGATCAGGACCGGCACGCCGCGTGGGGCGCGCCGCGCGTGCCGGTCGCCCGGTTCGACGGACGCGACCTGACGCGGACGACCTGAACCAAGGACGCGAAAGGGGCGGCTGCGATACAAGTCATCGCGGCCGCCCTTCCTAGCGTCGTCGAGGGTTCGGACCCTATCCATTTGCCGATATCGGAACGGTCCGCCGCATGCGCGGAACCGTAAGACCATCACCCCACCCAGATCGCTCCGCAACGACCCGGCATGTGCGTGCCTTCGAAATCGGCCGATGCCAGCGCCGGGTCCTTCCGCACGCGGGCCGTCTTCGTGCCGAAGTTCAGCACCACCTCGATCCGCCCGTTCGCATGCTCGCCCGGAATGCCATAGGACAGGCGGATGACGTCGCATTCGTGGGACCAATCGTCGAGCACCATGTCCCCGATCCCCCGTTCGCGGCGGAACGTCATCGCGCGCCGATAGAACCCGAGGTTCGAGTGCGCGCTGATCGTTTGCACCGCAATCGACTTGCCCTGTGGCCAGTCGACCGGAAGCCACGGCGTGCCCTGGGTGAACCCCCGTTGCTGCGTCTCGCCCCAGGGGATCGGCACCCGGGCGCCTTCGCGGCCGGGTCCGTCGGGCCAATAGAGCAGGTCGAGCGGGTCCGTGACGTCGTCGCGCGACAGCCTCGGCTGCGACAGTCCCAGTTCTTCCCCCTGATAGACGATCACGGGGCCGGGCGCGGTGGCCAGCAGCAGGGCCAGGAAGCGCACGTCGCGATCGCTTCCGTCGCCCGCCTTGTCCGCGTGCCGCGGCTGGTCGTGCGAGGACAGCCACCACCCCAGCCGTTGCGGATCCGCCGTGCGGCTCAGGATGTCGGCATAGGCCTCCGCCGTGGCCCGGTTCTCGGCCAGATCGGTGGTATAGGCCGCGTTGAGGCGGTCGGGGTGGGAGAGGCCGGAGGCGAGTTCGACGGAGTTGTTCCCGCTCGTGACCTCGCCCAGAAGGAAAACGTCCTGCCCGGCCCACCGGCGCACGTTCTCCATGTAGGACAGGCCGTCGCCCGGCAGGATGTCGTGGACGTGGTCCTGATAGGTGTAGGGCACGAACGTCTCGCCCGACGCGGAGCGCTGCACAGCCTTCGTCGCGGGTGGGTTGTCGGCCATGCTCTCGTCGAACAGGAAGCTGGTGACGGCGTCGAGGCGGAACCCGTCGACACCCCGATCCAGCCAGAACCGCATGATCGCCTGCATCTGCTCCTGGACGGCGGGACAGCGCAGGTTGAGGCTGGGCTGGCGGTGCGTGAAGTTGTGCAGGTAGTACTGGCGCCGCACGTGGTTCCAGGTCCAGGCGGGCGGACCGAACTGGGACAGCCAGTTGTTCGGCGCCGTGCCGTCCGGCTTCGGGTCCCGCCAGACATAGAAGTCGTCGTAGTCCGGATCCCCCATCACGGACCGCACGAACCAGGGCGCCGTGTCCGACGTGTGGTTGTAGACCTGGTCGATGATGACCTTGAGGCCCAACTCGTGCGCGCGGGCGACCATGCGGTCGAAATCCGCCATCGTCCCCAGCGCGGGATGGACCGCGATGTGGTCCGCGATGTCGTAGCCGCCATCCGCGAACGGCGACGGATAGAACGGGCTGACGTAGATGGCGTCCACGCCCAACGTGGCCACGTGCTCCAGCTTAAGGGTGATGCCGTTCAGGTCGCCGGTGCCGGTGCCGGTCGTATCGTGGAACGAGCGTGGATAGATCTGGTAGATGACTGGCGCCTTTGGCCAGACGCGGTGGGGGGTGTCGGCCAAGGGCACGCTCCGGGTGATGTCGTGCGGGGGGACCTAGACGGAAAACGCCGCCCGGCGAGGCGGGCGGCGTTCGCGGCGACGAGGGCCGGGCGGTTCAGGACCCGACGATCACCCCGCCGTTCGGGTGCATCGTCTGCCCGGTATAGTAGCTGCCGTCCGAGGACGCGAAGAACAGATAGGCGGTCGCGACCTCCCACGGCTGCCCAGCGCGTCCCATGGGAACCTGGCCACCGAAGCCCTCCACCTCCTCCGCCGGCATGGTGCCGGGGATGAAGGGCGTCCAGATCGGCCCGGGGGCGACCGCGTTCACGGTGATGCCCTTCTCGACCAGGTTCGAGGCCATCGCGCGGGTGAAGGCCAGCGACGCGCCGCGCGTGACGGTATAGGTGATCAGCGCATCGTTGCCCTTGAAGGCGTTGACCGAGGTCGTGTTGATGATCCGCGCGCCTTCGGACAGGTGCGCGAGCGCGGCCTGGGTCACGAACATGTAGGCCATGACGTTCGAGCCCAGCATCTGGCGGATCTTCTCCTCCGACAGGGACGCGAAGTCCTCGTCCAGCCACTGCTGCGCGCCGTTGTTGACCACGATGTCCAACTGTCCGAACTTGGCGACCGTGTCCTCGACGGCCTTCGTGGCGTTGTTCTTCAGTCCCAGGTCGCCGGGGATCAGCAGGCATTCGCTGCCCTCCTCCTCGACGATCCGCTTGGTGTCCTCCGCGTCCTCGGTCTCGTCCAGGTAGGCGATTGCGACCTTGGCGCCTTCACGGGCGAACAGGGCTGCGACCGCACGGCCGATGCCGCTGTCGCCGCCGGTGATCAGCGCGACCTTTCCGTCCAGCTTTCCGACGCCAGGGTGGCGGGGCTTCCAGTCGGGGGCCGGATCCATCTTGTGCTCGTCCGCGGGCATCGAGTCCTGGGACTGCGGGGGGATTTCGGGGGCGTTCATGGCATCATCCTCGCTTGGCCAGATTCCTGTGCGAACGGGATGGGACGGGCGGATGTTCCGTGCGTCGGTGCGGCGTCGTGTGCCTTCACATCGCCACGCAGCTGCCTTATCATTTCCAAAGCGGCAAATACAGGCAACGCGCCGCAAGGGGAGGTTGGGGTGTCCGGACCCACCACGATCGTGACGCTGCGCGAACGGCTTCGGCTGGACACGCGGCGGTCCCACGACGCCATGGACCGCGCCTATCGGCGCTTCGACACGGGCACGTCGGACGGGTTGGCGGGGTTCCTGCAGGGGCATCTGGCGGGTCTGACGGCGCTCGCGGACAACGCGGATCGCGAACTGGTCGCGATGCTGGCCCCCATGCTCGACGTGTTGCGCAGCGACCTGGCCGAACTGGATGCGGACGCGGCGGTGGTCCCGCCGATGACGCCCAAGCACGACAACCCCCTGGCGCGGCGATACCTTTGGCTGGCGGTGCGGTTGGGCACCCGGATGCAGGCGCGGCATCTGCGCGCCGCACTCGACCCCCGTGTCCAGGCCGCCTGCCGGTTCGTGGACGCGATGGCCGATCCCGGCCCCAGCCGCGCCTTCGTGGACATCCTGGAGGAACGGTCCGCCCGCGGCCTGGAGGCGGAGGGCGTGCTGCGCGCCGCGAACGATTGGTTCGCGTGCTACGAACATTGCGCCGTCACCCGCGCGGCCGCGCCTGGACGCGTGGCCGCCACGGGTTGAGCGGTTCGGCCTTCGTTCTTTCCCCGCCCGTATCCAAACGCTAGTCTCCCCGGACCAAGGGGAGGGACATGGCATGGGCGATGCGCGGATCGGTTTGATCGGGCTGGGAACGATGGGGGCCGCGCTGGCATCGAACATCGCGGAGAACGGCTTCGACATCGCCGTCTTCAACCGGACCACGCAGGTCACGCGCGACTTCGCCGCCGAGGCCGGCGCGCTGGCCCCGCGGATCACCCCGACGGAGTCGCTGGAGGCGTTCGTCGATGCCATCGCCAAACCGCGCGTCATCGTCCTGATGGTGCCCGCCGGGCCGCCGGTGGACGATCAGATCGCGGCGCTGCGGCCGCTTCTGGACGGGGACGACCTGATCGTCGATTGCGGTAACGCGAACTTCCACGACACGAACCGTCGCATGGCGGACGCGACCGGTCCCTTCCTGGGCGTGGGCGTATCGGGGGGCGAGGAGGGCGCGCGCCACGGCCCGTCGATCATGGCGGGCGGGGACCCGGCCTGCTGGGCGCGGGTCGAGGACATCATGGAGGCCATCGCCGCTAAGCACGGGGACGAACCCTGCGCCGGGCTGTTGGGCCCGGGGGGTGCGGGGCACTTCGTGAAGATGGTCCACAACGGCATCGAGTATGCCGACATGCAGATGATATCGGAGGTCTACGGCATCCTGCGCGACGGGCTGGGGATGGGGCCGGACGACGTGGCGGGGGTGTTCGACCGTTGGAACGGCGGGCCGCTCGAAAGCTATCTGATCGAGATCACGGGGAAGGTCGCCGCCGCGAAGGACGTCGCCACGGGCGAGCCGCTCCTGTCGGTGATCGTGGACGCGGCGGGCCAGAAGGGCACGGGGCGTTGGACCGCCATCGAAAGCCAGCACCTGTTGACGCCCATCCCCGCCATCGAGGCCGCAGTAGTCGCGCGCAACGTGTCCGCCAGGCTGGAGGAACGGGCGGAGGGGGAGGCCATGTTCGGCCCGGCCCCGCAGGCGTTCGACGTGGACCTGGAGCTGTTGGAACGCACCCTGATAGCGGGCAAGGTCCTGTGCTACGCGCAGGGGTTCGTCATGATATCGGCGACATGCGAGGCGCATGGCTGGGACGTAGATCTTCCCACCGTCGCGCGCCTGTGGCGCGAGGGGTGCATCATCCGGTCGGCGATGCTGGACGACATGGCCACCGCCCTTGGCGACCATCCTGGCGAGAACCTGATGCGTACGCCCCATTTCGCGGACATCCTGAAGGCGCACCACGACGCGTTGCGACGGGTGGTGTCCCTGGCCGCGCTGCACGGCCATCCGGCGCCCGCGCTATCGTCGGGGCTGGCCTATTTCGACGCGATGCGGACGGCGCGGGGGACGGCGAACATGATCCAGGCGCAACGGGATTTCTTCGGCCTGCACGGGTTCGTCCATGTCGACGGGCGGACGGACGTGCACGGGCCATGGGCGGAGGATTGACGTCCCGTACCGCTTCCGCCGGGCACGGAGCGGGCGGAACATCGTCCTTTTCCGACACCAAATGTCGGTGTGCACCCCCCGTACACCCCCTGTACACCCCCCGTACATACGCAGAGCTGCCCATGGGGCGGCCGTAGCGCATCGCGAATCGGTTCCGCGCAGGGGGTGGTATCCGGCGGTCCGCGATGGGGGACCGTGCTGCGGACCTCGGGTCGCCTCTCCGGACCGACCCGTCCCTGCGGGACCGACCCTCCACCTTCTCAAACGTCCCACATCCCCGCGATGATCGCGCGGGCCGCTTCGCGGAGCGGACCTTCGACCGCCTTCAGGATCGCGACGCGGTCGTAGGCGTGCGGATCGGCGGCCAAGGCGTCGCGCAGGGCGCGGCCGAAGACCTGACGCAACTCGGTGCCGACGTTGAACTTGGCCACCAGCCCGTCCCGCGCCAGGGCGGCGCGCTGGGCGTGGGGCACGCCGGAGCCGCCGTGGATCACGAGGGGGACGTCGGTGATCGCACGGATGGCGCGGAGGCGGTCGAGATCCAGACCCGTCGTCGCGTCGGTCCGGAGGTGGACGTTGCCTGCGGACACGGCCAGCGCGTCCACGCCGGTCAGCGCGGCGAAGCGCGCGGCGTCGCCGGGGTCGGTGCCCCAGCTGGGTTCTCCGGACGCGTAGCCGACGAAGCCGATCTCGCCCTCGGACGATGCGCCTGCCGCGCGGGCCATGTCGGCCACGGCCTTCGTCCGGGCCACGTTGTCGTCGAAGGGCAGGCGGGATCCGTCGAACATGACCGACGTGAAGCCCGCCGCCAGGGCGGCGCGGGCTTCGGCGGCGTCCGCCCCGTGGTCGAGATGGGACACGACGGGGACCGAGACGGTTCCGGCCAGTTCGCGGAACATCGCGCCCCAGACGGGCAGGGGCGTGTGGGCGCGGGCGGAGGGGCCGGCCTGCAGGATCACGGGGGCGCCGACGTCCTGCGCCGCCAGGGCGTAGGCGCGCGCGTCCTCCCACCCCAGGCAGACGAGGCCCGCGACGGCGCGGCCGGGCGCGAGGACGTCGGCAAGGGTGGCGCGGGTCATGCGTTGGGACGTCCCTGCGCGGGGCGAAGGTATCCGCGGGAGGCGGGGCCCCCGCGCGGGGCGGGGCCGGAGCACGCATCGCGGTGCTGCTCCGCCAGATCGTCGGGACCTCGGCCCGGGGGCCGGGGTGACGCTGCGGCCCGGGAGGGCCGCTGCGTCACTTGAACTTCGCCACCATGTCCATGATGCCCGGTATTTTCGACAATTGGTCGGCGTGGGTCGGCTGGAAGTACTGCTTCAGCGATCGTTGCGACAGCCCGCCCAGGATCGTGAAGTAGTACATCCGGTATCCCGGCAACACCGCGCAGGGATGGTATCCGCGGTCCAGGCAGATCGTGGACCCGTCCATGATGTGATAGGCGTCGCCCGGTTCGTTGTCGGTCCGTTGCAGCATCTGCACGCCGGATCCGTGCTTGGGCTTGAAGCGGAAGTTGTAGGTCTCGTCGTGGCGCGTCTCGATCACCTCGCCGTCCTGCGTGCGGTCGGTGTCGTGCTTGTGGCTGGGGAACCCCGACCAGCCGCCTTCGCCCACGGTGAACAGTTCCGATACCAGCAGACGGCCGACGCGGTCGTGGTACTGCGCCCCCAGCACGTGCGCGATGCGGCGGTGGGTCTTCGTGTCGTCCGACCCGTACTGCACCTTGTCCAGATCGGCGGCGCGGACCGCGAACGGGGTCAGCGTGTCGGCGAACCTGGCGCCTGCGATGAACACCTCCGCCGCCGCGCTGCGGCAGGTGATGCGCGCGCCCGTGTCGGTGGGGACGTAGACGCCCTCGGGGTCGCCTTCGAACACGTCCTCGGTCCGCAGGCCGATGTCGCGGTAGGCCTCGCCGCCGACCTCGATCGTCACGGTGCCGGTGGCGGGGACGATGCACGTCTCGTAGCCCGGCACGCGGTAGTCGTAGGTCTGGTCTTCCGTCAGGCGCACGATGTTGAAGTAGTTCAGCGGGACGGTCGCGTCGTCCACGTCGACGATGGGCCTGTTGCCGTTGTCGTGGGGCGGAATGTGCATGGGCTACTCCGTCGGGCCGGGATGGGTCTGCAGGAAGGCGGCCAACTCGGCCCGGTCGGGCAGGGCGGCGGAACAGGTGGGGCGGGTGACGGTGACGGCGGCGCAGGCGGACCCTTGCAGGACGGCGTCGTGCAGCGTCATGCCGCCCGCCAGGCCCGCCATCAGGCCGCCCATGAAGCTGTCGCCCGCGCCCGTGGGCTTCAGCGCGTCCACGGGGTAGATGCCGGTCCGGACCTCGGCGTCGGGCGTGATTGTGACGGCGCCGCGTTCGCCCATCTTGTAGACCACGACGCGTGCGCCCTCGCCGATCAGAGACCGCGCCTTGTCCAGACCCGCGTCGTAGTCGCCCGCCATGAACCCGAACTCGACGTCGTTGCCCACGACCACGTCGCAGGCCGCGCCCGCGCGGGACAGGACGTCCGACGCCACCTGAGGGGACGGCCAGGAATAGGGGCGATGGTCGATGTCGAAGACCAGCGGCAGGCCCGCCACGCGGCCCCGGTCCAGGGCGCGGAACGCGGCCGTGCGCGATGGGTCGGCGGCGAAGACCGTTCCGGCCGTGATCAGCGCGTCATAGTCGCCGTAGTCCACCGCCTCGACGTCGGGCAGATCCATGGCGAAGTCGGCGGCGCCGTTGCGGTAGATGACGGATTGGTGATCCTCCACCGTCGTTTCCACCACGGCCAGCGAGGTTCGCGCCTCGCCCCCGACCGCCCGGACATGGGTCCGGCCCACGCCGTAATGGTCCAGGCGGTTGCAGGCGTACCGCCCGACCGCGTCGTCGCTGACGCAGGTCACGATGTCGGCGCGGCCCCCCAGCTTGACGATCTGGACGGCGGTGTTGGCGGCCGATCCGCCCAGGGCGGAGATCCAGCGTTCGCCGTGTTCGGTCTTCGTGCCCGGCGGGTCGGGATAGAAGTCCATCCCCGCGCGCCCCACGACGAGGAAGCGGTCGCCCGCGATCATCAGATCCCCTGCCGTTGCCGGGCGCGGCCCGCTTCGACGTCCTCGTGGGCCGCGGTCACGTCGTCCGACGGGCTGGTCTGGGGGGTCCCGACCTCCCACCAGGCGTGGCCGCCTTCGGTCCAGCCGTCGCGGGGATCGACCTGCATGAC
>NZ_JARGZA010000025.1 GCF_030973515.1 Jannaschia maritima
GGGACCGGATCCGCCACGGTCACGGTTCCAGATGCGCCTTCCCCCATGCGACCAACGCGTCGCGGAAGCGTTCCACCCGGGCCGGGCGGCGCGCACCGGGGGCGGTGGCCAGCGTGACCGGCAGGCGGGCCGCGCGCAGGTCGGGGGCGGCATCGACGAGGGTGCCATCGACCAGGTCGGCCGCGACCAGCCACCGGGGCAGGATGGCGACGCCCAGCCCCGCCCGGACGGCCTCCAACACGGCGAAGATGTTGCCGCTGGCCAGACGGGGGCGGACTGTGAAGCGGTGATGGCGTCCGGCGTCGTCCAGCAGGTCGATCGCGTCCCCTTCGAACGGGCCCAGGGTGATCCAGGGCCGGTCCGCCAGGGGTGACGCGTCGGACGGGCAGGGGTGGCCGACCACCAAACGCTCCACCTGGCCCAGCACCTGCGTCAGAAGGGTGTCGTCCGGCACGGATCCAACCTTGATCCAGGCATCGCAGCCCGCTTCGGCCCAGCGGATCGGTTCGTCCTGCAACCGCCAGTCGATCGACAGGTCCGGATGCGCGGTCAGGAACGGGGCGAGGCCCCGCACCAGAAGGGTCTGACCCAGCGCGACGGGGGCCACGACGCGGATCGTGCCGCGCAACGCGGCCTCCGCCCGATGGCGGTCCTGCAGGACCTCCCATTCCGCGAGCAGGCGGCGCGCATCCGCCAGCAGGGCCGTCCCGTCGGGCGTGGGGGTCACGTCATGCGTGGTCCGGCGCAGGAGGGACGTTCCGAGCGCGTCCTCCAGGGCGGCGATCTGACGGGACACGGATGGCTGGGACAGGCCGAGGTCGCGGGCCGCCGCAGTCAGGGAGCGACGTTCGGCGACCCGAACGAAGGTGGCCAGCAAGCCGAGGCGGTCGAACCGGGTCGTCATTCGTCCGGCGTATAACAGTCGTTCGCGTCATGCAGCTACCGTTTCGTGGGGTCGCGGGTATCTTCGTCGTCATACCCGAAAGGACACGACATGACCGATGCCATCCCCACGACCTTCACCTTCCCGAACGGCCGCACCGTCCGCCGCATGGGCTATGGCGCGATGCGCCTGACGGGGCAGCCCCGCAATTATGGGCCGTATCCCGATTGGGATGCGGGCGTGGCGCTGCTGCGCCGGGCGCGCGAGTTGGGCGTGCAGCACATCGACACGGCGCGCGCCTATGGCCCGCATTGGAACGAACGCATCGTCGCGGACGCGCTGTTGCGCGACGACGGCACCTATGGCGACATGTTCGTCGCGTCGAAGGGCGGCGTGGACAAGGACGCCACCTCGATGACGCGGGACACGTCGGCCGCGGCGATGGCGCGGCACCTGGGCGACAGCCTGCGCGACCTGCGGGTGGGCAGGATCGACCTCTATTACGTGCACTCGCCCGACGGCACGACGCCCATCGCCGAAAGCGTCGCGGCGCTGGACGAGGCACGCCGGGCCGGGAAGATCGACATGATCGGCCTGTCCAACGTGACCCGCGCCGACGTGGAGGCCGCGCAGGCGGTGGCGCCCGTCGCCGCCGTGCAGAACCGGTACTCGCCCGCCGACGACGCGAACCCCGAGGAGGAGGCGCTGATCGATTGGCTGGCCGGGCAGGGCATCGCCTACGTGCCGCACGGGCCCCTGGGCGCGGACCCCATGGCGCACGGCGCGAAGGCGGAGCCTGGCGCGGCGCTGCAGGCCCTGCTGATGCGGTCGCCGAACGTTCTGGTGATACCCGGCACCACGAACGTCGCGCACCTGGACGCCAACGTGGCCGGGCTGCACGGCGCCGCGGCGTAGGGCGCCTGCCCATCCCGGCCCCCCCCGGGGGGGGGTCGTCAGGAGCGGTAATCGGCGTTGATGTCGATGTAGCCGTGGGTCAGGTCGCAGGTCCACATGACGTCCGACGCCGCGCCCAGGCCCAGGTCCACCCCGATGACGATGTGGTCGCGGGCCATGTAGGCGCCCGCCGCCGCCTCGTCGTAGCCGTCGGCGCGCCGGCCGTCCGTGGCGACCGCGATGTCGCCGAAGCGGATCGACAGGGTGTCGCGGTCCGCCGCCGCCCCCGACTTGCCCACGGCCATGACGATGCGGCCCCAGTTGGCGTCACCGCCCGCGATGGCGGTCTTCACCAGGGGCGAGTTCGCGATCGAGGCCGCGACCTTGCGGGCGTCGGCGGCGTTGGCCGCGCCGTCCACGCGCACCTCGACCAGCTTCGTCGCGCCCTCGCCGTCCTTGACCACCTGGAGCGCCAGATCCTGCAGGACCTCGTAGAGGGCGGCCTTCAGGTCGCGGCCGGCCCGCGTGCGGGCCGAGGCGATCGCGGGGCCGGCCTTGCCGGTGGCGGCCAGGACCAGCGTGTCCGAGGTGGAGGTGTCGCCGTCCACGGTGATGGCGTTGAAGGTCTTGGCCGTCAGGTCGGACAGCATGGCCGCCAGCGCCTTCCCGCCGACCTTCGCGTCCGTGAACACGTAGGCCAGCATCGTCGCCATGTCGGGGGCGATCATGCCCGACCCCTTGGCGATGCCGGCGACGGTGACCGTGTCCTCGCCCAGCGGCACCGTGCGGACGGCGCCCTTGGGGAACGTATCGGTCGTCATGATGGCCCGGGCCGCGTCGGCTATGCCGCGGTCGTCCAGCCCCGCCGCCAGGTCGTCCATCGCCGCGGTGATGCGGTCGGTGGGCAGGGGTTCGCCGATCACCCCGGTGGAGGCGGTCAGCACGCGCGTGGCCGGCACGCCCGCGGCCTTGGCGGCCGCCTGCGACACGGCCGCGACGGCCTCCGCCCCCGCGGCCCCGGTGAAGGCGTTCGCGTTGCCGGAGTTCACGAGCATCGCCCAGCCCGCCTTGCCGCGGGCCGCCTTCAGCTTGCCCTGGCAGTCCAGCACGGCGGCCGAGCGGGTGGCGGACCGGGTGAACACGCCCGCGACCGTCGTGCCCGGGTCGCAGACGGCCAGCATCAGGTCGGTGCGGTTGCGGTACTTCACGCCCGCCTTGGCCGTAGCGAAGCGCACACCGGGCACCGCGGGCAGGTCTGGCAGGGGCTGGGCCAGGGGGGCCGCGGCGGGGGGCGCCTTGCCGCCCGCGGGGGCGGCGGGTTCGGCCGCGGGGCCCCCGTCGGCCACCCGGCGTTCCAGGTCCTTCACGCGGGCCTTCAGCTTGGCGACCTTCTTCCTGGCCTTCTTCAGGTCCTTGCTCTTCCGGCCCTTGCCCATCGCGCAGTCCCCTTCAGCGGTCCAGGAGGTCGGTGTCGGCGATCGTCGCGGGATCGACCTCCGCCCCCGTCTCGGTCACGTCGGCCTCCGCGCGGATGCGCTCGATCTCGGCGCGGACGGCCCCCTGGGCCAGGCGTTCCTCCAACTGGGCGCGGGCTTCGTCGAAGGTGGGGCCCTGCACCTCGCGCTGGTCGTTCAGCTTCACCACGTGCCAGCCGAACTGGGTCTGCACGGGGTCGGACACGCCGCCCGTCTCCAGGCCGCCCACGGCCTCCTCGAAGGCGGGAACCATCTGGCCCGCGCCGAACCAGCCCAGGTTGCCGCCGTTCGGGCCGGAGGGGCCTGTGGATTCGCTGCGGGCCAGGGCGGCGAAGTCGGCGCCGTCGTCGAGCTGCGCCTTGATCGCGCGGGCCTCCGTTTCCGTGTCCACGAGGATGTGGGAGGCGTTCCATTCCACGCCATCGGGCATGTCGGCGATCATCTCGTCGTAGGCCGCGCGCAGGGCCTCCTCCGTGATGGCGGACTGGGCGAAGCGGTTCAGCATCCGCCCCGCGAGCAGGTCGCGGGTCTGGTTCTCGAGCGCGATCTGGTCGGCATAGGTGAGCTGCTGCATCGCGACGTCGGACAGGGCCTGCGTGGCGATCAGGCGGTCCAGGAGCGCGGGCAGCAGGGCTTCGGGCGGGACCTGGCGCTGCTGGGGGTCCAGCCGTTCGTAGGCCGACACGACGTGGCCCAGGGTGATGGGCGTGCCGTTCACGGTGGCCAGCACCGTGTCGGCGTCCTGGGCGGGCGCGGCCAGGGGCAGGGCGGCCAGGACCAGGGCGGCGGCCAGGGTCTTCGTGCGCATCTTCGATCACCTTTCCGGGCGTCGCGCCCTTCGGCCGTGGGGCTTCGTTGACACCCGAACGGGGCGGTCCTAGGTGACCGGGATCGGATTTCCACCGCCCGGCCGCGCCCCGTCGACATCGTGTCTGACAGAACTGATATGGGCCTGCCGCCGGGGCGGCAAGGGTGAGGCAGGATGCTCGGATTCTCTAACATCGCGAAGAAGGTCTTCGGCAGCTCCAACGACCGGCTGGTCAAGACGACGCGCAAGACGGTGGCGCAGATCAACGCCCTGGAGCCCGAGTTCGAGGCGCTGTCCGACGAGGGCCTGGTCGAGCGGACGCGCGCCCTGCAGGCGCGCGCGCAGGGCGGCGAGAGCCTGGACGCCCTGCTGCCCGAGGCGTTCGCCAACTGCCGGGAGGCCGCGCGCCGCGCGCTGGGGCTGCGGGCCTTCGACGTGCAGCTGCTGGGCGGGATCTTCCTGCACCGGGGCAACATCGCCGAGATGAAGACCGGCGAGGGCAAGACCCTGGTGGCGACCTTTCCGGCCTATCTGAACGCCCTGACGGGCAAGGGCGTGCACATCGTCACGGTCAACGACTATCTCGCGCGGCGCGACGCGGAATGGATGGGCAAGGTCTTCGCCGCGCTGGGCCTGACCACGGGCGTCGTGGTGCCCCAGCAGCCCGACCCCGAGAAGCGCGCGGCCTATGCCGCGGACGTGACGTACGCCACGAACAACGAGCTGGGGTTCGACTACCTGCGCGACAACATGCGGGCCAGCAAGGCGGACATGGCGCAGCGGGGCCACAACTTCGCCATCGTGGACGAGGTGGACAGCATCCTGATCGACGAGGCGCGCACGCCCCTGATCATCTCCGGCCCGTCGGAGGACCGCAGCGACCTGTACCAGACGATGGACCGCATCATCCCGGAGGTTCAGGACGACCACTTCACCCTGGACGAGAAGACGCGCCAGGTGACCTTCACCGACGAGGGCAACGAGTGGCTGGAGGAACGCCTGTCGATCGCGGGCCTGTTGCCCGAGGGCCAGTCGCTCTACGATCCGGAATCGACCACGCTGGTCCACCACGTGAACCAGGGCCTGCGCGCGCACAAGCTGTTCCAGAAGGACCAGCACTACATCGTGCGCGATGGGGAGGTCGTGCTGATCGACGAGTTCACGGGCCGCATGATGGCCGGCCGCCGCCTGTCGGACGGCCTGCACCAGGCGATCGAGGCGAAGGAGGGCGTGAAGATCCAGCCCGAGAACGTGACCTTGGCGTCGGTGACGTTCCAGAACTACTTCCGGCTCTACGCCAAGCTGTCGGGCATGACCGGCACCGCGACCACGGAAGCGGAGGAGTTCGGATCGATCTATGGGCTGGGGGTGGTCGAGGTGCCGACCAACCAGCCCATCGCGCGGGAGGACGAGCACGACCAGGTGTACCGCACGGCGCGCGAGAAGTACGCGGCCATGGTGGACGAGATCAAGGCGGCCCACGAGCGTGGTCAGCCCGTGCTGGTCGGCACCACGTCGATCGAGAAGTCCGAGATGATCGCCAGGATGCTGGAGGGGGAGGGGCTGCCGCACAACGTCCTGAACGCTCGCCAGCACGAGCAGGAGGCCCAGATCGTGGCCGATGCGGGCAAGCCCGGCGCGATCACGATCGCCACCAACATGGCCGGGCGCGGCACCGACATCCAGCTGGGCGGCAACGTCGAGATGCGGGTCCTGCAGGCCATCGCCGAAGACCCGCAGGCCGACCCGGACGCCGTTCGCGGGCGGATCGAGGCGGAGGTCGCGGACGAGAAGGCACGCGTGAAGGAGGCCGGCGGTCTGTTCGTGCTGGCCTCCGAGCGTCACGAATCGCGGCGCATCGACAACCAGCTGCGCGGCCGGTCGGGCCGCCAGGGCGATCCGGGGCGGTCGGTGTTCTTCCTGTCGCTGGAGGACGACCTGATGCGGATCTTCGGGTCCGACCGCCTGGACAAGGTCCTGTCCACGCTGGGCATGAAGGAGGGGGAGGCCATCGTCCACCCCTGGGTCAACAAGTCCCTGGAGCGCGCGCAGGCCAAGGTCGAGGGGCGCAACTTCGACGTCCGCAAGCAGCTGCTGAAGTTCGACGACGTGATGAACGACCAGCGCAAGACGGTGTTCGAGCAGCGCCTGGAGATCATGGAGGCGGAGGACATCGCCGAGATCACCCGCGACATGCGTCAGCAGGTAGTGGACGATCTGGTGGACGAGCACCTGCCGCCCAAGACCTATGCCGACCAGTGGGACGCGCAGGGCCTGTACGCCGCCGCCCTGGAGACGCTGGGCGTGGACGCGCCCGTGGTCGAATGGGCCGACGAGGACGGCGTCGATCAGGAGGTGATCCGCGAGCGTCTGTACGAGGCGACCGATGCGCTGATGGCCGAGAAGGAGAAGGCGTTCGGCGAGCAGATGCGGTCCATCGAGAAGCAGGTCCTGCTGCAGACGATCGACGCCAAGTGGCGCGAGCATCTTCTGACGCTAGAGCATCTGCGCTCGGTCGTGGGGTTCCGCGGCTATGCGCAGCGCGACCCGCTGAACGAGTACAAGACCGAGGCCTTCCAACTGTTCGAGGGGATGCTCGATTCCCTGCGCGTGGAAGTCAGCAAGAAGCTGGCCGCCATCCGCCCCCTGTCGGACGAGGAGCGCCAGGCGATGCTGCGCCAGATCGCCCAGCAGCAGGCCGCGGTCCAGGCTGCGGCCAAGCCCCAGCCCGTGACCGAGCCCGTGGCCGCGGGCGGGGGAGAGGTCGGGTTCGTGGAGGACGATCCGAGCACCTGGGGCAACCCGGGCCGCAACGATCCCTGCCCCTGCGGATCGGGGAAGAAGTTCAAGCATTGCCACGGGTCGTACTAAGGTCCGCCTGGAACGCGCCCCCTGGCCCCGCGATGCGCCCGCGTCGTCGTCGGACGGGACCCGGACAACGGTCCGGAGGCGTCGTGGGGTCGGGGGGAACGCGTCCCGGCGTTCCTTCGATGGGCACGCGGCGCGGCCGCGCCGGGCGGCGTCAGCCGGTCATCACCGATTGCGCGGCGTGCAGGAAGACGGCGATGAAGTAGATGACGGACGCGGCGACCACGAAGGCGTGCCAGATCGTGTTGTGGTAGCGCAGGCGTTCGGCCATCAGGAACGGCGTCCCCAGCGTGTAGAGCAGCCCGCCCGCCACGATCAGCCCCAGCACGGGCCAGCTGACTGCCGCGATCACCGCGCCGCCGCCCAGCAGCACGGCCCAGCCCATCGCCAGGCCGATCCCGATGGACAGGGCGGTGGACCGGCGGCGGCGCAGGAACACGGTCGCCGTGGCCACCACGGCGGCGGTCCACATCGCGGCCAGGAACCCGGATCCGGCCCCGGACAGCAGCGCGAAGGGCGTGATGGTGCCCGCGATCTTCACATAGATGGCCGACATGTCGAGGCGGCGCAGGGCTTCCTGCCACCCGGGATGATAGACGTGATTGTACGCCAGCGACGCGGACAGCATGGCGATCAGGCTGACCCCATAGATCGTGACGCCCAGGATGCCGGTCAGCGTGCCGTGCCAGATGGCCGTCAGCGTGATGAGCACGGGAACCGCGGCCAGGGCCAGGGTCAGGCCCGCCAGGTGGACCACGGCGTCGCTGAGACGTTCCGCCCGGTCGTAGGGGCGGTTCGGGTTCGTTCCCATCGTGTCTGCGTCGGCGTCGGTCATGGTTCGATTCTAGCGTCCACCCGCGGATGTGTAAGGCGTCTATTCGTTAACGTTGCGCCACTTTCCCCGTTCCCTTTCAAATCGGTCAACGGGTTACGCCTCCGTGAACCCCCACGCCACCCCGGCCGCGGGCCGCTGGACGGTCATCGCAGCAGGCCGGGCCCCAGGATGGCCGCCAGCCCCGCCGCCCCCGCGAGGATGCGCATCAACGCCCCGCCCGGCGCGATCACGGCCCGGCTGAGCAGCGCCAGGCCCAGGGCCACGGCGGCGAAGGCCACGAGCGCCGCGCCGGGGCGGTCCGCGACTTGCAGGAGCGCGGGTTGGGCCACCATGCCCAGCGGGATCAGGTAGAGGCCCAGGCCCAGCGCCATGGCGGTGACGGCCACGCGGAGCCAGTTCTCGGCCACCATGCCGGCGGCGATGAACACCGCGCCGCAGACGGGCGGCGTGATGGTCGACAGAAGCGCGAACCAGAACACGAACAGGTGGGCCTGCAGGGGCTCCAACCCCAGCTGCTGCAGGGCGGGCCCCGCGACCGACACGCAGATGACGTAGGCAGCCGTGGTCGGCACCTCCATCCCCAGGAGCAGGCAGGCCAAGGCGGTCAGGGCCAGCGCACCCGCCAGCGTGCCGCCGCCGCCCGCCAGGATCGCGGAGGTCAGCTTGACCCCCAGCCCGGTGATGCCCAGCACCCCGATCACGATCGACGCGCACAGGATGATGGCCCCGATCATCGCCACCTGCCGGCCCGCCGCCAGGCAGGCGGCGGCCAGGCGGCCGGGCAGCCTGCCCGGTGCCGGGCCGTCCCCGTCGAAGGCCAGCAGGACGAACCCCGCGGCGATGGCAGCCACGGCGGCGTATTGCGGCGTGAAGCCGCCCGCGAACATCATCAGCAGGAGGATCGTGAAGGGCACGAGGAAGAAGGCCGAGGTCACGATGACGTCGCGCCGGGCGGGCCGATCCTCCGCCGCCAGGCCGCGCAGGTCGTGGCGCGCGGCGAAGCCGTCGATGCCGACCCAGACCGCCCAGAAGTACAGGGCCGCCGGCAGGAGCGCCGCCGCCATGATCCCGGTATAGGGGACGCCCGTCAGCTCGACCATGACGAAGGCACCCGCCCCCATCAGCGGCGGCATGATCTGCCCGCCCGACGAGGCCACCGCCTCCACCGCCGCGGCGATCCGCTTGGGATAGCCCAGGCGCGTCATGGTGGGCAGCGTGACGGCCCCCGTGGAGGCCACGTTGGCGGAGGCCGAGCCGGAGATGGATCCGAACAGCGCGGACGACAGGACCGACACCTTCGCCGCGCCCCCCCGCAGGCGACCGGCGGCGGCGGCGGCCACGTTCATGAAGCCCGCCCCCGCCTCGCCCGCGTTCAGGACCGCGCCGAAGATTACGAACACCGCGACCACGCCTGCGGATATGCCTGTCAGCGACCCCCAGATGCCGCCTTCCGCGATCGTCAGCGTTCCCAGGAACGACGCCAAGGGCACGCCCGGGTGTCCGAACGTGCCGGGGATGTGCTGTCCCAGTAGGCCATAGGCCAGGGCGGCCGCGGCGACCGCCGGCAGGGGCCAGCCGATCATCCGGCGCGCGCCTTCCAGCACGAGGGCCAGCAGGAGGACGGCCAGCGCTGTCTGCCCCGGCCCTTCGAGGAAGCCGTACTGGTTCCGCAGCGCGGCGTGGTTCGCCGCGATCCACAGGCAGGCGGCGATGCCCGCGCCCGCCAGCGCCCAGCCCAGCCCCGCGCGCCAGCCCGCGGTGCCCGCGACGAACACCCACGGCAGCAGCAGGGCCATGTGTAGCGGGCGGGCCACCAGGTTCGGGACCAGCCCGTACAGGATCAGCCCGACATGCGCCGCGATCGTCAGCGCGCCCAGCCCGACCCACAGGACGCCGGCCCCCTCCGCGCGCGTCGGGGGGAGCGCCGTCGCGGCGACCGTCACGTCAGCCTTGCGGGACGGTCACGCCGACTTCGGCATAGTAGCGGGCCGCGCCAGGATGGACCCGCGTCGTCACGGCGCCGATCATGTCGGGCGTCACGCCGTCCCACCAGGCGGCCGACCCGCCCAGGGCGTCCTTGTTCTCCCAGTACGCCTTGGTCAGTGCATAGGCCGTGTCGTCAGACATCCCGTCAGTCGCATAGGCCACCACCGGCAGGGACGTGGTCACGACGTCCGCGTCCTGCCCCGCATAGGTGCCCGCGGGGATGACCAGCCGCGTGCGGCCCGTCCGTTCGACCTGCGCGTCGTCCAGCGACAGGACGCGCACGCCGGTGCTGGCCGCCGCCTCGATCACGTTGGGCGCGGGATAGCTGCCCGCCGTGACGAACCCGTCGATCTGCCCGTTCTTCAAGGCCGCGACCGCGTTGGACAGCTCCGCGTCCGCGATCTCGACGCTGTCGGCCACACCGAACAGGTCGAGGTACTTCTCGCCCTCGCGGGCGCCGAAGCTGCCAGAACCCAGCAGGATGGTCTTGCCGGCCATGTCGGCGAAGGTCTCGATCCCGGTGCCCTCGGACACGACGAAGTGCATCGTCAGCGACGGGATGGGGAACAGCGCGCGGATGCCGTCGAAGGCGGGCGCGCCCTTGCCCTCGAACGGGCCGGTGGCGTTCTGGGCGGCCGCGATCAGGCCCGGGGGCGTCGTGAACACGTATTCCCCACCGCGTCCGCGCACCTCCATCACGTTCTGGACGGAGCCCTGGCTCTCCTCCACCGTGACGTCGGCGGTGCCCTTCAAGGCCTCGGCCAGCTGCACGGCCATCTGGTAGTAGCTGGAGCCGGCCTTCGCCGACTTGTAGGTGATCCGCTCCTGCGCGGCGGCGGGCATCGCCAGCAGCGCCAGCGCGGCGGCGGCGATCGTGGTCCTGAACGTCATGGTCGCATCCTCCCCGAATGACGGGGGAACCCTGCCTGCGACGGCGGATGGGTTCAAGCGGGTGTCAGTGCCCGTCGCCTTCCAGCACGAACCGCTTGTCGCAGTACCCGCATTCGACCCAGCCCACCTGCGGGTCGATCGTCAGCCAGACGCGCGGGTGCCCCGACGCCCCGCCGCCGCCCTCGCAGGCCACGCGCAGGGTATCGACCGTCTCGACCTCCGGCGGGGGCAGGTCGGTCTGGCGGCTGGGATAGCGCGGGGTGCCGGTCGTCATGCATGTGCCTCGTCGGTTGCCGGGCGGCGCGGGGGGGGCTAGGTGCGACCCGGCCTAGGGCATCGCCCCTGACCCCGCAAGCCTGCCCAGGAAGGTGCCCATGTCCAACGCCATCGAGATCGAAGGGTTGCGCAAGACCTATGCCGGGGACGGCCGGACGCCGCCCAAGGAGGCGTTGAAGAACCTGGATCTGACGATCCCAACGGGCAGCATCTTCGGGCTGCTGGGACCCAACGGGGCGGGCAAGTCCACGACGATCAACATCATGGCCGGGCTGGTCCGCAAGTCCGCCGGCCATGTCCGGATCTGGGGCTTCGATCAGGACGTGAACCCGCGCCAGTCGCGTGCCGCCATCGGGGTCATGCCGCAGGAGCTGAACCTCGACCCGTTCTTCAGCCCCGCGGGCGCCCTGGAGGTGCAGGCCGGCCTCTACGGCGTGCCGAAGGCCGATCGCCGCACGATGGAGATCCTGGACCTGGTGGGCCTGGCCGACAAGGCCGACGCCTATGCCCGCACGCTGTCGGGGGGCATGCGCCGCCGCCTGCTGCTGGCCAAGGCGCTGGTCCACCACCCCCACATCCTGGTGCTGGACGAGCCCACGGCGGGCGTGGACATCGAGCTGCGCCAGATGCTGTGGCGCAACGTCCGTCGCCTGAACCGGGACCGCGGCATGACCATCATCCTGACCACGCATTACCTGGAGGAGGCGCAGGAGATGTGCGACGAGATCGCCATCATCGGCGATGGCGAGCTGATCGTGCGCGACCGGACCGCGAACCTGCTGAACCGTTTGGACGGCAAGACCATGGTGATCGTCCCCGACGGTGAGGCCGGCGCCATCGATCCCCCCGACGGCGTGGAGGTCGAGCACCGCCCCGACGGGTCGATCGCCCTGACCTACATGCGCGGCAGGACCGGGCCGGAGCAACTGATCGACGCGGTCCACCGCGCGGGCATCACCATCCGCGATGTGCGCACGGAGGAGGCGAGCCTGGAGGACGTGTTCGTGTCCCTGACCCACAGGGACTGAGCCCACGGGGCGCGCGGGGCCGCGAGCTCAACCCGTCCGCCGCACGGCTTCCGGCACGGGGACGCCCTTCTTCAGGCACCGCTTCAGATAGGCGGGGCGCCAATGCCGATAGCGGCCCATCGCCTGCTGCTGTGCCACGACCAAGGCGACGAAGGCGGCCATCGCCCGTCCCTTCGCGGCCTTGCCGAGCCGCTTCTGGTCCTTCGTCATCGAACATCCGATGCAATGGGCGCCGGCGGGGCCGGGGCGCTTGAACTTGCATACGCCGATGCAGGGGCTGGGGGTCTTGGGCATGGCACCTTCCGGTCGGGGACGGGTCCGACCTAGGACGTCGGGGGCCCGTCCGCCACCGCGTCACTTGGTCAGGATCAACTTGCCCGCGCGCGTCAGCCGCAGGGTATAGACGTGCGGGCCCAGGACGATCCGCGCCTCGTCGTGGCCGCGCAACAGATCCTCGATCCGGTGGACGGGTCCGGGGAAGGCGTCCGCGCGTGCGTCGGTCGATGGGGCGGCGGTGGTGGTCACGACCCCCGCTCCCGCCGGGCCTCGACCCGGTCGAGCAGGGATTCCAGCACACCCTCCGACGGGGCGCGCCCTTCCCATAGGAGGTCGAGCACACGGATGGGGCAGGGACCCACGGGCCGGTCCGGCGCATGGGGACGGGCATCGACGGGGGTCGGGTTGGGACGATCGGACGTCATGGCGAAACCTCGCTTGGGTCCAGGCTGGCGCGGGGATCGGTGCGCGGGCTGGGTCTTCGGCAAATCTGACAAGATCACTCGGACATTGCGAGGGCGGATCTCGGTGGTTTCCCGGGGTGCCTGGCGATGGCATCATCCCGCCCATGGATCGGACCGCCCCGTGACCCTGGAACAGTTGCGCACCTTCCTGTGGGTGGCGAAGCTGGGCGGCGTGCGCCGGGCGGCGGCGCGGCTGAACCTGTCCCAGCCCGCCGTGTCGACCCGCATCGCCACACTGGAAGCGCAGTTGCACGCGCGCCTGTTCGACCGCCTGCCCGGCCGGTTGGTCCTGACCCGGGAGGGTCAGTCCCTGCTGACCTATGCCGAGCAGATGCTGTTCGTTGAGGAGGAGATCCGGAAGCAGGTCGCCGACCGGTCCGGCCTGTCGGGCCTGTTCCGGATCGGCGCCTCGGAAACCGTGGCGCAGTCCTGGCTGCCCGCCTTCCTGAAGGCGATCAGCGCCGCGTTCCCGCAGGTGCGCCTGGACCTGACGGTCGACATCTCGCTGAACCTGCGCGCGATGCTGCTGGAGCGCCGCGTCGACCTGGCCTTCCTGATGGGCCCGGTCTCGGAGTTCACGGTGGTCAACCACGACCTGCCGGCCTTCGGGCTGCGCTGGTTCAAGGCGGCGGGGGCGGGTCGGATCGACCTGACCCGGACGCCCGTCATCTCCTATGCCGCGCAGACACGGCCCCATCGGGAGCTGGCGGAGATGCTGGCCCGCGCGCACGGGCCGGGGGTGCGGATCTATACCTCCGCGTCGCTGTCGGCGAGCCTGCGGATGATCGCGGAAGGGGTGGCCGTCGGCCCCTATCCCGCGGCCATCGCACGCGCCGCCCTGGCGGAGGGGCGGGTGGAGGCGTTCGATCCGGGCCTTCCCGTCTCGCCGTTGCGGTTCACGGCATCCCACCTGACCGAGCCCCGCAACCACCTGGCCGAGACGGGGGCCGAGCTGGCGGTGGACGTGGCGCGGCGCTGGCAGGCCGACGGTGGGTGATCGCATTTCGTTATCGGGTCGGATAGCGAATGACGATTTGGCCTTATCCGACCGCGGTGCCATACCGAGGGGGCATCCGCCGGGGGATCGTTTGCCGCACATGCACCAGGATACCCATGCCGCCCTGTCCCTGCTGCCGCCGCCGCAGGTGCGCGCCTCGATCCGGGCGGGCCGCTACGGACGTCACACGGCAGGCTTGGCCGCCGGTCGGCTGCAATGCAACTTGGCGATCCTGCCCGAACGCTTCGCCCTGGACTTCCTGCGGTTCTGCCAGCGCAACCCGAAGCCCTGCCCCGTGGTGGGCGTGTCGGACACCGGCGCGCCGGGGCTTCCCGGGCTGGGGGACGGCATCGACGTGCGCACGGACGTTCCGCGCTACCGCGTGTTCCGCGACGGCGCGCTGGCGGGGGAGGTGACGGACATCGTCGATCTCTGGCGGGACGACCTGGTGACCGTGGCGCTGGGCTGCTCGTTCACCTTCGACGCCGCCCTCGCGCGCGCCGGCCTGACGCCGCGCCACGTCGCCATGGACCGCACGGTGCCCATGTACCGCACCACGCTGCCGCTGGTCCCCGCGGGCCCGTTCCGCGGCGGGATGGTCGTCTCGATGCGGCCCATCCCGCTGGACCGCGTGGATGCGGTGACGGCCATCAGCGCGGCCTATCCCCATGCCCACGGCACGCCCGTCGCGGTGGGCGATCCGGCCGCGCTGGGCATCGCGGACCTGTCCGTCCCCGACTACGGCGAAGCGGTGGACGTCCGGCCGGGCGAGGTGCCCGTCTTCTGGGCCTGCGGGGTCACGCCGCAGAACGTCCTGCGCCACGCTGCCCTTCCCGTCTGCATCACCCACGCCCCCGGCCACATGCTGATCGCGGACGTGGCCGAAGACCTGGGGCAGCCGATGCCCCCGACCGCCGGAACCGGCACATCCCCCACCCGACATGGAGCGACGACATGAAGACCCTTCCCCTGGCCCTGCTGGCCGCCACCGCCCTGTCCACCCCGCTGGCCGCGCAGGAGACGCTGTCCGTCGTGGGCAGCTGGTCCGGCCTGCCGTTGCACCAGCAATACGAGGCGCCCTTCTGGACCGAGACCCTGCCCGCCGCCGTCGACGGGCTGGCCGTCGAACTGACCACCCACAACCAGATGAACCTGGGCGTCGGCGACGTCTTTCCGTTGCTGGGGCAGGGCGTCTATGACGTGGCGATGACGGTGGCGGACTACGCCGTGGCCGACGCGCCGGAACTGGAAGGGCTGGACGTGCCGCTTCTGGCGACCACCGCCGACGAGGCGCGGGCCATGGTCGACGCGGCCCGGCCGATGGTGGACGACATCTATCGCGACCGCTTCAACGCCAAGGTCCTGGCCATCGCGCCCTATCCGCCGCAGGTCGTGTTCTGCAACGCGGACATCGCGGGCCTGGACGACTTGCAGGGTCTGAAGGTCCGCGCGTCGGGCCGTATGACCGCCAAGCTGCTGGAGGCGCTGGGCGCCGAAGGGGTCAACGTGTCGTTCTCCGAGGTGCCGGGCGCGTTGCAGAACGGGGTGGTGGACTGCGCCGTGACGGGTGCTGGATCGGGCTATTCGGCGGGGTGGTGGGAGGTGTCGACCCATCTGATGCCCTTGCCCCTGGGCGGTTGGGATCCGGTCGTCACGGCGATGAACCTGGACCGCTGGAACGGCCTGGACGAAGGCACGCAGGCCGCGATGGAGGACGCGATCGCGACCGAGTTCGAGGATCCGGCCTGGGCCTCGGCGCAAACGGCGCTGGTGGACGACATCGCCTGCCTGACGGGCAACGGCGAATGCCCCGCGGGCGAGGCGCGCGACATGACCCTGGTCGAGGCGTCGGACGCGGACTTCGAGCGGGCGCGCACCATCCTGACGTCCGAGGTGCTGCCCGATTGGGCCGAACGGTCGGGCGATGACTGGGCCGAGCGCTGGAACGGGTCCGTGGGCGAGGTCGTGGGCGTGACGATCGAGTGACGCGGCACCCGGCCCCCGAACTGGCCTGGATCGCGCGGCTGCGCCGGCTGAACGCCGGCGTGGCCGTGGCGGCGGGGGCGATGCTGCTGCTTTGCGCGGGCTTCGTCCTCCTGGACGTCGTCCTGCGGGGCCTGGACCTGCATTCCTTCGGCGGCACGGAGGAAGTCGCGGGCTATGCCATGGCGCTGGGGACGGCCTGGGGCATGGCCTATGCGCTTCTGGAGTTGGCGCATGTCCGCATCGATTTGCTGCGCGCGCGGGGCGGCCCGACCGCGCGCGCGGTCCTGGACGTGGGCTGCATGGTGGTCGTATCGGCGACGGTCACGTTCGTGGCCGCGAAGGCGTGGCCTGTGCTCGAACGCTCCGTGGTCAACGGCAGCCGCGCCAACACCCCGCTCGAGACGCCGCTGGCCTGGGTGCAGGGGCCGTGGTTCGCGGGATGGGTCTGGTTCGCCGTCATGTCCTGCCTCCTGACCCTGCTGGCCCTGTCGCTGGTCGTCCGGGGCCGCATGGCGGAGGCGGAGAGCGCGGTCGGGGCCTTCGCGGAGCGGGACGCGGCGCGGTGATCGGCGCGGTCGCGGCGGGACTGCTGGGCCTGCTGGCCTTGTCGATCCCGGTGGGCATCGTCCTGTTCCTGCTGGGCTTCGGGGTGGACGCGTTCTTCTCGGCCTTTCCCCTGTCGCGGGGCCTGGGGAACATGGTTTGGTCGACGTCGAACAACGCGACCTTGATCGCCATCCCGTTCTTCGTGCTGTTGGGCGAGATCCTGGTCCGGTCGGGCGTGGCGGCCCGGACCTATGCCGCGCTGGACCGTTGGGTCAGTTGGCTGCCGGGCGGGCTGGTCCATGCGAACGTGGCCACGGCGACGATGTTCTCGGCCACGTCGGGGTCGTCGGTGGCGACGGCCGCCACGGTGGCCACCGTGGCGATGCCGCAGGCGGAACGGTTGGGCTACGACCCGAAGCTGTTCTCGGGCGCCATCGCGGCGGGGGGGACGCTGGGCATCATGATCCCGCCGTCGATCAACCTGATCGTCTATGGGTTCCTGACGCAGACCTCGATCCCGCAGCTGTTCCTGGCGGGGCTGGTCCCGGGCCTGCTGCTGGCCCTGTGCTTCATGGCGGCGGTCGCCGCCCTGTGCCTGGTCCGGCCCGGGCTGGGCGGGCAGCGGCGGACGTTCCCGCTGGGCGACATGCTGAGGGCGTTAGTGGATCTCGTGCCGATCGTACTGCTGTTCGCCGTCATCGTCGGCTCGATCTATCGGGGGTGGGCCACGCCGACGGAGGCCGCGGCGGTCGGCGTCGCGGGCGCCCTGGCCATCGCGGCGGCGTTCGGGGGCGTCACCCTTTCGATGCTGCGCCAGGCGCTGCTGGGGACGGTGAAGGTCACGGCGATGATCATGCTGATCGTGCTGGGGGCGTCGTTCCTGAACTTCACCCTGGCCTCCGCCGGCCTGGGGCGCGAGATCGACGCCGTGCTGGACGGTCTGGGGCTGGGTCCGCTGGGCACGATCCTCGTGGTCGTGCTGCTGTATATCGTGTTGGGATTCTTCATAGAAACGCTGTCGCTGATGGTGGTGACGATCCCCATCGTGGTGCCGATCGTCGTGGCGCAGGGGTATGACCCGGTGTGGTTCGGGATCCTGATGATCGTCTTGATCGAGATGGCGCTGATTACGCCGCCCGTGGGTCTGAACCTGTACGTCGTTCAAGGCGCCAGGCGGTCGGGGTCCTTGAACGAGGTGATGCTGGGGGCGGTCCCGTTCGCGCTGATCATGCTGCTCATGGCCTTGGCCCTGATCGCGTTCCCGGGCATCGCGATGTGGCTGCCGGGGGCCTTGGGGTAACGATCTTTCGCGGCTTCGAACGGGCCGGATCCGGCGTGCACCCCCCGTACACCCCCCGTACACCCCCCGTGCATACGATCGGCGTACCGGGGGCCCGGTTCGATCGTTGCGCGATCGCCACGCCGGGGGGGTGCGTCCGGCGGTCCGCTCGGGCGGACCGTGCGCCGGGGGTCAGGGGGAGGGGGCGCCGGCGACGGGGCGCTGCACCTCCCACCGCCGCCGAGCCGACGGCACGCGGGGACCGTCGTAGCCCGTGACGACGAAGGGGCCGGCGGGGGACAGGGCGGTGCCCGCGACATAGGCGTCGAGGATCGTCTGGGCCGCCGCCACCGCGTCGCGGTCCCGCGGGCCCGTGAAGCGGACGACGGCCATGTCGCGGGCTGGCAGTTCCACCAGCCGGACGGCGGGGTCGAGCGGTTCGGGCAGGGTGTCCATCGTCCATTCGGGCGGCATCCGGAAGCGCACGACATAGGCGCCCGCCCCGTCGGCGGCGGTGGTCACGGGGGCGGTCATGGCGATGCGCTGACCCCGCTCCCCGTCCGTGGCCGGAACGGTCGTGACGGGGGCCGTCATCGCGATCCGGGCCTGGGGCCGATTGTTCCCGAAGATGTAATCGGCCAGCGGCCGGAACCCCATGGAGGACGCGGCGTCGCGCGAAGGGGCCTCGACCGTCACCTCGGCCACGATCACGGGCGCGTAGCGGCGAAGCTCGACCGCGGTGCCGTCGACCTGGGCGGTGGCCAGGACCTCGTGCGGGGGCATGTCGTCCGTGGCGGCCATGGCGGTGGGTCCGGTGGCGAGGAAGAGGGCGAGGGCGGCGAGGAAGGGGCGCATGAGGGGAGAACGGGCGCGCGGGGTGCGGCGTTCCCCGGGGGGTCCGGGGCATCGCATGGATCGCCGGAACCGCGCGTCCCGGGACATCGACATCACCGGGCTCGACCCAATGTTCCGTTCCACGACCGGGTGACGCGCGCTGAAAGGTGGGCTACCGGGTCGAGCCCGGCATCGACCGCGTTCACCGATCGGTGTCCCATGGAACGTGGATGGTTCTAGGGTCCCATCACCAAGCCGGGGAGCCACAGGGTCACGGCAGGCACGAAGGCGATGATCGCCAGGCCCACGAAGAGGGGGACGAGGAACGGCATCGTCGCGCGCAGCGTGCGCTCCGGCGTGATCCCGGCCACGCGGGCGCCCACGAACAGGCCGATGCCCACGGGCGGCGTTATCATCCCGATCAGGACGTTGAACGACAGCATCACCCCGAACGTGACCGGGTCCATGCCATAGCCCGCGACCACGTCGATCAGGATGGGCGCGATGACCAGGATGGCAATGGGCCCCTCCAGGAACATGCCGATCACGACCAGGAACAGGTTGATCGCCAGGATGCCCAGGACCGGATTCGTCACCGCCTCGGCCATCCAGATCGCCGCCTCGTGCGCGACGCGCTCGCGCGCGATCACGAAGTTCATCGCACCCGCCACGGCGAACAGCAGCATGATGACCGCCGTGGTCGTGACGGTCGAGGTCAGCGCCTGCCACAGCTTCGCCCAGTCCATCGATCGGTACCAGAGCGCCACCATCAAGGCATAGAGCGACGCGACCGCACCCAACTCGGACGGGGTCGTCACGCCGAAGGCCAGGGCCGCCAGGATCACGACGGGCGCCAGGATGGCGGGCAGCCCCTCGCGCGCGGTGAGGCGCACGCGGGCGCCCGAGAACCGCTCGGGGCGGCCCCATTCGGCACGGGTGCGCTTGACGTGGATGTAGACGTGGACCATCAGGCAGGCCGCGATCACCAGGCCCGCCCCGATGCCCGCCAGGAACAGCCGCCCCACCGACGTGTCGGTGGCCAGCGCATAGATCACCAGGATGATCGACGGGGGCACGATCGGCCCGATGGTGCAGGACGCCAAGGTGATTCCGGCCGAGAAGCCCGCCGGATATCCGTTCTCGCGCATGGCGCGCATCTCCACGGCGCCCAGGCCCGCCAGATCGGCCAGCGCCGATCCCGACATGCCCGCGAAGATGACGCTGGCCGCGACGTTGACCTGCGCCAGCCCGCCCGTCATCCAGCCGAACAGCGCACGCGCGAAGGTGAAGATCCGCTCGGTGATGCCGCCGACGTTCATGACGTTGCCCGCGTACACGAAGAACGGCACTGCCAGGAGCGCATAGCTGTCGACGCCGAACACCATCTGCGAGGCGACGACGCGCAAGGGGATGCCCGCCGCGACGAAGGCGATCAGCGTGGCCAGGGCCATCGCGATGGAGACGGGGACCCGCAAGGCGAAGAACAGGCAGGCCAGGAACAGGAGGAGGAGGGATATCACCGGCCCGGGCCGCCGCCCATGCGCTTCGCCCGCGCGCGCCTCATCGCGGTTCGTTCAGCAGGATGGCCGCCTCCATCCGCGCGATCGAATCGAACGCGCCCGCCTGCCGGGCATAGGCCAAGGCGGCGGCGGCATAATAGAGGCTCGTGGGCACGATCAGCACGAGGCATGCGATCAACGGCATGGTGGGATACAGCTTCGGAATGCCCAGGATGGGCGTCCTGAGCACCCCCAGCGTGGGCGCGAAGGCCACGAACTGGGCGACGATCACGATGCAAGTCGTGGCCGTCGCGATCTGCACGACGACGTAGAGCCATGCCGCGGCGGGATGCGGCAGGCGTTCGGTCAGGAACTCGATCACGATGTACTGCCGCGACTTGAACACGTAGCTGGCGCCCAGGAAGTAGGATCCCATGACCGCGGTCAGCCCGACCTCCTGCGCCCACCAGATCGACGTGCCGAACGCGTAGCGCAGAAGCGCCTGCGCCGCGCTGAGGGCGATGACCGCCGCCAGCAGCAGGGCCGCGACCGCGAGCTCGCACCGTCCGATCCAGTGCAGGGCGGCCCGCACCCATCGCAAGCCTGCGGGCAGGACGACCCCGTCCGCGTCCGCGGGTCCGGGCGTCAAGACCTCAGTCCAGCGCCTGGATGCGCTCGATCAGCCCCGCCTCGACCATCCCGTCCGCTTCGAAGGCCGCGTGGGCCTCGCCCGCCTTCTCGATCCAGGGAGCGATGTCGGGGTCGATCATCGTGACGCCGTACTCCGATTCCGCCGTCTCCAGGGCGGAGACGGCGCCCGCCGCCGTCGCCTCGGCATAGGCTTCGCTAGCCTCGACCATCGCGGTGTCGATGGCGTCCAGATGGGCGGGGTCCAGGGTCATCCGGGTGACGTTGCTCATCCAGATCTGGTTCAGTTGGTAGTACTCGCCGATGTTGGTGAAGTACTTGGCCTGCTCGAAATGCTTGAACTCGACGTTGTCGGCGACGGTGCCCGTCAGCCCGTCGACCACGCCCGTGGCGAGCGAGGTGTAGACGTCGCCCCAGGGGATGACCTGGATGTTCGCGCCCAGGGCTTCCCAGGTGCGGATGGGCACCTCGGACTCGAACATGCGCAGCTTGAATCCGTCCAGATCGGCCGGCGTCTCGATGGGGCGGTTGGACACGATCCCGCGGTCGTAGGGCCGAATCCAGTTCTTGACCACCTCCGGGTCGTCCAGGCTGTCGCGTGCGGGGAAGGTGATGCCCACGGCCTCCAACTCGTCGAGGATCTCGTCGAAGAGGGGGGAGGCCACGAAGGACGCGAAATGGTCGCGGTCGCGGAACACCAACGGCATCGTCATCACGCCGATCCGGGGTGCCGCAGCCGACAGGAAGTCGATGGCACCGCCCTGGAAGTCCTGCGCGCCCGCGATGACGTTCTGCAGCATCTCGGGCCCGCCGCCCAGCTGGCTGTTCCAGAACATCTGCACCTCGACCGCGCCGTCGGTCAGCTCGCCGACGCGATCGGCGAAGGTCTGGAAGGCCGCCGCCTCGGGCGCGTTCTCGCTGACGACGGTGCCGAGCCGCAGGGTGACGTCTTGCGCGAGGGCGGGCGCCGCGAGGACCAGCGAAAGGACGAGGGCGAGGCTGCGATGCGGTACGACTGTCATGGCTGATCCTTCGGAACGGGAGTGACGCGGAACGCTTCGGGTCGAGGCTAGCGGCGCTAGGGCGATGGGGCAACGTCCTTGGGGCGGGTGACGCCCGGTGTCGTTCCACCCATACGTCGGGGTCGGTCGGATCGATAGGTCGCATCGGTTATCGGGCGATGCGCGGTGGATCCGAATGGGGGCTCGTGCGAGGTCGGCGCGCTCCGCCGCCCGCCGGTCAGATGATCGCGCCGCGCACCTTGGCGGACACCCATTCGGACAGCACGACCGCGAGGAGGATGACCAGCAGGATCAGGGAGACCTGGGGCCAGGCCAGCGTGTTCAGCGACGCCTGGAGCTGCAGGCCGATGCCGCCCGCGCCCACGAGGCCCAGCACGGTGGATTCGCGGATGTTGATGTCCCAGCGGAACACGGCGATGCCCGCGAAGGCCGGCATGACCTGCGGCACGATCCCATAGGCCATGACCTGCCAGCGCGACGCGCCCGTGGCGGTGATGGCTTCGACCTGCGTCCCGTCGATCTCCTCGATCGCCTCGTAGAGGAGCTTGGCGCAGAAGCCGATGGAGCGGATCGCGATGGCCATGATGCCCGCGAAGACGCCCGGCCCGATGATGGCGATCAGCAGCAGCGCCCAGATCAACGAGTTGATCGACCGGGTCGCCACGATGATCAGCAGCGCCACGGGCCGCACGAACAGGGCGGACGGCGTGGTGTTGCGCGCGGCCAGGAAGGCCACCGGCACGGCCATGACGAGGGCGGCCAGCGTGCCCAGGGTGGCGATGTTCAGCGTGTCCCAGATCGGGACCCACAGGTTGTCGATGTAGGACCAGCGCGGGGGGGTGGCGCGGCCCAGGATGTCGCCCGCGATGGAGGGCGCGTCCCATACAAAGAACCATGTGGTCGCGTCCGAGATGCGTGCCCAGCACCACAGGAAGATCAGGGCGCCCACGAGCCAGGTGGCCCAGCGGGTCAGCGCCTCGCGCCGGTTGCGCCGCCGCCAGACGGGGCCGTTCGCGGTCTCCAGCACCGGCATGGCTATTGCACTCGGGCGCGGACGATGCCGCTGACGTATTCGAGCGCCATGACGATGACGATGATCAGCAGGAGGATCGCCGCCGCGGTGTCGTATTCGTAGCGGTCGAAGGCGGTGTTCAGCGTGGCCCCGATGCCGCCCGCGCCGACCAGTCCCAGGATGGCGGATTCGCGGAAGTTGATGTCGACGCGGTAGATCGACAGCCCGATCAGGCGCGGGATGACCTGCGGCTTGACGCCGTAGTCGATCCATTGCCCCCAGCGCGCGCCGGTGGCGCGCACGGCCTCCGCCTGGGAGCGGTCCATGCTCTCGATGTCCTCCGCCAGGAGCTTCGACAGGAAGCCGATGGTGGCGAATGACAGGGTCAGGAAGCCCGCGAGCGGCCCGAACCCGAAGATCGCGACGAGCAGGATGGCGACGATGATCTCCTGCAGGGCGCGGCTGACGGCGATGATGCCGCGGCACACCATGTAGACGGGCAGGGGCGCTATGTTGCGCGCGGCCCCCAGGGCGATGGGTATCGAGATGGCGATGCCCACGACCGACGAGGCCACCGTCATCACGATGGATTCCAGCATTCCGTCCCAGATCGCGTCCGCGCGGGTGACGAAGTCGGGGCGGGTGAACGCCATGACGAAGGCCGCGCCCCGGTCCAGCCCCTCGTAGACGCGCGCCCAGTTCACCTCCACGCTGGCGATGGCCGCGACGAGATAGAGCAGCCCGCCCACGATCAGCGCCCAGCGCAGCCAGGCCCGCCGCACCAGGGGCGGGCGGCGCCAGCGCGTGCCGAGGATGTCGTCCAGCTCGCGGTGGGTGGCGTCGGGGGGGAGGGCTGCGGTCATTCGGCAGCCTCATTCTTCGCGGCTTCTGTTTCCTGCCACTCTCCGTAAGTACAGCCGGTCCCTTGTACTCGCCATTCGCGGCGACCGTTTGCTACCCGATCTAGTACAAGAGCGGCTGCAGCCGAAGGACTCGAAAAAGCATGGGGTGCCGCGAATAGAAGTAGATCGTCGCGTATCCGTCGAAGGACGCCAGCCTGGAGCAGGGATTCTTTGAGTTTGCTGGAAGCCAAGTGCGAGACGAGACCAGTATCTACAAGCGCTTGCGATCCCTCCATAACGACAAACTCGCCGCCTTCCTCAACGGCCTTTGCCTCGACTCCAGACTTATGAACAAGTTCGAATATGACTTCACCGGCAACGCGCTGTTCTGGGTAGATTTCTACCTCCCGAGCAGCCTTCGGCTTCGGCTTCAACATTTCCAATCCAGCGACCGGAAGGACAACTCGTAAGTTGTCTAAGAACTGCTCTATGTTTGCCCGATCTGCTTCCGGTAACCGACGGCGTGACGTGTCCGGTTTAGTACTGTTATCGAGGATGACCCTTCCAGCCTCGTCTGCGACTTCAATAAGCCGAGCTTCTAGGTACTCGACATGGCCCTTTGAAAGACCATCGTCGCTGGTCGTGACTGCGTAAGCTGTCTCCCAGAAACCTCGTTGATCTGCGCTCTGAGAAATTCTTTCCGATACTGAATTTGCTGAGCCGATGTATGCGAGTGTGCCGCGACCGCGCGGGTCAGGTCCTGCAAGCACATAGACACCAGCACGATCTGCCTCCTCGCGCCGTCTCAATGCTTCGAAGGTAGCGGACCCGCTGACAAGTACGATACCTGTCCAGCCGTGAATAGTTACCTTTCGCAAGCCGGCAGCAGTACCGTCTACAAGATAGACTTGGATCGTACGGCCATGGCTCACTCCGCTGCCTCCACCGCGTCGTCCTCCTCGTCGACCTTCTCGATCGTGGCCTCCCAGTCCTCCTCGCCGTAGATCTCGGTCAGCTTGTCGGGGGACAGGCCGTCGGGGGGGCCGTCGTAGACGATCTCGCCCATGCGCAGGCCGATGACGCGGGCGACGAAGCGCTGGGCCAGGGCGACGTCGTGGATGTTGATGATCGCGGCCAGGCCGCGTTCAGCGCAGAGCTCGCAGATCAGGCGCATGATCTGGCGCGACGTCTTGGGGTCGAGCGACGCCGTGGGCTCGTCCACCAGCAGGAGCGCGGGGTCCTGGATCAGCGCGCGGCAGATGCCGACCCGCTGGCGCTGGCCGCCCGACAGCTGGTCGGCGCGCTTGTCGGCCATGTGCAGCAGGCCCACGCGGTCGAGCAGGCGGAACGCCTCGTCCACGTCCCGCTGCGGATAGCGGCGGGTCAGGGACCGCCAGAAGCCGACATAGCCCAGGCGGCCGGACAGCACGTTCTCCATCACGGTCAGGCGTTCGACGAGGGCGTATTCCTGGAAGATCATCCCCATGCGGCGGCGTTCGCGGCGCAGGGCGGCGGGGCCCAGGCGGGTCAGCTCGACGCCGTCCAGCGTGGCGGTGCCGGAGGTCGGCTCCACCAGGCGGTTGATGCAGCGGATCAGGGTGGACTTGCCCGCCCCCGACGGCCCGATCAGCGCCAGGACCTGCCCCGCGGGGACGTCGAGCGTGACCGCCTTCAGCGCCTGGTCGCCCGTCTTGTAGGTCTTGGTCAGCGCGTCGAGCGTCAGCATCGGCATCGGTCCCCCGGACATTGGATGCGCGCGGCGATCGGGACCGCCGCGCGCCATGGTTCACCCGCGGTTCAGGAGCATTCGTAGGAGACGCCGTTCGCCTCGTCGATCTGGCGGATCACGGACCAGAAGTCCTGGTAGTTCATCTCGATGAACTGCGATTCGCCGCCCTTGCCGAACTCCTCCTCCAGCGAGGTGCCTTCCCAGTCGAACGAGAAGAACGCCTCGCGGATCGCGTCCTGCAACTCGGGCGCGAGGTTGTGGGCCGTGCCGTAGCCCGTGGTGGGGAAGGTCTGCGAGGTGTAGATCGTGACCACGTCGCCCTCGTCGATCACGCCACGCTCGGTCATGCGGGTCTTGACGGTGTTGGCGATGGCCGCGGCCGGATAGTCCTGGTTGGCGACGCCCAGGATCGAGTTGTCGTGCTTGCCCGAGAAGACGGGTTCGAAGTCGGTGCCCGACGTCATGCCGAATTCCGACGACAGGATGGCGGAGGGTGCCTTGAAGCCGGAATTCGACGTCTCGGAGGTGAAGGCCATCTGGCCGCCCTTGATGTCCTCGACCGTCGAGATGCCCGAATCGGGGTGGGTGATGATCTCCATCTCGTAGCCGAACGAGCCGTCGTCGGCGGCCATGATGGTGAAGGGCCGGAAGCCCGCGCAGTTCACCGCGAGCGGGTTGGACCCGGTGTTGAAGCCCGCGATGTGCAGGCGGCCGGAGCGCATCGCCTCGATCTGGGCGGCGTTGTTCTGGACGGGGAAGAAGACCACGTCCTTGCCGGTGGCTTCCTCCAGGTGGGCCAGGAAGTCGGCCCACGCGGCCTCGTACACGGCCGGATCCTCGACGGGGGTGTAGGCGAAGATCAGGGTATCGGGGTCGACCAGCTCGGATTCGTCGGTCGGGATGTCGGCGATCATGTCGCCGTCCGCGTCGCAGTAGCGGTCGTCCAGGGCGCCCCGTTCGCAGTCCTGCGCGGCGGCGGGCGTGATCCCGAAGGCCAGGGCGGCGATCGCGGCGGCGCCCATGAGGTGGTGTTTCGTCATGGTTCTCTCCCTTTGGTGGGCGGCGATGCCGCCGCGCGCCTTCTAGCGGCGGCGCCCCCCGGAGTGCATGTCATCGTTTTGTGACGCCGATTGCCAGGAAAATCCGCAACGGCCCGTCAGGGGACCCCCGCGACGAGTGGCGTGCTGGCCGCGATGGCCCAGGCGAGCCAGACGCCCAGCGCCAGGCCCACGGATGCGGCGTTCCCCCGCCGCAGGACCCAATGGCCCGCGGTCCCGTGGACCAGCCAGAACAGGACGAGGACGGGCAGCACGGTGAAGGCCACGCCCTTGGACGGGACCAGGATCATCGCGGCCAGCAGCGTGGCGACCAGCGCGGCGCGGGGGGCCAGGCGGACGAGCCAGCCCCCGCGCCGCGCCAGGGCGGCGTCGCAGGCCATGACCGCCAGCGTGCCCGGCAGCAGGAGCGCCAGGATCCACAGGCGCGGGCCGGTGGGCCAGAAGGACGCGCCGAAGCGGTCCAGCGCCCCCGCGAAGAGGAGGCCCCAGGCCAGGAGGACGGCCAGCGCGCGGGGCGCGGGCCAGGCGGGGCGGATGCCGGCGCGCCACAGGATGGCGGCCTGGACGGTTCCCCAGACCAGAAGGACCGCCGCCAGGGGGGCGAAGCCTAACAGGCCGCCCACGCGCTCGGGGGCGATCCAGGCGGCGGCGAAGGCCGCGGGAACCGGCGCCAGGGCGACCAGCCAGGCGGTGCGGCGCGGCAGGCGTTCGGCGCGCGGCCGGCGCGGTCCGGCCAACCCCGCCAGCGGCCAGGCGAGCGCCGTCGCGCCGGCCAGCAGGACGGACGCCCAGACCGCGTAGGGGGACGGCGCGACCGCGCCGGACGCGCCCAGGGCGGGGGCGATCCAGTCGGCGGCCTCGCGCTGGGACGCGGCGGCATAGAGGACGCCGACATGGCCGACCCAGGGCACGGCCACGGCGCGCCGGGCGACGTCGCCGGCAGCGACGGTCCGACCTTCGACGGCTTGGGGTTCGACCAGGTGAACGGCGTCCAGGGCCGCGTCGCGCAGGCGGGCCTCGGTGGCGCCCGACAGGATCAGCAGGCGGGCGGGGTCGTCCGGGGTGACGGCCTCGGAATACATCGACACGGCGACGACGGCCGCCGCGTCGACCCGCGGAGCCGCGCGGACGACCACGTCGGTGGCCATGGAATGACCCAGCAGCGCCACGGGGCCCGCGATGCCGGGGCGGTCCAACGCGGCCCGCGTCACGGCCACGGCCTGCTCGACCAGGCGCTCGGTCGCGCCCTCGATCCGGGTCAGGTCGCCCGACAGGGGCACCGGGTTCCGCCCGTGGCCCAACGCGTCGTAGGAGGCGACGGCCAGCCCCGCGCGTGCCAGGCTGCGGGCGAAGGCGCGCATCATCTGGCGCGATCCGGCGTAACCGTGGGCCACGACGACCAGCGGCAGGTCCGACGCGCCCGCGGGCCGGGTCAGCGTGACGGGAGTGCCGGCTAGAGCGATGCGTTCCACGGACAGGCCCGCGCGGTCGCGGTGCAGCATCCAGGCGCCCAGCGCCATCGCGACCAGCGCCAGGGCGGCGACGATCGTGCGGGCGGAGAGAAGACGGGCGGAACGTGGTGCGGCCATGCGGCGCAAGCTAGGGCTGCGGCGTTGAACGTCCCCCGGACGCGGTGCCATGTCGGGGGCATGATCGTCGTCCTGACCCACCGCGCCATCGCCAATCCCGGCGTGCTGGAGGTGCGGCAGCTGCCGCGCCGCGTGTTCGGCCGGGTGTTCGTGCGCCCCCGGGGCGCCGGTCCGGTCCTGTGGCTGCGCCTGCTCGCGGAGGTGCAGCTGCTGCGCTATCTGCTGGCGCTGGTGCCGCTGGGGGTGATCGCGGTCGTGTGGCGCGAAACGGCGCTGCCCCTGTCGCAGGCGCCCATCCTGATGGTGATCCTGATCGTGTGGATCGAGATGCGCGTCCTGCGCCCGTCGCCCAAGCGCCGCGCGCGCCTGATCGACCCGGTGGAGGCCGACCGGGGGCTCGACGTCCTGAAGGTGCGGGGCCGCGCGATCCTAACGCGGGTCGCCGCCGGGCGGGGGCTGCGGGCGGGCACGCTGCGATTGGTGGTGGAGCAGTCGGATCTGGGCCTGCTGCCGCCCCTAACCTTCGTGTCGGTACAATCCGAGGACGGCCCGGAGGTGCTGGACCTGATGGCGGAGGAACAGGCGATGCTGCGGGACGACCTGTTCGGGCCGCCCCTGACGGAGCGCGACCTGCACCGGATCGGGCTGGCGCGGGACGAGATGCTGCACGAGGTCGCGTTCGACACGCGCGGTGTGTCGGCCCATGCCCGCCTGGAGGCGGCGCTGGCGGGGTAGGTCATAGCGTCCCGGACTCGATCCGGGACCCCGACGGCCATGGCGCGCTGTTCCGTCGAGGCCCCGGGTCGAGCCCGGGGCGCGGCTAGGCCGCCAGATTCAGGACCCGCCCGAAGGGGGCGGTGGCGCTCGTGCCGTCGGGGACGGCCCAAACGACGGTCAGGGACCGGGGCGGGGGGCCGAAGGGGCCGTCGAGGTCGGTCAGGACGACGAGGGCGGCGGCGTCCAGCGCCAGGGCTTCGGCGATCACGGGGGCGAAGTCGGTGCCGCCGTCGCGGGGCAGGGGCGGCGGCCGGGGCGTCCGGGTCGGGTCGACGGCCGCGCGGTGGCGGATGGCGTCGTCGAAGACGAGCAGGTGCAGCTCGGCCGACAGGCGGCGGGCGATGCCCGTCACTTCCCCCCAGAAGAGGGCCAGGCGGGCGTCCTCCACGCTGCCCGACGCGTCGAGCGCCACGACGATGCGGGGGCGATGCGCGAGGGGGCGGGTGCCGGGCTGGAAGCCCGGCGCGGGCGTGCCCGCGGCGCGGGCCTGGGCGGTGGCGGCCAGCCAGCGGCGGGCCGGGCGCAGGGGTGCGGGCCGGGGGGCCACCGTCACGGCGCGGGCCAGCAGGCGGCGGAGCACGATCTCCCACGGGGTGCGGGGTTCGGGGATGTCGGCCAGGCGGTGCCCGATGCGGCCGATGCCCCGCCCGGCCGCGCGCCCGGATTCAAGCGCGCGGATCAGGTGGTTGCGCCAGCGCGCGTCGTCGCCATCGTCGTCGCCCCCCGCCGCGTCGTCGCCGTCGGGCGCCAGGTCGGGGCGCATGCCCCGCGCGGCGGCGTGGTCGCGCGCGCGTCCCGCCGCGCCGCCGTCGCGGGCCAGCGCGTGATAGAGACGGTCCACGCCCCAATCCGAAAGGGCCGTGGGTGGGGGGACGTCGACCGACAGGACGTCGCGCAGCACCTCCGTCAGGCGCAGGGCGGGGCGGGGCAGGGCGTGGTCGGCTTGCAGGAGGACCTCGTTCACGACGGCGTCGGCGGCGATGTTGAAGAGGTCGGGCTCGAAGCCGTCCCCCAGCCGGTCGCGCAGGGCCCCCATGCGCCCCGGATGGCGCAGGGCCACGTGCAGGACGTGATGCGCGCAAAGCCCCATGCGTTCGTGCGGGGCCAGGTCCGCGACGTCGGGGCCGTAGGTGATGGCGCGGGCGTCGGTCCCCGTGGCGTCGCCGTCGCGATGCGCGCACCACAGCGACAGGGCGGACAGGGCGGGGTCGGCTTCGGCCAGCGCGCGCAGGGCGTCCGCCGCGTGGCGGGAATGGATGCCGGGCGGCGGGGCGGTCATGCCGTGTCGGGGCGATCCGCCATGTAGGCGGCATAGCCCGGCGCGTCGCGGAACGCGTCCGCCAGGCCCAGGGCCAGGGCGCGGTCGATCAGCGTCTCGAACCCGTGGGCGCACAGCTCGGCCAGGGGGAGCCGGGCGAAGACGGGTTCGGGGCGCAGGGTGTCCAGGCGGCGGATGTCGGCCATGACCTCGATCGCGGGGCGGATGGTGTCGGCATCCGCCAGGCCTACGAGGGCATAGACCAGGGCGGTCAACCCGTGCAGCGAGGCGGGGTAGAGTGCCGCGCGGTCGCCGGGCCGCGCGTCCAGCAGGGCCGTCGCCTCCACGGTGGCGGCCACGTCGTCGGCCACCAGCGCGAACTCGGCGGCGACCCGGTCGCCCAGGACGCCCGCGACCATGACGTCGCGCAGGGCGCGGTCGGGCACGGCGTCCAGGATGGCGCCCACCCGCGCCCAGGATCGGGGCGTGCAGGCGATGGCCGCCCCGTCGCGCAGCGCGTCTTCCGTCGTGTCCAGCAGGTCAGGGCGGGTGCGCACGAAGGCGGCAACGGCGGGGTTCACGCCGCGCGGCACCGCGTAGTTGGCCAGCCAGTCGCCGGGATCGGCGCGAAGGGACAGGTGGATCAGGCGGTCCGACAGGGCGGTCCCCATCTCGTAGGCCACGGCGCCGTCGTCCACCGCGTTGCCGGCCGCCACGACGAAGGCGTCGGCGGGCAGCGCGTGGCGTCCGACCCGGCGTTCCTGCAGCAGACCGTAGACGGTGGGCTGCAACGTGGGGGCGGCGGCGGTCAGCTCGTCCAGGAATAGGATCGCGGGGCCGTCGCCCGCGTGGGGCAGATCCTCCGGCGGGTACCACACGGTGCGGCGCGCGTCGTGGTCGTAGAAGGGCAGACCGCGCAGGTCGGGCGGCTCCACCGTGGTCAGGCGCAGGTCCAGCAGGCGGCGCCCGGTCTCGGCGGCCAGCTGCGCCACGATCTCGGACTTGCCGATGCCGGGCCGGCCGTGGAGCATCCAGGACGCGGTGAGCGTGCCGGCGTCCTGCGCGGCGAGGCCGGCCCGCAGGACGTCCAGCGCCGTTCCCGCGGCGATGGGGGTGGTGTTGATGGCCATGGCCCGGTCTATCCCATGCCAGGCGGCGCGCCGTCACCCCGCGCGGGCCAGCGTCACGTCGTCGCCCATCGCCTCCCAGTCCAGCCCGCCGGCATAGCGCCAGGCCATGCGGCCGGCCTCGTCCAGCGCGAACAGGTGGAGCCAGCGGTTGTCGAACAGCGCGCGCACGCCGTCGTGGCGGCGCAGGACGTCGGTCATCGCTTCGCGCGGGGCCTCGATGCAGACGGACAGGCGCAGGGGGTCGTGGACGTAGTCGGTGCCGTCGTGGACGGATTGCCAGGACAGGCCCGCGCGCAGGGTGCCGCCGTTGCCTTCCAGGACGCCGATGCCGCCCACGACGTTGTGCAGGAGCTTGTCGCCCGACCCCCAGAGCTTCGGCGCCACGGTGGAGCCGTAGTATTGCAGGCTGATCCAGGAGGCGACGACGACGGGGGCGGTCATTATCAGCTCCAGCACGCCGAAGCCCTCGTCGCGGCGCCAGTCGTAGTCGTGCAGGAAGGCGCGGCCCTCCAGGCTGCGGCCCGCCGTGCGGGACCGGGGGGCTGCGACGAAGGCCTTGCAGCCCGCCAGCGCCCATTCGGGCCGCACCTCCGCCCAGTCGCGGCTGCGCGCGGCGATGCCGTCCGCGTCGGCGCGGGGCAGGCGGGTGGCGCGCTCTGCGCGGGTCATGGCGCCCGCGCGGGCCAGCCAGTCGCGGGCCCGGTCCAGATCGGCGGCGTGGTCCGGCGACGGGTGATCGGCGTCGTAGATCGCCACCGCGTCGGTCGTGGTGTCGTGCAACGCGCCCAGGAACAGCGTGTCGCGGGGGATGGCGATGCCCCGTTCGGCCACGCCCGCGCGGACGTCCGCGTCGTTCAGCAGCGCCGCCAGGAGGCGGGCGTTGACCTCGCCCGAATAGCCCCCGCAGGCGCCGCAATGCAGCGCGGAGGCATAGGGATCGTTCGTGACGTTGGCCCCATGCCCCGCGATCAGCACCAGGCGCGCGAAGTCGTCCGTCAGCGACATGGCGCGCAGCACCGTTTCCGCGGCGTCGATGCGGTCGGGTAGGGACAGCGCCGGGTCCAGGCGCGGGGCGGGTTCGGGGGCCGCGGGCCTGCGGCCGGGCAGGCCCAGCGCGTCGCGAACCAGCTTGGCGGCATAGACGGGGCCCATCGCCTCCACGAAGGCGAAGGAGGACACGGCGGCCAGCTTGAACCGGCCCCAGGCGCGCCTGGCCCGCGCGTGGAAGCGGGCGGTCCGGTCGGCCTGCGCGGCGTCGTCGGTCCCGTCGCCCGCGACGGAATGGACGGCGGGGGTCAGCAGGACGGGGAGGCGCATCTCCTCCACGTCCGACGCGAAGGCGCGGTGGGCGGCGCGCAGGCCGAAGAAGCCCGCGAAGCCCAGGGTCCGGATGGCAGGGTCGACGGCTTCGAGGGCGCGGCGGAACACCTCCGAGCGGACGTCGATGCAGAACGCGGCCTGCAGGGCGGGGCGTCCGCCCCGGGGGGCGGGTCCGGGCGCCGCCAGGGTGGCGGCCAGGTCCCGCTGCGCCGCGCATTCGGCGGCGTGCTGCAGGGCGGCGTCGATCCCGGCGTCGCGGTCGGGGTCCAGCGGGGCGGCATAGGCATCCTTCGCCGCCGCCCAGGCGTCGGCGATCGCATCCGCATGCTGGCCGTGCAGCGCCTCCTCCCACACCAGGCGGATGGCCAGGAGGTCGAGCAGGGTGGCGTCGGTGCCGTTCCGAAGCTCCGCCTGCCACAGGCGGTAGCGGGCGGCCTGCGCCCAGCCGCCCATCGTCAGCAGGAGCCGGTGGAAGTAGACCTCGCGCGCGTCGTCCCGCACCCCCAGCGTATCGACGGCGCGCGCGATGACCTTGGCGGGGTTGCGGTGCGTGTCGAGGGCGAACTGGGCGAAGCCGCGCAGGCCCGCGACCTCCGGCGTCAGGTCGTGGGTGGCGTTCCGGCGCCACGCGTCCCAGGCCCCGCGGCCCCGGGGCGCGGCCCAGAGCGCCTGCCCCTCGTCGAAGAAGCCGCCCGCCCAGGCGCCGATGCGGTCCGCCACGAGCCCGGGCCAGTCGGTCCCCGACGCGGCGGCGGCCAGCTCCGCCACCGTGGGCAGGGCGGGGGGGACGGGGTGGGGCCGCGTGGCCGCGTCCCGCAGGTCCCGTTCCGTCAGTCCGGCGGCGTCCGCGGCCCGCGCCAGGTCCGAGGCGGCGATGGCGCCGTCGGCGATGCGTGCGGCGTACCACGCGCGGGGCATCGTCACCGGGGCACCCGCCACGCGCGACATCAGCGCGCCGGTCTGTGCCAGGGTGCGGTCGGTCTGGCCCAGGAACGGGTTCACCGCGACGGTTGCGGCCAGGGGCCAGGCGGGGGGGATCGCGCGCGCGGCACGGTCCGCCGCGGCCATGATCGCGTCGGTCATCTCGCGTCTCCCCCGTGGGTCCAGCCGCCGACCAGACGGTCGAACACGGCGTTCATGTAGAGCCCGTTGGACAGGTGGACCCGCAGGCCCGCCGCCGCCGGGTGATACGCCCAGAGCGGGAACATCGCCTGCGCCACGGCCACCAGGCCGAACGAGGCGACGGCCAGGACGATCACCGCCCATTCCAGCGGGCCGGGCACGGGCGTCGGCGGCAGGGTCCCGGCGGTCAGCCATTCCGACAGCCGCTGCAGCGCGAAGTAGCCCACCGCGGCGGCCGCGGCATAGAGCGCGGTCCGCCGGGTCAGCATCGCGGGCGCCGCGTCCGCGAAGCCCTGCGCCAGGAGGTACGCGATGCCGAAGATCAGGATGGCGCCCAAGGCCACCGCCTGCGGGGACTTGCCGTCGAAGCCGAAGACCAGCCCGATCAGGCCGTAGATCACCAGCGCCACGACGAAGGCCAGCGCGACCGCCCCGGGGCCCGGCACGGCGACGGGGCCGGGCCGCCTGATGGCGGCCACCACGTCGACCGCGGTGCCCGACGCCAGGAACGCGTGCGCCTTGTAGAGCGAGTGCGCCACGATGTGCAGCAGCGCCAGGGGGAACAGCGCCAAGCCGCATTGCAGGATCATGAACCCCATCTGCGCCACGGTGGACCAGGCCAGGGACGTCTTGACCGCCGACTGCGTCAACATCGCCAGCCCGCCGAACAGCGCCGTGACGCCGCCGATCATCGCCAGCACCGCAAGCACGGCGGGCGACAGCAGAAGGACGTCGGCGAAGCGGATCAACAGGAACCCGCCCGCGTTGATGACCCCCGCATGCAGAGTGGCGGAGACGGGGGTCGGCGTTTCCATCACCTCGGTCAGCCAGCCGTGGGTGGGGAACTGCGCGGACTTCAGCAGCGCCGCCAGGGCGAGCAGGCCCGCGATCCAGGGGGCGGCCTCGACCCCTTCGCCGATGCGCGCGCCGATCAGGATCGTCGCGATGTCGCCTGTCCCGTAGGTCAGGACCATGACGAAGGCGGCCGCGACCACGGCCGCGTCGCCCAGGCGCGCGGTCACGAACTTCTTGCGCGCCGCCCGCCGGGCGGCCACCCGGTCCGGATAGTGCAGCAGGAGGCGGTGCAGGAACAGGCTGGTGGCGATCCAGGCGGCGACCAGCTGCAGGAGGTTGCCCGCCGTCACGAACAGCATCACCGCGGCCAGCGTGGCGCACAGCCAGCCCGTGAACGCGCCCTGCCGGGGGTCCCCGTCCAGATAGGTCGCCGCATAGCGCAAGACGACCCAGCCCACGAAGGCCACCAGTAGCAGCATGGTCGCGCTGACCACGTCCAGGCGCGCCGACAGCCCCAGCCCCGCGGCACCCAGGGTCGGCATGGCCGCGGGTCCCGCCGCGATCAGCCCGACCACCGCCGCCGCCGCGACCCCGAGCGCCGCCAGCGCCGCGCCTTCGGCCACGCGCAATGTGGGCCGGGGGTGCAGGCCGGGAGTGCGCGACGCGTGGATCGCGGCGGCGATCAGCGTCAGCGGGGCCAGATAGAGGAGAAGGGCGAGGAGCATGGCGTTGGGGCCTGGGCTTGGGACGTGACGCGCAACCTAGGGGGTGCGCCATCCGAAGCAAAATTCATTGTTTATGCGAAACCGTTCTATATCGTCAATGGATGACGGGGTTGAACTACAACCACCTGCGGTACTTCCAGGCCGTGGCGCATGACGGGAACCTGACCCGCGCCGCCGTGCGCCTGAACCTGTCCCAATCCGCGGTGTCGCTGCAGATCCGCAAGCTGGAGGACCGCCTGGGCCATCCCCTGTTCGAGCGCCGCGGCCGCCGCCTGCACCTGACGGAGGCGGGGCGCATCGCCCTGGACCACGCCGACGCGATCTTCGCCGCGGGGGACGAGCTGCTCGACACGCTGCGCGACCGGGGGCAGGCGCGGCAGGTGCTGCGGGTGGGGGCGCTGGCGACGCTGTCGCGCAACTTCCTCGTGGGGTTCCTGCGGCCCGTGCTGGGCCGGGGGGACGTGCGGGTCACCCTGCGCTCCGGCGGGCAGGACGAATTGCTGGCGGCGCTGGACGGGTTGAACCTAGACGTCGTGCTGACCAACCGCCCGCCCCTGGCGGACGAACGCGCGCCCGCCATCGTCCACCGCCTGACCGAGCAGTCCGTCAGCCTGGTGGGCACGCCCGCGCTGGTGGCGGGGGCCACGGACCTGCGGGGCTGGCTGGACGGGGTCGCCGTGGTGCTGCCGACGCCGGGGTCGGGGATCCGCGCGGGGTTCGATGCGATGGCCGACCGCATGCGCCTGTCCCCCCGCATCGCCGCGGAGGCCGACGACATGGCCACCCTGCGCCTGCTGGCCCGCGAGGGGCTGGGCCTGGCCGTCGTGCCGCCCATCGTGGTGCGCGACGAACTGGCGTCCGGCACCCTGGTCGAGGCCGCGGCCCTGGACGGCATCCGAGAGACGTTCTTCGCCGTCACCCCCAAGCGCCGCTTCCCCAACGCCGCCCTGGCGGAGATTCTGGACGCGGCGGCGTCGTAGCGGTCGGGGGGCGACGGGTGGGGCGCGGGTCCGGCCGCGCACCGTGCGCGCGGCGGACGTCAGAAGACGTCGAAAACGTCCAGGGCGTCCAGGAGGGCGAGGTAGTCCTCGATCCCGAGGCGTCCGGTCGCGTCGTCGCCGTCCGTCCGCGCGTCCCCGCCGCGCAGCACGTGCCGGACGTGATCGATCCATGCGTCGTGGTGGTCCGGGCTTTCCCGCGATGCCGGCGGCGCGAACACGAAGTCGTCGTGCGACGCCTCGCCCACGGGGGCCGCGCCCGGCTCGGCCCCGCCGAACTCGATCCAGGCGAGCGAAAAGCTCGCGCCGTCGGCGGCGGAGATCCTCGCCTGGTTGAACGGGCGGTCGAGCTCCATGTCGATCACCTCGTCCGCCGGTCGTTCGTATGTCGCGATGGTCCGTCCATCGTGGAGCAACTCTATCCGCGCGCGGTCCCCCGTCGAGGCGCCTTGTAGGCCGACCAGGAGCTGCTGGACGTCGCCGACGGGGCCCTGGCCGATCTCCACGATCAGGACGTCGCCGCCGGCGATCCCCCCGTCGAAGGCTGCGCGCGGGGACGACACGGAAAGGCCCCCCGCATCGACCCCAAGCTGCGCTGCACCGTCCTCCGAGGCCGCGCTGATCCGAATGGCCATCTCGTCGATCGTCGCCCGCCGGAGGGTCGTCTCGGGGTCGACGGAGAACGCCTCCTTGTGGTAGTCGCCGTGCGACAGGAGAACATCGGTCTGCCCCAGGCCGTCCTCCGAAAGGGTCAGGCGCATGTTCCCGGGAGCCTCAAGATCGGGGAACAGCCCGGCGCCGGGGCGGGGATCGGACGGCGATCCGGCGTCGGCGGCGCTGCCCGCGCCGCCGTACTCGCCTCCCTCCAGGAGGGCCAGGATCTGGTCCGGATCGGCCACGGCGTTCCCCCGCTGGGCGACGGTCGCGTCGGCGTGCCCGTAGCCCGGGGCTATGCGAATGGCTCCCCCCTCCATCGGGGCAACCAGGTTCTCCTCGATCACGATGTCCGAGACCACGTTGCCGATGTTGGGGACCCGGAGGATGTCGATGGCGCCCCTGTCCGTGCCCTGCCCGGCATCGCGGATGACGTTCCCGGCGATCACGAGGCGGTCCTGCTCCCCGGCAGGGTGGTCCGCGAAGTAGGCGATGCCGCTCTTGAACGCGCCGTCGATCGCGTTGTCGCGTATCTGTCCCGAACTCCGCGCCGAGATGCCGTTGCCGTCCGTCGACGCCAGGATGAGGTTGTGCGCGATCACGAAGTCGGTGCTCTGGACGTATATCCCGTGCATCAGGCCCGAGCCGCCGCCGGACAGGCCCGTCTGCTCGATCGTGTTGCCCACGATCTCCAGGCCGGGGTGGTCGACGGACGTCCGCTGACTGACGTTGATGCCGTCCTGCCCCGTCCGGCTGATCACGGAGTTCGTGATCCGAACGCCTTCGGTCGAACCCATCGAACTGAGCTTGATTCCGTCGCCAGAGATGTTCCTGACCGTGACGCCGTCGATCGTCACGTTCTGGACGTCCCGCAGCATAATGCCGTTGCCGTCCACGTTTTCGATCGTGACGTTGCGGATCAGGGTGTCGTTCCACGCCGGGCCTTCCAACAGCAGCGTCTCGTTCAGCACGAGGTTCTCTATGACCCGACTATATTGCATGGCACCCTCTGGAATTCGTGACCCGAACCTGAGTGTCACGCGCGGGTAAACATCCCCCTAAGGGCCGCAACCCCATCACGAGCACTTCGTCCGACCGGCGCGTTTGAGCCGGTATCGGTCACGGGAATGAGCGGGGATCGGCGCCTTCGGAGGCGATCCGGCCCTTGCCCGTTCCAGTGGGTGCGGAGGGCGGCGGCGGAATTCGGTCCTTGCGGTGGACCCCCATCGGCGGAGAAAGATCGCTCGCATGCGGGGTGGCGATCCTCTTGTTCGTCGACCGTCCGAACGAAATCTCGATGACGGAGCGATTTGATGAGCGGATATGAGTTGGTGGAACGAGGACGCGAGTACCGTGACCTCTATCTACAGATGACGCGAGCGGTCTTCTCGGAGGATGCGGCACGGCGAAAGATGCTGGCCTGGGACTGGCTCTTCGACAATCCCCACTCCGTGGAGGGCAACCGGACCCGTCTATTCGTCATGGAAAGGGATGGCGGTCCGGCTGCCGTGAGCGTCGGATTGCCGGGCCGCTTCGCGCTGGGGGGGCGAACCTATGCCAGCCTGTCCCCGATGACGACGATGGCGTATCCCGAGCATACGGGCGAAGGGCTTCGCATCCTTCGGAACTACTTCCGTAGGCGGGAGGGGCTTCTGACCTGGGGGCTGACCAACAGCTTGCGGCTCAACAAGGTGTGCGTGCGCATGGGGGCGTCGCAATCCCCGCCCCGCACGCTGCGGCGCCACGTGATCCGCCCCGGAAGTGCCGTTCGCGCCAAGCGCACGCTGCCCAGGTCGGCCGCGGCCGCCCTGGATGCCGTCGGCATGCCGATCCTCCGGGCCGGCGCGCTCCGGAGCCCGCGCATCCGGACCGGTGAGCGCATCGTGGCGGTCGAGCGGTTCGGCGAGGAGTTCGATGCTGCATGGGGCGACGCCGTGGGGCGGCAGGCCTGCATGCAGGCCCGCGACCGCGCCTTCCTGAACTGGCGCTACGTCGATTGCCCCGTGGAGACCTATGCGAGGCGGGCCCTCTATCGGGACGGCACCCTCGTGGGGTTCGCGGCCCTCTGCCTCCAGGCGGAGGCCGGCGTCGCCGTCGGACGGGTGACGGACATCTTCTTGTACGGGGGATCCGAGCGGGACTTCGCCCTCCTCCTTGCGGATGCGAACCGCTTCTTTCGTCGATCGGGCTGCGTTTATTCTGAGGTGGTGTTCGGGCGCTCAACCGCACTGGACGCGGCCGCACAGCGGACCGGCTTCTCGATCCGGAAGGATCAGCGTCCGGCCGTGATGCTCCTGACCCAAGACGGCGGCCATGGCGAGGTGGAGGCGCACCTGCGCGACCTGCACATGTGCCGGGGCGACCAGGACGAGGACTACTGACCGCGGTGCGTTCCCGCCCGGGCCGCGCGCGATGCGATGGCCGCGTCGAACGCATTGGCGTACCCCCTTACGGCCGAGGCGGCATCGTATGCTCCGATTGCGTCCTGACCCACCAGGACGTGACGCTGCCGCAAGGCGGGATCGGCAATGACATCAAGTATGCCGGTTGCGATGGCCACGGCGTCGTCGCTCGCGAGCAGCGTTCCCGCCGCACCCCCACGCAGCAGCCTTCGAGGCCCGAACGGGCAGTCGACGCTGAGGACGGGAACGCCCCGCGCCATCGCCTCGATGATCGCGTTGCCGAGACCTTCGCGGCGGGAGGTGCAGACGAACAGATCGGATTCGGCGTGCACCGCGTCCACATCCGCCCTGTAACCAGGGAGGGAGACGACGCCGCGCAGGTCCGCCGCGTCGATCCGTGTCTGGAGGGCGCCGCGTTCCGGGCCTTCGCCGACGATGGTGAGACGGATGTCCGGTCGTGCGGCATGCGCGATGGCGAAGGCGTCGATCAGCAGGTCGAACCTCTTTTCCGGCGCGAGGCGCCCGACGGAGACGATGCGCGTCGCGACCTTTGGAACCGTTCCGGGGGGATGGAGCCGGTCCACCACTGGGTTGGGCAACGTGAGGTAGGGCGGCGCGCGTTCGCCAAGGAACCCGTCCAGGTCGGACCCGATCTCGTCCAGCGGCCCGGCGGCGAGGTCGGCCTTCGGATAGAGGGCCCCCATGAGCCACCGACGCAGCATGGGGCGCTTGGCCTCCCGGAGGAAGGCGGACGGAGGTGTGTGCTCCATGACCAGCGTGGCGAACGCGGCACCCGGCATGCGCGAGGCGGCCAAGGCATAGAGGTTGTTCGCGTTGTTCACGGCCGCGACGAGCGCCAAGCCCCGTTCCCGCGCGCACCGGGCCAAGGCCGGCACGCAGAGCGGGGGGCGCGAGGGTCGGAGCCCGACGACGGGAACGTCGCCCGGGAGGCGCTCCAGCAGCGCACCCCGGCGATCCTGCAAGAGCAACTCGGGCACGAAGCGGTCTCGATCGAGGCCGTTCAATACCCGAAGCACGACGCCCTCGGCGCCGCCGCTGTCGAAATGAGGCAGGAAGAATGCGATCTTCGTCTTCACGTCGCCTGCCTTTCCCTGCCGAACCGGGTCCGGCAACCACGTCCGTCCGCCGTATTCGAAGGTTGCATTCCTGGTTGAATAAATGTGATTACACCAATGCGTGTATAAATGCGATTGGCGTGTACAATCTCTCGTAAGAACATATTAATGTTTCCTTTTTTGGCTAGGCATATACCGGTTGCAGTGATTCTGCTGTTCGGCGCTGCGCATGCGCAGGAAGGTCCGGTCCTCGGTCCGGGCGATCAGATCGACCTGTCGGTCTTCGCCAGACCCGAACTGTCGCGTCCCTATCGCATCCGGTCGGATGGCACGATCAGCATTCACATCCTGGGGCCGATCGAGGTCGCGGGCCTGAGCGAGGGCGACCTCGAGGATGTCATTGGCGCCGCGATGGTCGAACGGTTCGAAGGGCCCGTATCGGTGACCGTCGAAGTGTCGTCGTGGCGGGACGTGACGGTCGCGGGCGCGGTCGAGGATGAGGGGGCGGTTCCGTTCGTGCCAGGGCTCGACGTCCGGGCAGCGGTCGCGCTGGCCGGAGGGGTGGAGACGATGGGTGGGCTGGGCGACCAGACCGATACCGTCCGGATGCGCGTCCGGCAGGAGGCCGCTACCGTCGCGCGCCTGGAGGCTCGCCTCGCCGCGCTTCTGTCGGACCGGGCACGTTTGGCGACGCTGGCGTCCGAAACGGCAGGAGCCCAGCCCGTGGCCACGATGTCCACCCTGGTGGGGGAGGAGACGGCCGAGGTTCTTGCGCGGTCGCAGGCCGTCCTGGCGGAGGCACAATCGCGCGCGGACGCCCTTGCCATTTCTGCCAGCCGCTCGCAGGAGGCGCTGGCCTCCGAGGAGGCGGATGCGTTCGCCGCGCGGCAGGAGGTCGTGAATAGCCAGCTCGCCACCACGCGCGCGGCCTTGGCGGAGCAAGAAACCCTTTTCGAGCGGGGGCTGGCGCGGTCGTCGAACCTCCTGGACCTGCGCGTGGATGTGGATCGCCTGCGGGCCGACGAGCTGGAGGCCATCGGGCTGGCGGCATCGGCCCGGCAAAAGATCGATCGGGCGGCCGACGGACGCGAGATCACCCTAGCGGAGCAGGAGCGCGACGCCGCCGGCCAGCTGGTTGCCCTGGAGGCCGAGATCGCCGAGGTCCAAGCTCAACTGGACGGGGCGACGCGGTTCGTGCGCGAGTTCGGCGGTTCAAGCCTTCTGCGCGACGGGTCCGACCTGCCGCCCCTCTACGTGATCCACCGCCGCAGCGGCGGGATCAGCAAGGGCCTCGCCGCCGATCCGACGTCGCCGCTGATGCCGGGGGACGTCCTGGAGGTAATGCTGCCCGAGGCGGAGGCACTGTGACATGAGGGGCAGGGGCATTCGGTACTCGGTCCGGGCGGCGGCGTTCGGGATCGTCGCCGCCTGGGCCGCGGCCTGGGCTGCGCCCGTGGGGGCGGACGTCGATCTGGGCACGCTTTCCGTGGCGCCGAACCCGCGTCTCGGCCTGGCGTTTCCCGGCTCCCTGACGCGCTACTATCCGCTGATGGCGGATGCCGGGCTGGGCGTGGTCCGCATCTCGGCGTCTTGGGGGCGGATCGAGCCGCGCGAGGGTCGGTTCGACTTCTCCGGCCTCGACGACCGGATCCGTGCGCTCCAGGCGTCGGGGCTCGGACCCTTCGTGACCTTCGAGTCCACGGCCGACTGGGCGACCGATCCCGCCACGCGCGGCGTCAAGAACGCCCGTCCGCGCGACATGGCGCAGTGGGGCCGTTTCGTCGCGGCCGTGGTCGCACGCTACGACATGGACGGGCGGGACGACATGCCCGGCCTTCGCGCCGCGGTGCCTTACTATCAAGCCGCGAACGAATGGATCAGCGAGACGAACGGGTCGGGCGGCTGGGCCGGCAGCACCGATCAGCTCGTCGACTACGTGCGGACCGCGCACGATGCGGTAAAGGCGGAGGATGCGGCTGCGACGTTCCTGATGGGTGGGATTGCAGCGTTCAACCTCGACGTGCTGCTTGTGGCGGGGGACGGTCGAGACATCCCCGTGCGCCAGACCTGGAGCGCCACATCGGAAACGGTGCTGAGGCGGGCCGACA
>NZ_JARGZA010000026.1 GCF_030973515.1 Jannaschia maritima
GGACGGTGCCTCGCGTATGTACGGGGGGTGTACAGGGGGTGTACGGGGGGTGCACGCCTTGTTTCGGCCGTTCCGGCACCACGAGCAATCAGGTTTATGTCGTATCCGCTCCGCGGTCGCCCGCCTCCGGCCGGGGCGGGGGGGGGCTTCAGGGGGAGCCGTGCCGCGCCTGCCAGGTCTCGCAGAACTTGGCGAAGAGGGGGTCGGCGTCGGCGGGGGCGGGCTTGCCGGTGTGGCTCCACCAGACGGCGAAGCGCTCCGCCAGGTAATGCGCGTCCCAGCCGGGCGCCGCCAGGCGCGCCGCGTCCAGCCCGTCGGGCGAAACGCGGGCGCGCACCAGCGCCGCGCATTCCGCGGCCTTGGCGGTCGCGCGCGGCATCGTGTTGCGGTTCACGAAGGTCACGAGGTCCTGCTCCTCGTCGTAGAGGACGCGGTAATCGGGCAGGAAGTCGCCCTCGACGATGGGCTTCATCTGGCGGCGGAACTCCCGCAGGGTCCCCTTCGACCCCGACTTCTTGTGCAGCGTGGTCATCAGGAAGGTCCAGCCCTCGTCCTGGCCCACGGCCTTGCGCGCCATCTCGTAGATGCGCCGCTCGATGGGGCGGGACAGGCGGAAGTAGTCGCGGTGCAGCGTCAGCACGTCCATCTCCTCGACGGAGGAGACGACCATGTCGCTGAGCTTCAGCTCCAGGGACTTGATCTTGCCCGTGCGCTCGCAGGTCCGCATCTTGGCGCCGTCGATGATGCCCATCCATTCGTCCGTGCGCGTCCCCTCGAACAGGATGTTGGTGCGGAACCGCGTCCCGTCGATCCGGTCGATGCTGTCGCACAGCGCGTCGTAGTCGCGCCCGCCCGTGCCGCGCTGCGTGAAGACGAGGAACGCGTAGGGATCGATCTGCACCCGCTTCGAGATCGGGCGCCCTTCGCGCACGCCGGCGATCAGCTGGGAGATCGCGTAGATGATCAGGTCCTTGTCGTAGATCGTGGGCAGGCCCTTGATGGAAGGGCGGAACTCGATCCACGCGTCCTTGTACTCGTAGCGGCGCGGCTCGCGGTCGGGCTTCTTGCTGAGCGAATAGAACGGGTGCTCCATCGAGGCCATGTCGTCCTTCAGGATGACGTCGGTGATGTCGCACACGAACAGGTCGCCCTGGGGGTGCTTGATCGGCTTGAGGTGCTCGCTCATGCGCGCGTCTCTCCCATCGGGCCGCACTCGCGGCGGGGCAGGGGGCGGGCGCGGACGGCCCGCGCCGGAGGCGGAAGGGGCGTGGGTACGTGTTCGGGAAACACACACGCCCCCGTGTGTCCTTGTTCGGGAAACACACACGGATGTCCAGGGGTCCGTCGGGAAACACACACCATCGGACTGGATCGGACCGATTCGGATGCCGAAAGAACGATTCGCGGGCCCGACGAGGCGACGATGGGCGAATCGGGATTCGTCCATTCGGGCAGACGCGATTCCACGTCGGACGAATCGGGATTCACACACGCTATTTCGGGAAACACACACGCTCGTTTCGGGAAACACACACGCCCGACCCGAAAATGTATCGCGCATCCCCCTGATGCACATGGATTATTCTGGATGGTCGGATCCTTAAACACATATTCAAACACATGAAAACACACGCTCCGTATCGAATCGGACGGGACCGAAACGGCGAATCGCAGAAGATTGGATGGGGAATGGGACGATTCGCGACGCCGACGGCGCGGAACGGGACCCGCCGGACCGGACGGACGCGGCGGGGCGGGCGGGGGCGGAACCGTTTCGGGAAACACACACGCCCCCGCGTTGAGGATGGGGCCCATCCAGCCTATCCGCGTCCCGACCAGATGCGGACGGACGCCATGACCGAAGCCACCGACGAGATCCCGCCGCGCGCCGCCCCCGAGGTCGCGCGGGTCGCGGTGGTGGTCGTGAACTACCGCATCGCGGATCTGGTGATCGACGGCGTCCAGAGCGTGGTCGACCGCGACCACGGGGGTCGCGAGGTGACGGTGCACGTGGTCGACAACGCGTCGGGCGGGACGGACGTGGGCCGGCTGCGCGCGGCGCATGCGGCGCGGGGCTGGGGCACGCAAGTGACGATCCGGGCGGAGGCTGTGAACCACGGCTTCGGACGAGGCAACGACGTGGTGATCAGGCCCCTGCTGGCGGGGTCGCGCCCGCCCGACGCGGTGATGCTGCTCAACCCCGACGCGCGGTTGGACAACGAGGCCGTGGACATCCTCGCTCGCGCGCTGGAGGACGACGCCCGCGCGGGCGTCGTCGGGCCCGCCATCGTCGGACCCGGCGGAGCGCCCGTCCCGGCGGCCTTCCGCTTTCCCACGGCGGCCAGCGAGTTCTCCGACACGTTGAACCTCGGCTTCGTCGCGCGGCGCCTGGCGCATCGCAGCCAGATCCTGGCCGCGGACCATCCCGGCGGGCCCGTCGACTGGGTGTCGGGCGCCGCGGCGATGATGCGCGCGGACGCCCTGCGCGACTTGAACGGCTTCGACCCCGACTTCTTCCTCTACTACGAAGAGGTGGACCTGATGCGCCGGGCGCGCGCGGCGGGCTGGCGCTGCCTTTACGTGCCCGAAGCGCGCGTCCTGCACGAGGAGGGGGTCTCGACCGGAGTGACCGACAAGGCCTGGGCGGTGCCGCGGCGACCCGCCTACTTCTACGAATCCTGGGCGCTCTACCATCGCAAGGCGGCGGGGCGTGCGGGCGCCCTGGGCCGGGCGGCGGCCCGGGCGGCGGGGGCCGTCGGGAACCGGGCCCTGGGATCGCTGCCCCGGCGCCGCTCGATCGTGCCGGAACGCTTCCTGCGCGACTTCTGGCGCCACGCCGTGCGCCCCCTGCTGCGCGGCTAGCCGAATCCCCCGAATCCGTCTTATGTCAAAACTCGCTCCATCGACCGAAAGCCCCCCATGACCCCCACCTGGCCCGCCATTCCCCATGCCCCCTGGGCCGGAACCTGCGCGGCGCTGCACCTGTGGTGCCAAATCATCGGGAAGTACCGCCTGGCGCATACCCGGTGGATGAACCATTCCTGGCAGGCCACGCTCTACGTCACGCCGCGCGGTCTGACGACGGGGCCGGTCCACGACCCGTCGGGCGTGGCGGTGCAGGTCACGCTCGACCTGTGCGACAGCCGCGCGGTGGTGCAGGCGACGGATCGGCCGGACCGGGCCTTCGACCTCGGACCCACCAGCGTGGCGGGGTTCCACGACCGGATGCGCGACGCGGTGACGGCGCAGGGCGGGACGTGGGACGTCCACGGCTCGCCCAACGAGGTGCCCGACCCCGTGCCCTTCGCGCGGGACGACGCGGTGCGCCCCTACGACGCCGAGGCAATCGCGCGCTTTCACGCGGCGCTCCTGCGGATCGTGCCGGTCCTCGAACGGTTCCGCACTTCGTTCCTGGGCAAGAGCAGTCCCGTCCACCTGTTCTGGGGGTCGTTCGACCTCGCCGTGACGCGCTTCTCGGGTCGGCGCGGGCCGCTGCATCCGGGCGGCTTTCCCAACCTGCCCGATGCGGTGACGCGCGAGGCCTACGACCATGAGGTGTCCTCGGCGGGCTTCTGGCCCGGAGGAAACGGAGCCGACGAGGCGATGTTCTACAGCTATGCCTATCCCGTCCCGCCGGGTTTCGCGCGGGCCGCCGCCCTGCCGGACGGGGCGCGGTTCGACGAGGCCCTGGGCGAGTACGTGATGCCCTATGCGGCCGTGCGCGACGCGCCCGACCCGGAGGCGGTCCTGCTGGCCTTCCTGCGCGCGACCTATGCCGCCGCGGCCGATGCGGGCGGCTGGGACCGCGACCGGCTCGACTGCGCGGAGGCGGAGCGCCGCGTGCCCCGCGCGGTCTCGGCGCCCCGCCCCGAGCACCTGCCCCGCCACGCCGGCGGAACGATGGGTCCTTAACCGACGCGGCCCGGCGCGGTTTGCGCCCGGGCGGATGGGGTGTATGGGTCCGCCGCCCGACCCACCCACAGGAACGCCCGATGCCGTCCGCCGTCCAGCACGATCCCGTCCCCGAACTCTACGTCCCCGCCGCCGACCGGGCCGCGCTGCACGACGCGGCGGGCGACATGCCGTCGTGGGACCTGACGCCGCGGCAGCTCTGCGACCTGGAGCTCCTGATGAACGGCGGCTTCGCGCCGCTGACGGGGTTCCTGGGGCGGGCCGACTACGATGCCGTGCTGCGGAACATGCGCTTGGCCGACGGCACGCTGTGGCCCATGCCGATCACGCTGGACGTGTCCCGGGCCTTCGCCGACGGGGTCGGGCCCGGCGCCGACGTCGCCCTGCGCGACGCGGAAGGCGTGATCCTTGCGGTGCTGACCGTGTCCGACGCCTGGACGCCCGACAAGGCGGCGGAAGCGGAAGCGGTGTTCGGCGCCGACGACACCGCCCACCCGGCGGTGCGCTATCTCCACGAGACGGCGGGCGACGTGTATCTGGGCGGGCGGATCCGCGGCCTCGCGCCGCCGATGCACCACGACTTCCGCGCGCGGCGCGACACCCCCAACGAGCTGCGCGCGCGCTTCGCCAAGCTGGGCTGGCGCCGCGTGGTGGCCTTCCAGACCCGCAACCCGCTTCACCGCGCGCATCAGGAACTGACCTTCCGCGCGGCGCGCGAGGTGCAGGCCAACCTCCTGATCCACCCCGTGGTGGGCATGACGAAGCCCGGCGACGTCGACCACTTCACCCGCGTGCGCTGCTACGAGGCGGTGCTCGACAAGTATCCCCAGGCTACCACGACCATGAGCCTGCTCAACCTCGCCATGCGCATGGCCGGCCCGCGCGAGGCGGTGTGGCACGGGATCATCCGGCGCAACCACGGCTGCACCCACATGATCGTCGGTCGCGACCATGCGGGGCCGGGCAAGGATTCGGCAGGCGAGGACTTCTACGGGCCCTACGACGCGCAGGAGCTGTTCCGCGCGCACCAGGACGAGATCGGCCTCGAGATGGTCGACTTCAAGCACATGGTCTACGTGCGCGAGCGCGCGCAGTACGAGGCCGTGGACGAGATCGCGGACAGGGACGCGGTCACGATCCTGAACATCTCCGGCACGGAGTTGCGGCGACGCCTGCGCGAAGGCCTGGAGATCCCCGAATGGTTCTCCTTTCCCGAGGTGGTGGCCGAGCTGCGCCGCACCTCGCCCCCGCGCTCGGCCCAGGGCTTCACGGTGTTCTTCACGGGCCTGTCGGGCTCGGGCAAGTCGACCGTGGCCAACGCGATCATGGTCAAGCTGATGGAGATGGGGGGCCGTCCCGTGACGCTGCTCGACGGCGACGTGGTGCGCAAGCACCTGTCCTCCGAGCTGGGCTTCTCCAAGGAGCATCGCGACATCAATATCCGGCGCATCGGCTACGTGGCCAGCGAGATCACGAAGAACCGCGGCATCGCCATCTGCGCGCCCATCGCACCCTATGCCGCCACGCGCCGGGCCGTGCGCGAGATGATCGAGGGCTTCGGCGCCTTCGTCGAGATCCACGTCGCCACGTCGCTGGAGGAATGCGAACGGCGCGACCGCAAGGGGCTCTACAAGCTGGCGCGGGCGGGCAAGATCCCTGAATTCACCGGCATCTCGGATCCCTACGAGGTGCCGGAATCGCCCGAGCTGCGCCTCGACACGGAGGATCGCGCCATCGACGCCTGCGCCCAGGAGGTGCTCCTGAAGCTGGAAGGGATGGGCCTGATCGCGCGGGGCGCCGCCTAGCGGACGCGCGGGCTCCTTTTCCCGGCCCCGATTCCGGCCGATACCCATCGTGCCCGCCCGCGCCCGTCCGGAGGTCCCGACCCTGCCCGCCACGGCTTCCCCTTCCATCGGACTGGTCGCCATCGGCCGCAACGAGGGCGCGCGCCTGGAGGCCTGCCTGACGGCCGCCGTCGCCATGCTGCCGCCCGACCGCGTGGTCTACGTCGACAGCGGCTCGACCGACGGCAGCGTGGCCTTCGCGGCGGGCCTGGGCGTGCGCGTCGTGGATCTGGACGTCAGCGGGGGATTCACCGCGGCGCGGGCGCGCAACGCGGGCGCCGACGTGCTGCTGGCCGCGGCGGATCCGCCCGACCTCGTCCAGTTCGTCGATGGCGACTGCGTCCTGGCGCCGGGCTGGCTGGGAATGGGCGCCGCCGCCCTCGCCCGCGATCGCGGTCTGGCCGTCGTGGCGGGGCGCGTGCGCGAGGTGGCGCCCGACGCCACGATCTGGAACCGCTTGATCGACATGGAATGGGACGCGCCGGCGGGCCCCGCGGACGCGGTGGGGGGCATCGCGCTCTATCGCGCGGACGCCTTTCGGGCGGTGGGGGGCTTCGATCCCGGCCTGATCTGCGGCGAGGAGCCGGAACTGTGCTTCCGCCTGCGGGCCGCGGGCTGGCGGGTCGAGCGGCTGGCCGCCGAGATGTGCGGCCACGACGCCGCCATGACGCGGCTGGGGCAGTGGCTGACGCGCACGCGACGCACGGGCTGGGCCTTTGCGGAGGGCGCGGACCGGATGGGCGCGTCGCCCGAGCGCTACAACCTGCGCGAACGGAACCGCATCCTGGTCTGGGGGGGGCTCGTGCCCGCGCTGGTCCTGGTCCTGGCGGCGGCGGCGCTCCTCCTGGCATTCCTGGGATCGGCGCGGTGGTGGGTTCCGGGGGGGGCGTCGCTCCTGGGGGTCCTGCTCTATCCCGCGATGGCGCTGCGCGTGGCGCGGGGCCGGATGCGGGACCGAGGCGATCCGTTCGGCCGGGCGATGGTCTGGGCGCTTCTGGTCATGGGCGGCAAGCCCTGGGAGATGGCGGGCCTCCTGGCGTACCGCCGCGCGCGGCGCGCGGGCCGTCGCGGCGCGCTGATCGAGTACCGGGCCTAGGCCGCGAGCAGATAGGCCAGGCCCGCCGCCGCCAGCGTCGCGCCGATCATGGCCATGTCCCAGCGGATCGATATGGCGGGCACCGCGCGCTTGGCGTGGACGAACAGGATCGGCGCTGCCGCCAGGGGGGCCAGGACCATGGCCAGCACGGTCGCGTTCGGCCCCGCCAGCCGCCACGCCGTCAGCATCCCCGCGATCATGACGACCACCGCGACGGCGTTGGCCACGGCCATCACCGCGCTGCGCCCCTCCGACAGGAGGATCGAGGAGGCCAGCGATTGCTGGCGGATCAGGAAGTCGACCGACATCAGGATCAGGAACACGGACGCGCCGTAGTATTCCTCCGGATAGATCGTGCGGATCAGCAGGTCGCCGGCCCCCAGAGCGCAGGCGAAGCCCAGGGCCAGGATCGCGTAGAAGCCCGCCCGCGCCCTGCCCAGGAGGGCGGGAAAGGCGTCGCGCCGGTCGCGCAGCGTTTCGGCGAAGGCGGAGAAGATCACCGAGTTCGATATCGCGCGCATCACCGTGACGCCGGACTGCACCCAGAGCATCGCGATGGCGAACAGGCCGAAGGCCCGCGCGTCGAGCAGCGCGCCGAGGATCAGGCGGCCCCCGTTGCTCAGGATGAAGAACGCGACCGAGGACCCGATGATCCAGCGGCCGAACGTCCACATCTCGGCGGCGATCGCCCGGTCCCAGACGGGCGGCCCGACCAGGTCGCGATGCAGCGCGTGCGAGGCGAGGACGCGGAAGGCCGTGCCGATCGCCGTGCCGATGACCAGGGCCCAGACCGACGGCTCGATCAGGACCGCGCCCAGCGTCGCCGCGAAGGTCACGACGTGGCTGACGGTCATCAGCACCGTGTTGCGCCGCAGGTTCATGCGCCGCGCATCGCGGATGACGCCGATGGATTCCGCGGATCCCAGCACGATCGTCAGGGCCGAGACGGCGATGAGCGCGGGCAGGCGGGGATCGGCATAGACGCTGTCGGGCGGCGCGAGCGCCGGGGCGAGCAGCCACAGCAGGCCCGCCACCGCCAGGACCCCGCCCGCCACGAACAGGCCGCGCACGAACCGCACCGTCCAGGCGACGCGCAGGAAATGGCGCTCCTCGCCTCGCTCGGAGCGGATGACGCTCTGACGCACGCCGATGTCCGAGATCAGCTCGATCATGACGCCGACCATGACGACCACCGCCATCAGGCCGAAGGCTTCGGGCATCAGCAGGCGGGTCAGGATCAGGTTGCTGACCAGCGACAGGCTGCGCTGGAGCCCCGTGCCGCCCAGCGTCCAGGCCAGCGAGGACAGGCTGCGGCGGCGGAAGGTCCGCCCCCGCTCGGCCCGCGCGGCGGCGTCCGGGTCGGAGCCAGGGGGCGGGCTCGCGGATCCCGGGGGCGGAGGGGCGGCCCCACCCGCGCTGAGGTCAGCCAAGGTCGATCACGTAGATGTGGGCATTCGCCTCCGGCAAGCCGCAGGCCGGGCCGCCGGTGGTGCCGTCGACGCGCAGGACGCCGCCTTCGATCACGCCGCCGCCCATCTCGACGGTCTCGATGCGCGCGGGCATGCCGTCGATGCCGTTGTCGTCGTGGCGCCCCGCGGTGCGGTGCAGCGTGACGCGCGCGACCCCGTCCGCCGCCTCGCGCGGCAGCGCGATCTCCAGGGGCGTGCAGCCGCGCCGCGCGGGGTCGGGGTGGTCGGGCACCTTGCGCGACACCGCGGTCACGGTCAGCCGCACGGGCGTGCCGTCCGCGTCCCGCTCGCGCGAGGCGTAGACCGCGACCAGCGGTGAATCCGGGACGTCCACGCGCCGGCCCCGCCCCGCCTCCAGATCGGTGCGCGGCGCGGACAGGGTGCGCACGGGCAGCGTCTCGCCCGGGCCCGCGCGGTTCATCAGCGTGGGCAGGGCCCAGGACATGTAGGTCAGGTCCCCCAGATGCCACGGCGCGTGGCTGCTCCAATGGGTGCCCTCGCGGAACAGGAAGAAGTTTTGCATCGAGAACCCTTCGGCGCGCATCGCCAGGAAGCCGTCCAGCGTGGCGACGCCCGCCGCCTGGCTGTTCATCACCCGGATCTGCGCCTCGGTCTGCGCTTCGGTGACGCGGTGTCCGTTCAGTCCGTTGATCGTGTAGCCGGGTCCCGCCTCGTAGGTGCCGATCTCGATCTCGCGGTCCTGGTCCGCCGCCACGGCGTCCACGGCGGCGCGCAGCCTCCGGGCATCGGGCAGGATGACCTGCCCCACCTGGTTGAGGACGCTGAAGAAGCTCTCCGGCGTCGGCTCGACGGGCCCCTCGCCGGTGTCCCAGCCGCCGTTGTAGGCCGCAATGGAGACCAGGTCGGAGGCCTCCGGCGCCGCGCGCGCGGCCTGCGCGCCGTACTCGTTGATGGCCCAGCCGCCGATCACGAAGCGCGTCGCCTCCTCCAGGCCGGAAGGGTCCCACCACGGGCTGGAGCGCAGGACCCGGGCGACGCGGACCTGGAACAGCCCGTAGACGGTGCCCTCCTTCAGGCGCTCGCCCGTGGCGGCGTCGCGCATCCGCGGAAAGGTCCAGGGCGCGAACATGCCGTTCCACGTCTCGTTTCCGACCTCGAACCAGATGCGGTCGAAGGCGTCGGTCCAGGGCGCGGTGCGGCCCTGGGCGTGGCGCAGGGCGGCCCAGGGCTTCTGGGCGGGATCATCGGTGTCTGGATCGAAGGGCGCGGCCAGCCATTCCACCAGGCCCAGCCATTCGGCGTCGCTCAGATGCGGCTCGACCTGCAGCCAGGGATCGATCCCCGTCTCCTCCATCAGGCGCAACGAGGTGGCCAGGCCCGCCCGCCCGCGATAGTCGTCCAGAAGGGCGCGGAGGTCGTAGGTCCGCACCCCGGTCTTGATCGTCTGGTGGGTGCGCAGCGCCGACAGCCCGGCCTCGCGCAGGCGGTCCCTTGCCTCGGGCGGGGCATAGACGTGGCCCGTGTCGGCGCGGTACAGGCGCATGTCGTCCACGTCGACGCGCCCCGGCCCCCGCAGCACCAGCTTCAGCCGTCCGGGCGACTTGGACGTCAGGACGGCGGGGATCCGCAGCTCCACGACCGCATGGGTCCAGTCGGTGCCATAATCCACGATGACGGGCCGCACGAGGCGTTCGAGCGGGCCGTCGAAGGACAGGGTCGCGCGGCCGGGGCGCGACCCGCGCAGGCGGACCTCGAAGCGGTAGGGGACGTCGTCGCGCAAGATGGGATACCAGCTCTGCTCCGTGCCGGCGTGGTTGTACCGGCCCAGCGTCACGGGGCGGGGACCGGCCAGGTCCAGGCGCAGGAAGCTGCGCCCGCCCCATCCCTCGGCCAGCGCGAACCCGTCGGGATGCGGCTCGTGCGTCCAGCGCGCGTCCGGGCGCTCGTCGGGCCACCAGCCCACCATGCCGCGGCGGATCCGCGAAGCCTCGTTCGCGTCCCAGATCCGGTCGGAAACGAGCGCCCCGCGCCGGGGCGTCGCGATCTCCTTGCGCACGATCACCATGTCGCCGCGCCGGACGGGCGGGCCCGCATCGCCCAAGTCGACGAAGTTGCCGCGCATCTCCTCCGGCGGACCGTAGCTGGAATAGACCAGATAGGCCGCCACGGGCGTTTCCGGGGCGTCCCAGTCCAGGCGCACTAGGCCGCGCGCGTCCACCCGGCCCCGCAGGCCCCGGGGCGCGTCCGGCCCGCCCTCCGCGGCCCCGTCGATCTCCGGGCGGTCGATCAGGCCGTCCTTTCCCGCCTGCTTCAGCGTACGGGGCAGCTGGACGCGCACGGCCTCCGAATGGTCCGACAGGCGCCCCTGCGCGTCCACCGCCCGAAGGGAGAACCAGCGCGGCCGGTCCGGGCGCGACCATTCGGAGAAGCCCAGCCGGACTTGGGTCGCGTTCCCCGCGACGGCGCTGCGCTTGGAAAGCGCCCGGTGCCATCCGGTCAGCACGTGCCCGCCTTCGGGCACGACATCCTCGCGCACGATGCGCAGCCGTCCGTCCTCGATGCGCATCACCGTGACCTGCGCCCCGTCGAGCGCCCCGCTGCGCAGGGTGTCGAAGCGTCCCAGCGCCACCGGATCCGCCAGGATGAGGCCGGGGCGGTCCGCGGGCGCGTCCGCGTTCGCGAAGAACCGGTCGCGCAGGAACACGGGCTCGAAGTCGCCCCCCAGCATCGCGGGCTCGCCCTGCCTGATGGTGGCGACCGTGGCGGCCATCGCGTGCGGGGGCGGCGCGACCGCCGCCTCGCCCACCAGGAAGCGCGCGACCTCCGCGGCCCGGCCGGGTGCGGCCCCGAGCGTCGCGGCCAGCGCCGCCACGACGACGACGCGCGCGGCCGCCGCGATCGCGATGGGAATCGATGGGAAGGGGATGGGCGCGATGCGTGGCATGTCCGCGGATCTCCGTGGTGATGGTCTGGGCGGCGGCCTCCGCCGGAGCCGGTCCCGCCGGGACGACCGGACGGCTACAGCATCGCCCACGGATGTGAAAGCCATCCTAACGGGGCCCGGCGCGGTGTCGCGGCGCCGTGCCGGTCCGGTTCGCATTTCCGCCGCATCCGTGGCATAGGCCCCCCGCAGGCCCCGCCTCCCGCGGCGGCCCCGACCCGAGCCCATTCCCGAGGCGGACGCGCGATGACCACCCTCGCCCTCATGCTGTGGCCCATCGTCGTGCTGGTGCTGTTCCGCCGGCTGTCGATCCCGGCCGCCCTGGCCTGGTCGGTGGTGGGCGGATACCTGCTGCTGCCCCCCGGCGCGCGCTACGACCTGCCGGTGCTGCCGCCCTACGACAAGACCACGATGCCCATCGTGGCGGCGGCGCTGATGTGCCTGCTCGTCTCCACCTCCGCGCCGGTCCGCCGCGCCCTGCGCGGGACGCGCGACGACCGCCCGGCCCGGCCCGGGGGCCCCCGCGCCGCCGCGCGTGGCGGCGGGGCCGATCCCACTCTCGCGGTGCTGCGGGCGACCGCGCGGCGGCGGTCCAGCCGCCCGGCCCTCCTGGGGATCGCCACGCTGCTGCTGGCCGTTCCGGTCGGGGCCGCCCTGACGAACGGCGAGTCCCTGAACTTCGGACCGCGCTTCCTGTCGGGCCTCGACTTCTACGACGCGCTATCGGGGGTGTCGCGCTTCCTGATGATGCTCCTGCCATTCCTCGTGGCGCGGCGCTACCTCGTGACCGCCGACGCGCAGGCGACGCTGCTGAAGGTGCTGGTCCTGTCAGGTCTGGGCTATGCCCTGCTCGCGCTGGTGGAGGTCCGCCTGTCGCCGCAGCTCAACAACTGGATCTACGGCTACTACGCCCACAACTTCAACCAGCACATCCGGGCGGGCGGGTTCCGGCCCATGATCTTCCTGGAGCACGGCCTGCGGGTCGGCATCTTCTTCGCGATGACGGTTCTGCTGGCGGCGGCCCTGTGGCGCGCGGCGCGGTCCGGACGCCTGTCCGGCGCGGTCCCCGACCCCGCCCTGCCCGCCGAACCGCCGCCGTCCGCCGACACGGCCCCCGCCTCCGCCGATGCGACCCCCGCCCCCGCCGGTCCCGGTCCGTCCCGCCGTCCGCCCCCCCGCCCCCCCCGGGGGGGGCGGGCGCCCGCCCTGTGGCTGGCGGCCTGCTTCGCGCTCTTCGTCACGCTGTTCCTGTCCAAGACCTTGGGCGCCTTCCTCATCGCGTTGGCGCTCCTGCCCGTAGCCCTGCTGCTGCGGCCGCGGTTCCAGACCCTCGTCGCGGCGGGCCTGGCGCTGTTCGTGGTGGTCTATCCGATCACCCGGGGCGCGGGCCTCGTGCCGACGGGCGCCATCGTCGACGCGGCGGCGCGCATCGACACGTCGCGCGCCGCCTCCCTGGCGTTCCGCTTCGACAACGAGGACATCCTTCTGGACCGCGCGGGCGAGAAGCCGCTGTTCGGCTGGGGCGGCTACAGCCGCAACCGGGTCTTCGACCCCGAAACGGGCCGCGACCTGTCGATCACGGACGGAACCTGGGTCCTGACGATCGGCACCTACGGGTGGGTGGGCTACCTGGCGTATTTCGGACTGCTGACGCTGCCGTTGTTCTGGATGCTGCGCGTGCCCGCCGCGCGGGGCGACCCGATCATGGCGGGCTTGGCGCTGGCTCTGACGGCGAACCTGATCGACCTCCTGCCGAACTCGGCGCTGACCCCCCTGACCTGGTTGATCGCGGGGGCGATGGTCGGCCGGCTGGAAGCGCTGACTACCCCGATCCCGGCCCCCGCCCCCGCTCCGGTTCCCGCCCCCGGGGACGGGACGCGGACCCGCCCCGGGGGGCGCGCGGCGCAGCCGTCCAGGCCCCGCCTGCCGACCGCCCGCCCCGCCCCCGCCGCGCGGGCGGCGGACGCCTCGGGGCGCAGGCCGTCGGGAAGGCGGCCTTCCAGCGACCCGTCCAACAGGCGGCGCAGCCAGGCGGCCTCCCGCGGGAGGGCGAACTCGGCCACGACCTTCGCGCGGCCCGCCCGGCCCATCGCCGCGGCGCGCCCCGGGTCGCGGGCCAGGGCGTCCATCGCGCGGGCCAGCCCCGCCCCGTCGCCCGGCGCCACCAGGAGGCCGGACACCCCGTCCTCCACTAGCTCCGGCACGCCCGCGATGCGCGTGGTCACGACCGGAAGGCCGGTGGCCATCGCTTCCATCAGCACGACGGGCACGCCTTCGGCGAAGGAGGGCAGGACGAGCATGTCCGCCACCCCCAGCGTGTCCGCCACGCCGCTTTGGGACAGGTATCCGGTGAAGGCGACGCGGTCCCCGAGCCCCAGCGCCGCCGCCCGCGCCTCCAGGGCGGGTCGCTCGGGACCGTCGCCCACCAGCGTCGCGCGCAGCCCGGGATGGTCCGACGCCAGGCGGGCCAGCGCATCCAGGAGCAGGGGCGCCCCCTTCACGCCCGCCAGGCGGCCCACGAAGACTACGTGGCAGGCGCCCGCCTCCGCGCCCGCCCGCGCCGCGGCGGGGCCCCGGGCGGGCAGGCGGTCCGGATCGACGCCGCAATGCACGATGCGCAGCCGGTTCCAGTGCCCCTGGTCGGAGAACAGCATCGCCTGGGAGCGCGCGAAGTGGCTGATGCAGGCCACGAAGGCTGCGCGGGCGACCTTCTCGTCCAGGCGCCAGTGATGGGGGGCGAAGAACTCCGCCGGGCCGTGCAGCGTGAAGCTGAAGGGCAGCCCCGCGATGCGCGCGGCCAGCATCGCCACGCTGCACGAGCTGTCGGCGAAGTGGTTGTGCAGGTGGTCCGCGCCGATCGCATGGAGGCGGTCGGCCAGCACCCCCGCCTCCAGCAGGTAGAACCCCTGCCACAGCGCCGCCTTCGCCCCGGGCGGGCGCATGCGCCAGGCCAGGGCCGCGGCCCCCAGCCAGCGGCGCGGCGCGCGCGCGAAGGTACGGGCCTGCGCCCCCAGAAGCCGCCGCGGCGATCGCGCGGCCTCCAGCACGGCGAAGGTGGCGGCCTGCTCCGCGCGCAGGGCGTCGTCGACCATGTGCTCCGCGCCCGCGCGCCGGATCGTGTGGGTGGCGACGTCCAGCCCCCCCGCCCGCAGGGCCGCGACCTCGCGTTGGATGAAGGTGTCGGTGGCGCGGGGGTACTCGCCGGTCAGGTAGGCGATCCTGCGGGTCACCGCGCGGCGTCCCGGTCGGCCGCCAGGGCGCGCGCGAAGGGTCGGGCCGGCGGCGCCCCCGCCATCAGAGCGCGCATCGCCGCGTCGTCGTAGGTCACGGGCCGGAACCGCGCGGCGAAGCGGTCGCGCCGGCCCAGGGGGGCGGCCAGCGCCAGGACCGGTCCCAGCGGCACGCCCACCGGGCGCAGCCCCAGGGCGCGGGTCCAGTCGGCGCGCGTCGGCGGGTCGGGGTCGACCAGGTTCACGGCCCGCACCGCGCCGGCGGGCGGCGGGTCGTCCGCCACCCGGAGCAGGGCCTCGGCGCAGCGGTCGACGTGGATCGCGGGCACGCGGCCCCGGGCCGCGGGGCACAGGACGCGGCCCCCGCCCAGGCGGAAGCCAACCTGCGCGCTCCAGTCGCGTCCGGGGCCGTGGATCGCGCCGGGCCGGGCCAGCGTCACGGCCGGCCCCCCCTCCCCGGCGGCGGCGCGCGCCGCGTCCTCCTGCGCGCGCTTGGCGGCGGCATAGCCGTCGGGCGCGGCGCCCGCGTCCACGAGCGGCGAGGCTTCCGACAAGGTGTCGCCATCCGCCATCCCCGCCACGTCGTAGACCGAGAACGAGGACACCAGCACCAGATGCGCCACCCCCGCCCCGCGCATCGCCACCAGGACCGCGTCCGTCGCGGCTGCCGTGTCGCGCGCCATGCGCGCGGCGTCGCCGGTCGTCGCGGCGGCCGCGTGGATCACCGCGCGCGCGCCGCGCAGATGCGGCACCAGGGCGGCCGCGGCGTCGGGGGCAGACAGGTCGCAGGCGATCGTGCCGTCCTCGCCCCGCCGGGACAGGGCCGTGACGGGCCCGCCCGCCGCCGCCCGCGCCGCCGCCACGACGGCGCGCCCGAGGAAGCCGTTCGCTCCCGTGACGGCCAGGGCCCCGCTCACGGCAGATCCCCCGCGGCCCAGGGCATCGGCGCCATCGGCGCGAACCGGGTGCCTATGTCGCGCACCGTGCCGCGGCCCGCCTCGTGGATGGCCAGCGTCACCTCGTTGAGGTGCAACGCGAAGTCGGCGTCGAGCCGGGGGCGCCGCCCCGCGGCGAGCGCGTCCAGCACCTCCGCCGGGCCCAGCATGAAGTTCATCGACGCGGCCCCCGTGCGCCCGACCTTGGGGTGGGTGGGCCCCTTCAGCCGCAAGCGGCGGGGCAGGCCCTCGAAGACGCGGCGGCGGACGCGGAACCGGCGGCGGCGCCGCACGGGCGCGGCGTTGTCCCAGGTTTCCGCCAGGCGCAGCGTGCCTTCGGTGCCCGTCACGGTCAGCGCGTGGTCGTGCGGCGCCAGGATCGAGCAGGTCAGCCGCGCCACCGCGCCGCCGGCGAAGTAGAGCGTGGCGCAGCTGTAGTCGGGGGCGCCCGCGGGTCCCCCGTCCAGCTTGACGCGGTCCAGCTCGGCGCCCGCGGCCACGACGCGCGCCACGGGGCCGAAGATCGCCATCAGCCAGGTCACCACGTAGCCCGCATGCTCGACCGTGCAGCCGACGCGGAACTCGTCGGCGGCGGGCCAGCGGCTGCCGCTCGCCCCGCGCCACGTCTCGTACGGGGCACGGCCGATGAAGCCGTCGTCCATCTCGGCATAGACCAGCAGCGCCTCGCCCGCGGCCCGGCCCCGCACGGCGGCCCACAGCGTCTGCGCGCTCTCGCCCAGGACGGAGCAGGGCGCGGAGGCCAGCACCAGCCCGCGCTCGCCCGCCAGGGCGTGTAGGCGTCGCGCGTCGCCCATGTCCATCGCCAGCGGCTTTTCCGAATAGACGTGGCGCCCGGCCTCCAGGATGGCGGTGGACACGCCCGCATGCTCGTGCGGGTTGGTCAGGTTCAGCACGAGGTCGGACGCTTCCGTGCGTCCCAGCAGGTCGTCCAGCGAGGCGGCGGGCGCCACGTCCCAATGCGCGCAGAACGCGGCCAGCCGGTCCGGGTCGCGGTCCCAGGCCGCGCGCACGGCGATGTCGGGGAAGGCCGCGGCCGAACCCATGTAGAGGTCGGCCACGAAGCCCGTGCCCACCAGGGCCACGTGGCGCGGCGCATGGCGCGCGGGGGGATGCGTCGCGTCCGCGCTCACCGCCCGTCCTTCCGGTCCCGCCTCACCGTCCGCGGGTCCAGGCCAGGTCGGACCGGCGCGCGCGCACCGCCAGCGCCACGCCCGCATAGACCGCGAAGCCCGCCGGGTCGGTCGCGGCCAGCCGCGCGGCGCCGCCCGCGCCCAGGGGCGCCTTGCCCTCGTTGGCCATCAGTTCGGGATGGCGCGCGGCCAGCTCGCGCACGCCCGCGTCCTGGCGGCGGCGGACGCGGACGAGGTTGGACCACCCCTCGACCATGGGCCAGTGGTAGCGGGCGGGCACCTCGACGCGCTCCCCGGGCGCGAAGTGCAATCGCACGAACGTGTCGTCCGAGATGATGTCGGGGAACGTCCCCCAGCGTCCGCGGCCCGCGCGGTTCACCGCGAACAGCCCCGCCCCCACCGCGCCGCCGCGCACGAAGGGCAGGCGCCGCCACACCCGCGCATAGAGCCGCGTCGCCCCCGTCCGCGCGGGCGCCACCGCCAGCGTGCCCGTGGCATAGAGCGGGGATCGCGGCGCCAGGGCCTCCGCCAGCTGCGCGACCAGGTCGGGGTCGCAGCGCACGTCGGCGTCCAGGTAGATCCGGGCGGGCGCCCCGCCTTCGGCGTCGATCGCCGCGTCGGCCCTGTTCAGCGCGGCCAGCTTGCCGGGCTCGGGGGCATCGATCACGTCCAGCCGCCAGCCCATCGCGGCGAAGGCGCCCTCGTGGGCGTGGGCGCGGGCGACGGTGTCGTCGGTGCAGGCGTTGGCCGACACGATCACGCGGGCGCGCGCCACGCCCCGCTGCGCGGCCAGGGCGGCCAGGCAGGCGTCGATCCAGGCGGATTCGTCGTTGGCGGGGATGACGATGGCGGGGACGTCCATGGCCGGTTCCCTAGGACGCCGCGTCCGTGCGCGCCAGCCCCGTGCGGCCCGCGGGGATAAGCGGAGGTTAAAGCCCGCCGGCGGCGCGGGGATCCGTCCGCGCCGCGTTCCCCGTCCCGCCGGGCGGTGCTAGGGGGGCGTCCATGAGCGCGCCCTCCGCCCCGCCCTCCGGCTCCGCCCTCGCCCCCGATGGCCTGTCCTTCCACGCCCCCGCCCCGCCCGGCGGCATCGCGGTCGGCGTGGCCTCGCGGTCGGCGCTCCTGGACGACCTGGGCGCGCGGCTGGCCGCAGGGCGGGGCTTCACCCTGGCGACGCTGAACCTGGACCATCTGGTCAAGCTGCGCGCGGACGACGCGTTCCGCACGGCCTATGCGGCGCACGGCCACGTCGTGGCGGACGGCAACCCCGTCGTCTGGCTGCACCGCCTGGCGGGCCGCGCGGTCGAGCTGATCCCCGGATCCGAGCTGGTCGCGCCCCTCGCGGCGGCGGCCGCGGCGGCGGGCGCGCCCGTCGCACTGCTGGGCTCCACGCGGGACGTGCTGGACGCCGCCGCCGCGCGGCTGGAAGCGGACCATCCCGGCCTGCGCGTCGCGGTCCGGATCGCGCCGCCCATGGGCTTCGACCCCGAAGGCCCCGGCGCGGACGACGCGATCGCCGCGCTGGGGGCCGCGTCCGCGTCCGGCCTGTGCTTCCTCGCCCTGGGCGCGCCCCGGCAGGAACGCTTCGCCGCCCGCGCCGCGTCCCGCCTGCCCGGCTGGGGCTTCGCGTCGGTGGGCGCGGGGATTGATTTCGTCGCGGGGCATCAGGTGCGCGCACCCGTCTGGACGCGGCGCATCGCCATGGAATGGGCTTGGCGCCTGGGACGCGACCCCCGCCGCTTGGGCGCGCGCTATGCGGCCTGCTTCGCCGTGCTGCCGGGGCTGGCGGCCCGCGCCCGCGCCGCCCGGCGGGGCTGAGCGGGCCGGATCCGCGATTTGTCATGCGCCCCCCGGTGCTGTAGGGGGCAGGCCCGACGCTCCGGTCCCCCCGCCTCCGCGTCGTCCCCCGCGCGCGCCGCGCCGTTGCGCCGGGGACGGGAGGGGGCCATGTTTACGGATTATTGACGAACCGACCCTTAATCGACGACCCCGACCCTTAGGTGCGCCCATGTCATTCGCAGACCGATCCGCCGAGACGTCCGTCCGCCCCGATTCCCGGTCCGGGCCGATGCGCTTCGCGACCCCGGGCGTGGCGCTCCTGGTGCTGTCCGTGCTGGCGGCGGCGTTCTTCTTCCGCGACGGCATCGACGCGCTCCTGCGCGCCTGGCAGCTGCCCGAATACAGCCACGGCCCCCTGATCCCCGTTCTGTCGGCGCTGCTGTTCCTGCGCCAGCTCAAGGACGTGCCGGAGAACCACGGCCCCGTTTCGGACCGCTGGCCCGGCGTCGCGCTGCTGATCGTGGCTCTGGCCCTGGGCGCGGTGGGCAAGGTCGCCAACATCGAGGACATCGTGGCCTACGCGCTGATCCTGTGGGTCGGCGCGACCATCCTGATCTCGTTCGGCTGGTCCACGGGCAAGCAGTTCTGGCCGGGCGTGCTGCACCTCGTCTACATGCTGCCGCTGCCCGGCGTGCTGTACTACAAGATATCCACCGTGCTGCAGGCCATCAGCTCCGAGCTGGGCGTGTGGATGCTGCGCCTGATCGACGTACCGGTCTTCCTGGACGGCAACATCATCGACCTGGGCGTCCTGAAGCTGCACGTCGCGGAGGCGTGCTCCGGCCTGCGCTACCTGTTCCCGATCCTGTCCTTCTCCTACGTGTTCGCGTGCCTCTACCGCGGGCCCGTCTGGCACAAGGCGGTGCTGCTGCTGGCGGCCGTGCCGATCACGGTGGTCATGAACTCCGTGCGGATCGCCTTCGGCGGCTGGATCGCCAACCGCTTCGGCATCGAATGGCTCGAAGGGTTCACCCACTTCTTCGAGGGCTGGGTGATCTTCCTGATCTGCGTCGTGCTGCTGTTCCTCCTGGCCTGGGCCATGCTGAAGCTGCAGCGCTCGCCCATGACCCTGCCCGAGGCCCTGGACCTGGAGATGTCGGGCCTGCCCGCGCAGATGGCGCGGGTGCGCCTGGTGCGCCCGTCGCCCGCGCTGATCGCGGGCACCGTCGCCGTCGTGGCGGGGGCGGCCGCCTTCTTCGTCAGCCCCCCGCCGGAGCGCGTGGCCCCCGACCGGGAGCCGTTCGTCCTGTTCCCCACCGCGCTGGGGGAATGGCGCGCGGGCGCGCCCCTGGCCCTGACCCCGGAGGTCGCCGCGGCCCTGGGCGCGGACGACTATCACTCGATCGACCTGGTCCATCCGGACGCGGCCGCGCCCGTGGGCTTGTTCATGGCCTATTACGAGGACCAAACGAAGGGCGGCATCCATTCGCCCGAGATCTGCCTGCCCGGTTCGGGCTGGGAGATCGCGTGGCTGGAGCGCGTCGACCTCGCGCCGACGATGGCGGGCCGGGACGACGCGTTCAACATCAACCGCGCGATCATCCAGAAGGGCGAGGCGCGGATGATGGTGTACTACTGGTTCGCGCAGCACGGCCACCACACGGCCTGGGACTTCGCCGCGAAGATGCAACTGGTCTGGTCGGGCATCACCGCGGGCCGCACGGACGGCGCGCTCGTGCGCATCCTGACCCGCATCCACCCGAACGAGGACGACGCCGCGGCGGAGGCCCGTCTGCGCGCGGTCTTCGACGAGACGGTCGAGGTCCTGCCCCGCTTCGTGCCCGAACTCTGACGAGCACAGCGCCGGCGCCGGTGCGGTTTACGCAAGGTATGGGCGGAATGTCGCGGATTGTCGGGAACAACGGGTCGGTTCCGGGCCTTCTCCCTATGCGATGGGACCGGCCGCGCGGGGACGTAAGTGGCTTGCACGGCGGTAAAGAATCGGTTAACGCCTTGGGAAAGGCCTGGATTGGATCGTCGTTCCTGAGCGGTGATCTTTGTGAAGATGGAGAGTTACGCATGACGATTTCGATCAAAGCTATGGTGGCTGCGGCCGCCGCTACATTGATGATGGGCACGGCCGCGCAGGCGACGACGGTGATCTCCGTCGGCGGCGCCGACGGCACCATCACGGCGGGCACCACCGGTGCCGGGTCCAACGACACGCTGGTGGCGACGGGCGGCGTCGACGAAGTCTTCCTGGGCTTCACGGCGACCGACAACATCACCGTCCCGACCTTCTCGATCACCGGCAACGGCCTGAGCAACGGTGCCGACCTGGCCAACGTCCGTTTCGAGCTGCTCGTCAACGGCTCGTCCGTCGGTGGCGTGGGCTCGTTCGATCCGGTCAACACGAGCGGCGTTGCCGGCGACAACACGTCGAACGGCGCGGAGTTCTTCCCCGGTTCGGCCACGACGATCATGGCGAACCAGGTCTTCGGCATCCGCTTCTTCGAAGCGCCGGGCACCAACATCGCGAGCGACGTGCTGGTCGACGTGACCTTCAACACCATCGCGCCGATCCCGCTGCCCGCCGCCGCGCCGCTGCTGCTGGCCGGTCTGGGTGGCATGGCCTTCGTCGCCCGCCGCCGGAAGGCCGCCGCGTAAGCGACGCCTATCGAGATACGGCGCATTCGCGTCACGGGGGCGGTCCATCGGGCCGCCCCTTCTCGTTCGTGTCGTTGGGGTCCGAATCGGTGCGGCACGGTCGTCCACCACGGCGCCGTCTTTCCTCGTCACCCGATCCAGTACGCTCCATCGCCTTCGGGCCCTGACCGAGGGCGGCATCCCGCCCCCGGACGACCCTTCCTGCCCGGGCCACGGGACGGGGCCGCGTCGCACTCGGGCGCGCATGGAGGTGACAGGCCCCGAAACCACCCCGCATGCCCGTCCCGGTTCGTGCCGATCCTCGGCGGACGGGTGCCTCCCCCGGGGGTAAGCGCGAGCATGACGCGGCGGTACGGACCTCATGCGGAAAGGACGCGGACGCCGCGAGAGCGATCAGGCAGCTGCCCTGCCGCCTGCGGCGTGCCCGTCCGCGCGCGCCTCGCGCGTCCCATGACAGGTCATCCCGCCGCCGATCCTGGCCCCGTTCCGCAAGCGGGATGTCGGGGACCTCCGCTCCACGCACGCTCGGGCTCCGACTGACATCCCAATTGAGGGGGAGGTTGGGCACCTGTCGATACGACCCCCATCCGCTCCGAGGGATCGGGGAGACCGAACCGTAGGGCTTATGCGGCGAACTTCATGTGTCTTCGAACCGTTCATCAACGCTTTGCGCGGCGACGTTCGAACGGGGTTCCGGGATCCGTGGACGAACGCCCCGCGTTATCGACGCCGATCCGTCCATCGACGGGATCGCCCGCCATGCCGTGGCGAGATGGCGTCCGATCCACATCGACGGTGATCGCATCGGTCGTCCACCCGGCGCCGGCCGGTTCCGCGCCCGGGCCTCCGGGCCGCGTCGACCGGCCACCCGGCCGTCGCCCCCTCGCCGTTCCGGCCGACGCCGTTCGCCGGCGCGGTCTGGAGCGCGGAAACCTAGTAGTAATAGTAGTCGGAGGTCTGCGGACCCGTGTGCTTGCACTTGTTCAGCACCACGCCCAGCACGGGGACCTGCGCGGCCAGTTCGCGCTCGCAGGTGTCGATCTCGGCGATGGTGGTGGTCCCGGCGCCCGCGACGATCATCGCGCAGTCGACATGGGCTACCAGCCCGATCGTGTCGTCGCTGACCAGCAGCGGCGGCGTGTCGAACACCATCGTCGTGGGCTGGTACTCCGCCTGCAGGCGGTCCAGGGCCTCGGCGGTGGAGCGCGCCTGCAGCAGCTCGGCCGTGCCCCCCTTGGCGCCCCGTACGAAGCCCGCGGCGAAGTTGTCCCCCAACCGGACGGATTGGCTGGCGAAGGACGCACGGCCCCGCAGGACCTCCGTGAAGTCGCGGTCCGTCGGCGCGCCGGTCAGGCGGCCCAGCGACGGGCGGCGCAGGTCCATCTCGCACAGGACGATCCGGGCGGCGTCCTGGCGCGTCAGCGAATAGCTCAGGTTCAGGGCGATGGTGCTCTTGCCGCAGCCCGGCCCGGGCGAGGTGATCGCCATCCGGGTCCAGCCGTTGGCCTGCATCTGCTGGGCGATACGGGTGCGCAGCTTGTCGAACTCGGTGCTCTGCCGGCCGCCCGTGGCGGTGACGATGCGCCCCCGTTCCAGGAGCTTGGCGTCGGGCGTGAAGCGGGGGATCGCGTCCCAGGCCTCCGCCCCCGCGCCCTCGGCGGCAGGGGGCGCCGCGACGTCCGGCGCGCGCCGGGGGGGGCGGGTCCGCGGGGCCTCCGCCGCCACCGCGTCCGGATCGGCGGCGGCACCGTCCCGCGCGGCGCGGGCCTTGGCGATGGCGACTTGCAGGCGTTCCATGGCGCCCTCCTCCCCCCTAGAGGCCGGCCGTGTCGATGACCGCCAGGAGGCGGTCCAGCGGCAGGCGGTCCATCACGCGTTCCGCCAGCAGGTCGAGCGGCATGAAGTAGGTGTCCACCGCCCACAGCCCCGCCGGCACCACCAGGATCGCCGTGGCGAAGGCCGCGCCGATCAGCGCGCGGCGGCGCAGGATCTCGCCCCGGGTGCGGATGAAGGACAGCGTGGCCAGCGGCGTGATCTCCAGCTTGTCGACCAGCTCGACGGGGCGGCGCACGGCGCTCGTCATCAGCTCCAGCAGCGCGATCAGCCCCAGCCCCAGCAGCAGCCCGCCGCCGCCGCCCGCGGCCAGCAGCTTGGTGCGGTCCGGGCTGGACGGCTCGCGCGGGACGATCGCCTGCTCGATCACGGAGATCCGCTCGCCCTTGGACAGCGCCTCGATCATGTCGCCCGTTTCCGCGCGCGCGCGCTTGGCGACGGCCTCGTCGTACTGGCTGCGCACGTTCTCGTAGTCGCGCTGGAGGGCGTTGATCGTCTGCGCGTTGGCGGGCGTGGCGGCGATGGTGGCCTGCAACTCCTCCAGCTGGCCCTGCAGGCGGGTGCGCTGCTGGTCCAGGAACTCCAGCTGGCGGTCGATGTCGGCCAACTGGATGTCGTAGGCGGTCAGCGGCACCGGCGCGTCAGCCGTTTCGCTCGCGCCCTCGGCCACGGCGCGGGCGGCGTCCGCCCGCTGGCGGGCGACGATGGCGGCCATGCCGTCGATGCGCTGGCGCAGCACGCGCATGCGGGGGTTCTGCTCGGACAGCACGGACAGGTTGGCGGCGTATTCCTCGCGCATGGCGCGCAGCTCGACCTCCTCGCGGGTCAGGTTGGCGTCCGCCCCGCCGCCCAGCTCGCCCGTGGCGGCGTACAGGCGCTCCAGGTTGTCGCGGCGGTCGCGCAGGCGCGCGACCTCGCGGTCGATCTCCAGCAGGCGCTCCTGCCCGGAGGTCAGCTGGTTGCGGCGGAACTCCAGGCTGTCGGGCAGCGCGTCGCGGTTCTGCTCCTGGAAGGCGGCGATGCGCGCGCCGGTCTCGGCCAGGGCGCCGTCCAGGCGCTCGACCTCCTGCTCGAAGAATTCCAGCGTCTGGCCGGACACCCCGGTCCGCATCGCCACGTTCTCCTGCAGGATGAGGGTCACGACCTCGTTGGCGACGGATGCCGCCAGGCGCGGGTTCGCGTCCTGGAAGCTGACGTCGACCAGCGTGGCCTGCCCGCTCCGCCCCGCGCCGCGGGTGCGGATGCCGATGCGCCCGCGCAGGTCGGACACGATCTCGTCGGGGCGCAGCGGCTGCGCCTCGCCGGGGCGGCGGTCGTAGACGTTGAGCCGGTTGGACATGTCCAGCAGCCGGTCGCGCGTCAGGATCCGCTGCTCGATGATCTGCAGCTGCTCGGAAGCCTCCGTGCGCACGGTCGTGGCGGCCAGGTCGCCCGGGATCTGCTCGGACTCGACCACCAGCCGGGCCGACGCGACGTAGCGTTCGGGCAGCAGCTCGGCCACGGTGAACCCCGCCGCCAGGCCCAGGATCGTCAGGATCAGCACGTAGTGGATGCGCCGCAGGACCAGCGACAGGTAGAAGCGGACGTCAGGCATCGCGGGCCCCCTTGCCGGTCTCGGTCACGACCTTCCCATGCATGCCTTCCGGCACGGCACCCCCATGCGCGCCTTCCGGCGCGGCACCCTTGGGCGCGCCCTCCGGCACGACCGGATCGATCAGGCGCAGCGGGTCGCGCTTGGCGCGTCCCCCGAAGAAGACGTCGTCGTCCAGGACCTGGCGCACGATCCCTTCCGTGACGCGGTCCGATCCGTCCGTGAACGCATAGAGCAGCGCGAAGTCGCACAGCTGGTTGACCAGCCGCGGCACCCCCCCCGTGCGATCGTGGATCAGGAGCGTGGCCCCCGTCTCGAAGGTGTCGTCCGCGCCGCCCGCGACCGCCATGCGGTGGGCGATGTAGTCGGCCACGTCCTCGGCCGACAGCGCCGGCAGGTGGAAGCCCACCGCCACGCGCTGCGCGAACTGGGTCAGGTCGGGCCGGGCGACGACGTCGCGCAGCTCCGGCTGGCCGACCAGGATCAACTGCAGGATCTCGTCCTTGACGGAGTTGATGTTGGTGTACATCCGCAGCTCCTCCAGGGCGCTCCGCCCCAGGTGCTGCGCCTCGTCGAAGATCAGGATGACCCGGCGTCCGGCGGCGTACTCGTCCAGGAGGAAGTCCTGGAACTGCGCGAACAGGTCGACATAGGTGCGCTCCGGCGGCGCGGGCTGCTCGAAGGCGTGCAGCACCCAGCGCAGCAGCTCGCCCTGGTCGCCCTGCGCGTTCGACACCAGGCCCACGGTGACGTCGTCCTCGATGCGGGTCAGCAGGTGCTGCAGGAGCGTGGTCTTGCCCGCCCCCACCTCGCCCGTCAGCAGGGTGATGGGCGCGCGCGTCATCAGGCCGTATTCCAGCACGGTGAAGGCGCGCCTGTGCGACCGGCCCCAGAACAGGAAGGTCGGATCCGGCACGAGGCTGAACGGCCGCTCGGACAGCCCGAAGTGATCGCAGTAGATGTCGGAAGTTCTGGCCATATCCTCGAGACGTCCGCCGCCCTGTCCGCAGCCACCCTATACCAAACCAAACGGGACCGGCGGGCGTCCCGCCATCGCGGCCGCCCCCGATCCCCTGTGACCGTCAGCTATAGGGCCGGACCCCTCGGGGCAAGCCGTCGCGGCCTCCCGCCCCCCGGGCCGCGGGCGACGACGGCCGCGCGCGGGACGCCATCGTCGCCCGCGGGGGGCCTTGGGGGGCGAGGCGCCGCCACGATGTCGCCGCGGTCGGGCGCCCGCGCGCGCGCCCGCCGATCACGGTTCCGCCATCGCCGCGTCGCGGAACCGGCGACAATCCCGGCGGAATGCCCGAACAAGCCGCGTTCGGAGGACGATCGACCCCGATCCGGCGCGGCGGCCGGCGGAAATCGGGCCCTCCGGTGTCGAAAGCCGGGTTAGATGTGGACCTGGGCTCCGACAGCCACTAGGTGTCGGCCCGTAGAGATAGGCACGAATTTTCCTCGTAGTTTTAGTGGTTACATGATGACAGTTCGAACGGACGACGCGCAGACGACCGTATTTCGGGACGTATCCGCGCGGGGCGGCATCGCCGCCGACGGGATCCATCCGACCGGGCCCGTCCTCGTGGCGGCGGGCGATTCCCCCGCCGACCGACCCTCGCCGACCGCCCCTTCCCCCGTCGGCGGCCTTCCCGCCCCCGTGCGGCGGCCCGCCATCCGCGGCGCCGCGGGGGCCGCGCTCGACCGGATGCTGCAGGACGAGTCCGCGGACGCCGCGCGGCCCGTGCGGTCCAGCCTCTACCGCTCCCCGGTCAAGCGGGCGCTGGACCTGATCCTGGTCTTCGCCTTCGCGCCGATCGTGGCGCCGATCATAGGCCTGCTGGCGCTTCTGGTGATGCGCGACGGCGGGCAGCCCTTCTACGGGCAGGACCGCATCGGGCGGGGGGGGCGCGTGTATCGCATCTGGAAGCTGCGCACGATGGTCTGCGACGCCGACGCCCTGCTCGAAGCGCATCTGCGCACCGACCCCGCCGCGCGGGCCGAATGGAACAGCAAGCAGAAGCTGCTGGCCGCCCCCCGCATCACGCGGATCGGGCGGCTGCTGCGCAAGACGTCGCTCGACGAGCTGCCGCAGCTGTGGAACGTGGTGACGGGCGACATGTCCCTGGTCGGGCCCCGCCCGATGATGGTGTCGCAGCGCCGCCTGTACCGCGGGCGCGACTACTTCCAGCTGCGCCCGGGCATCACGGGGCTGTGGCAGATCTCGGACCGCAACGCGTCGACTTTCGCCGACCGCGCCAAGTTCGACACCGTGTACAACCGCATCCTGTCGCTGCCCACGGATCTGGGCATCCTGCTGGCCACCATCCGCGTCGTGCTGCGGGGCACGGGCCACTAGTAGGACCCGTCGGACGATCGGCCCGCGGGGCCGGGAGGGCGACCTGGGGCGGATGCCGCGCACCGCCCGCCATCCCGCCCGGGCCCTTCCACGAGACCACCGCCGACGGGGCCGCCTCCGTGGCGACCGGCCGGGCCGCGTCCACCGCCGCCGAAGGGGGGAGCGGCGCACGGGCCGGGCGCGCGACCCCGGACGGGATCCCCGCCCCCGGTTCCCGGGGCACGTCCCCCTTGCGCCGCCGGTCCCGCCGGGGTTTCCCTTACGGAAAACGGAAGGGCCCTCCATGAAGCGCATCGTGATCCTGTGCGACGGGACCTGGAACCGGTCCGACAGCGCCACGCCGACCAACGTGGTCCGCTTCGCCCAGGCGATGCGGCCCGTCGATCCGGTGGGCGTGGCGCAGGTCCCCGTCTACGTGCAGGGCGTGGGCACCGGGCGCGGGCCGACCCGCTGGCTCCGGGGCGCCGACGCGGTCCTGGGGGGCGCCTTCGGGCTGGGGCTGATGGACGTCCTGGTGGAGGCCTATCGCCACCTGGTGTTCCTGCACGAGCCGGGGGACGAGATCTTCGTGCTGGGCTTCTCCCGCGGGGCCTACACGGCGCGGTCGCTGGTGGGGCTGATCCGGTCCACGGGCATCGTCGACCGCGACGCGCTGCACCGCATCCCCGAAGCCGTGGCCCGCTACCGCACCCTGGACGATCCGGACACCCATCCGGGCAGCGAGGCCAGCCACGCCTTCCGCGCGCGCATCTCCACCCGCGTCACCACCTCCGAGGCGGAGCGCCTGTGGCGGGGAACCGAGGGACACCCCGACGCGGCCGTGCTGCGCATCCGCTATCTGGGGGTGTGGGACAGCGTGGGCGCGCTGGGGGTGCCGGCCTCGGTGCCGGTGCTGGGCCATTGGACGGCGCGCAAGCACCGCTTCCACGACGCGGCCCTATCCAGCATGGTCGAATCCGCGCGCCACGCCGTGGCCCTCGACGAGACGCGCCGCGCCTTCGCGCCCACCCGCTGGGACAACGTCGCGGCCCTGAACGAGGCCGCGGCCGCGGCAGGCGCCGATCCCGCCGATCCGCCCTACCGCGAGCTGTTCTTCGCGGGCGACCACGGCTCGGTGGGCGGCGGCGGCGACGTGCTGGACCTGTCGAGCATCGGCCTGCTCTGGGTGATCGAGGGGGCGCAGGCGGCGGGCCTGGGCTTCGACGCCCGCGCGCTGCAGGCCATCCGCGCGGCGCAGAACCCCCACGGTCCCCTGCGCAACCGGTCGCGGCCCGCCGCGGGCTGGGGCGAGCGCCTGACCCGGATGCGCCCCCGTCCCCGCCGCGGTCCCGACGCCGTGTCGCAGCTCCATTCCAGCGTGCTCGTCCGCTATGCCGCGGAGGCCAAGGGCCGCGGCTTCCGCCCCTACCGTCCCGCCAGCCTGGCGCGGCTGGAAGCGGCCCTGGCGGAGGCGGCGCGGCGGGACGGCCGGGGGGGGGCCCACCTCGTGACGACCCCCGCCCCACCTCGTGACGACCCCCGCCCCGCCTCGTGACGGCCCCGCCCCGCGCCCCGTCTTCATCTTCCGTTCACTCCCCCGTGCGAGGGGCATGACAATCCCGCGCCGTCCGTCTAGGCGTCGGGACCGACGCCCCATCCCCAGAACGGACACGTCTCGGCCATGCCCTTCCGGTTCCTGCTCATCCCCGCCCTCGCCCTGGCCCTGGCGGCCTGCAACTCGTCGGAGGAGCGGGCGGCCGAGTTCTTCCGGTCGGGCCTGGAGCTGCGCGAGGAAGGCGACCTGAACCGCGCCGCCATCGAGTTCCGCAACGTGTTCCGCTACGACGGCGAGCATCGCGACGCCCGCCTGAACCTGGCCGAGATCCTGCTTGAGCAGGGCAAGGTCCCGGAAGCCTATGGCCAGTACCTGCGCCTGTCCGAGCAATATCCCGACGACCTCGACATCCGCACCGCCATGGCCCTGATCGCCATCGAGGCGCGCCAATGGGACGAGGCGGAGCGCCATGGCCGCATGGTCGTGGACGGCGGCGTGGACACGTTGGACGCGCGCGTCGTGGGCGTGGGCCTGGATTACCGCGCCGCCGTCGCGGCGGAGGACGCGGAGGCCGGGGCCGAGGCCGTGGCCCGCGCCCGCGCCATCCTGGAGGAGGCGCCCGATCGCATCATCCCGCGCCAGGTCGTGATCGCCGACCAGGTGGAGGGGGGCGACCCCGCGGCCGCGCTGGACGACATCGACGCGGCCATCGCCGCGCGGCCCGACGCCATCGACTACCAGATGCTGAAGCTGCAGATCCTGGCGCAGGGAGGCGACGACGACGCCACGGAGGCGCATCTGCGCGCCATGTTCGACCGCTTCCCCGACAACCAGGAGGTGCAGAGCACGCTGATCGCCTGGTACGTGCGCAACGACGACTTCGACGCCGCGGAGGCCTTCCTGCGCGAGCTGGCGGGCCCCGACACCGGCGAAACGGCCGGCCACCTCGCCGTGATCCGCCTGATCGAGCAGGCCCGCGGCCGCGACGCCGCGATGGCGGAGGTCGCCCGCCTGGCCGAGGCCAACGAGGGCGACGTCGCCAACTCGCTGTTCTACCGCTCGCTGGAGGCGTCCTACCGCTTCGACGGGGGCGAGGCGGAGGATGCCATCGCCGCCCTGCAGGCCGCCCTGGAAACGGCGGAGGCCGCGCGCGACCCCGAAGCCGAGGACGCCGCCGCGCTCGGCACCGAGATCCGCCGCGTGAAGGGCCTCCTGGCCCAGATCCTGCTGTCGCGGGGCGACGTCGTGGGCGCGCGCGCCCTCGTGGAGGAGGTCCTGGCCGAGGACAGCACCGACGTCGTGGCCCTGCGCCTGCGCGGCGCCATGCTGATCGAGGACGACCGCCCCGACGAGGCCATCGTCGACCTGCGCCGCGCGCTGGACCAGGATCCGCGCCAGACCGACGTGCTCCTGCTGCTGGCGGAAGCGCATGGCCGCAACGGCAACCGCGAGCTGATGGGCGAGCGCCTGGCCACCGCCGTGCAGGTGTCGGGCGCGGCTCCGCGCGAATCGCTGCGCTACGTGCGCTACCTGCTGGACGACGACCGCGCGGCGGCCGCGCGCACCGTGCTGGCCGACGCGCGCGAGGCCAACCCCCGGAACGTGGACATCCTGGTCGAGACGGCCCGCCTGGCGCTGCGCGAGGACGCGCTGGGGACCGTGCGCTCCGCCCTGGCCGACCTGGAGCGGATCGCCGACGCTGATCCCGCCGCGGCGCGGGCCGCGACCTCGCTGCGCTCCGCGCTGCTGCTGCGGTCGGACCGGCGCGAGGAGGGGCTGGCCATGCTGGCCGAGCAGGCGGGTGCGGCGGGCGAGGACGCGCGCTCGGTGCTGGCCATCGTGCAGGCCCGCCTGGCCGCGGGCGAGATCGCGGAGGCCCGCACCTATCTGGACGATCTGCGCGCCCAATCCCCCGACAGCGCCGACCTGCGCCTGATCGACGCCGCGCTCCTGGCCGCCGAGGGCGACCTCGAAGGCTCGGAGGCCACGCTGCGCGCCATCCTGGAGGACGTCCCCGGCGCGCCGGAGGCCGTGCGCCTGCTCTACGGGCAGCTCAACGCGCAGGGCCGCGCCGAGGAGGCCTCGGAGGTGCTGGCCACGGCCCTGAAAGCCCAGCCCGACAGCCGCGCGCTGCGCATGATGCGCGCGGGCGAGCTGGAACTGGCGGGCGAGCTCGACGCCGCCATCGAGGTCTACGACGGGCTCTACGAGAGCAATTCCGGCGACATCGTCGTGGCCAACAACCTGGCCAGCCTCCTGACCACCCACCGCGAGGACGAGGCCAGCCTGGAGCGCGCGAGCGCCGTGGCGCAGCGCCTGCGCGGCACGCAGGTGCCCGCCTTCCAGGACACCTATGGCTGGATCGCCCACCGCCGCGGCGATTACGGCGAGGCCCTGTCCTACCTGGAGCCCGCCGCCGAGGGGCTGCCGTCGAACCCGTTGGTGAACTTCCACCTCGGCATGACCTATGCCCGGCTGGACCGCCCGGACGAGGCCCGCGACCGGCTGGAGCGCGCGCTGGAGCTGTTCGGCGAGGCCCAGGTCCCGCAGGTGGCGATGGCCCGCGACACCCTGGCCCAGCTGGACGCCGCGCCGACGGAGGCGACGGACGCGGTGGACGGGGCGGACGGGGACGCCCCGGCCGCGGACTAAGGCGCCCCCGCGGCCCCGTCCACCGCGACCCGCGCGCAACGCTTTCCCGCCGCCTGGGCCGCGCGGGACGGCGGCGTGTTGCCCCGCCCCCGCGGCCGGCGCATCCTGCCGGCCGACGTCCAAGGACCATTCCACGCCCGCCGCCCGCAGGAGTACCATGACCTTCCTCACGCATGCCCCTCGCCGCCTGTTCCGCGCCTTGCTGACGCTGGTGGCCCTCCTGATGATCCCCACCGCCGCCCCGGCCCAGGGCGAGTACCGCGTCAGCCGCGGCGACGTCCTGCGCATCGAGGTCCTGGAGGACGAGACGCTGAACCGCTCCGTGCTCGTGGCGCCCTCGGGCCAGGTCACGCTGCCGCTGGCGGGCCAGGTCTCCGCCGCGGGACGGTCGCTGTCGGCCGTGCAGGCCGAGGTTCGCGACCTCCTGGCGCCCAACTTCTCGAACCCGCCCACGGTGTTCGTGTCCCTGGAATCGGTCCGCCCGCGCGAGGATCCGATCGAACGCGAGCCCGTGACCATCGGCGTGTTCGTGCTGGGCGAGGTCGCCAGCCCCGGCCGCCTGGCCCTGGAGCCGGGGACGACGCTGCTGCAGGCGATCTCGGCGTTCGGGGGCTTCGCCGACTTCGCCGCCACCAAGCGCATCCAGCTGCGCCGCCGCGGCCCCGACGGCACCGAGCGGATCTATCCGATCAACTACCAGGCGATCCAGGAAGGCCGCTCGCCCAACGGCACCGTCACGCTGATCGACGGCGACGTGATCCTCGTGCCGACGCGCCGCCTGTTCGAGTGATGGGACGCGCGGGGGGACGGGCCGGGCGGCGGAACGCGCCGCGCCGGGCGGGGGGGCGATTCGCCCCCGCCCGCACGGCCGCCTGCCTGCTCCTGGGCGCCGCCGTCGCGGGCCTGCCCGCCGCCGGGCAGGATGCGGGCCGCCTGCTGACCTTCGGCGTCAGCACCGGCGTCACGGCGCGCACGAACGCGGATCTCAGCGCGACGGATCCCGAATCGTCGCTCGCGGGGAACGTCGGGCTGGACTTCTCCTATTCGGACGCGACGCCGGTCCAGTCGCTGTCCTTCTCGGGCAACCTGACGCTGCGCGCCACGAACGAGGACGACCTGTCCAACGTCGGCGGCCCGCGCCTGCGCTTCGGCTATGCGCGCGCGGGACGCGACGCCCGGCTGGGCGTGAACGCCTTCGTGAATAGGATCGATATCAGCACATTGAGGACGACCCTCGATCCCATCTTCGACCCGGATCTGGGACTGATCTTCGATCTGGACGAGATCGACGGCGTCGGCACTAGGTTGGACTTCGGCCTTTCGACGGAACTGGAACTGAGGCGGCGAGCACCGTTCGGAATCACGCTGTCGGCGGGCTATGCAGGGCAGCGGTTTCCCGACACCGATGACGGAAGCGAGGACCGGTTTCGCCTGGGAAGCAGCTTCCGGTTCGATCTGAACCCGGTTTGGAACGCTAGTCTGGGCCTGTCCTGGTCGCGTTTCGAGAGAGACGCCGAGAGGTCACTCACGATCAACGGGCCAGTCCTCGTGCCCGCCGAGTCGCGCGATACCTACAGTCTATCCACCGGGCTGACGCGCGATTTGCCCACGGGCTCGGTTGGCGTCGTCTTCGACGCGACCCGGACGGAGGACGGGGAGCGTTATTCCACCCGTCTGACCCATAGCCGGGAGCTGCCCCTCTGGACGCTATCGGGCAGCATTGGTCTGGCCGAGGGGACATCGCAAGATCTGAGCGTCGTCGGCACGTTGGACGCCGTGCGGCAGCTAAGGAACGGGCAGGTCTCGATTGGCCTGGTCCGGACGATCGAATCGGACGGCGACGATGACGAACGCGAGCGCACCAGCTTGCGCCTGGGCTATGGCACCGAACTGAGCCCATTGATGGGGTTGAACGCCAGCCTGAACTATATCGAGACGAGCCAAAGCGGTGCCGACGACAGTGCGGGCAACATCAACATCGATCTCAGCCGCCGCTTGACCGAGGACATGTCGCTGAACTTGGGGCTGGCGCACCGCTACGATCGCGACGGGGACGGTACGGCCCGCGACAATATCCTGTCGTTGAGCCTGCGGCGCACGATCGCTTATAGGCCCTGATGCAGGCCTCGACGGCGGCCATGCCCTGATGGCCCAGGCGCTCCGGCCGCGCCCGATGCGGACACGGCCCCCCCACCCCACCCCGAACGCGCCGGGCCCGTGGTGGATCCTGGGCGCGGTCGTGGCCCTCTGCACCGGCCTGGAGGCGCTGGCCCAGGCCTCCGAGCTGGGGCTGACCGACGGGCGCCGCTGGCGGGGCGCGCTGATCGTCAACCTGGGCTTCTGGCCCGGCCTCCTGGAGAACTGGGCCGCCAACTACGCGGTTCAGCCGTGGTCGATGTTCGTCACCTACGCCTTCGTGCATGCCGACTTCTGGCACATGGCGGGCAACATGGGCGTGCTCGCGTGGCTGGGGCCGCCGGTGGCGCGCGCGGTGGGGACCGGGCGCCTGATCGTGCTGTGGTTCCTTTGCGCGGCGGCGGGCGGGCTGGTCTTCGCCGCCCTGGCCTCCGGGCCCACGCCGATGGTGGGGGCGTCGGGGGCGCTGTTCGGCCTCCTGGGCGCCGACGCGGCCCTGCGCCAAAGGGCCGACCCGAACGCCCGCCGCGTGGCGCAGGCGGCCGTGCTCTTCGCGGTGCTGAACGTCGCGGGCTACGTCATGCAGGACGGCCTCCTGGCCTGGCAGGCCCATCTGGGCGGCTTCCTCGCCGGCCTGGCGCTGGGGGCGTCGATGCGGATGCGCCGCACTCCCTGACGGTCGGGCCGCCGGCCGCGCGGGGCGCCTTCGCGGCCACGGGATCCATCGCCGCCACCTCCCCGCACCCCGCCCGCCCGTCGCCGGTCCGCGAACGGTCCGTTTCCCGCGTTCGGGCGAAGGCGATCCGAATTCTCAAGCGGGGCTTAACCGCCGGACCGTCACGGTCGCCATCGCGTCCCGGGCCCCTGCCCCCCCACGGCCCGGACGCGACCCGTTTCTCGTGGAGGTCCTTTCCCATGCCACTCGGCGCGCTCATGATCGGTGTCCTGTCCGGGCTGACCTGCACCGGCGGGGCGGCCGCGGCCGGCGCGGGGCCGTGGGCGCTGGCGGCCTATCCGCTGGGCGGCGTGCTGGGCACCGGCGCGGCCCTGGCCTGGGCCCTGCACCGCCTGGAAGCGGAGGAAGGGCGCGACGCCGGAGGGGATACCATCCGGATAGCCGCCGAGTAGCCATCGGGTAGCGGCTTGCCGACCTCCGACCCCGGGGTTACATGTAACGGAACCGTTCCGCTCCGGAGGTTTCCGCCATGCCCGTTTCCAACCGCGACCGCGTCGCCAAGCGCCGCGCCGCCCTGCGCGCCCAGGGCCTACGCCCCGTCCAGATCTGGGTCCCCGACACCCGCGCGCCGGGTTTCGGGGAGGAAGCCGCGCGGCAGATGCGCGTGCTGCGCGACGATCCGCACGAGGCGGAGATCACCGAATGGATCGCCGCGATCTACGAGGACCCGGACTGGGACTGGGATGCCTGAGGCTCCCTTGCGTGGCGACATCGTCGCCGCCGCCCTGCCGGGAGATTACGGAAAGCCCCGTCCCGTCCTGATCGTGCAGTCGGACACGTTCCTGGACTGCCCATCGGTAACGGTGCTTCCCCTGACCAGCGCGATCCGGGACGTCGACCTGACGCGGCAACGGGTCGGGCCCGGACCTCAGAACGGGTTGCGCCTTCCGTCGGATGTCATGATCGACAAGCCCGTGACGATACCGCGCGGGAAGATCGGCCCCCGCATCGGCCGCCTGGACGCCGCGACCCTGTTGGAGGTCGACCGCCGCCTGGCGGTCTTCCTGGGCATCGCGGCCTGAGGGGGGGCGCGCCGCGCGCCCCGCCCTACCCCGCCCCGCCCCGTCCGCGCGCCGCCTGCTCCGCTTCCAGAAGCGCCACCGCGCGCTCGAAGGTTTCGCCCAGGCCCCAGTCGTTGCCGTCGGCTATAGCGGTGAAGGCGGCGATCGTGTCGGGGCGCAGCTTCAGGTTCAGCTGCGCGTTGCGGCCCGTGCGGCGGCGGCGGACGGGCGGAACGGCGGCGTCCGCCGCGGGGGCCTGCCGGCCCTCCGCCGCCTCGCGCGATCGGAAGCCCAGGCGCTCGGCGCCTTCGCGGACCGCCTGCGGCGCGGGCCGCGGGCGGGCGCCGGGCGCGGGCGCCCATTCGGATGGGTCGAAGCCCGCCAGCCCGGGCGCCGTGGCCACGGGCTCGGAATCCAGGTCGTCGAAGCCCAGATCGGTGCGCACCTTGTTCATCACGCCGCCCCCGCCAGCTCGGCGGACGCATCCGCATCCGCATCCGCATCCGCGTCGGCCGCGCGCAGCCGCTCCAGCACCTCGCCCGCGAAGGCCTGCGCGTTGGCGCGCGCCTTTCCCAGGTTGCTGACCTGGCCGTCCGGCAGGTCGGACAGGAGACCGCCATAGTCGAAGATGTCGCGGAACGCCGCGCGCTCCACGATCGTGGTCCGGAACAGCGGCACCCCCGCCCCTTCCAGCTGCTCGCGCACGTTACGCAGGGAACGCGACGCGACCGCGGCGGAGGTCCGCGTCAGCAGCACGGCATGCGCGACCTGGCGGCGCAGCATCCGCTCCTGGTTGCGGATCAGCCGGATGGTCTTGGCCGCGCCCTTCGCGTCCATGGACCCGCCCTGCGTGGGGATCACCACCAGGTCGGCCATGCCCACCGCGTGCGCCGCCATCAGGCTCGCCGTGCCCTCCAGGTCGACCACCACGAACTGCGCCGCCGCCTGCGCCTCGGCGATGGCGTCGACGATCCCCTCCTCCGTGACGCCCTCCACCACGCGAAGCGCGTCGGGCCGTCCCGGCAGGCGGCCCCAGCCCGAGATCCAACGCTCCGGGTCGGCGTCGATCACGGTGACGTCCGCGCCGTGGGAGGCCAGCTCGGAGGCCAGCAGGAGCGCGGCCGTGGTCTTGCCGGCCCCGCCCTTGGGGTTGGCGAATGCGATGACGGGCATGGGGATGCCTCCTGCGATGGGTTGCCTGTACGTCCTCGGACGGGCCTCTCTGGCGGGGGCCGCGCCATGGGGGGAAGGCTAGCCCGCCGAAGGGGCTAGCGGCTAGCCGTCGCGTATCCACCGCGCCCGGGCGTGGCGCGGCGGCACCGGACGGTCCAGGGGTGGTGGTAGCCGCATGGTACCGTTGGCTTCCGTGGTGGTAGCGAGGAGGCCGGCGCCGGGGATCGCGAGCCGATGGCTAGCGGAACGCTATCCGAAGGCTATCGGATAGCTAGCGGAACGCTATCGTGGCGCTAGCCGTAGGCTACCGGACGGCTATCCGGACGCCCGCGGACGGCCGTCGGCGGGCGTCCGGGGCAAGCGGCGGAACGGATCGGTCCGAGACTCGGAACGTGCTCCGCCCGCACGGGCCGCCGGACACCACCCCCTGTGTCGGAACGGTCCTGCATACCACCACGTCGACCTCGAGCGGCGCCTCCACGTATGTGCGGGGGGTGGACGGGGGGGCGAAGGACCGGTCCCGC
>NZ_JARGZA010000027.1 GCF_030973515.1 Jannaschia maritima
GAACGCGTTGCCCGCGACCGCATTCTCGACGGCGGGGATCAACACGCGCAGGCGGAGTCCCAGTCCGGCGCCCATGATCATGCGCGCCAGACCCAGGACCGTGGCCGCGCCGCCCATGTCCTTCTTCATCAGTCCCATGCTGCCGCCGGGCTTCAGGTTAAGGCCGCCCGTGTCGAAGCAGACCCCCTTGCCGACCAGAGTGACCAGCGGGCCGTCCGTGCCCCATTCCACCTCGATCAGGCGCGGTGCGCGGGTCGATGCCCGGCCCACCGCATGGATCAGCGGAAGGTTCGCCTTCCCGAGGTCGTCGCCCTTCGTGACCGTGACGGCGGCGCCGAAGGTCCGGGCCAGGTCACGGACCGCGTCCTCCAACTCGGCCGGGCCCATGTCGTTGGCGGGCGTGTTGATCAGGTCGCGGATGAGCACCTCGCCCGCCGCGATGGCCTCCAGGCGGGCGGCGTCGATGCCGCGGGGCGCGCGCAGGGCCGCCGGACCCTGCCGGTCCGTCTGCGGCTTGTAGCGGTCGAAGCGGTAGTCCGACAGCAGCCAGCCCAGGGCGGCCTCCTGCATCGCGTCCGCGGGCAGATCGGCGTCCAACGCATAGGTCCCGTGCCCCAGGGCCGCCGCGGCGCGGGCCAGGGCGAAGCGACCCCGCTTATGATCGTTCGCGTTGCCCCATCCGACGAGAACGCGGGCGACGGACAGGTCCGGAGCGGGCAGGCGCAGGATCTGACCCGCCCGGCCCCGGAAGTCGTTGGCCGCGATCCAGTCCCGTTCGGGACCGTCCTGGGCGGCGAGCCAGTCGTCGAAGCCATCGGAGGGGACCAGCCGCAGGGGAATGGCGCGCAGGTCGGGATCGGCGAAGCGGGGCGGCATCCATCCTCCGGGGCGCGGGCACGTTCCGCGGCACCCTATCGGGCGTTTGCGCGGCGGCAAGGGCGCGGCGGCGATGGACGGGCCGCTATGGGCTATGGGTCACAATGGGTGGACGTGCCGGCCCGGCGGATCAGGCCACCGTTCCCGTGTCGATCCGCGCCTGGGTCAACGCGCCGGGTCGGCTGAGGCGGGTCAGGCGGGCGATGCAGGCGCCCGCGGCGGCGGGGTCCTCGTCCGGGCAGGCGTCGACGACCGCATCGGCGGCATGGCGCAGCGTGGTCATCCCGATCTCCCGCGCCAGGCGGGCCAGTTCCTCCGCGGTGCGGCGCAAGCCCCGCGTTTCGCCCTGCTCGGCCTGCCAAGCGGCCAGGCTCAGGCGTTCCTCGATGCGGAACAGCGCGCCCGCGATCACCTCCTCCGCGAAGGTCCCGTGCGCGTCGCACAGGGCCTCCAGCACGGCGGTGTCGAAGCGGATGTCTTCGTGTGGGGCCAGGGCGACGGCCCCGAACTGCGCGATACCCTGCGCCATTGTGCAACCTCGATCGTCTGTATCAAGCCTTGCGCCGGGTATCGGCGCACTTCGCGGCAGGTTCGTGACGGGGTGCTGTTCGGCGAGCGGGGATTCGGTCGAATTGCATGCGCAAAAATCTGTGGGTAGGGGAACCGAAACGGACGGGGATACGGGCATGAAACACGCGCGGCCTTTGCCGGGTTCCCTCGTGGGGCGGTACCACGGGTGGAAGGCCACGACCTATGCCGACAATGCGCAGTGGTATCGGCGGTTGGCGACGGACGGGCAGCGGCCCCGGGCGATGATCGTCGCGTGCTGCGACAGCCGGGTCCATCTCGCCACCCTGTTCGAGGCCGAGCAAGGGGAATTCTTCATCCACCGCAACATCGCCAACATCGTCCCCCCCTACGAGCCCGATGGCCTGCGCCACGGCACGTCCGCCGCGCTGGAATACGCGGTGACGGCGTTGAACGTCACGCAGGTCATCGTGATGGGCCATTCGCATTGCGGTGGCATCGAAGGATGCCACGACATGTGCGCGGGCCACGCCCCGGAGCTGGAATCGCCCGGCAGCTTCGTGGGACGCTGGATGGACGTCCTGCGCCCCGCCTACGAGGTTGTGAAGGACATCGCCGACCCGGCGGAGCGGCTGGAGGCGCTGGGCAAGCAGGCGATTTTGACCTCGCTGGAGAACCTGATGACCTTTCCCTTCGTCGCCGACCCCGTCCAGCGCGGCGATCTGGCCCTCCATGCGGTGTGGAACGACATCGCCGAAGGGGGGCTGGAGGTGTACGATCCCCGGTTGGAGCGGTTCGCCCCGGTGTGACTCGGGATCGGCGTCACCCCACCCGGTCCAGCACGTGCCGCGCCGTCATCAGGTCCAGATGCGCGCCGCCCCCGTTCTTGAACAGCGTGATGTCGTTCGGATCCCGGTCGAACGAAGCCAAATCGTAGTAGTCCGCCACCACGTCGGCGGGGGTGACCACGCCCGCGGCCAGGGGGATCTTCAGTTCCCCGATGTGATCCAGCACCGTGTCGCGGCTGTCCACGAAGACCCGGGATCGGCGCAGGCACGCGTCGTCGGCCTCCCGCATGTCGGGGCGATAGGCGCCGATCAGGTCCAGATGCTGGCCCGGTCGCAGCCATTCGCCCCGGATCAGGGGGTCGGTGGTCATGGTGGCGCAGGTCACGATATCGGCGCGGGGAACGGTATGCGCCAGGTCCGTCACGGCCTCCGCGTCGTGGGCCGCCGCGAAGGCGCGGGCGCGGTCGGGGTCGCGGGACCAGACCTCGAAGACGGCTTCCGGAAACGCCGCCGCATAGGCCGTGCGCAGCGACGCCGCGACCGTGCCGGACCCTACGATCAGGATGCGTCCGCTATCGGGCCGGGCCAACCGCCGTGCCGCCAGAAGGCTGTCCCCCGCCGTCTTCCACTTCGTCACGAGGTGGAAGTCCAGCATCGCGGCCAGGGTCCCGTCCCCGTCCGAGAACAGGCTGACCGCGCCGTTGATCGGGGGCGTGCCGCGGTTGCCCGGAAAGATCGTCGCCGTCTTCACCAAGGATCCCAACCCGTCGATCCAGGCCGCCCGCGACAGCATCGTGTCGCCGCCGCGATACAGGAACGTGTCCCCGATCTCGGCCCGGGGCAGGGCGTGACCCGCGGCGAGCGCATCGGTCAGGGCGATCCAGTCGAGGGAGGCCTCGGCCTCCGGGCCGATGAAGGGAACGGTCATGCGGCGTCACTTCCGAAATGATCCAGCAGGCGGTCGGAGATCTGGTCCGGCACCTCCTCCGCCATGTAGTGCGACGCGTCGAGGCCGCCGCCTGTCACGTTCGCGGCGCGGGACCGCCACAGGGCCAGGGTGTCGAACAGGCGTCCGACGATGCCGCGGTCGCCCCAAAGCGCCAGCAGCGGCATCGTCAGCTTGGCGCCCCCGTCCGCGTCGTCGTGGGCGATGTCGATCGTGGCCGCCGCGCGGTAATCCTCGCAGGTGGCGTGGATGCAGGCGGGATCGGCGAAGGCGGCGAGGTATTCCTCCAGCGCCGCATCGTCGAAGGGCAGGGGGCCGCCGACCTGCTTCGCGACCTTGCGGGTCCAGAAGGCGCGGGGGTCGGCGGCGATCATGTCCTCGGGCATCGGTGCGGGCAGGATTAGGAAGAACCAGTGCCAATAGGCGCGGGCGAAGGCGTCGGTGGTGCCGGCGTACATCTCGCGCGTCGGGGCGATGTCGAGGACGGCCATCCGGCGCACGCGATCCGGATGGTCCAGCCCCAGCCGATGCGCGACGCGGCCCCCGCGGTCGTGACCGCAGACGTCGGCGTCAGCGTGGCCGAAATGGTCCAGCAAGGCCACGACGTCGGCCGCCATCGCCCGCTTGGACATGGCCGTGTGATCGGACGACGCGGCGGGCTTGTCCGAAGCGCCATAGCCGCGCAGGTCGGGACAGATCACGTGGTGTCGTTCGGCCAGGCGCGGCACGAGCCTATGCCACATCGCGGATGTCTGCGGATAACCGTGCAACAGCATCAGGGCGGGGCGGTCGGGTGCCGCGTTGTGGCGAACCGACAGGGTGACGTCCCCGCAGGGGATGCGATCGCGGGCGAAGCCGTCGAACCCCCTCACCCCAAGTGCTCCGCGTGGAAGGCGACATGGTCGCCGGCGAAGGTGGAAATCGTGAAGTAGCTGTGGTCGTGCCCCGGCTGCAGGCGGATCGTGGCGGGCAGGTTCCGCTCGGCGATCGCGGCCGCCAGGGCGGCGGTGCCCAGCTTGTCGCGGAAGGGGTCTTCGGTGCCCGTGTCGATCAGGCAGGGCGGAAGGGCGGCGCCGCCGCGGAGCAACGCGGTCGCATCGTGGGCGGCGGGGTCGAGGCCGTACGCGGTCAGTTGCGGCTGCCCCCAATCGCTGACCGAGGGGTTGCCGATGGGCGCGAAGGCGCTGACCGACCGGAACCGGCCCGGCGCCTTGCAGGCCAGCGTCAGGGCGCCGTGGCCTCCCATCGAATGGCCGGTGATCGCCTGCCGGTCCAGGTCGATGGGCTGCGCCGCGGCCAAGGCCCCCGGCAGTTCGTCCAGCACGTAGGACTGCATGCGGAAGTGCCTAGCCCACGGTTCGGCCGTGGCGTCCACGTAGAATCCTGCCCCCTGGCCGGTATCGAACGCGTCGTCGTCGGGCACGCCGTCCCCGCGGGGCGAGGTGTCGGGAAAGCAGATCGCGATCCCCGCCTCCGCCGCCCATAGTTGCAGGCCCGCCTTCACGGTCGCGTTCTCGTGGGTGCAGGTCAGCCCGGACAGGTACCAAAGGATCGGAACGGGCCAGCCCGTGTCCGGGGGCAGGAACAGGCCCAGCGTCATGTCGCAGGACAGCGCGTCCGATGCGTGGGTCAGCACCAGTTGGCGGCCGCCGTGGCAGGCATGGGTTTCGGTGACGTTCATCGGGGTCCTCCCGGGAGCAGGCCGATCACCACGGACACGGTGACGACGGATATGGCGGTGGATACGAGGATGGCCGCGCTGACGCGCTGGGGGGCCACCCCGTAGTGCTGCGCGAGCATATAGACGTTGCCCGCGACCGGCAGGGCCGCGGCGGCGATCATGACCGTCGCGGCATACGGGTCCAAGGGTATCAGCCACAGCGCGGCGAAGGCGACCGCGGCGGGGTGCAGGGCCAGCTTGCAGAATGTCAGCCAACCGGCGGTGGCCAGCCGCTCGGTGGTCTTACCCGCCAGCGACGCGCCGATGGCGAACAGCGCGCCGGGCGTGGCCGCCGCCCCCAGGATCGATACGAACTCCGCCACGGGGACCCACAGCGCGCGCCCCGTGGCGGACCAGGCGATGCCCGCGGCGATGGACACGATCATGGGGTTCCTCAGAAGGCCCAGGCCGACGGTCCGGATCGTCGCAAGGCCGAGCTTCCCGCGCGATCCCGTGATCAGGATCACGATGACCGAACTGAACACGATCAGGTCCGTGGCCAGCACCATCAGCATCGGGCCCGCCGATTCCGGTCCCAGCAGCAGCACGAACATCGGGATGCCCAGGAAGCCCACGTTGCCGATCACGGCGCATTGCGCCTCCACCGCCGATTCGGCGACCGACAGGCCCCTCAGGAAGCCCACCGCTGTCGCGATCAGATAGACGGTCGCCGTGCCCCAAAGATACGCCCCGATGAAGCGCAGGTCGAAGATCTCAGCTAGTGTCAGGTTCGCGGCGAAGTCGAACAGCATCGCAGACAGCGCGAACCAGAACACGAACTTCGTTAGGTAGGCCGTGGCTTCCGGCGTGAAGAAGCGAGTCCGCCCCGCGACGTAGCCCAGCGCGATGAGCGCGAAGAACGGCAGGGTCTTGAGGAAGATCGCGAGCATCGCCGCCTGTCTGGCCCGCTTGCGGCGGCGAAGTCCAGCACGAGCGTCGGCGCCCGTGGCACGACCGGACCCGCCCTACTGCCCGACGAGGGTCGTCACCGAGCCGCCGCCTCCGCCCGCGCCCGGTGGTGGGGGCGGGGGCGGCGTGATCTCGGACGGAAAGCGGCCGTCCACGGTCTCGTCGGTGGGCGACGGGGCGGGGGGCACGGCCAGGTCGTCGATGCGCGGGGGCGGCGCGGACGGGATCGAAAGCTCCAGGTCCGCCGGCAGGGCGCCGCCGCCGGACGTGCCGCCGGGATCGGTGCGCAGGGTCCCGTCGAAGAAGGCGCGCGCCCCGTCCGCATACCGCACTGGCGCGCTGACCCGGCCCGACGTCCCGGATGCGAACACGGCCTGATTGGGCCGGGTCAGCACCTGGCGCCCGTTCGCGCCCTGCACCACGATCTGGCCACCCCGCCCGCCCAGCCCTTCGGGGCCCCGCAGCGCGACGTAGAGGGCACGCGACGGGTCCGTGCCCGCCGGGACGTCGACCCCCGAGGCCCGCGCCGCGGCGATGGCGCGTTCGCCGACCCATCCTTCCAGGATGGTGCCGCGCACGCCGATCGTGCCCGCCGGCGTGGCGATGGTCGCCACCGTGCCGCGGTTCGCCGCCCGGCCCGACACGAAGCGGAACGCGCCCCGCGCGACCGATGCCGCCACGTCGCCCGCGTCCCGATCCGGATCATAGACGAAGCGGTCGATGGTCAGGTCCGCGTTCGCGCCGATGGTGAAGACCGACCGATCCAGCAGCAGCACCTGCATCCCGCTGTCGGGCCGCGTCTGCACGCGGTCCGCCAGGGCGATGGCGTCGCCGGACCGGGCGGGGCGGGGCGTGGGGCGCGCTGCGGGCGTCAGCACGACGTCGCCGCGCACGGCGGCGCCCGTGCCGATCTGCTGCGCGCCAGCGGGGGCATGCGCGGTCAGCGCCAGGCAAACGGACAGGATGACGGGAGCGATGCGCATCATGGAAACTCGAACCCCCGTAGGAACAGCACCTCAACGGACGTGTTGCGCCCCTCGATGCGGGCCACGTTGGACGCGCGGCGGACATGCCGCAAGCCCAACTGCACCGCCGCCCCATCGCCCGCCTGCGGCAGGGCCCGGGTATAGGCCAGGCGCAGGTCGTGGCGCCGCTCGACCCGGTCGGGCCCGGTGGGGGCGATGTTGTTGCCGTCGTACTCGCGGTCCTCGAACGTCCAGTCGGCGGTCAGGCGACCCGGCCCGGTCAGATAGGTGGCGCCCAAACCGATCCGCGGCGCGTCGAAGGACAGCCGCTCGTCGCTGGTGCGCTCGGCGCGGAAGCCCAGTCCGGCGCGCAGGCTCCAATCCGGGCCGAAGGTGCGCCGCCAGCCGAAGGCCGCGTCGTGCACGTCGCCGTCGCGGCCTGCGATGGCGCCCTCGTCGTATTCCGTCCGGCCGGTCGACAGCGTCACGACCACCGTGCTGCGCGGGTCATAGGTCCAGCGCAGGCCCAGCCCCAGGCCGTACTCGTCGCGGTTGCCGCCCTCCGACAGGGGCTGGACCGTGGCGAAGGCGTAGGGGCGGACCGACACGTCCCCGAACGGCAGGTCCACCCCCAGCGTCAGCGCGCCGTCGATGCCGCCCAGATCGTCCTCCTTGTCCGGCTCCTGGCCGCGCAAGAGCAGGTCCGCGAACGCGTATCCGCCGCCGGTCCCGCCGAGGTCGCGTTGGACGTTCGCCTGCACGCCCAGCGTGCCCGTGACGTCGGACGACCGGTCGCCGACGCCCAGCCCCGGATCGCTGTCGTGCCGCAGGCCGGTGAACACGGTCATGCGTCCGCGCAGGGGGTCTGCTTCCGACCGGGCGCGTGCCAGGCGTCCGCCGATGTCCACGCCCCGGTCCCGCAGGATCGCCAGCTCGCGCTCCGCGCCGGCCGCATCGCCCAGGCGGAGCAACGTGTCCGCATAGAGCAGTCGGACCGCGTCCGCGCCGGGCTGGGCGATCAGGATCCGCTCCAATGCGGGGACCGCACCCTGGGGATCGCCGGCCTCCAGCCGCGCGCGGGCATAGGTCAGGTTCACCGCCGGGTCGTCCGGCGTGCGCAGCACCGCCGCATAGAGCGGGTCCGGAACGACCTGTGCCGCGGCGGTTGCAACCGGTTGCAAAGCGAGCGCGGCGAGCGTCAGGATCGCGAGGCGGACGAGGCGGGTCATGGTACGGCTTCCCTGAGGTGACGCGATCATAGGGGGGCTGGGGCGGATGCGAAGGGTGGGACGATGACGGCGTGGCACGCGCGCGCACCGGGCGTGACCTTGCGGCAACAGGGTCGCCGCCGCGCCGCGCGCCTGGCCCGCCTGGCGGCCCTGGCCGGCGGCGGGGCCGCCATCGGCCTGGCGCTGCTGCTGCCCGGCACGGCGGAGCGGCTGCACGTCCTGGTGGTCGACGCGTTCCAGCGTGCGGCTCCGCGCGTCGCCGCCGGCGCCCCCGTCACGGTGGTCGACATCGACGAGGGGTCGCTGACGCGCTTCGGGCAATGGCCCTGGCCCCGGGCCACGATCGCCCGGATGACCGACGCGCTGACCGATGCCGGGGCCGCCGCCATCGCCTTCGACGTCGTCTTCGCCGAACCCGACCGCCTGTCGCCCGAGGCCGCGGCCGATCTGTTGCGTGCGGCGGGGGCCGACGTGACGCTGCCCGATGCCCTGCCCGGCGGGGATGCGGCGCTGGCGCAGGCCTTCGCCCGCGGACCCGTGGTGGCCGGACTGATCCTGACGCCCGACGGCGCGCGCACGGCCCCCGGTCCCAAGGCGGGCTTCGCCACGATCGGACCCGATGCGCGGGACGCGCTGCCCGACATTCCCGCCGCGGTGCCCAACCTGCCCATCCTGCGGGAGGCCGCCGCGGGCCTGGGGGCCTTCAGCCTGATCCCGGAGGCCGACGGCGTCGTGCGGCGCGTGCCGCTCGTCTATCGATCCGGCGACGCGCTGCTGCCCGGCCTGGCGGTGGAGGCGTTGCGCGTGGCGCAGGGCGCGGGGGCGGTCACCCTGCGCACCGCCGATCCCGGACCGCCCGCGCTGGAGGCCGTGCGCGTCGGCGCCTTCACCGCCCCCACGGGCGCGCGGGGGCGCTTCTGGGTCCATCATTCCGGCCTGCCCGACATGGCGCGCGTGCCGGCGGCGACGATCCTGGACCGTCCGCCGGGCGACTGGTCGGGTGCGGTGGCAGGGCACATCGTGCTGATCGGCACGTCGGCGGCGGGCCTGCGCGACTTGGTGGTCACGCCGCTCGCTCGCGGCGTCCCGGGGGTGGAGGTCCACGCCGAGATCATCGACCAGATCCTGTCGGGCGCCACGCTGGCGCGTCCCGACTGGGCCCGCGGGGCGGAGGTCGTCCTGGCGGCCCTGTTGGTCCTCGGGGCCGGAACGGCGCTGCGCTACGTCGGCGTTCTGGGCGGCGCCGCGTGGACGGTGGGCGGCATCGCGATCGCCGTCGGCACGGCGTGGTGGGCGTTCGGCCGGGGCGTCGTGCTCGACCCCCTCTTTCCGTCCGTCGCGGTGTCCGCGGCGCTGACCGCGGGCACCGTCGTCCTGCTGCTCCTGACGGAGCGGGAGCGTCGAGGCGTGCGCCGCGCCTTCGGCCTGTACCTGGCCCCGGCCCTGGTCGAGCGGCTGGCGGAGGATCCCGCCGCGCTGCGGCTGGACGGCACGGCGCGCGAGATCACCATCCTGTTCTGCGACCTCCGAGGCTTCTCCGCGTTGTCCGAGGGAATGGATCCGACTGAGCTGACGGCCACGCTGAACGGGTTCCTGACCCCCATGACGGAGGTGCTGCTGGATCACGGCGCGACCATCGACAAGTACATGGGCGACGCGATCATGGCGTTCTGGAACGCGCCCCTGCCCGTGCCGGACCACCCCCGCCGCGCGATGCAGGCGACCCTGGCGATGGGCGAGGCTCTGCGCGCGCGGAACCGGGACGCCGACGGCCCGCCCCTGTCGATCGGCATCGGCCTGAACACCGGCACCTGCTGCGTGGGCAACCTCGGCTCGACGCAGCGCTTCGCCTATTCTGCCATCGGGGATGCGGTGAACGTGGCCAGCCGGGTGGAGGGGCTGACGCGCTTCTACGGCGTCGGGAACCTCGCCACCGCGGAAACGGTCGCCGCGGGCGGGATGGCCACGCTGGAGCTGGATCTGGTGCGGGTCAAGGGGCGGACAGGTCCGGTCGGGGTCCACACCGTCCTGGGCGACGCCGCGATGGCCACGACCCCCGACTTCGACGTTCTGCGCACGAGCCAGGCGGCCTGGCTGGACGCATGGCGTGCGGGCGATGCGGATGCGGCGCGTGCCGCCCTTGCCGCGCTCGACGGGACCGGCCTGCCCCCCGGCGTCCTGTCCCTGCAACGGGAGCGCACGGCATGGCTGGCGGGGAACCCACCGGGGGCGGGGTGGGACGGGATCTACGTCGCGGACAGCAAGGCGCCGTCGGCCAGTTCCAGCACCTGACCGGCACGCGCAGCGAAGGTCCCGGGCCGCGCGGCGGAGGCCTGCGCCTGGATCGCGTCCAACGCCTCGTCGGTGCGCCCCGGCTCGTGGTGGAACAGGCCCACGGTGTGGGCCCCGTCGCCCAACGCGACCGCCCGGGCCCAATCGCCGTGACCCCATCCCTTGCGATGGGGCACCTCCTCCGGGGTGAAGGTGGAATCGATCAGCGCCAGGGCCGCCCCGCGGGCGAGGTCGCGCAGGTTCGCGTCGTGCTCCGCGTCGCCGGGCTGGTGGTCCGTTAGATAGGCGAAGCCCGCGCCGTCGTGATCGATGCGGTAGCCCGTGCAGCTGCCCGGATGGTTCAGGGCTGCGTGGCGTAGCGTGGGGCCGCGGGGTCCGCCGATGCGGTCGGGCACGACGTCCCAGGTCAGGTCCGGGCCCCAATCCTCGGGGAACAGCGGATAGAACGGCGGCGAATAGAGACGCGCGATGACGTCGCGCAAGTCCGGATAGCAGGGGCAGGCGACGTGCAGGCGCGTGCCCCGGCCCAGCCCGCCCGCGAAGAACGGAAGGCCCTGCACGTGATCCAGGTGCAGGTGCCCGAGCAACAGCGTGACGTCCGTCACGCCCTCCCCCCGCAGGCGGCGGCCGAGATGGGCCGCCCCGCTGCCGCAGTCGAACACGGCGGCCCGTGTCGGATCCTCCCAGCGGACGGACACGCAGGACGTCGCCCCGCCATAGCGCAGCGTGTCGGGCCCGTCCGCGGTGCGGCTGCCCCGCGCGCCGTGGATCTCCACCCGCAGGCTCATGAACCCCTTCCGGCGACGTGCCCCAGCGTGACCGCCGACAGCAGACCGTTGCCGGACAGGTATCCGTCGTCGCCATCGCCCGAAACCCCGCAGGCGGCCCCGCCCGCGGCGTAGAGGTTCGGAAAGGGTGAACGGTCCGCATGCAGGACCCGCGCCGTTTCGTCCACGGAAACGCCGCCCTGGGTATGGAACAGCGCCCCCGTGACGCGCACGGCGTGGAACGGCGGGGTCAGGCGACCCCGTGGCAGAGCGGACAGGGCGGCGGCGACGCTGCCGGGGGGCAGGTCCATCGCGACTTCGATGCCGTCCGCGTCCGCCGCGATGCGTACCGCGCCCGCCGCCTCCGCGTCGCGGAAGTCCCCGAACTGGCGCGCGACCGCGGCGATGCGAGCGTCGAACAACGTGACCGCCACGCCGCCGGGCTGGGCCAGCACCGCGCGGGCGGCTTCGGAATAGCCGCGGGATTCGTCGTGGAACCGCCTGCCGTCCCGGTTCAGCTGGATGCCACCTTCGGTCAACGTGGCCCAGGTGATCAGGATGCCGTGGGGGTGCGCCACGTTGCCATGCCCCTGATAGGCGCCCAGATGCCGGGTTGCCGCGCCCAGCGCCTCCGCCCAGTCGAGCGCGGCGCCATCGTTGCCGTCGTGTCCGAACCACACGGCATCCGCGATGTCGGGCATGTGGCGCGCCACGCGGGCGCGGTTCCCGCCGAACCCGTTGCACGCCAGGATCACCCGGTCGCAGCCGATCCGTTCGCCGCGCGCCAGGCCCAGCCCCGTGACGATCCGGTCCCGGACGAACAGCGTATCGACGGCCGCGCCGCACAGGATGTCGACGCCCGCCCCTTCGGCCCGGTCGCGGAGCGCGTCGATCAGGCTGCGGCCCGCGCGGTCGGGCAAGCCGTGCATCCGGCGGCGGGAATGGCCGGGATAGTCGAAGTCGTCCACCAGGGTCAGGGGCAGGTCATGCGCCTCGGTCAGCCAGTCCACCACGGGGGCGGCGGTGCGCGCCATCAGATCCACCAGGGCGGGATCGTTGCGCCCGTGCGCCTTGGCCTGGATGTCCGCGGCGAAGGTGGGCGGGTCGTCGTCGATGCCCGCCTCCCGCTGCTGCGCGGTGCCCGCCGCGGGGATCAGGCCCGCGGACAGGGCGGTGGAGCCCCGGGGAACGGAATCGCGTTCGCACACGACCACGTCGTGCCCCGCCTCCCGCGCCGCCAGGGCCGCGACCATGCCCGTGGCGCCCCCGCCGACGACGAGGGTGTGGACCCGCGCGTCGAACCCCCCCGGATCGGGGGCGACGGTGGCGGTCACGTCAGCATCGCCGCCACCTCCGCGCAGGTCGCCTGCGGGGTGACGGAGCGCAGCGAGGTCAGCGTGGCGTCGTGGACGGCCGGATCGAAGGCCCCCGCGCCGTCGGTCAGCAGGACCGTGTGGACGTCGCGCAGGTGGGCGTCGCGGACCGTGCTGGCGACGCCGCCGTTCGTGACGATGCCGCCGACGATCAGCGTGTCGATCCGCAGGGCGCGCAGCAGGTATTCCAACCGCGTCTGGTAGAGCGCGGAATAGGCGACCTTCTCGACCGTGTAGTCGGCCGGGGCCAGGGCATCGACCAGCGCGTGGCCCCAGGACCCCGGCGCGAAATCCCCCGGCCCCAGGAACGGCCGCAACCTCGCCAGATGGGGCGAGATCAGCGGCGTGCCGTCGGGGCGCGGCACCAGCGTGAACTGGGCGGAGATGTGGATCCCGCCCGCCGCGCGCAGGGCATCCCGCAGGGGCGCCAAGCGCGCGGGCAGGGCGGCGATGACGTCCGAGCCCTGCCCCGCCCGGCCATAGGCGCCGTCCGGATGCAGGAAGTCGTTCTGGAGGTCGATCGTCAGCAGGGCGGTGCGTTCGGGCACGAGGGTCATGTCCGCTCCAGTATGGCGTTGCCGAACCGGTCGATCCGCGCGGCGAAGCCGGGCTCGACCAGGATCGTGGTGTCAGGCTGTTCCAGGATGGCGGGACCGGGCACGACCGCGTCCACCGGCAGGGCCAGGCGGTCCAGCACGGCGGCGTCGTGCCAGCCGCCGAGGTGGACGCGGCGGGTGCCCTTGGCCGCCCCGTCCAGGGACGCGCCCGGGACCGGCGCCAGGAGCGACAGGTCGAACCGGGGGCGGCGGCCCAGGACGGTCGTGCGCAGGTTCATCACCCGGCGCACGCCGCCGGGCAGCAGGCGGTCGAACGTCGCGCGATAGGTCATGTCGAAGGCGTCCGCAATGGCCGCGCGTGTCAGGACGAACACGGGCACGGCGACCGTATGGGTCTGCCCGGCATAGGCCATGTCCAGTTCGACCAGCAGGTCCACGCCGTCGAACGGGATGCGCGCGGCGTCGAGCCGCGCCTGCCCGACGCTGCGCTGGACTTCCACGCGGGCGGCGAGGTCCCCCTCGTCCAGCCTGTCGAGCGCGACGTTCAGCGTCTGCACCTGATCGGCGCGCATGTCCGCGATCACGCAGCCCAGCGCGGAGGTCACGCCGGGATGGCGTGGCACGACCGCGCGTCCGATCCCCACCTCGCGCAGCATGGCACAGGCGTGGAGCGCACCACCCCCGCCGAACGGCATGTAGGCGAAGCGCGTGGGGTCGTGCCCCCGTTCGATGGACATCAGCCGCAGGGCGCCGGCCATGCGCGCGTTGGCCACCGTCAGGATCGCTTCCGCGGCATCCTCGCGCGACAGGCCCAGGGGGGTGCCGACATGCGCGTCGATCGCCCGTCCGGCGGCATCGGCGTCCAGGCGGGGCAGGTCGCCGATGGGCGTGTCCGCATCGATGCGGCCCAGGACGACGTTGGCGTCCGTCACCGTGGGTCGATCGTTGCCACGACCATAGGCCGCGGGGCCGGGCGTGCTGCCCGCGCTTTCGGGTCCGATGTTCAGCAGCCCGCCACGGTCCACCCAGGCGATGGAACCGCCGCCCGCGCCGATGGTCGCGATCTCGGTCATGGGCGCGCGGATCACCAGGCCGAAATCGATGGAGGTCTGCGCCGCCTGCGCCGCGACGCCGTCCTTCACCAACGACACGTCGAAGCTGGTCCCGCCCACGTCGCCCGTGATGACGTCCGGGTATCCGGCCTCCGTGGCGATATGGGCAGCCGCGATCACGCCCGCGGCCGGACCCGACAGGGCGGTGCGGACGGGCAGGCGGCCCGCGTCGGCGGCGGACATGACGCCGCCGTTCGACTGCACGACCAGGAACTCGCCCCCGAAGCCGCCCGCGGTCAGGGCGCCCGACAGGCGTTCCAGATAGGCGGACAGCTCGGGTTGCAGATACGCGTTCAGCGCGGTGGTGGAGAAGCGCTCGAACTCCCGGATCTCGGGCAGGATCTCGTGGCTGGCGGCGACGTGGGGGTTGGGCCAGACGGCGCGGACCGCAGCGACGGCCGCGGCCTCGTTCGAAGGCTCGGCATAGGCGTTGACGAAGAGGACGGCACAGGCCGTGCAGCCCGCGTCCAGCAGCGCGCGGGCCGCGGTTCCGACCGCGGCGACGTCCACCGGCACCTCCACCGTGCCGTCCGCGAGCGTGCGCTCCGGCACCTCCAGCCGGTCTGGGCGGGCGACGACGGGAACGAAGATGCCGCGCAGACCCCAGGTGCGGGGACGGTCGCGGCGCCGCATCTCCAGCACGTCGCGGAAGCCCTGCGTCGTGATCACGCCGACGCGCGCGCCCTTGCGCTCCAGCAAGGCGTTCGTGCCCGCGGTGGTGCCGTGGACGATCGTGGTCAGACCGTCCACGCCGTCGCCCAGGCCCGCCAGGAAGCCCTCCGACTGGTCGGGGCGCGAGGTGGGGACCTTGCGGACGGTGGCCCGGCCCGTGCCCTCGTCCAGCAAGAAGACGTCGGTGAAGGTGCCGCCCACGTCGACGCCGGCGATGCGGGTCACGGCGCGCTCCGCCAGATGGTGCCGTAGTCTCGATCCGCCGCCGCGGGCGAGACGTAGCCCGCCGCCACGTCCCCCGCGACGGCGGCGGGGTCGCGCGCGGCGGCGGGTCCGTGCCCCCCGCCGCCGGGCGTGTCCAGGCGGACCCGTCCGCCCCGGGCAAGCGGTATGCCCACCATCTTCGACGCCATCGGCGGATGGGCGGGGCCATCGGGCCCGTCGTAGGTGAACACGTTGCGGGTCGCGTCGCCCCCGCCGGCCACCCCCTTGGGCGCATGCCGTCCGCGTTCGCCGAACAGGAAGGCCGTCGCGCCGGCGCCCAGCACCTCCAACTCGTAGGTCGCGCCCAGGCCGCCCCGATGGGTGCCGGCGCCCGCGGAATCGGGGCGCAGCGCCCATTGCCGGAAGGCTATGGGATAGGCCGCTTCCAGGATCTCCACGGGCGGGATCGTCGCGGTGCTGATCGGCGCGTTGCCGTGGTTCAGACCGTCGCCGTCCGCGGCCGCCCCGTGCCCGCCCCCGAAGAACGAGAACATGACCCAGGGGCTTCCGTCCGCCCGCCGCCCGGCCAGCGACAGCGCGTTGATCGTGCCATAGGCGTTGGCCACCGCCCGGTCCGGCGCGGCCCGCGCCATGGCGCGGAACACGACGTCGATCATCCGCAGGATCGTCTCGGTATAGCCGCCCACGGGTGCGGGGAAGTCGGCGGCCAGGAGGCACCCGTCCGGCACCCGCATGTCCACGGGCCGCATGACGCCCGCATTGGCGGGCAGGTCGGGGAACAGATGCTTGATCGCGACATAGGCCGTGGCGATGGCCGTGGGACGCGCGATGTTGACGGGCCCCCGGGCGCGCGGCGCGGTCCCGTCGAAGTCCAGCGTCAGCCGGTCGCCCGCGACCGTCAAGGCCACGCGGACGGGCAGGGGCTCGTCCACGATACCGTCGTTGTCGAGGAAGTCCGCGGCCTCCCACGTGCCGTCGGGCAGGGAGGCGACCGCGTCCCGCATCAGGACCTCCGCCCGATCGGCCAGGGCCGCCAACGCGGCGTCCACGGTGGCGGCGCCGTACTCGTCCAGCAGCGCGTCCATCCGACGGACGCCCAAGTCCAGCGCGCCCAACTGCCCGTTCAGGTCGCCCTCGGCGGAGGCGGGCAGGCGCGTGTTGCGCATCAGGACGGCGCGGATGTCGGGGCAGGGCTCGCCCGCGCGGACCAGGCGCACGGGCGGGATGACCACCGCCTCCATGAAGGCGTCCGTGGCGGCGGGGTTGTAGTTGCCGGGCACCCCGCCGCCCAGGTCGTGCCAGTGCCCGACGCTCGCCAGCCAGCAGAACAGCCGGCCGTCCCGGAAATAGGGACGCACCAGCCGCATGTCGTTCAGATGCGTGCCGCCCAGATGCGCGTCGTTGAAGACCCAGACGTCGCCGTCGAGGGGCTCGATCCCCCGCTCGTCGTGCGCCGCGATCACGGCGCGCACGGCGAAGGACATCACGCCCACGAAGATCGGCAGGCCCTGCTTGCCCTGGACCAGCGTGTCCCCCGTCGCAGCGTGGTACAGCCCGTGGGACGCATCGTGGGCTTCGGCGATGATGGGGTTGAAGGCCGACCGGAACAACGTCGCGTCCATCTCGTCCGCGATCTGTTCCAGACGGCCCGACAGGACGGCCAGCGTCACCGGGTCGATGGGTGGCGCGCCGCCCGTCCGGCCCGCATCGTCGTCGCTCAAGCCTCGACCCCGTCCTCCGCGCCGTGCAGCGCCATGTCGTTCCACACGTCCTGCCGTAGGATGCGCCCGTCCTCAAGCTCGAACCGGTCCACGAAGCGGATCCCCTCGAACGGCTCGCCGTCGGGCCAGGCGCCGGACAGGGTGCCGTGCACCCAGACCACGGCGCCCTCGCAGGACGCCTCGACGCCGTCGAACACCTTGCCGATGTTGCGATAGCGGGGCTTCGACCAGGAGATCAGGTCGTCCAGCTGCGTCATCGACGGCGCCCCCGGGAACGTCATGGAGAAGTCGTCGTGCAGGAACGTCGCTGCCTTGGCCGTATCGCGGCTCTCCATCGCCTTCAGGAACGCGCGGACGGTCTGGATGGCGTGGCGCTCGGTGTCGTTGGGTCGCTCGTCGTCGATGATCATCGCAGGATCCCCTCTCACCCCGCCCAAGGTGGAACCCCGCCCGCACCGGCGCAATAGATGCCGCCGCAACGACGCTTGCCCCCGACCCCCACACGGGCGTTAATGCGCATCGCCATCAATGGGGAGAGACGCGATGCGCGACACGATACTGGGCGGCCTGCTGGCGGGCACGGCACTGGCGGGCGCGGCCCACGCGCAGGAGGTGCTGACCGCCGTCCACGCCTTTCCGGAGACGCTCATATACACCCAGTCGTTCCTGGAGTTCGTGGACAAGGTCAACGAGGCCGGGGGCGAGGTCGTCCGGATCGAGGTCCGTGGCGGTCCGGAGGCCATCGGCATGTTCCAGCAGCCCGACGCCGTGCGCGACGGGATCGTGGACATGGTCTATACCCCTGGCAGCTTCTATGGCGGCACGGTGCCCGAGAAGGACGCGATGGTCGCGTCCAACATGACGGGCCCGGAGGCGCGGGCCTCGGGCGGCATCGAGCTGATGGACCGGATCCACCAGGACAAGATGGGCGTGAAGTACCTGGGCTGGTTCGACAGCAACGTCTGCTACAACCTGTTCACGGTGGACGAGCCGCAGTTCGACGACGCGGGCAACCTAGCCGTCGACGGGCTGAAGCTGCGTGGCAACGCCGTCTACAACGCGTTCTTCAACGACTACCTCGGCGCGCAGGTGATCGACCTGCCGACGACGGACGTCTATGCGGGGCTGGAGCGCGGCGTCGTGGACGCGACCGGCTGGACCCAGATCGGGCTGGCCGATCTGAAGTGGGACGAGTTCGTCAACTACCGCATCGAGCCGTGCTTCTTCTCGACCGACCTGGGCGTGATCGTGAATTTGGATGCCTGGAACGGCTTGTCGGACGAGGCCCGCGAGATCGTGCAGGAGGCCGCCATCGCGCACGAACAGGAATCGGCGGACCGTCTGGGCGCCTTGGCGGAGGAGCAGCTCGCCGCGTTGGAGGAAGGGGGCATGACCACCGTCACGCTGGAAGGGCAGGCGGCCGACGAGTACCTCGCCGCCGCGCGCGAGACGACCCATGCCCGGATGCGGGAGCTGATGGCCGACAGCCCGCAGGGCGACGGCGATTACGACCGCCTGATCGAGCTGTTCTACGACGACGAGAAGTAGCGGCTGCCAGCGCAACCGTCATACCCCGGCTCGCCCCGGGGATCTCCCGCGGCCCGAGGTCCCCGGGTCAAGCCCGGGGATGACGATACGTGACGCCGATCCGCCTTTACGACCGCTTCGTCGATCTCCTGGCCCTCGCCGCAGGGCTCACCCTGGTCTGGCTGATGGTCGCCGTCGTGGCCTCCGTCGTCATGCGGAACGTGGGCCTCCAGCCCTTCGCGTGGCTGTTCGTCAGCACGGAATACGGCCTGCTCTACCTGACGATGCTGGGGGCGCCCTGGCTGGTCCGGGTCCGCGGCCACGTCCATATCGAGCTGCTGACCGCGGCCCTGCCGATCGTCCTGCGCGGCCCGCTCAGCCGGCTGGTCGCGGTCCTGTGCGTCGCGACCTGCGCCGTGCTGGCCTGGAAGGGCGCGGACCTGGCCTGGACCAACTGGGCGCGCCGGGACTTCGACGTGCGGGCGTACTTCTATCCCAAGTGGCTGCTGTCGGTCGTCCTGCCGCTGTCCTTCGGCCTGATGGCCGTCGAGTTCGCGCGCTTCGTGTTCGGGCGCGACCTGCTGCACAGCGGCGAGGCGGGCATCCACGAATGATCGACTGGCTGACCGGCGACTGGACCGGCGCCCTGGCGCTGCTGATCGGGACCATCGTCGTGCTGATGGGCGTGGGCATGCCCGTGGCGCTGGCCTTCCTGGCGGCGAACGTCCTGGGGGCCTGGGTCTTCATGGGGGGCGAACGCGGCGTGACCGCGATGCTGAACAACGGGGTCGGCGCGCTGACGACCTTCGCGCTGGTGCCCATCCCCCTGTTCCTGCTGATGGGCGAGATCTTCTTCCACACGGGCCTGGGCAACCGGATGTTCAACGGCATCGACCGCCTGCTGGGGCGCGTGCCGGGGCGGCTGTCCTACGTTACCGTCCTGGGGGGCACCGGGTTCAGCACCCTGTCGGGGTCGTCCATGGGGTCCACCGCGCTGCTGGGCAGCCTGATGGTGCCCGAGATGGAGGCGCGGGGCTACAAGCGGCACATGTCGATCGGCCCGATCCTGGGCACCGGGGGGCTGGCCATCATCATCCCGCCATCGGCCCTGGCCGTGCTGCTGGCCACGCTGGCGCGGATCGACGTCGGCGCGCTGCTGATCGCGGGCGTGGTGCCGGGGCTGATCCTGGCGGGGCTCTACGTAGCCACCATCTGGATCCAGACGAAGCGCGACCCCCACGCGGCGCCGGCCTACGACGTGGACCCGATGGGCTGGGGTGCGCGGCTAGGCTTGCTGGTCCGCGACGTGGTGCCGATGGTGGGCGTCATGGTGGTGATAGTGGCGTTGATGATCGCGGGCGTCGTCACCCCGTCGGAGGCCGCGGCCTTCGGCGCGCTGGGCGTCCTGATCCTTGCGGCCGCCTTCCGCTGCCTGACCTGGGAGGCGTGCAAACGCTCCGTCGCGGGCGCGTTGCGGGTCACGCTGATGGCGTACCTGATCGTCTTCGGGTCGGCCACGTTCAGTCAGCTGCTGGCGTTCTCGGGCGCGTCGCGGGGGCTGATCGATTGGGCCACGGGGTTCGACCTGGCCCCCCTGGCGATGCTGGGGGTGATGTTCGCCGTGCTGCTGCTGCTGGGCATGTTCATGGAGCAGATCTCCATCATGCTGCTGACGGTGCCCATCTTCTTTCCGCTGGCCGCGACGCTGGGCTTCGACCCGGTCTGGTTCGCGCTGATCATGCTTCTGGCGCTGGAGATCAGCTTCACCACGCCGCCCTTCGGCCTGCTGCTGTTCGTGATGAAGGGGGTCGCGCCGCCCGGCACCACGATGCGCGAGATCTATCTGGCCGCGATGCCGTTCATAGGCTGTTCGCTGGTGCTGGTCGGCCTGTTGGTCGCGTTCCCCTGGCTGGCGCTGCGTTAGCGTTCGGACGCAGCCGTCATCCCCGGGCCCGCCCCGGGGACCTCGTGCGACCGGGCGCTTCGCTCGGGCAGGTCCTAGGGTCGAGCCCGAGGATGACCTCCATGCAGCCAGGGCCGCGCCGCCCGGTCGGCTTCCACCCAGGCCGCGATGGCGTCCGCGTCCTCCAGCGTCAGGTCGATGGGGGACAGGCCCTCGCGGATCATCCGCCGCCCCTGCGCGGGCAGGTCGAACGGATGCGTCGAGTCGGCGCGAACCTCCATCGCGTCGAGATCGACCGTGACCTCGTTGCCCACCGGGTCGCTGTCGCACCACGCGGCGATGGCCGTCACGGCGTCGGCGTCCAACGCAACGGGGGCCACGCCGTTGGCTAGGCAGTTGTCGAAGAAGATGCCGCCGAAGCCCTGCGCGACCACCGCCCGGAACCCATAGTCCCGCAAGGCCCAGACCGCGTGCTCGCGCGACGATCCGCAGCCGAAGTTGCGCCCGGCCAGAAGAACCGTGGCGCGGTCGCGGGGTGGGCGGTTCAGCACGAAGGCCGGGTCGGGGTCGCGGCCTTCGCGGTAGCGGACGTTGGCGAACAGGCCGTCGGCCAAGCCTTGCTTGGAGACGCGCTTCATCTCGCGCGACGGGATGACGACGTCGGTGTTCACGTCGTCGCGCAGGAAGGGGGCGGCGATGCCGGTAAGGGTGGTCCAGCCGGTCACCCCGGAACCTCCCGCACGTCGCTGATGCGGCCCTGCAGGGCGGACCATGCGACGGTTTCGGGCGATGCGATGTGGGTGCGCACGCGCGGCCCCTGGCGCCCTTCGAAGTTGCGGTTCGTGCTGGAGATGACACGCGCGCCCGGGGGGAAGCCCTCGCCGCCCGCGTGGAAGCACAGGGCGCAGCCCGATTCCTGCCATTCGAAGCCCGCGTCGCGGAAGGTGGTGTCCAGGCCGCGGGCCTCCGCCTCGCGCTTCACGGCGGTCGATCCGGGGACCACCACGGCGCGTACCCCATCCGCCACGCGGCGGCCCCGCAGGATCGCGGCGGCGCGTTCCAGGTCGGACAGGCGCGCGTTCGTGCACGATCCGATGAACGCCCCATCCAAGGGTTCGCCCGCCAGGGGGCGGCCCGGGGTCAGGCCCATGTAGTCCAGCGCGGCCCGTCGGGTGTCGTCGAGGGGTTCGGGAATGGGTTCGGCCAGGGGGACCATGTGTTCGGGGCTGGTGCCCCAGGACACGGCGGGTGAGACGTCCGCCAGATCGAGGCGGATCTCGCGGTCGAACGCGGCGCCCGCATCCGTCGCCAGCGCCTGCCAGCCCGCCACGGCGGCGTCCCAATGGTCGGGACCCGGCGCGAACGGGCGGCCGCGGACGTAGTCGATCGTCGCGTCGTCGGCGGTCACGAAGCCCGTGAAGGCCGCGAACTCCACCGACAGGTTGCACAAGGTAAGCCGCGCCTCGACGGCCAAGGCTCGCACGGCGGGGCCGTCGTACTCCACCGCGAAGCCCCGGCCCCCCGCGGCGCCATGTGTGGCGATCAGGTGCAGGGCGATGTCCTTCGCGCCCATCCAGGCGGGGCGCTCACCCTCGATCCACACGCGCATCGTGCCGGGCACGCCGATGCGCAGGCAGCGGGTCGCCAGCGCGTGTTCGGCGTCCGTGGAGCCGATCCCCCAGGCCAGCGCACCCAGGCCGCCCAGCGTGCAGGTGTGGCTGTCGGGGCAGACCATCGTGATGCCGGGCAGGGCCACGCCCTGTTCGGGCGCGATGACGTGGACGATGCCCTGGCGGGGGTCGTCGCCGTCCCACAGGCGCAGGCCCAGGCGGTCGCAGGCGTCGCGCATCGCGTCGATGAAGACCTCGCCGCCGGGGCTGCGGGCGCGGTGGCGCTGGCCGGGCAGGGTGGACACGATGTGGTCCACGGTCGCGAACACGCGGTCGGGGCCGTCGATGGCGCGCCCGTCCTCGATCAGCGAGGTCAGCGCGACCGATCCCGTCCGTTCGTGCAGCATGATCCGGTCGACATGGACCAGCGCCGTGCCGTCGTCGAAGCGGCGTACCGTGTGGGCGTCCAGCATCTTGTCGAACGCCGTGCGCAGCGACGTCATGCGATCACGCCCTTTGCGCGCAGGGCGTCGAGGTCGGCGTCCGTGCGCCCGAGCTCGCGCAGGACGTCCGCCGTGTCGGCCCCCGCCTCGGGCAGGTCGCGGCGCAGGGGCGCGCGGACGCCGTCGCACTCCAAGGGCAGGCGGGGCAGGGACACGGTGCGCCCTTCGCCGGGGCCCCCGGGCGGCAGGGTCAGCGGTTGCAGGCCGTGGGCCTTCAGGTGCGGATCGTCCGGCAGGTCCGAGGGCCGGCGGATGGGGGCGAAGGGCAGGCCCGTCGCTTCGAGCTTCTCCATCAGGTCGGCGGACGCCATCGTCGCGAACACGGATCGGAGGCGTGGCAGGATGGTTTCTCGGGCCTGGACGCGACCCGTGTTGGTCGCCAATTCGGCATCCGCGCGCCAGTCGTCGAACCCGAACGCCTCGCAGAACGCGGCCCACTGGCCGTCGCTGACGACGCCGATGAACACCTGAGCGTCGGCCGAGTCAAACACATCGTACACGGCCCAGGCCGAAATCCGTTCGGGCATGGGCGGGGGCGGCGTTCCGGTCACGGCCTCCTGCGCGACGTGCTGACCCACGAGGAACGCCGTCGTCTCGTAGAGCGCGCTGGTCAGGTGGACGCCCGCGCCGCCGTTGCCGCGACCCACCAGGGCGGCCAAGATGCCGATGACGCCGAACATCGCCCCCGTGATGTCGATGGCGGACGTGCCCGCGCGCAGGGGGCGGCCCTTCGGCCCCGTCATGTAGGCCAGGCCCCCCATCATCTGCGCGACCTCGTCCAGCGCGGTGCGCTCCTCGTAGGGGCCCGACAGGAACCCCTTGCAGGACTGGTAGATCACGTTGGGGTTCAGGACCTTCGCGTCGTCCGGTCCGAGGCCCAGCCTTGCCAGGGCGCCGGGGCGGAAGTTCTCGACCACGACATGGGCGCCCGCGATCAGGTCGCGCGCCGCGGCGCGGCCCTCGTCGGACTTGAGGTCGAGGGCCACGGAACGCTTGTTGCGGTTGAACATGGCGAAGTAGCCCGCGCCCGATCCCGGCAGGCGGCGGGTCTTGTCCCCGCCCAGGGGTTCGACCTTGACGACGTCGGCCCCTAGGTCGCCCAGGATCATGCCCACCGTGGGGCCCATGACCATGTGGCTGAATTCCACGACCCGGATGCCGTTCAGGAAGTCCATGTCCGCACCCTTATCCCGCTGCCCCGGGCAGGGTATAGCACGGTCGTGGCAAGGCAATCGGGGGATGCGCGTTGGACGTTCTGATTTCCGAGGTCGGACCTCGCGACGGGCTGCAGATGCTGGGCTTCGCGCTGCCGTTGCAGGTCAAGGAGGACTGGATCGCCGCGGAGGCGGCGGCCGGCGTGCGCGAGATCGAGGTGGGGTCGTTCGTGGACTATCGCGCGCTGCCGCAGATGGCGGACACGGCGGCGCTGGTGGCGCATGGACGGACCATTCCCGGCCTGACGGTGGCGGTGCTGGTGCCCAACCTGCGCGGCGCGCGCGCGGCGCTGGAGGCGGGGGCGCACAAGCTGTCGATCCCCCTGTCGGTGTCGGAGGTGCATTCGAAGCGCAACGTGAACCGCGACCACGCCCAGATGTTGAGCGAGATCAAGGCGATACGCGCGGCCGTCGATGCCGTGCCCGAAGCGGACCGGCCGCATTTCGAGGTCGGGTTGAGCACGGCGTTCGGCTGCTCGATCGCGGGTCCCGTGGCGGAGCGCGACGTGGTGCGGCTGGCCGTCGCGGCCCTGGAGGCCGGGGCGGCGGAGGTGGGGCTGTCGGACACGACGGGCATGGGGGACCCGGCGACCGTGCGGTCCCGGATCCGCGCGGTGCGGGCGGAGGTCGGGGACAGGCTGACGGGGGTGCATCTGCACAACACGCGGGGGCTGGGATTGGCCAATGCGTTCAGTGCCTTGGAGGAAGGGATCGCGACGCTCGACGCCTCGCTCGGCGGCTTGGGCGGATGCCCCGCGGCGCCGGGCGCGTCGGGCAACATCGTGACCGAGGATCTGGCCTTCATGCTGGAGGCGATGGGGCATCGGACGGGGGTGGATCTGGACCGCCTGATGGCCGTCCGGGACGTGATCCGCCCCGCCCTGGGAGACGAGCCGCTGCACGGATTCACGCCCGACGCGGGATTGCCGCAAAGGCGGGTTCCGGCGGCCTGACGGGCCTAAAATCGGCGTACACCCCCCGTACACCCCCCGTGCACCCCCCGTGCATACGTTTCGGCAGACACGCACCGCGCGTTGCGCCGGGGTTGCGTCGCGGCGGCGTTCCGTGCGGGGGTGGTCCCGGGGTCCGCATCGCGGGGGACCCGACCGCGATCCCCGTTCGGTGCCGCGGGCGACGTCCCGGCCGGTCCAGGCGGTCAGGGCGGGTCCATCGTCCCCAGCAGGAAGTCGCCCACGAGGCGGACGAACAGGGCGGGGTCGTCACGCATCTGGAGGTGGCCGGCGCCGGGCATGACGCGGATCGTGGGATGGGCGAGGTGGCGGGCCATGCGCTCGCCCTCGCCGTCGGTGGACGCGTTGCCGCCCGCCATCAGCAGGAGCGTCGGGCAGGCGATGCGCGCCAGGTGGGGGCGGCCGTCGAAGCGGCGCATCGCCCCCATCATCGTGTGCAGCGGCCAGGCGTGCGGATGGGTCATCGACGCGCGCAGGGTCGCGTCGAAGCCGTCCGTCCCCAGATCCATGCGGTCCAGCACGGCCCGGGTGGCGTTGCGGTTCCCCAGGACCGCGGCACCCCAGTGCAGGGCCAGCATCCGCGCGCTTCGGTCGAGGCCCGTGGACGGTCGCAGGAACGTGTCGGCCAGGACCAGGCGTTCGGGCGGCGGCAGGTCCGTGGCGGCCAGCGCCATCGCCGCCATGCCCCCCAGCGAATGCCCCACGAGGTGATAGGGCCCGCGGATCCGCGGGGCCAGGTCGGCGGCCAGCGCCCGGGCGAGGGACGCGACGGTCGGCTCGGGCGGGGCGGGGGCCGCGCCGTGGCCGGGCATGTCGGGGGTGTCCACGCGGAAGCGGTCGGCCAGCAGAGGTGCGGTGGAGGCCCATAGCCGGTGGTCGGCGCCGCCCCCGTGCAGAAGGATCAGGTGCGGGGGTGCGGTGTTCCGGGCCATGGCGGGAAGGTGGCGCGGGCGGAGCGCGTTTCGAGGGGGACGGATCGTCGCCGCCGTGCCGCGCCCGGCCCGCCGCGGCACGGCGATCGCCCCCGGGGGCCGGGACGTGGCCGGACGGCCGGCGTGCCGGAGGGGTCTGTGCGATGTCCCAGCGTCTGATGCGGGGCGGGGCCGGGCATCGGGTCCGGGCCGATCACGGCGCTTCGCGTCGCCCATCCCGGCGGCGACGGCGTCGATGCGTCCGGAACCGTGACGACGCGCACCGCTTCGGGACGCCAGGGATTCCAATGCGTTAACCATCCGTTAACGATGTTCGGCGATCCTGCGGGAATGGATGCCACGCCCACCCTTCCCTCGCTGTTGTCGACGTCCCTGTTCTGGGGCCTGTGCCTGGCGGCGCTGGCCTGGATGGCGGGGTTCGGATGGTCCGTCGTCCTGCTGGCCTATGTGCTGGGCGGGCAGGCGGGGCTGTTGGCGGTGGCGACGACGGGCCTGTCCCTGCGACGGGCGTTCGCGCGCCGCTAGGGCGCCCGGCCCGGGATCATCGGCAGGCCCCGCAGGCGGGTGGCGATGCGATAGACCGACGTGGTCGCCGTTACGAACAACGTCGTCCGGTCCGGGCCGCCGAGGCAGAAGTTGGTCGACATCTCCGGCGTGCGGATCACGCCCAGGGACCGCGCGTCGGACAGGGCGTGGACGTGGACCCCGCCGGGCCCGTTGACCAGCATGTGCCCGCAGGCGGTGACCTTCATGCCGTCCACCGCGCCCTTGCCCTCGCCCCGCACCTCCGCCCAGACGGCGCCGCCCGCGAGGGTCCCGTCCGGGGCCACGTCCCAGGCGCGCACGTGGCCGCGGGGCGTGTCGTTGACCCACAGCGTGCGTTCGTCCGCCGACAGGCACAGCCCGTTGGGTTGCTCGTGGTCGTCCGCCACCCGCGCCAGCGTGCCGTCCGGGTCCAGGCGATAGACGCCGCTGGCGTCCTGTTCGGGATCGCGGACCAGGCCCAGATCGGGGCGGATGCGGCCATAGGTCGGATCGGTGAACCAGATGCGGCCCCGCGTGTCGCAGATCACGTCGTTGGGCGAGTTCAGCTCGCGCCCGTTCCAATGGGTCGCCAGCGGGCGGACCAGCTTGCCGTCGTGCTCGTGCCGGACCAGGCGGCTGGCTGCGTGCTCGCAGGTGACGATGCGGCCCTCGCGGTCGAGGCAGTTGCCGTTGGCCTGGTTGCTGGGGGTGCGGAAGACGGACAGGGCGCCATCCGGCGTCCAGCGATGCTGCACGGAGCGCGCGATGTCGCTGAACATCAGCCAGCCTTCCCCGGGGTGCCATACGGGGCCTTCGGTGAAGCCGAAGCCCGTGGCGATCCGGTCCAAGGTGGCGTCGGGCGCGATCAGGTCGCGCATGCGGGGGTCGCGGACGTCGATGGTCATGGGGGGATGGTGCCGCATCGCGACCGCGTGTCCAGGGCTGCGGCGGCGTGGTCCGTTGCAAACCTTACCCGGGGGCGTCAGGGACCGGACCATGCGCGCGCTGATCGTCCTCGCCGTGGTCCTGGGAACGCTGCTGCCCCGCGCGGGTGCTGCGCTGGCCGAGGTCGTGCCGGGCGTGGAGCGGATCGTCATCTGCGAAGGGGACCGCCTGGCGATCGTGGTGCTGGGACCGGATGGCGGACGGATCGACACCGACCTGCCGGACCTGCCCCATTGCGTGGGTGTGGCGC
>NZ_JARGZA010000028.1 GCF_030973515.1 Jannaschia maritima
CCCCGGTCCCACCGACGCCGCCGACCTTTCCGCCGCACCGCAGCGAAAACGCCCGTGGAACGGCCGACCCCGACGCGATGCCATGCCCGGCACCCTCCTGAACGACCCCGCCGTCGCGGCGGCCCGTCTCGCGCACCTGAACGACCCGCATATGCGCCCCCTCGCGGCCTATTGCGCCGGTCTGCGGGCAACCGGGGGAACCGTTCCGGACATGGACCCGCTCGACGGCGGCACGGCGGCCCGTCTCCTCCTGCTGCTCGAGAAGCCCGGCCCCGCCGCGGCGCGCGCGGGCATCGTCAGCTTCGACAACGACAGTCCGACCGGCGCGGCCGCCCGGCGGTTCCGCGACCGCGCCGGCATCCGTCGCGACCGGGTCGTCGTCTGGAACGTCGTGCCCTGGTGGAACGGCACGATCCGCTTCACCGCGGCCGAACGCAGGGCGGGCCTGACCGTGCTGCCGGCCTTCCTGGCGCTGTTTTCCGACCTGCGGGGGGCCGTCACCGTGGGGCGGCAGGCGGCTACCGCCCGCGACATGCTGACGCGACACGGGCTGGACGTCCACGCCTGCGCCCATCCCAGCCCGCAGGTGCGGGCGGCCTTCCCGGACCGCTGGGCCGCGATCCCGGACGTCTGGGCGCGCGCGGCCGCCGCCGCGGGGGCCGATCGCTAGGGCGCGTTCCCCCTTGCACCCGCGGGTGCTCCGACATATTCCCGGCATCGCCTGCAGGGGTATAGCTCAGTTGGTAGAGCAGCGGATTCCAAATCCGCAGGCCGCGGGTTCGAATCCTGCTGCCCCTGCCAGGCCACCGCGTCGAAATCGTTCCTTAAGGTTCGGTCCCTACGCGTGGCGTCATGCCATCCGAGAGCGTGACCATGCCGACCTCCGACGCCGCCAGCCCCCCGCCGAAGACCGAGGTCCGCGACCGCAAGGCGCGCGGGTCCGGCCCGATGCGCCGCCTGGGCGGACTGCACCAGACCCTTGCGGGAAAGGTGTCGATCCACCTGTGCGTGTTCATGACGATCTATCTGGTCGCGGCCCTGGTGGTGAACGCCTACGTCGATCGGAGCTACTTCACGGACCGCGCCGTGGCGGAGGCGGAGGCCCGGTTGCCGGGTCTGGCCCGGTCGTTCGCGATCCTGCTGGAGGACGGCGCGACCGATGCCGTGCAGGACGAAGCCCGCGCCGTGGTCGAGAATTGGGGCGACGGCGTGCTGGGGCTGCAAGTGCTCGACGCCGAAGGGAACAGGCTGGTGCGCGCGCACGCTGCCGACGCCCCGGACGAGGTGAAGCCGCTGCCCTTCGACCTTCTGGTCGCGAATCTGGACGGACGACCGGCGATCGCGGACAGCGACGGGACCGCCATCTACGGGTTCGCCCCCATCGTCGCCGCGGGGGACCGGACCGTGATCGGCTACGTCGGCGTGGCCTACGCCCTGGATCCGATCGAGGCGCCGTTGTTCTTCCTCCTGCAGAAGGGGATCCTGCTGATCCTGATCTCCATCCCGGTGGTCTATTGCTTGGTTACGTTCACCATGTTCACCCGGGTCAGCCGCCCCCTGCGTCAGGCCGTCCGCGCGATGACCGAGGTGGCGGGCGACCGCATCGACGTGGCGCTTCCCCAGACCGACATCCGCGAGATCAAGCAGATGAATCGCGCGATGACGCAGTTCATGGAAAGCAGCGCCGAGAAGGTGGCCATCGCCAAGCGCAGCGCCCGGGCGGAGGCGGAGGCCGCCCGCCTCCAGCGCGAGCAGGCCGAGGCGGAGGCGCAGGAACGCGAGCGTCGCATCGAGGAGGAGCGCGTCGAGCGCGAGGCCGCGGAGGCCGCCCGTCAGCGGGAGCTCGCGCTGCTGCGTGACCTGGAGGACGTCATCACGGGCGCCGCCGCGGGCGATTTCGCCCGGCGGATGCAGGCCCGGGACGGAGCCGCCGACATCGGCGCGGAGGTCAGCGTCCCCCGCCTGGTGAACACCCTGCTCGAACGCGTGCAGGGCGGCGTGGCCGACGTGTCCCGCGTCCTGTCCCGGTTGGCGGAAGGCGACGTGTCGGCGCGGATGCAAGGCACGTTCGAAGGCGAGTTCGCGGCCCTGCAGACGGCGGTGAACACCGCGGCGCGCCAGCTCGACGACACCCTGGCGGAGGTGTCGCGTCGGGCCAACGACGTGATGGGCGACAGCAGCGACCTGACCGCCGCCGCCACCGACTTGTCCGGCCGGACGGAGCGTACGGCCGCCACGGTCGCGGAAACGACCCGCGCCCTGGAGGAGATGGTGTCCTCCATCACCGCGACCGCGGCCCTTGCGACGGAAGCGTCCGGATCGGCCGCGGAGGCCGAACGCGAGGCCCGCGAAAGCGACGCCGTCGTGCGCGACGCCATCCAGGGCATGGAGGAGATCAAGGACCTGTCCGGCAAGATCGGAAAGACCCTGGACATCATCGACGACATCGCCTTCCAGACCAACCTGCTCGCGCTCAACGCGGGCGTGGAGGCGGCGCGCGCCGGGCCCGCGGGCCGAGGCTTCGCCATCGTCGCCTCCGAGGTGCGCGCGCTGGCCCGCAAGGTCGCGGAGGCCGCGCAGCAGATCGGGACCCTGGTCCACACCTCGTCGGAGCGGATCGAGGATGGCGTGGGCCGGGTCGGGCGGACGGGCGACACCCTGGAGACGCTGGGCCGTCAGGTCCGCCGCATCGGCGCCCAGGTGCAGGAGATCTCGGACGCGGCCCAAGCCCAGTCCTCGGGCGCCGCCGAGATGAGCCTGTCGATGTCGCAGATCGACCAGGCCACGCAGGAGAACGCCGCCATGTTCGAGGAGACGACGGCCGCGAACCAGTCTCTGAAGGCCGCGGCATCCAGCATGCTGGGCCTGATGCGCAACTTCCGTACCACGGAAACGCGCGAGGACGCCGACTGGGACGGGGCGGACAGCCGCACCGCCTGAACGGGCGGCGACGGGTTCCGGGCACATGCGCTTGCGCGCCGCCCCCGGCTGTCATACCTGACGGCCCACACAAGCGGAGGCGCGCGCCATGGCGAACCCGATCCAGTTCATCCAGCAGACCCGGTCCGAGGTCGCCAAGATCGTGTGGCCCACCCGCCGCGAGGTCACGCTGACGTCGATCATGGTGTTCCTGCTGGCGATCGCGGCGGCGGCGTTCTTCTTCTTCGTCGACTTCCTGATCCGGACCGGCCTGGCCGCGGTTCTGGAAGCGTTCTAGGGCGCCGGCCGGACGCCCGCGGCCCTTGAACTCGGGGGGCGCGGCGGTTAGGGGAGACGCCGGTTCATGGGCGCGCGCGGTACAGGCGGCGCGCCCGTTTCATTTTCACGACCGGGATTCCCAGGCGGGGTCCGCCGGGCGCAGCGGGAAGACGACGAGATGGCGAAGCGGTGGTATTCGGTCAGCGTCCTGTCCAACTTCGAGAAGCGCGTCGCGGAACAGATCCGCACCGCCATCGAGGAACAGGGCCTGGAGGAGCAGATCGAGGAGGTCCTCGTCCCCACCGAGGAGGTGATCGAGGTCCGCCGCGGCAAGAAGGTGACGTCCGAGCGCCGCTTCATGCCCGGCTACGTCCTCGTGCGCATGGAGATGTCCGACGAGGGCTATCACCTCATCAACTCGATCAACCGAGTGACCGGCTTCCTGGGCCCCCAGGGACGCCCGATGCCCATGCGCGACGCGGAGGTGAACCAGATCCTCAACCGCGTCCAGGAGGGCGAGGATGCGCCGCGCAGCCTGATCACCTTCGACGTGGGCGAGAACGTGAACGTGGTCGACGGTCCGTTCGAAGGCTTCTCCGGCCAGGTGGAGGAGGTCGACGACGACGCGCAGTCGCTGAAGGTCTCGGTCTCGATCTTCGGTCGCGCCACGCCGGTCGAGCTGAAGTTCACGCAGGTGTCCAAGGCTGCGTGACGGACGACGCCGCGGCCGCTTCCCTCGCCTCGGCGCTGGATCGGGTCGAGGTCCTGCTCGACGGGCCGCCGGTCTTGCCGGACGCCCTTCGCGACGCACTGTGCGACGTGGTGCGGGCCCGCCATCCTTACCCCGATGCCGACGCCTTCGCTCGGATCGTCCGCGTCGCCGGGCGCGTGGCCGGGATCGACGGTCCGCCCCTGCGGCTCGCGGAAGGGCCGGACCGACACGCGGCGGCGCGATTGGGATGGACCGCGTCCGAGTTGCTGGAGGAGTGCTTCCATGACCGGGGAAGCCACGCCCGCGACTTCATCGAATGGGACATCCGTCGGTCCCTCGCCCTGATCCGGCCGCAGCGTGACGGGATCCGGGATCATCACGTCCCGCGCATGCATGTGCCTGTCGACTTGCAACACGCGCGCTCCCTGATGACCCCCTGGCTCGATCACCTGGCCGCCGCCTCCGGGGAAGGGGGGATCGCTCACATCCGTTTCGCATGGAACGCGCTGACCCGCCCGCAACCCCCGTTCGACCGGGTGGTCCGGGACTGGTTGGACGCTCTCGGGAAGGGGGAAGGGGAGGCGATCGATCGAGCCATGGCCCTGCATGCCATGCACGGGGAGGGGGCCCAGCGATTGTCGCCGGACGAGCTCGAACGGGACGTCCTGTCGCAACTGGCCGATCCCCATCCGATGGTGGCGGCGCATGCCGCCCGCGTCCTCGGCGGATACATGGCGATGCCCGAACGGATCCTGGGCACGCCGCCTGCCTGGATGGACGTCATCGCCCGCATCGCCGCCCTTCCGGACGCGAACCGGCGCCCCGTGGCGGGCGGCTTCCTGAACGGAACGGACCTGGGCATGGAGGGCCTCTACGTTCCGTTCCGCGAGGCCGGTGTCGCGGATGCGGCGGTGGAGGACTGGGCCATCGGCATCGCCGCGGTCGATTCCCCCGACCCGGCCTATCCGGGGAGCCAGTCGTTCTGGTTCCCGTTGCATGAGGCGTGGTCGCAGCGGCCGGACCTGGGGCATCGGTTGATCGACGTCGGCGACCGACGGCTGGCCTATATGTGCGCGACCGAGGACCACCCCCTGACGGACGCGATGCGCCCGGTCCTCGAACGGCTGGCCGAGGGCACGGACGAGATCGCGCGGGAGGCGGCCTCCCAGCTGGAACGCTAGCGCGACGCGCCGCTTGCATCCGGGCCGCGCCCGTCCTATCCGCCCGCCTCGCCCCTCGGGGCAGCGTGGGAGGCCGGCCGGTCGCGTCCGGCGGCCCGACCACGGCTGAACGGATCGCGCGTCGCGTCGCGCGATCGGCACATGAAGGAGCATGCCGATGGCCAAGAAGCTGGTCGGAACGATGAAGCTGCAGATCCCTGCAGGCAAGGCGAACCCGTCGCCGCCCGTGGGCCCCGCCCTGGGTCAGCGCGGGATCAACATCATGGAGTTCTGCAAGGCGTTCAACGCCAAGACGCAGGAGATGGAGCCGGGCGCGCCCTGTCCGACGGTGATCACGTATTACCAGGACAAGTCCTTCACCATGGACATCAAGACGCCGCCCGCGTCGTACTTCCTGAAGAAGGCCGCCGGCCTGAAGCCCGTGGGCAAGCGCAACCGCCCCCGCGGCGCCGAGAAGCCGGGGCGTGAGACGGTCGCCACCGTTACGGTGAAGCAGGTCCGCGAGATCGCCGAGGCGAAGATGAAGGACCTGTCCGCCAACAGCGTGGACGAGGCCATGAAGATCATCGTGGGGTCGGCGAACTCCATGGGCATCGAGGTGAAGTGATGGCGAAGCTCGGTAAGCGTGCGAAGGCCGCGAAGGCCGCATTCGAGGGCCGCGAGAACGTCTCGGTCGAGGACGCGGTATCACTCATCAAGGAACACGCCAACGCGAAGTTCGATGAGACGGTCGAGATCGCGATGAACCTGGGCGTCGATCCCCGCCATGCCGACCAGATGGTCCGCGGCGTCGTCAGCCTGCCCAACGGGACCGGCAAGAACGTTCGCGTCGCCGTCTTCGCCCGCGGCCCGAAGGCCGACGAGGCGAAGGAAGCCGGGGCCGACATCGTCGGCGCCGAGGACCTGATGGAGACGATCCAGGGCGGCAAGATCGACTTCGATCGCTGCATCGCCACGCCCGACATGATGGCCATCGTGGGTCGGCTGGGCAAGGTGCTGGGCCCCCGCAACCTGATGCCGAACCCCCGCGTGGGCACGGTGACGATGGACGTGGCCCAGGCCGTGAAGGACGCGAAGGGCGGCCAGGTCCAGTTCAAGGCCGAGAAGGCGGGCGTCGTCCATGCCGGTATCGGCAAGGCGTCGTTCGACGCGGGCAAGCTGCGCGAGAACGTGCTGGCCTTCGTCGAAGCCGTGAACAGGGCCAAGCCCGCCGGTGCGAAAGGCACCTACATGAAGAAGGTGTCGCTGTCGTCCACGATGGGTCCGGGCGTCACCGTCAACGTCGAGAGCGCGACGGGCAACGCCTGATCGCCGATGGCATGCGGCGTTCGCAGGGGGGCGCGTCCGAAGGGGCGCGCCCCCTCCGTTCGGGCCGCCGACACGAAGCCGTCCCGCTTTGCGGATGGCTCCCGCCAGGGGGGACGGATACCGTGATCCGATGAACGGCCTCTTCTCCGGTTTGCCTGCCGCCATCACGCCCCTGGCCGTCCGCATCACCCCCTTGGGCGTCGTCGCCACGCTGCTCGCGATCGATCTGGTCTTCGCTTTCCTCTACGTGTTCGGCGGCCTCTATGCGCTCTATGGCGCGCACGGGGTTCCCGAACTGCTACACATCGGCAGCCCGGTCTCGCTCGCGGCCCCCTACATGTACGCGAAGTTCGCGGTCGCCGCCTTCATCCTTCGGCAGGCGGGTCGGCGGTGGCGGGCGCGCTGGACGCTTCCGTTGGCGGTCGCGTGCTTCGTGCTCTTCGTCGACGACGCGTTCGAGATCCATGAGGAGCTGGGCGGCGTGATCGCACGCGTCCTGGATTACGGTCCGATCCTGAACCTGCGCGAGAAGGACGGGGGCGAGCTGACCATGATGGTGGTGATGGCCGCCATCGTGTTTAGCGCGACGGCCCTGGCGTGGCTGCGCGCGCCGGCCCCGTCCCGGCGCTATCCGACCGTGTTCGCCGTCCTATTCGTCACCCTGGGCCTCGTCGGCGGCGTGGCCGACATGCTGGGCATCATGGCCAGGGGGCTTCCGTTCTACGACGTGAAGGTCGGCGCCGCGACGACGCTGTTCGAGGACGGGGGAGAGATGGTGGTGGCCACGCTCATCGTGGGGTTCGCCGTCCTGACGGCCGCGGCCCTGGCCCGCGACGGCACGCAAGGACGGCCACCCGTCCGGGCCTGACGGGCCGTCGCCGCAAATCGGGGCTTTACACCGCGTCCCCCTCGCACTAAACGCCGCTCGCGCCGCGCGGTCCTCGGACCACGGGGCGCAGTCGTCCGAGACGGCGGGTGGCCCCCCCGGGGCCGTAATCCCTGCCCGAGACGGGAAGTCATAGACGATCTCCGGCCGTTCGGCTGGGCCGTCGCAGTGCGACCCGTAAGGACTTGCCCCTGGAGCGTTCGTTCCGGGGGAATCGAGCCCGGAGGGTCCGCCCTCCGAAACTGGAGTGTAACTGTGGACAGAGCCCAGAAAGAGAAGGTCGTCGAGGAACTCGGCCAAATCTTCGAAACGTCGGGCGTCGTGGTGGTCAGCCGCTACGAAGGTATGACGGTGGCCGAGATGCAGGACCTGCGTTCGCGTATGCGCGAAGCCGGGGGTTCCGTGCGGGTCGCCAAGAACAAGCTCGCCAAGATCGCCGTGGACGGGAAGGCTGTCAGCAGCATTTCCGAATACCTGACGGGGATGACGGTGCTCGCCTATTCCGAGGATCCCGTCGCCGCGGCGAAGGTGATCGACGGCTACGCCAAGGACAACCAGAAGCTGGTGATCCTCGGCGGCGCCATGGGCGACACCGCGCTCGACGTCGAAGGCGTCAAGTCGGTGGCTCAGCTGCCGTCCCGCGAGGAGCTGATCGCGTCCGTGGTCGCGGCCATCGGCGCCCCGGCGAGCAACATCGCAGGCGCCGTCGGCGCCCCGGCGAGCAACATCGCCTCCATCCTCTCCACCATTGAGGAGCGGGGCGAAGCCGCCTGACCGGCGGCGGACGTCCATCATGCCTTCGTCGCGGGATGCCCCCGTGCCGGACCCCAACCAAACCGAATGGAAAAGCAAATGGCTGATCTCAAAGCACTGGCCGAACAAATCGTCGGCCTGACCCTCCTGGAAGCCCAGGAACTCAAGACGATCCTGAAGGACGAGTACGGGATCGAGCCCGCCGCCGGCGGCGCGGTGATGATGGCCGGCCCCGCCGACGGCGCCGGTGGCGCCGCCGCCGAGGAGCAGACCGAGTTCGACGTGATCCTGAAGGCCGCCGGCCCCAACAAGATCAACGTCATCAAGGAAGTCCGCGCCATCACGGGCCTGGGCCTGAAGGAAGCCAAGGACCTGGTCGAGGCCGGCGGCAAGGCCGTCAAGGAAGGCGCCGACAAGGCCGAGGCCGAGGAGATCAAGGGCAAGCTGGAAGCCGCCGGCGCGGAAGTCGAGCTGAAGTGATCGGATCGGCGCCTGTGGCGCCGGGCCGATCGCCCCGGACCTGATCCGGGGTCCCGAAGGACGTGGGCGCCCGCATGCGTGGGGGCGCCCATTCCCATGCAGACTGGGGCTTGCGCCCGCGCCGGGAATCGCTATGTGGGGGGCTTCGCTGGAACCTTTGGAGGGGTGATCGAACGGGCGCGTGCTTTCGCGGCCGATTTTTTCGTCCGACACCGACCGCCCTGTCCGAACGCCGCCATCGCCGCGACGTTCCGACAGGTCGGCCGTTCGATCCGGGCGCGCCGTCGTGGGACGCGGCGCTGGTATGGGATCGAAGGCTTGCAATGACGCCCGCGCCGCGGACCCGGCGGCGCGCGCGTCGACGAGAGGACCGTATCCGCATGGCTCAGACGCAGGCGTCTTCGAAGAGAATCCGTCGTTACTTCGGCAAGATCCGGGAAGTCCTGGACATGCCGAACCTGATCGAGGTGCAGAAGTCGTCCTACGACCTGTTCCTGCGCTCCGGCGACGCGGACACGCCCTCGGAGGGCGAAGGCCTGATGGGCACGTTCCAGTCGGTCTTCCCGATCGAGGACTTCAACGGCACCGCGCGGCTCGAGTTCGTCTCCTACGACCTGGAGAAGCCCAAGTACGACGTGGAGGAATGCCAGACCCGCGACATGACCTACTCGGCCCCGCTGAAGGTCACGCTGCGCTTGATCATCTTCGACATCGACGAGGACACGGGCGGCAAGTCGGTCCGCGACATCAAGGAGCAGGACGTCTTCATGGGCGACATGCCCCTGATGACGCCCAACGGCACGTTCATCGTGAACGGCACCGAACGGGTCATCGTCTCGCAGATGCATCGCAGCCCCGGCGTGTTCTTCGACCACGACAAGGGCAAGACCCATTCGTCCGGCAAGCTGCTGTTCGCCTGCCGGATCATCCCCTATCGCGGGTCGTGGCTGGACTTCGAGTTCGACGCCAAGGACCTGGTGTTCTGCCGCATCGACCGCCGCCGCAAGCTGCCGGTGACGACGCTCCTCTATGCCCTCGGCATGGACCAGGAGGGGATCGTCAACGCGTATTACGACACCGTCACCTACACCCATCGCCGGGGCGAGGGCTGGGCCACGAAGTTCTTCCCCGAACGCCTGTCCGGCAGCCGCCCCGCCATGGACGTGATTGACGCCGCCACGGGCGAGGTCGTGGTGGAGGCCGGTAAGAAGGTCACCCCCCGCCAGGTCAAGAAGCTGCGCGAGGACGGCAACGTCACTGAAGTGCTCGTGCCGTTCGACGCGATCGTGGGCCGGTTCGCCGCCCGCGACATCATCGACGAGGAGACCGGCGCCATCTTCGTGGAGGCCGGCGACGAGCTGACCTGGGAGGTCGGCAAGGACGGCGAGGTTTCCGGCGGCACCCTGAAGGAGTTGCTGGACGCGGGCATCGACGACATCCCCGTGCTCGACATCGACATGGTCAATGTCGGCCCCTACATCCGCAACACCCTGGCCGCGGACAAGAACGTCAGCCGCGAGACCGCGCTGATGGACATCTACCGCGTCATGCGCCCGGGCGAGCCCCCCACCGTCGATGCCGCGCAAACCCTGTTCGACCAGCTGTTCCGCGACTCCGAGCGCTACGACCTGTCCGCCGTGGGCCGGGTCAAGATGAACATGCGCCTCGACCTGGACGCGGAGGACACCGTCCGCACCCTGCGCGACGCCGACATCATGGCCTGCATCAAGGCCCTGGTCGAGCTTCGCGACGGACGGGGCGAGATCGACGACATCGACCACCTGGGCAACCGCCGCGTGCGGTCGGTGGGCGAGCTGATGGAGAACCAGTACCGCGTGGGCCTCCTGCGGATGGAGCGCGCAATCAAGGAGCGCATGTCGTCGGTCGAGATCGACACCGTTATGCCCCAGGACCTGATCAACGCGAAGCCGGCCGCCGCGGCCGTGCGCGAGTTCTTCGGCTCCAGCCAGCTGTCGCAGTTCATGGACCAGACCAACCCCCTGTCGGAAGTGACGCACAAACGCCGCCTGTCGGCCCTGGGACCGGGCGGGCTTACGCGTGAAAGGGCTGGCTTCGAGGTTCGCGACGTCCACCCGACGCATTACGGCCGGATGTGCCCGATCGAGACGCCGGAAGGGCCGAACATCGGCCTGATCAACTCGCTCGCCACCTTCGCGCGCGTGAACAAGTACGGCTTCATCGAGACGCCCTACCGCCGGGTCGAGGACGCGAAGGTCACCGACGACGTGGTCTACATGTCCGCCACGGAGGAGATGCGCCACACCGTGGCCCAGGCCAATGCTGGCTTGGACGCGGAGGGGCGGTTCACCAACGAGCTGGTCAGCACCCGGAAGTCCGGCGACTACACTCTGGGCCCGCGCGAGAGCGTGGACCTGATCGACGTCAGCCCAAAGCAGTTGGTCTCCGTGGCCGCGGCCCTGATCCCGTTCCTGGAGAACGACGACGCGAACCGCGCGCTCATGGGGTCGAACATGCAGCGTCAGGCGGTGCCGCTCCTGCAGGCCGATGCCCCCTTCGTGGGCACGGGCATGGAGGCCGTGGTCGCCCGCGATTCGGGCGCGTCCATCATGGCGCGCCGCGGTGGCGTGATCGACCAGGTCGACGCCCAGCGCATCGTGGTCCGCGCGACGGAGGATCTGGAGTTGGGCGACGCGGGCGTCGACATCTACCGCCTGCGCAAGTTCCAGCGCTCCAACCAGAACACCTGCATCAACCAGCGCCCGCTGGTGAAGGTGGGCGATACCGTGGGCAAGGGTCAGGTCCTGGCCGACGGTCCCAGCACCGACATGGGTGAGCTGGCGTTGGGCAAGAACGTGGTCGTCGCGTTCATGCCGTGGAACGGCTACAACTACGAGGATTCGATCCTCATCTCCGAACGCGTCGCGCGCGACGACGTCTTCACCTCGATCCACATCGAGGAGTTCGAGGTCGCGGCCCGCGACACCAAGCTGGGCCCGGAGGAGATCACGCGCGACATCCCCAACGTGGGCGAGGAGGCGCTGCGCAACCTCGACGAGGCCGGCATCGTCTATATCGGCGCCGACGTCGAACCCGGCGACATCCTCGTGGGCAAGATCACCCCCAAGGGCGAATCCCCCATGACGCCGGAGGAGAAGCTCCTGCGCGCCATCTTCGGCGAGAAGGCGTCCGACGTCCGCGACACGTCGTTGCGGGTGAAGCCGGGCGATTACGGCACCGTGGTCGAGGTCCGCGTCTTCAACCGCCACGGGGTGGAGAAGGACGAGCGCGCGCTCCAGATCGAGCGCGAGGAGATCGAGCGCCTGTCCCGCGACCGCGACGACGAGCGCGAGATCCTGGACCGCAACATCTATGCCCGTCTGCGCGGCATGATCGAGGGCAAGCAGGCCGTGAAGGGTCCCAAGGGCGTGAAGGCCGGGACCACGATCGACGCGTCCCTTCTGGACGGTCAGTTGTCGCGCGGCCAGTGGTGGCAACTCGCGCTGGAGGACGAGGGGGAGGCCCGCGAGGTCGAGGCCCTGAACGACCAGTACGAGATCCAGAAGCGCGCGATTGAGGCCCGGTTCGAGGACAAGGTCGAGAAGGTCCGCCGCGGCGACGACCTGCCGCCGGGCGTCATGAAGATGGTCAAGGTCTTCATCGCGGTGAAGCGCAAGCTTCAGCCGGGCGACAAGATGGCAGGCCGCCACGGCAACAAGGGCGTCATCTCGAAGGTCGTTCCGATGGAGGACATGCCGTTCCTGGGCGACGGGACGCCGGTGGACTTCGTGCTCAACCCGCTGGGCGTGCCCAGCCGCATGAACGTGGGCCAGATCCTGGAAACCCACATGGGCTGGGCCGCGCGCGGCCTGGGGATCAAGATCGACGACGCGCTCGACGACTACAAGCGCAACGGCGACATGACCCCCGTGCGCGAAGCGATGCGCATCGCCTATGGCGAGGAGGCCTACGAGGAGGCGATGGCGTCGATGGACGACGACGCGCTGCTGGAATCGGCGCAGACCGTGACCCGGGGCGTTCCCGTGGCCACCCCGGTCTTCGACGGCGCCAAGGAAGCCGACGTGGACGACGCGCTGACGCGGGCGGGCTTCGACACGTCCGGCCAGTCGGACCTGTTCGACGGCCGCACGGGGGAGCAGTTCAGCCGTAAGGTGACGGTGGGCGTCAAGTACCTGCTGAAGCTGCACCACCTCGTGGACGACAAGATCCACGCGCGGTCCACCGGCCCCTACAGCCTCGTCACCCAGCAGCCCCTGGGCGGCAAGGCGCAGTTCGGCGGCCAGCGCTTCGGCGAGATGGAGGTCTGGGCGCTCGAAGCCTACGGCGCGGCCTATACTTTGCAGGAGATGCTGACGGTGAAGTCCGACGACGTAGCCGGCCGGACGAAGGTCTACGAGTCCATCGTCAAGGGCGAGGACAACTTCGAGGCCGGCGTCCCGGAATCGTTCAACGTCCTGGTCAAGGAGGTCCGGGGCCTGGGCCTGAACATGGAGCTCCGCGATTCCGAAGGCGACGAGGAATGACGCCTGCGTGAAGCGACGGGACATTCTTAGAATGCTCACGGCTGCCGGCCTTCGATTGGAGGAGGGCGGCAGCCACACCAAAGTCTATCGCGGTGATACGTTCGTCGCCGTGGTATCCCGACAGAGGGAAATCAGCGAACGGATCGTTCGCGAGATCGAGAAGCAAACCGGCGTCCAGCTGCGCCGATAAGGAGGAAAGCCATGGCCCATGTTTTCTATCCTGCGGTTCTGTTCGAGCCGGACGACACCGGCTGGTGGGGCGTCACCGTCCCAGGGATCAACGTGAACGCGCAAGGCGAATCCCGCGAAGCCGCCCTGACCGAAGCCGCCGTCATCCTGCAGGAGGTCATCGACGATTTGACCGCCGCCGGTCGGGACGTCCCCGAACCGGGCACGCTGGATGACCCCGATTACGACGAGGGCACGGCAGTCATGCTGCACGCTGCCAAGCCTGAACTCGCTGCTTAGGAATACCTGATGAACCAGGAACTGACGAACAACCCGTTCAACCCGATCGCGCCGCAGAAGGTGTTCGACGAGATCAAGGTATCCTTGGCCTCGCCCGAACGGATCCTGTCGTGGTCCTACGGCGAGATCAAGAAGCCGGAGACGATCAACTACCGGACGTTCAAGCCCGAGCGTGACGGCTTGTTCTGCGCGCGCATCTTCGGTCCGATCAAGGACTACGAATGTCTGTGCGGCAAGTACAAGCGCATGAAGTACCGCGGCGTCGTGTGCGAGAAGTGCGGGGTCGAAGTGACGCTGCAGAAGGTCCGGCGCGAGCGGATGGGGCACATCGAGCTGGCCTCGCCGGTCGCGCATATCTGGTTCCTCAAGTCGCTGCCGTCGCGCATCGGCCTGATGCTGGACATGACGCTGCGCGACCTGGAACGCATCCTCTACTTCGAGAACTACGTCGTCATCGAGCCGGGCCTGACCGACCTGGCCTATGGTCAGCTGATGACGGAAGAGGAGTACATGGACGCGCAGGACGCCTATGGCGCCGACGCGTTCTCCGCCAACATCGGTGCCGAAGCCATCCGCGACATGCTGTCGAACATCGACCTGGAGGCCGAGGCCGCGCAGCTGCGCGAGGATCTGAAGGAGGCGACGGGCGAGCTGAAGCCGAAGAAGATCATCAAGCGCCTGAAGATCGTCGAAAGCTTCATCGATTCCGGCAACCGTCCCGAATGGATGATCCTGACGGTGATCCCCGTGATCCCGCCCGAGCTGCGCCCGCTGGTGCCGCTCGACGGCGGCCGGTTCGCGACGTCGGACCTGAACGACCTGTACCGCCGCGTCATCAACCGCAACAACCGCCTCAAGCGGCTGATCGAGTTGCGCGCGCCCGACATCATCGTGCGCAACGAGAAGCGGATGCTCCAGGAATCCGTCGACGCGCTGTTCGACAACGGCCGTCGCGGTCGGGTCATCACGGGCGCCAACAAGCGGCCCCTGAAGTCGCTCAGCGACATGCTGAAGGGCAAGCAGGGTCGCTTCCGTCAGAACCTGCTGGGCAAGCGCGTCGACTTCTCCGGCCGATCCGTGATCGTGACGGGCCCGGAGCTCAAGCTGCACCAGTGCGGCCTGCCGAAGAAGATGGCGCTCGAACTGTTCAAGCCGTTCATCTACTCCCGCCTGGAAGCCAAGGGCCTGTCCTCCACCGTGAAGCAGGCCAAGAAGCTGGTCGAGAAGGAGCGCCCGGAGGTCTGGGACATCCTCGACGAGGTGATCCGCGAGCATCCCGTGCTGCTGAACCGCGCGCCCACGCTGCACCGCCTGGGCATCCAGGCGTTCGAGCCCGTGTTGATCGAGGGCAAGGCGATCCAGTTGCACCCGCTGGTCTGCTCCGCGTTCAACGCGGACTTCGACGGCGACCAGATGGCCGTCCACGTGCCCCTGTCGCTGGAAGCGCAGCTGGAAGCGCGCGTCCTGATGATGTCCACCAACAACGTGCTGTCGCCGGCCAACGGCGCGCCGATCATCGTGCCGTCGCAGGACATGGTCCTGGGCCTCTACTACGTCACGATGGAGCGTGACGGCATGAAGGGCGAGGGCAAGATCTTCGGCTCCACGGACGAGGTCGAGCAGGCCCTGACCGCGGGCGAGGTCCACCTGCACGCCAAGATCAAGTGCCGGGTCCCGCAGATCGACGACATGGGCGAGGAGGTCGCGCAGGTCTTCGACACCACGCCCGGCCGCGCCCGCCTGGGCGCGCTGCTGCCGCTGAACGCGAAGGCGCCGTTCGACCTGGTCAACCGTCTGCTGCGCAAGAAGGAGGTGCAGCAGGTCATCGACACCGTGTATCGCTATTGCGGGCAGAAGGAGTCGGTCATCTTCTGCGACCAGATCATGACGGTGGGCTTCCGCGAGGCGTTCAAGGCCGGCATCAGCTTCGGCAAGGATGACATGGTCGTGCCCGATGCGAAGTGGCCCATCGTGGAGCAGACGCGCGAGCAGGTGAAGGAGTTCGAGCGCCAGTACATGGACGGCCTGATCACCCAGGGCGAGAAGTACAACAAGGTCGTGGACGCCTGGTCGAAGTGCAACGACAAGGTCACCGACGCCATGATGACCACCATCTCCACGTCCGGCCGCGACGCCGACGGGGCGGAGGCGGAGCCCAACTCCGTCTACATGATGGCCCATTCGGGTGCGCGCGGCTCGGTCACGCAGATGAAGCAGCTGGGCGGGATGCGCGGCCTGATGGCCAAGCCCAACGGCGACATCATCGAGACGCCGATCATCTCGAACTTCAAGGAAGGCCTGACCGTGCTGGAGTACTTCAACTCCACCCACGGCGCGCGCAAGGGCCTGTCGGACACCGCGCTCAAGACCGCGAACTCCGGCTACCTGACCCGCCGCCTCGTCGACGTGGCCCAGGACTGCATCACCCGGGAGGAGGATTGCGGCACCGAGATGGCGATCACCGCCAAGGCCGCCGTCAACGACGGCGAGGTCGTGGCCACCCTGGCCGAACGCGTGCTGGGGCGCGTCGCCGCCGACGACGTCCTGGCGCCCGGCACCGACGAGGTGCTGGTCGAGCAGGGCGAGCTGATCGACGAGCGCAAGGCCGACGCCATCGACCAGGCCGGCGTGCAGTCCATGCGGATCCGCAGCCCCCTGACCTGCGAGTCGGAGGAGGGCGTCTGCGCCCAGTGCTACGGCCGCGACCTGGCGCGCGGCACGCGCGTCAACATCGGCGAGGCGGTCGGCATCATCGCCGCCCAGTCCATCGGCGAACCGGGCACCCAGCTGACGATGCGGACCTTCCACATCGGCGGCGTGGCCCAGGGCGGGCAGCAATCCTTCATGGAAGCGTCGGCGGAGGGCACGGTGCGCTTCTCGAACGCCAACACGCTGGTGTCGGAAGCCGGCGCCATGCTGGTGATGGGCCGCAACATGACGTTGCACATCGACGGCCCCGACGGGGAGGAGCGGGCCAGCCACAAGCTGGGCTACGGCACCTCGGTGTTCGTCAAGGAAGGCGAATCCGTCGCACGCGGCGCCAAGCTGTTCGAATGGGACCCCTTCACCCTGCCGATCATCGCGGAAGCCGACGGCCGGGCGAAGTTCGTCGACCTCTACGACGGCGTGTCCGTCCGGCAGGAAACCGACGACGCGACCGGCATGACCCAGAAGATCGTGGCCGACTGGCGCTCCGCCCCCAAGGGCAGCGACCTGAAGCCGGAGGTCATCGTCGTGGGCGAGGACGGCGAACCCGTCCGCAAGGAGGACGGCAACCCCATCACCTATCCGATGTCGGTGGACGCGATCCTGTCGATCGAGGACGGCCAGATGGTGAAGGCCGGCGACGTCGTCGCGCGCATCCCGCGCGAGGGCGCCAAGACCAAGGACATCACGGGCGGCCTGCCGCGCGTGGCCGAACTGTTCGAGGCGCGCCGGCCCAAGGACCACGCGATCATCAACGAGCAGGATGGGACCGTGCGGTTCCAGAAGGACTACAAGAACAAGCGCCGGATCCAGGTCGTCCCCGCGGACGACAGCCAGGAACCCGTCGACTACATGGTCCCCAAGGGCAAGCACATCCCCGTGCAGGAAGGCGACTTCGTCCAGCGCGGCGACTACATCATGGACGGCAATCCCGCGCCGCACGACATCCTGCGCATCCTGGGGGTGGAGGCCCTGGCCGACTACCTGATCGACGAGGTGCAGGACGTCTATCGACTGCAGGGCGTGAAGATCAACGACAAGCACATCGAGGTGATCGTCCGTCAGATGCTCCAGAAGCTGGAGGTGCTGGACAGCGGGGACACGACCCTTCTGAAGGGCGAGCACATCGACAAGGCCGAGTTGATGGAGGCCAACGAGAAGGCCGAGAAGCGGGGCGACCGTCCCGCGCGCGCGGAGCCGATCCTCCTGGGCATCACCAAGGCGTCGCTGCAGACCCGCAGCTTCATCTCGGCCGCGTCCTTTCAGGAAACCACGCGCGTGCTGACCGAAGCCTCCGTCCAGGGCAAGCGCGACAAGCTGGTGGGCCTGAAGGAGAACGTGATCGTCGGCCGCCTGATCCCGGCCGGCACGGGCGGGGCGACCACCCGCGTCCGCACCATCGCGCAGGACCGCGACAACGTCGTGATCGAGGAGGCCCGCGCGGAGGCGGAGGCCGCGGCCGCCCTGGCCGCGCCGACGCAGACGGCGGACGACGTCTTCGGCGAGGACACCTCGGTGGAGACCGCCGAGAACGACTGACGGCCCGACGGCGATCGGACCGCGGGACGCACGCCCCGCCCGGGACACCGGGCGGGGCGTTCGCGTTTCCGCGACCCGCAGCGCCGAAGGCGGCCAGGGGCCGTTAATGACCCCGGGTAATTTTGCGTTCCCGAATCGGCGGGTCTCCGCTATCGATGCGCGAATATCTGCCTAAGTCATTCGGATCGGCGCGCGACATCATGGTCGAGACATCCACCGCCGCCATGGCACCCCACCGCCGCATCGACAGCGTCCAGGCCCTGCGCTTCGTCGCGGCGCTGCTGGTCGTGTTCTATCACCTGCCCAAGCCCGGCGGGGACGGGCAGGGGCCGACCCTGGCGACGATGGGGCATTGGGGCGGCTACGGCGTGGACGTCTTCTTCGTCATATCGGGCTTCATCATCGCCTATTCGGCCACGCGCCGCGACGCGTTCTCGGCGGCGGCGTTCCTGCGCGACCGGGTCGACCGCATCTATCCGGTCTACTGGGTCGTCCTTCTGGCGACGGTCGCGATCTCGTTGCTGCAAAGCAATCTGGGCATGGCCAATGCGACGGCCGATCTGCTCACGCCCTTGGGCTATCTCACCTCGATCCTCCTGCTGCCCCTGCCGCACCAGATCATCCCGGTCGCCTGGACCCTGGGGATGGAGATGACGTTCTACCTGCTCTTCGCCCTGGGCTTCCGGTTCGGGGGCCTGCGTGGGGCCGCGGTGCTGGTGGCGGCCTGGTACGCCACCGCCGTCGCGCATGCCCGGGCCGATGCGCCGTGGCAGGACGGAACCTTCGTGTTCCTGCTGCATTCCATCAGCCTGGAATTCCTGTTCGGCATGGGGATCGCCACGCTCCACGCCCGCGGTCGGATGCCGGCGGGCGGATTGGCCCTCGCTGCGGGCCTGGCCCTGACGCTTCTGATCATGCCCGAATGGGCCGCGTTGCCGGCGATCGACCTGCCGCGCGAGATCCGCGCCGGCATCCCCGCCGCGCTGATCGTGTACGGCACCGTCGCGCTGGCGTTCCGAACCCCCCGCTGGCTCGTCCTGGGGGGCGAGGCGAGCTATGCGCTCTACCTGACCCACACCTTGGTGCTGGCGATCGTGGGCAAAGCCACGGCCGGCGTGCTGGGCATCCCGCTGGGAAGTTCCGTGCTCCTGCAGATCGGCGCCGTCCTCGCCAGCATCGCCGCATCCCTGGTCGTGCTGGTGCTGGTGGAACGCCCCCTGCGCGGCCTCCTCCGCCCCGGCCCCTGGCGCCCCCGCTGGCCCCTGCGACCGGCCTGAGGGGGCGATCGGGTCGGCCCCGCCGACCTGCGGGACGCATCCATCGAACGAGCCCTATGCGACCCGTTCAGCGGGCGCCCGACGGCTCGCGCGGGGGTGGGGCGGTTCCGCGCAGTGCCAGGGACACGCTGCGCGCGCGGGCCTCCGGCGAAGCGGTGTCGTTCCCGATGACGTGCAACGCGTGATCGCGATCCGCCTGCGGCAGCAGGGCGGGCGATGGGGAGATCATTGCCTCCACGATGCAGGCGATGTCGACGGGCTCCCAGATTCCCGCATCCTCGCAGAAGCGCACGACCTCGCGGACGGACAGGGCGAGGTAGGACCGCGGAACGGTGCCGTAATGCTCGGCATGCCGTTCGGCGATCGCCGTGGCAAGCGCGGTCACCTGGCGGTGCGACGCGTTCGTGACCGGGTTCCACCGCGCGGCGCTCATGCCCGTACGATCCCCCCGCAAGCCCGCCGCAGGCGATCGGCGCACGCGGTGGGCATCCCTGCGACGACCCTCCGTGCCGCCGCCGCCATCAAGCCTTGGTGGATCGTATGGATCAGCGGCGCTAACGGACTTTGCGCGGCATGGATGTCGGCGTTCCGGGCTAGGATCGCCCGGTCCCAATCGCTGAAGCGTGCCTCGTCGATCGCGGCATCCACGTCGAAGACCGCGTCCATCAGGGCGTCGGACGCGTCGGCATCGATCGCCCCATGCAGCAACGCGGCATAGCTGGCGGCATCTGGACGTCCGTCGCGTATGGCGATGTCGGCCTCTGCCAGAAGCGCCGGATCGCCCAGGGGTGCCAGGGGCCAGCTTCGGCCGTTGGTCGGGCGCGCCGGGGTCGCGAACGCGTCGTCTACCCAGGCGACGAAGGACGTCCTCGCATCGACGGAACGATCGTCGTGACCCGCGCGATCCAGCGCGTCCGCGATCGCCCTGCGCAGGTGCAGTGGAGGATGACCGGCGGCAACGACATCGCGGTTCCGCAGGATCGCGTCTCGGGACGCCGAACGCAGAATGTCGGGATCGTGGTCCGGCAAGGCCAATCGCACCAGCCCATCGGCCAAGTCCTGGCTGAAGACGAAGGTCGCCGTGCCCCAATGCGCCCGGTCCAGATCCTCGGCGTTCATCGCACGGCGGTCAGCGGTCCCAGGACGCGGCCCTCTGGCATCCAGACGCCCCGTCGATCGATCAGGGCCTGCGCGCCTTGCCGCAAGGCTTCGTGCGGAAAGTGGTCGGGAAACGGATGATCACGGATCGCGCGGCGCAAACCTTCGCCCTGGTTCGCGAACTTCAGGGCCAGGAAGGGATCATTTCCCCGTTGCCGATCGAACAGGACGAACTCGTAGGCCTGGTGCATCCGCTTGTCCCAGTCGGTCAACGGGGCCGACCGGGCCTCTTCGATCGCCTCGACGAAGCCCGCCTCGTCCGTCTCCCGCTCTCGCGTCGCCAGGAAGTCCTGCACGGCCGCCACCTCCTCGGCCGTCAGGTCCATGCCCGACCAATCGCTATGCGGTAGGATGAAGTAATCCAACGCGATCAGCCAACCGGACAGATCGACATCTGGGGGGTGAGGGCCGGTGAAGCAGTTGAACAACCATGATAGCCAAGTTTCACGCTGAGGGCCGGGCAGGGTAGCCTTTGCATAGTCGACCGTCGCATTCCACATTCTTGGTTCATACTCGGGGGCGAATTCCGAATACTCGACCGCCTCCTTGAGGAACGTATGCATGGCAAAGCTGCCATCGTTCGGCGGTACCTGCAGCCGCGGATAGAGCGGTTTGGCCGCATCCAAAGCCAGACGGCTGATCAACTTGCCAGGATTGGTGTGATCTGGATCGTTCATCGTAGCAGGTAATCCAGCAACTAAGGAACGAGGAGGTTGGGTACGAATGACGGTGGGAACAATAAGGACGGCAACATTCGTACTGCCCTGTAGCCGAGATAGCCCAAACCCACTCCGCCTACCACGGCAGCAGCGTCGCCCGCCGGACTGCCGGTCAAACCCTCGTAGGATCTCGAGTTATTTGCTCTCCAATCATCTCTCGTCGGCAGCCCACGGGTTGCCCAACGCCAACCATCGGATGGTACCGGTGATCCGCCATTGGGTGGTCCGCCGCATCCCCGCGCTTCGTGTTCATGTAGATGGTCGCGGAGATTGTCCTGCTGTTTCTCGATCGTTCCCTGGTGCTTGTTCCAGGTCGGTGTTCCAGGTGCCTCCGCACCCGATCCGACCTGCTCGGCCCAATGCTGCTTCAGTCCCTTCTCGCCCGACTTATGGGGTGCATGCTCGTTGAGGAGTTTATCAATCGCACGCGACAGGCATTCGCAGATGTTGCCGATGCAGTTCTGCAGCGTCCGGTGCAGCTTGTTGCCCTCGATGTTCCGGATCATCGGCATTCGCATGGATCGGCCCTCCCTTGCTTCGGAGATACCGGAGGTGCCGACATCCGGCAATCGGATCTCCTCGCCGGGGCGGCGGTTCCCCGGACGTCCACCACACCCACCCCCGCAACCCCGCGCATACGCGGCGGCACCCTTCCCCCCGCCGCCTGCGCATGCGACGCCTCGCGCCATGATGGACAACCTGCGCGGCGCGGTCCTGATGATGGGATGCATGGCCGCCTTCACCTTCAACGACGCGTCGATCAAGTGGCTGGCCCAGGACATGCCGACCTTCCAGGTCGTCGTCTTGCGCGGGGTGCTGGCGATCGCGTTGCTCGTGGGGCTGGCCCACGTCACCGGCGCCCTGCGCCGACCCGTGCCCCGCGCCGACTGGGGCCCCGCGCTGGGCCGGTCGCTGGCGGAGGCTGCGGCCTTCCTGCCCTTCGTCCTGGCGCTGCCGCACCTGCCGCTCGCCAACATCGTGGCCATCCTGGCGGCGATCCCCCTGACCCTGACGGCCGCGGGCGCGGTGTTTCTGGGCGAACGGGTCGGCTGGCGGCGCTGGACCGCGATCGGCGTGGGGCTGGTGGGCGTGCTGCTGATCGTGCGGCCGGGGATGGGGGATTTCGACCCGTGGTCCCTGGCCATCGTCCTGACGGTGATCCTGGCGACCGTGCGCGACCTCGTCACCCGCCGCCTGTCGCCCGCGGTCCCCAACCTGAAGATCGCCGTGCTGACGGCCGTGGTCATCACCCTGATGGGCGGCGTGCTGACGCTGGGCGAGACCTGGGCGACGCCGACGCCCCGGCAGGGCGCGGTGCTGGTCTTCGCGGCCTGCTGCATCCTGGCGGCCTACACGTTCTCCATCGGGGCGATGCGGGTGGGCGAGGTCGCGGTGGTCACGCCGTTCCGATACACCTCCATGATCTGGGGCCTGCTGCTGGGCTTCGCCGTGTTCGCGGAGGTCCCGGACGCCACGACCCTGCTGGGCGCCGCGATCATCGCCGCGACCGGCATCTACACCCTTTGGCGCGAAGCGCGGGTGCCGCAACCGCGGGCGACGGGACCACGCTGACGGCTCCGCGTGCCGGCCCCGCGGCACGGAGCGCGCGTCCCTGTCGAATCCGACCCACCGTACGGTGCGGTAGGGCGTTTCGTATGCACGGGGGGTGTACGGGGGGTGTACGGGGGGTGCACGCCCGGTCCGGTGCCGTTGACACCGCGCAACACGGCGTTTAGGACGCGCGCAATCCGGCTGGGGGACCTCTCCCGGGCGGGTCAGCCATATGCCATGGGGCACGTGCCGGGATACTGCTTCCCGCCACCGCTGCGACCAACCGCAAACGTCCAGGTCGGTATTCCGGGCGTCTGCGGCCATCGGTGTTTGAATGACCCGTCTGCGCCGTTTTACCGAACGAAACGAACAGCATACGGGAAGCCACATGCCCACCATCCAGCAGCTGATCCGCAAGCCGCGGCAGCCCAAGGTCAAGCGCTCCAAGTCGCTGCACCTGGAATCCTGCCCCCAGAAGCGCGGCGTCTGCACGCGCGTCTATACCACGACGCCCAAGAAGCCGAACTCCGCCATGCGCAAGGTCGCCAAGGTCCGCCTGACCAACGGCTACGAGGTGATCTCCTACATCCCCGGAGAAAGCCATAACCTTCAGGAACATAGCGTCGTCCTGATCCGCGGCGGCCGCGTGAAGGACCTTCCCGGCGTCCGCTACCACATCCTGCGCGGTGTGCTCGACACCCAGGGCGTCAAGGACCGCCGCCAGCGTCGCTCCAAGTACGGCGCGAAGAAGCCGAAGTAGGTCTGCGGCCCGCTTCGCCCCGGCCTTCGTGCCGGGGCTCCGATGGTCCTGGTGGACCGCCCGTTCCACGCTCCGATACGTCCGGTCCGATGCCGGTGCGGATCGAATACAACAAAAGGTGACACCCCATGTCCCGCCGCCACGCCGCCGAGAAGCGCGAAGTCCTGCCCGACGCCAAGTACGGCGACAAGGTCCTGACGAAGTTCATGAACAACCTGATGTTCGACGGCAAGAAATCGACCGCCGAGCGGATCGTCTACAATGCCATGGACCGGGTCGAGTCCAAGCTGAAGCGATCCCCGATCGAGGTCTTCACGGAATCGCTCGACAACATCAAACCCTCGGTGGAGGTCCGGTCCCGCCGCGTCGGCGGTGCCACCTACCAGGTCCCCGTCGAGGTCCGCCCCGAGCGCCGCGAGGCCCTCGCCATCCGCTGGCTCATCAAGGCCGCCCGGGCCCGCAACGAGAACACGATGGAAGAACGTCTGGCCGCCGAGCTGATCGACGCCGTCCAGTCCCGTGGTTCCGCCGTGAAGAAGCGCGAAGACACGCACAAGATGGCCGATGCGAACAAGGCGTTCAGCCACTACCGTTGGTAGGGTCGAGCCCCCATATCATCCGTTGACACGGGGGTCCGTCCGGGGCCCCCGCATCCATTTCTCCCTCTATCAGAGGTATGCCTCATGGCCCGCGACTATCCGCTGCAACGCTACCGCAACTTCGGCATCATGGCCCACATCGATGCCGGCAAGACGACGTGCTCCGAGCGCATCCTCTTCTATACCGGCAAGTCCCACAACATCGGCGAGGTGCATGACGGCGCCGCCACGATGGACTGGATGGAGCAGGAGCAGGAGCGCGGCATCACCATCACGTCCGCCGCGACGACGACCTTCTGGCAACGCCAGGAGGAGCCGACCGCCGACGGCACGTCCGACACCAAGTACCGGATGAACATCATCGACACGCCCGGCCACGTCGACTTCACCATCGAGGTGGAGCGTTCGCTCGCCGTGCTCGACGGCGCGATCTGCGTGCTCGACGCCAACGCCGGGGTGGAGCCCCAGACGGAGACGGTGTGGCGTCAGGCCGACCGCTACAAGGTCCCGCGCATCGTCTTCGTCAACAAGATGGACAAGATCGGCGCCGACTTCTTCAACTGCGTCCGCATGATCGAGGACCGGACCGGCGCGAAGGCCGTGCCCGTCGCCCTGCCCATCGGCGCGGAGAACGAGCTGGAAGGCCTGATCGACCTCGTGACCATGGAGGAATGGGTCTACAAGGGCGAGGATCTCGGCGCGTCGTGGGAGAAGAACCCGATCCGCGACGAGTTGAAGGCCCAGGCCGACGAATGGCGCGGCAAGATGATCGAGGCCGCGGTCGAGATGGACGACGATGCGATGGAGGCGTACCTGATGGACGCCGCCGAGCCCGACGTCGACGCGCTGCGCAAGCTTCTGCGCAAGGGCACGCTGTCGCTGTCCTTCGTGCCCGTCCTCGGCGGGTCGGCGTTCAAGAACAAGGGCGTGCAGCCCTTGCTCAACGCGGTCATCGACTACCTGCCGTCGCCGCTCGACGTCGTCGACTACATGGGCTTCCGCCCCGACGACGAGACCGAGACGCGCAACATCCCCCGCCGGGCGGATGACGCGATGCCGTTCGCCGGCCTGGCGTTCAAGATCATGAACGATCCCTTCGTGGGCTCGCTCACCTTCACGCGCGTCTATTCGGGCAAGCTCGAGAAGGGCGACACGCTCCAGAACACGACCAAGGGCAAGAAGGAACGCGTCGGGCGCATGATGATGATGCACTCGAACAACCGCGAGGAGATCACGGAGGCCTTCGCGGGCGACATCATCGCGTTGGCCGGCCTGAAGGACACGACGACGGGCGACACCCTGTCGGATGCGAACGATCAGGTCGTGCTGGAAACGATGACCTTCCCCGATCCCGTGATCGAGATCGCGGTCGAGCCCAAAACGAAGGCCGACCAGGAGAAGATGTCCCAGGGCCTGCAGCGCCTGGCCGCGGAGGATCCGTCCTTCCGGGTCGAGACGGACATCGAATCCGGCCAGACGATCATGAAGGGCATGGGCGAACTGCACCTCGACATCCTGGTCGACCGCCTCAAGCGGGAGTTCAAGGTGGAGGCCAACATCGGCGCCCCGCAGGTGGCGTATCGCGAGACGATCGGCCACGAGGTGGAGCATACCTATACCCACAAGAAGCAGTCGGGCGGCTCGGGTCAGTTCGCCGAGGTCAAGCTGCTGATCTCGCCGACGGAACCGGGCGAGGGCTACTCGTTCGAATCCAAGATCGTGGGCGGTGCCGTGCCGAAGGAATACATCCCCGGCGTCGAGAAGGGCATCAACTCGGTCATGGACAGCGGTCCGCTGGCGGGCTTCCCCGTCATCGACTTCAAGGTCCAGTTGCTCGACGGCAAGTTCCACGACGTCGACTCGTCGGTCCTGGCCTTCGAGATCGCGGCCCGGATGTGCATGCGCGAAGGCATGCGCCGGGCGGGCGCCAAGTTGCTGGAGCCCGTCATGAAGGTCGAGGTCATCACGCCGGAGGAATACACCGGCGGGATCATCGGTGACCTGACGTCGCGCCGGGGTCAGGTGAACGGGCAGGACACGCGGGGCAACGCGATCGCGATCGACGCCTTCGTGCCGCTGGCCAACATGTTCGGCTACATCAACACCCTGCGTTCCATGTCGAGCGGTCGGGCCCAGTTTACGATGCAGTTCGACCACTACGATCCGGTCCCGCAGAACATCTCGGAAGAGATCCAGGCCAAGTTTGCGTGACCTGAAAGGTCACGCACCCCGGACTTGATCCGGGGCCTTGCGGAGCTGGGCTGAACGGCTCCGCGTGCATCCCCATTTCGCGGTCATTGACCGTAGGGCGGGGTTCGCCCCGTTACACCAACGAAGAAAGGAGACCTTCCATGGCGAAGGCGAAGTTCGAGCGTAACAAGCCGCATGTGAACATTGGCACGATTG
>NZ_JARGZA010000029.1 GCF_030973515.1 Jannaschia maritima
CCGGACGGAGGATCTCGCCATCGAGCGTGGCCGCATCCACGACAAGTTCGCCTGGATGCTGCGGGCGCATCTGCGCTGAAGCGACAAGCCGCCGTCCCCGGCCCCGGGGGCGGCTGCTCAGCTCTCAGGCGTCACCACGCCGCCACATGCCCATCGCCGCCAAGGCGGCGCCCCCGGTGATGAGCAGGCAGGCCAGCGCCAGCGCCACCGTCGGCCGGGCCAGGCCCAGTGCGACCAAGAGCAGCGTGGACAGGAGCGGCGCGGCGTAGCTGGCCGCGCCGAGGACGGCCAGGTCGCCGCGCTTGCAGCCGACGTCCCACAGGAAGAAGGCCGCGCCGACCGGCCCGGCGCCGAGGACCAGGATCGCGAGCCATTCGACGCCGCGCGGCATCACGGGGGTCTCCAGCACCAGGTGGGCCGCACCCGCCAAGGCTGCGGTCGCCAGGCAGAACCCCGCCACCGCACGCGTCGGCACGCCCGCGTAGCGGCGCTGCGCGACCGAGTACCCGGCCCAGACCAGGGCCGCCAGAAGCGCGATGCCGTGGCCCGGCGCGGGGTCGAAGGACAGGCCCCGCCCGCCCGCGACGATCAGCGCCGCCCCCGCCAGTCCCAGGGTCGCGCCGGCCACGTGGAACCACCGCAGGCGGTCCACCAGCGCCGACAGGAGCACGATCAGCAGGGGCCACAGATAGGCGATCAAGCTGGCCTCCACCGCGGGGGCCGTGCGCAACGCCAACACGTAGAGCAGGTGATAGCCGAACAGCCCGCCCACCCCCAGCGCCCAGGCGCCCGGGGGCACGCCGCGCGGCAGACCGCGCAGCGCCCCCACCGCGCCGCCCACCGCGAAGCACATCGCCAGCAACTGCAGGGGCGGAATGCGTTCGGCCAGCGTGGTCAGCGCGGCCAGGGTCGCCCAGAGCGCGATGGCCCCGAACCCGACCCAGGTGGCGGCGTTGCGTCCCATGGCTGCGGCCTTGCACCGGGGCGCGCGGCGCGGCAACCCTTGGCGCCATGGCACAGGACATCGTCATCGTCGGCGGCGCGATCATGGGCTCCAGCCTCGCGTGGTGGCTGACCGAGTTGGGGCACGACCCCGGGTCCATCACCGTGGTCGAGCGGGACCCGTCCTATGCCGCCTGCGGGACGGCGTTCACGAATTCCTGCATCCGTCAGCAGTTCGGCAACCCGTTGAACGTGGCCCTGTCGCGGTTCGGGGTGGCGTTCCTGCGCGCCTTCCCGGAGACGATGGGCGATCCCCGCGTGCCGCCGATCCACCTGCACGCGTTCGGGTACATGTACCTGGCCGGCGACGCCGCGGAGGCCGATCGCCTGCGCGCGGCGCATGCGGTGCAGGCGCGGGCGGGGGCGGCGACGCGGCTGATGGCGCCGGACGCGATCGCGGCGGCGTATCCGTTCTACGACCTGGACGGGATCGTGCTGGGGTCGCACAACCCCGTCGACGAGGGGTACTTCGACGGGACGACGATGTTCGAGTGGTGGCGGCGCATCGCGGTCGCCCGCGGCGTCACCTATCGTCACGGCGAGGTGGCGGGGGTGGACGTCCGGGGCGGACGGGTCCGGGGCGTCGTGCTGGCGGACGGGGCCCGGCTGGGCGCGGACGTGGTCGTGAACGCGGCCGGCACGCGGGGGGCGGCCGTGGCTGCGATGGCGGACGTGCGGCTGCCGGTGGAGCCGCGCAAGCGCTATACGTGGGTGTTCGACGCCGAAACGCCCCTGGACCGCGACCTGCCGCTGACTATCGATCCGTCCGGCGTTCACGTTCGGCAGGACGGGGCCGGCTACATGGCCGGGGCGACGCCGGCGGTGGACCCCGCCGTCGACCCCGACGACTTCGCCGGCGAATGGGAGATGTGGGAGGACCGCGTCTGGCCCACGCTGGCCACGCGGATCCCCGCCTTCGAGCGGATCCGCGTGCGCCAATCCTGGGTCGGGCATTACGACCTGAACACGTTCGACGCCAACGCCCTGGTGGGCCCCGTGGCGGATGGGCCGGAGGGGTTCATGATCCTGAACGGCTTCTCCGGGCACGGGCTGCAACAATCGGCGGGGCTGGGACGCGGGTTGGCCGAGCGCATCGTGCACGGCCGGTACGTCAGCCTGGACCTGTCGCCCTTCACCCCCGACCGCGTCGCCCGGGGCGTGCCGTTCGCGGAGGCCGCGGTGATCTGAGCCTGTCGCGGCATCGCACCGCGAGGCACCATCCGCATCGGTCCGGGGTCGGGCTAGGGCGCGGCGAACCGCCCCAGGGCGGTGGGGTCGGGCGTCCAGCCGTTCCGGTCCCAGGCGGGGCCGAGCTCGGTCCGCAGGGGGTTCGGGGTCGCGTCGACCTCGATCCAGGCGGCGCCCAGCGCGCGACAGGCCTCCGCGGTGGCGGCGAGGCCTATGCTCGATCCCAGGAAGTGCGGCGCGAGGACCGCGCCGGCCCCCCGCGCCGCGGCGGCAATCCGGCGCAGGCCGGACAGCCCGCCCCACTTCGCGACATCGGGCTGCACGACGCGCACGCCGGCCCCCATCAGGGTCGCGAAGCCCGCCTCGCCGCGCACGTTCTCGCCCGCGGCCAGGGGCATCGAGGATCGCCGGGCCAACGCGGCCCAGTCGGCGGCGGGGGCGTCGGCGGGGATCGGCTCCTCCAGCCATGCCACGCGATGCGGAGCGAAGGCGTCCGCGTGGCGGCAGGCGTCGTCCACGGTCCAGGCCTGGTTCGCGTCGGCCATGACCGTGTCGTCGGGTCCGACCAAGTCCCGTAGCCGGCCCAGGGCGGCGAGGTCGGCGTCGCGTCCAAAGCCCACCTTCAGCTTCCACCCCGTCCATCCCCGCGCCCGCAGGGTCGGGACGACGGCGTCCAGGCGGTCGGCGGTCAGCGCGCTGGCATAGGCCGGGACGGGGGCCGCCTGGGTCCCCCACAGGGCAGCCAGGTCCCGGCCCGTGCGGTCCGCGACCACGCCCCATCCCGCGACGTCGAGCGCGGCGATGCATTGCGCGAAGGGCCCGGCCTCCCCGCATTGCAGCACGAGGGGGCGGGTGCGGTCCGTCAGGTCGCGCCACAATCCTTCCGGTCCGTCGAAGCGCCGCCCCGTGGCCAGGGGGGCCAGGACGTCCGACAGGATCCGGGCGCGGTGGGCGGATCCGAAGGCGGGCCAGTTGCAGAACGCCTCCCCCCACCCTTCGGCGCCGTCCCGGTCGACCATGCGAACCAGAAGGGCCGGACGCGCGTGCATCGTGCCGAACGCGTTCCGGCGCGGGACGTCCAGGGGCGCGGACAGCGCGACGACGTCGATCCGGGCGGGCCGCAGCGCGTGGTCCGTCACGCCGACCGCCGTTCGGTCCAGGCCTGCCGGACCTGCCACAGCACCAGCCCGAGCGACAGAACCGCAAAGGTGGCAACGATGGGGCGGGACAGGAGCGCCATCGGGTCGTCGCCGTAGAGGATCACGAAGCGCACGAAGTCCGCGTCGATCTGTCGTCCGAGGAACAGGCCGATCATCAGGGCGATCAGGGGAAAGTGGTGGCGCCGCATGACGTGGCCCAGGAGCCCGAAGGCGAAGGTGATGACGACGTCCTCCCACAGGCCCCGGAACGAATACGCCCCCAGGGCCAGCACCACCGCCAGGATCGGCGCCAGCAGCCGCGACGGGACGGTGACGATGCGCACCACTTGGCTGGCGACCAGGACGGCGAAGAGGCCCAGCATCGCCATCTGCGCCAGGTTCCCCAGGATCAGGCCATAGACGAGCGGCCCGTTGTCGATGAAGAGTCGCGGCCCCGGCACCAGCCCGTGCAGGAGGAACGCGCCCGAGATCACGGCCGTGGACGCGCTGCCCGGCACGCCCAGCGCCATGAGCACGGCCATGGCCCCCCCTTCGGAGGCGTTGTTCGCGGATTCCGCGGCGACCACGCCCTTCGGCTCCCCCTCGCCGAACCGCTCGGAGGCGCGGGCCCGCTTGCTGGCAGCCGCATAGGACAGGAGCGAGGCGACCGTGGCGCCCGCCGCCGGCAGGAGGCCGACCAGCGTGCCGATCGCCGATCCCCGCGCCCAGGTGGCCACCGCACCGAAGCCCTGCCGCACCCCGCCCATCATGCGGCGGATGTCCGTGCCGCGGGTCGCGCCCTCCGCGATGGCGGGGCGGGCGACGATGGCGATCAGTTCGGGCAGGGCGAACAGGCCGATGACGCACAGGATGACGGGCAGGCCGTCCTCCAGGGCATCCAGGCCCATCGTGCCGCGCGGGATGCCCGTCGTCACCGACGTGCCGATCGTGGACAAGAGCAAGCCGATCACGCCCGCGAAGATCGTGCGCGCGAAGGACCGGCGCTGCAGGGTGGCGATCATCAGGATCACGAAGATCGTCAGGAACAGCATCTCACCCGACCCGAACAGCAGGGCGAAGCGGGCCATGGGCTCGATGAACGCCAGGAGCGCGAGGTAGCTGATGGCGCCCCCGATCACGCTGGCGGCGATCTGCAGGCCCAGCGCCTCGTTCTGGCGTCCGGCCTTTGCCATCGGATAGCCGTCGAACGTCGTGGCCGCGGCGCCAGGCGTGCCGGGCGTGTTGATCAGGATGGCCAGGAACCCGCCCCCCGTCAGGCTGCCGGTATAGACGGCGGTCATCAGGATCAGCGCGGGCAGGGCGTCCAGCTGGAAGGTCAGCGGCAGGATCGCGGCCAGCCCCAGCGCGGCGGTCATGCCGGGGATCGCGCCGATCACCAGCCCCAGCACCATCCCGCCCAGGATGAGGACCGGCACCTGCCAGTCCAGCAGAAGCGCCGCGCCCGCGGCGATGGCACCCCCGTCGATCACCCCAAGCCCCGCGGCCAAAGCGGCAGGTCGACCCCCAGCGCCCACGAGAAGCCCAGCCCCACCGCCGCCAGGAGGCCGCCGACGATCCCGACATGGACGGCCACGCGGCGCTCGCGCATGGCCAGAAGGAGGGCGGGGACCCAAAGTGCGACGGTCGCGACGAAGCCCAGCAGCCAGATCGAACCCGCCAGCAGGGGCAGGCCCAGGACGAAGGCCGTCCGGTTGCGATGCGCGCCGATCGCGCTGTCGGGCTCCACCGCGAGGCGTTTGCGCAGCGGTCCCAGGGCCGACCAGGCCACGAAGGGGGCGGAAGCCCAGGCCGCCAGCAGGAGGGGCGTGATCAGCCACGCCGCCTCCGGCTCGTCGATAGGGTTCGCGCGCGTCGACAGGACGTACCACGTGGCCCAGGCCAACCCCCCGACGAGGACGGCCAGCGCGGTCCAGTCGGTCCCGCGCCCGCCGCTGGTCCGGTCGGTCAACCGGATCAGCCCTCGGCGCCTTCCAGGATCGCGGTGAAGCGCGCGTCGACGTCCGAGATCAGCGCCTGCCCGTCGATGGGCCCGGTCCAGTCGGTGCCGACGCCCGATTGCGCCGCGCTTTCGCGGAAGGCGTCGGAGGTGACGACCTCCTCCAGGGCCGTGGCCAGGGCCTCGAACCGGTCGGGATGGTTCTCACGTACGTCGGAATGGACCGCGAAGAAGCGATAGGCGCCGCCTTCGGGAACGTCCGCGGCCTCGCCCATGGCGTCCAGCTCGGCGTTGATCGACGGCGCGTCGGGCCAGTCGGGGGCGGACCCCTCGTCGCCGAACAGGCCCAGCGGCACGGCCTGGTCCGCCAGCGACGTGGCCCCGCCCGCGCCGGCGGCGGTCACCTGCACCTCGCCCGCGGCGAAGGCGCGCCGGGCGTCGCCGCCCCCCGAATAGGGTACCGTGCGGACGTCCAGGCCCAGCGCGTCGAACATCGCTTCCGCCAGGATGGTCCCGACGGAGCCCTGGCCCGACGATCCGAAGGTCAGCTCGCCCGGGTTCTCGCGTGCCCAGGCGACCATGTCCGCCAGGGAGTCCCATCCCGCATCGGTGCGGGCGAGCAGGATGGCCGGGTCGATCCATTGGACGTTCAGCACGGCCAGGTCGTCCATCTCGAACAGGCCGGGCTCCCGGAACTTGCCGTAGGTCGTGGCGGGCGCGAAGGCGACGAGGACGGTGTGGCCGTCGTGATCCATCTCCATGAAGCGACGAAGGCCGGTGCGCCCGCCCGCGCCGCCCACGTTCTCGACCACGACGCCGGTGCCCAGGGCGTCGGGCAGGAAGGGCTGCACGGACCGGGCCGTGCGGTCGACGGAACCGCCAGCGCCGTAGTTGACGAACAGCGTCACCTCGCGTTCGGGAAAGGACTGCGCGGCGGCGGGCGCCGCGAGCAGAACCGTGGCGGCGAGCGTCGCGAAGGTGCGGCGGGTGATGGTCATGGCGTCTTCCTCCCGGGATCGAGCCGCCCTTGCGCGAGCGGCCGTCGTCGGAAATGGTAGTCGGAATTCGACCACCAAGGCAAGGCGGATAGCATGGAGCGCGACGTCGCGATGATCGAAGGGCTGTCCTGCCTGGGCTTCTCGGAGCCGGAGGCGCGGACGTTCGAGGCGTTGACGCGCGCGCAGCCCGCCACGGCCTATGCGGTCGCCAAGTTGTCGGGGTTGGCGCGCGCGAACTCCTACGGGGCGGTGTCGGCGCTTCTGGTGCGGGGCGCGATCCGCGCCGTGTCGGACGCACCGGTCCGCTATGCCGTCGCGGATCCGCAGGGGTTCTTTCCGGGCCTCGCCCGCGACATCGCCGACACCGCGCAGGACGTGACCGCGCGAATCGCCGCCGCCAGCCAGGCCGCGCGCGCCGACTTCGTCGAAACGGTGGAGGGGGCGGCGGCGGTCGCCGCACGGATCGGACGGGCTATCGACGGGGCGGCGGCGCATCTGCACTTGAAGACGGTGGACACGCTCGCCGCGCCCCATCTGGACGGGCTGGCCGCGGCGGCGGACCGCGGCGTGCGGGTGACCGTGGTCGGGTCCGGCGGGTCCTGGGGGCGGCTGGGCGACCACCCGAACGCGTCCGTGGTTCCCCACGAAGGGACGGGGTCGGCGCCGAGCGACCCGCATCGGGTGCTGTTCACCCTGGTGGGCGACGGGGGTGAGGCGATCGTGGCCGACATGGGGGATCCCCCCCGTGCCTATGTCGCGGCGAACGCGGCGCTCGTGTATCTGATCCGGACGATGATCCTCCACGAGATCTATCTCGCGGAGATCATCACCGCCTTCGGGGCGGACGCGATGGCCGAGCGCGGGGTCGACATAGCGAGTCTGCGGGCGCGCCTACGGCCGGACACGCACGGGCTGTCGGTCCCCCCTACGCCGTCGTCCGCCCCATCGCGGACGCGGCACGCGCCCAGCTGATGCAACCGCCCGCCAGGAGGAACGCGGTCTGGCGGTCCGACAGGGGCAACGCCCAGTCCGCGTGGACGGGCGTGCCGTCGGGGAGGCACAGGGCGGGCACCGCGCCCCGCGCGACCGCGTCCCGGCATCCGCGGAGGCGGAGCCGCCCCGCCGCGGCGACCGCGTCGCGAGCGTCGCCGTCCAGCGAAAGGGGGAGCACGCCGAAGTTGACGAGGTTGCGGGCATGGGTGCCCGCGATCGTGTCGGCCAGAACCACGCGCAGGCCCAGCATCCGCGGCGTCATGGCCGCATGCTCGCGGCTGGATCCCTGGCCGTAGTTCGCACCCGCCAGGATGGCGTGGTCCCCGTTCCCGGCGGCGGCGTAGTCGGGGGCAAGGTCGCGGAAGGTGAAGGCCGACAGGCGTTCGGGGTTCGACCGCCAGGGCAGCACGCCCGCGCCGCCGGGCAGGATCTCGTCGGTCGAGACGTCGTCGCCCAGACGCAAGCGCAAAGGGAGATCCAGGTCGTCGGGCAGGGGATCGAAGACCGGCATCGCGGTGATGGACGGCCCCTTGTCCAGCGGGGGCGGGTCGGCGGGCGGATGGACGAACTGCGCTGGGTCGTGGGCGGGGCGGGCGGGGGGGCGCGGGCGCGGGGGGGCGCGGTCCAACGTGCGGGGATCCGTGATCGCGCCCCGCAGGGCGGACGCGGCCGCGACCTGCGGCCCAGAGAGATAGACCGCGTCCTCCACCGTGCCGGACCGGCCGGGGAAGTTGCGGGGCACCGTGCGCAGGGACCGCCGCCCCGATGCGGGCGCCTGCCCCATGCCGATGCAGCCGTTGCACCCCACCTGATGGAGCCGGGCCCCCGCCTCGATCAGGGGCGCCAGGTGGCCGGTCGCCACGAGGTCCCGCAGGATGTCGCGGGAGGCCGGGTTCACGTCCAGCGAGACGCCGTCCGCCGCCCGGCCCCCGGCCACCACCTCCGCCACGATTGCCGCGTCGGCCCAGCCCGGATTGGCGGAGGAGCCGAGGTAGACCTGCGCCACGGCCGCCCCGGCGACCCGCGACACGGGCACGACGTTGCCGGGGCTGGACGGAGTCGCGACGAGCGGTTCCAGGGTCGACAGGTCCAGATCCTGCACGTCGTCGTACCGCGCGCCCGCATCGGCGGACAGGGGCGCGGCGTCGTTTGCCCGCCCGCGCGCGGTCAGGAAGTCGCGCACGGCGTCGTCGGCGGGGAACAGCGTCGCCACGGCCCCGGTCTCGGTGCCCATGTTGGCGATGACGTGGCGGTCCCAAACGGACAGGTCGTCCAGCCCGGGGCCGAACCATTCCCACACGGCGCCCCGTCCGCCCGCCACGCCGTGACGGCGGAGCATCTCGAGCGCGACGTCCTTCGCGCCCACCCAGGGCGGCAGGCGACCCGTGACGCGGACGCCCCGCACGGAGGGCATCGTCATCGGATGCGGCGCGCCCGCCATGGCCAGTGCGAGGTCCAGGCCGCCGGCGCCGATGCCCAGCATCCCCAACGCCCCGGCCGCGGGCGTATGGCTGTCGCCGCCGAGCAGCACGGCGCCGGGGCGTCCGAAATGGGCCATGTGGACGACGTGGCTGATGCCGGTGCCGGGGGGCGCCAGGATCAGTCCGAACCGCGCCGCGGCGGAGCGCAGGAAGCGGTGGTCGTCGGCGTTGCGGTGGTCCGCCTGCAGGAGGTTGTGGTCGACGTACTGCACCCCCAGCGGCAGGGCGGAGCGCTCGATCCCCATGGCCTCCAGGGCCAGCATCACCAAGGTACCGTTGGCATCCTGCATCAGGGTCTGGTCCACGCGCAAGGCGATGGGGCGGCCCGTCTCGGCGGTGCCTTCGGCGAGGTGCGCGTCGACGATCTTGCGCAGCAGGCTGCGGGGGCCGTTGGCGCGAGCCTTGGAATCCGTGGTCATGATCCGACGGCTAGGGGGAACTCGCGGCCCCGTCCAGCCGGGGCCGGTGCGGGGCCGCGGTGGTCGGGACGACCCGAACGGTGCCTAGCGGCCGCGGGCCCTGCGCCATTCTGCGAAGGCGTCGGCATGCTCGGGCTTCGTGCCGGGATAGAGGCCGATGATGGTCTCGCCCGCCTGCACGCGCTCCAGGACGAAATCCTCGTAGACGGTCATCTCGACGGCCTCGTCGGCGATCTCGTCGGCCATTTCGGCTGGCACGACGATGACGCCGTCGGCGTCGCCCACGACGACGTCGCCCGGAAAGACCGGCGCCCCGCCGCATCCGATGGGGACGTCCATCTCGATCGCCTCGTTGATGGTCAGGTTCGTGGGCGAGGACGGGCGCTTGTGATAGACGGGCATGGCGATGCCCTCCATGTTCATGGCGTCGCGGAAGCCGCCGTCGGTGACGATGCCCTCGGCCCCGCGTACCATCAGCCGCGTGACCAGGATGTCCCCCGCCGACGCGGCGGTCGCGTCGCCGCGGCTGTCGATCATCATCACGTGGCTCGCGGGGCAGGTCTCGATGGCGACGCGCTGCTTGTGGTCGGGGCGGCGGAACTCGGCCAGGGTGTTGCGATCCTCGCGCGCGGGCATGTATCGCAGGGTGAAGGCGGGCCCAACCATGTTGCGCCCACGCCGGCCGATGGGGCGGACGTCCTGCACCACCTGTCCCCGCAGCCCGCGCTTGAACAGCGCGGTGGCCAGCGTCGCCACGGATACGCCGCGCAGCTTGCGTCGCGTGTCTTCGTTCATGATGGATCCTCGGGTCGGAACAGTCGGGCGTCCGCCAGGAAGTCGCGCATCCTGGCGCCTTGCGCATCGGTCAGCGGCCATGCGGATGGCGGCCGGGTGGGCCCGCAATCGCGCCCCATCAGCGCCAGCGCGGCCTTCACCCCGGTGACGTTGGTGCCGTTGCCCTCCTCCGCGCGGATGGCCTCGAACGCGCGCATGCCACCGATCAGGCGGCGCGCCTCGGTCCAATCCCCGCGTTCGAGCGCGGCATGGATCGCGACGGAACGCTCGGGCCAGACGTTGATCAGGCCGGAGGTGAAGCCCCGCGCGCCGACGGCGTAGAAGGCGGGGGCCCAGACCTCCGCCAGGCCGCCGACCCAAACGATGCCGGGGTCGCAGGCGGCGATGGCCTCCCCCAGGCGCATGGGGTTGGGGGTGGCCCATTTCACGCCGCGCACGCCGGGCAGCGCGCAGAGATCCGCGATGGCCCCGGTGCCGATCGCGTCGTTGCGAAGGTACAGCATCACGGGCAGGCCGTCCGCCGCATCCGCCACGCGGCGGACGTACTCAACCGTGCCCCGGGGGCTGACGAAGGGGTCGGGTGGCTGGTGGACCATGACCGCGTCCGCCCCAGCCCGGGCGGAGGCCGCCGCCAGCGTGCAGGCGTCGTGGATGCCGCGCCCCACCCCGGCCAGCAGAGGGGCGCGGCCTTGAAGCAGGTCGGCCACCGCCTGGACCATGCCCACCGCCTCCCCGGTGGTGAGGGCATAGAACTCGCCCGTGTTGCCGTTGACGACCGGCATGTGGACGCCCGCCGCCAGGGCGTGGTCCAGGATCGGCGCCAGGCGCGCGGGATCGGGCCGGTCGTCCGCGTCGAACGGCGTCACCAGGATGCCGGAGATGCCGCGCAGGGCCCGGTCGAGGTCGTGCGCCATCAGAAGATCGCCGGCTCGCCCGCCGCGGGACCGTGGTCGCGCTGCAGGTAGTCGAAGTCGCAGCCCTGGTCGGCCTGCGTCACGTGGCGCGAGAACATCCACCCCCAGCCGCGGTGAAAGCGGGGTTCCGGCGGCGTCCAGGCGGCGCGGCGTGCCGCGAGCTCGGCCTCGTCCACCAGCATGTCCAGCCGCCGGGCGGGCAGGTCCAGACGCACGGTGTCCCCCGTCCGCAGCAGCGCGAGCGGGCCGCCCACGAAGGCTTCCGGCGCGACGTGCAGGACGCAGGCCCCATAGGACGTGCCCGACATCCGCGCATCGGAGATCCGCAGCATGTCGCGGTGCCCCCGCGCGATGAGCGCCTTGGGGATCGGCAGCATGCCCCATTCGGGAAAGCCCGGGCCGCCCAGGGGGCCCGCGTTGCGCAGCACCATCACGTGGTCGGGCGTGACGTCCAGGTCGGGGTCGTCCACGGCGGCCTTCATCTCGGGATAGCCATCGAAGACCAGGGCCGGCCCTTCGTGGACGTGGAACCGGGGATCGCAGGCCGCGGGCTTGATGACCGCCCCGTCCGGCGCGAGGTTGCCGCGCAGCACCGCGAGCGATCCTTCGGCATAGACGGGGTTCGACAGCGGGCGGATGACGTCGTCGTCGTGGACGGGGGCGTCCGCCACCTCGTCGCCCAGGGTGCGGCCCGTCACGGTGCGGCAGGACAGGTCCAGCCGATCGGACAGGCGCGCCATCAAGCCGCGCAGCCCCCCGGCCACGTAGAAGTCCTCCATTAGGTGATCCTTGCCCGCTGGGCGGACGTTCGCGATCAGCGGGGTCGTCCGTCCCAGCGCGTCCAGGTCGTCGAGGCCGAACGCCACGCCGGCGCGCCGCGCCATGGCGATCAGGTGGACGACGGCGTTGGTGGAGCATCCCGTGGCCATCGCCACGATGGCGGCGTTGCGAACGGAGGCGGGGGTGACGATGCGGTCGGGGGTCAGGCCCTCCCACACCATGCCCACGATCCGCCGACCGGAGGCGGACCCCATCCGCTGGTGTTCCGAGTCGACCGCGGGGATGGACGACGCGCCCGTCAGCGACAGGCCCATCGCATCGGCGATGGCGGTCATGGTGGAGGCCGTTCCCATCGTCATGCAGGTGCCCGCGGACCGCGCGATGCCGCCCTGCAGCCCCTGCCATTGCGCGTCCGTGACGTTGCCCGCCCGGCGTTCGTCCCAATACTTCCAGGCATCCGACCCGGAACCCAGCGTGCGCCCCGCGAAATGACCCCGCAGCATCGGTCCCGCGGGAACGAAGACGAACGGCATCCCGGCGGTAAGGGCCCCCATCACCAGACCGGGCGTGGTCTTGTCGCAGCCCCCCATCAGGACCACCCCGTCGAAGGGGTGCGAGCGGATCATCTCCTCCGTCTCCATCGCGAGCATGTTGCGGTAGAGCATGGAGGTGGGCTTGGTGAAGCTTTCGTCCACGGACAGAGCGGGCATCTCGAGGGCGAAGCCACCCGCCTGCGCCACGCCCCGCTTCACGTCCGCCGCGCGTTCGCGGAAGTGGGCATGGCACGAGTTGATCTCGGACCAGGTGTTCAGAACGCCGATCAACGGCTTTCCCATGAACTCCACCTCGGAATAGCCGAGCTGCATGAGGCGGGAGCGGTGGCCGAAGCTGCGAAGGTCGTCCGGGGCGAACCAGCGCGCGCTGCGCAGATCCTCGGGACGCAGTTGGGTCTGAGGGGTGGCATCGGATGGGTCGGACATGCGCGCGATGTTTGCGCATACACACGCCGAAGGTCAATTTGCAGCCGTGCAATGCGGGGTTTCGCTGCGTACCTACATCGAGCTGTTGACCGATTGGACACGTCCATGCTCCGTTTGCATGTATGCGCATTCATCGCGCGGCCGGTCCCATGGCCGGCAGACGTGACCGGGCGTGACCGCCCGAACGGGAGGACGAAACCATGCTTTATCGGAAAACGATCCTCGCGGCGATCGCCGCGACCACGGCCCTGTCGGCCCCTTTGGCGACCTTCGCGCAGGAACTGCCGCGAAACGTGCGCCTCGTGATCGGCTCCACCTCCACGGGGGGCGACACCTATCAGAACTCCGCCATCGTGGCGGACGCCCTGGCCGAGCATCTGGGCATCAACGTCAAGGTCGACGCCGTCGGCGCGACGGAGGCGTTCAAGGCCCTGGAACGGGACGGTCGCGGCACGACGCTGATGATCTTCCACGACCAGTCGTATCTGGGCGAGCTGTACGGGCGGCAGGGCTACGACGACCCGTTCGAGACCTACGTGATCGGACCGACCGTCGCGATCAACCCGGGCAACGCCTATCTCGCGTCCTGCGACAGCCCGTACCAATCGATGGAGGACATCCTGCAGGCCGCCGCCGATGGGGACCGCGTGCGCGTCGCCATCCAGCCGGGCGGCGTATCGGAGATCGGATTCTCGGCGATGAAATACGCCGCCTCCGTGCGGTCGCCAGGATCGGAGAGCAACATCGTCGCGGTGAACACTGGCAGCCAGTCGGACAAGAACCAGGCCATGTGGGACGACCTGGCGGACGTCATCAACGGATCGATCCAGGCCAACGAGCAGTTCACGCAACTGCCCGCCGACGACCCCAAGTGCATGCGCTTCGTTTGGATCACCGCCCGCCCCGCCACGCTGGAGGCCGCGCCCGCCGAGGGAATGGGCGACACCACCCGCGACGACCTGCTGCAATACGCGACCCCCAACGTCGACGTCACCCTGGGCGAGGACGGACCGTTCACCTTCGACAAGGAGTTCTTCTTCCTGTTCAACCCGGACATGGACCCGGCCATCGTCGAGCAGATCGACACGGCGCTGACGGAGATCTTCGCCGAGGGGTCCATTCAGGAGCGGCAGACGGGCAGCTTCTTCATCCCGAACTTCCTGCCCTCGGACGAAGCGCGCGCGCACCTGTCGGAGAAGCGCGACACCTACGAGCAGGTCATCTCAACCATCGCGGACGACGCGTCCTGACCACGGGCGGGGCGGTCCGGGCCGCCCCGCTCCCGCTGCCCGGAGGCCCCCATGGGCGACCTGACCCGCGTCACCATCGACTTCGAACGGTCCCACCTGGTGTTCCCCACCATCGTCGCGGCCGTCCTGGCCGTCCTGGGGCTGGCGATCGTGCTGCGCGACCGCAGGCGCATCGCGGGTGCCGGCGCGCATTGGCGAGGCATCTGGCGGGACATGGACCGCGTGCGGTTCCTCGGCACGCTGGCGCTGACACTGCTCTACTTCACGCTGATGGTACCGGTGGGCCGCATCTGGCCCAACACCGGGCTCGGCTTCCTCGTCTGCTCGATCCCGTTCGTTCTGGCGACGGGCCTGTTGTTCATGCACGATCGGGGCTGGCGCCAGGTCCTGCCGGTCGTCGCGGTGGCCGGGATCGCCCCCACCTTCGTATGGTGGCTGTTCACCTATCCCTTCTTCCTGACGCTGCCCTGAGGTCCACGCGATGATCGAGGCCGTCACGACGCTGGTCACGCCAACCTTTCTGCTGCTGGTGCTGGGCGGCACGTTCACGGGCATCGTGTTCGGCGCGATCCCCGGCATGACGGCCACCATGGCCGTCGCGGTCTGCCTGCCCCTGACCTATTCCCTGGGGCTGGAGAACGGGCTGGCGCTGCTGCTTGGCCTCTACGTGGGCGGCATATCGGGGGGGATGGTGCCCGCGGTCCTGCTGGGCATCCCCGGCACGCCTTCGTCGATCACGACGACGTTCGACGGGTATCCCATGGCCCAGCGCGGCGAGGGGGAGGCGGCCCTGCGCATCGGCATCGTGGCATCGCTGGTGGGCGGGCTCGTCAGCCTGGGGATCCTGTGGGCCTTCGCGCCGACGCTGGCGGACTTCGCGATCCGGTTCTCGTACGTCGAGAAGTTCCTCATCATCCTGTTCGCCCTGACGGTGATGGCGGCGCTGTCGTCGGACATGCTGCTGGGGATCTTCTCGGGCGTGCTGGGGATCTTCGTGGCGCTGATCGGCGTCTACGACATCTCGGACGGGGGGAACGGGAACCTGCGTTTGATCCCGCCGGGAACGGAATACTGGCTGGAATCGGGCTTCTCGCTCCTGCCGGTGCTGATCGGGCTGTTCGGCCTGGCCGCCGTGCTGGAGCAGGCCGAGGCGGGCGTGCCGCGGGGCCATTCGGCCAAGGACCTGGCGGTGGGCCGTGCGGGCGGCTTCCGCCTGCGGATGCTGCGCGGCGAGGGGGTGAACCTCGTCCGGTCGTCGGGCATCGGGACGTTCGTGGGGATCCTGCCCGGCGTGGGCGGATCGGCCGCCTCCATCCTCGCCTATTCCAACGCCAAGACCTTCTCGAAGACGCCGGAGCGGTTCGGGACCGGCGCGCCATCGGGCATCGTCGCGTCGGAGGCGGGCAACAACGGGCTGACGGGCGGCGCCCTGGTGCCGCTGCTGTCGCTGGGCATCCCGGGCGATTCCACGACCGCGCTGCTGATCGGGGCGTTCACGCTGCAGGGGATCCAGGTCGGCCCCCTGTTCATCGGCAACAACCCGGACACGTGGAACGCGATGATCTTCGCCATGATCGTGGCGAACCTGGCGATGTTCGTGATGATGTATGCGGCGATCCGATGGTTCGCACTGGTGGTCACGGTGCCCAAGCACGTGCTGCTGCCCGTGATCCTGATGATGTGCGTGGTCGGCGCGTACACGATCAACTACGGGATCATGTTCGACGTGTGGACCCTGCTGATCTTCGGCGTGGCGGGCTGGCTGTTCACCAAGCTGCGGCTGGAGGTGGCGCCCTTCATCATCGGCTTCATCCTGGGACCCTCGGCGGAGGTGTACTTCGTCAAATCCCTCGAAAGCTTCGGCGATCTGACGATCTTCTTCACGAAGTCCTGGATCGCGTGGGTCCTGTGGGGGCTGATCGTGCTGTCGGTCGCGGCCTCCGCGTCGCTGTCGTCGCGGCGGCGGCGTCCGGCGACGGCATGACGCCTTGCGGTCGACGGCACGCGCGCGCAGTACCGCGGCCGTGACCGACCTGTCCCCCCCGTCCGGCGCGCCGCGCCGCCGCGTCACCATGAGCGCCGTGGGCCGCATGGCAGGCGTCAGCCAGGTGACCGTGTCGCGGGCGCTGTCCGACCCGTCGAAGGTGTCACCCGATACCCTGGCCCGCATCCGCCGCGCGATCGAGGCGACGGGCTTCGTTCCCAACGCCCTGGCCGGCGCGCTGGCGTCGAGCCGGTCGCGGCTGGTGTCGGCGCTCGTGCCGTCGATTACCAACATCGTCTATGCCAGCCTGCTGCAGACCTTCAGCACGGGCATGCGGGAAGCGGGGTATCAGATGCTGATCTCCGAGACGGGCTTCGATCCGGCGGAGGAGGAGCGCGTCGCCGCCACCCACCTGTCGCGCCGCCCGGACGCGATGCTGCTGACCGGCATCCATCACAGCACGGGCATGCGGCGGATGCTGCTGGGCGCGGGCATACCGGTGGTGGAGGTGTGGGACCTGACGGATTCTCCCCTGGACGTCTGCGTGGGCTTCTCGCACGCGGAGGCCGGACGCGCGGTCGCCGCCTTCGCGCGGGGGGCGGGGCATGAACGTGCGGGGGTCGTGTCGGCGGGGGACGCGCGCGCGGGGCGCCGCCGCGATGCCTTCGCCGACGCGTTCGGGGGCGACGTCCTGCGCGTCGACCTGACGGGGCCCGCGACCCTGGCGGGGGGCCGCGACGGGTTGGCGCGGTTGCTCGACCAGGGGTTCGCCCGGGGCGTGGTGTTCTGCTCGTCCGATGCCTTGGCGCAGGGCGTCCTGGTCGAGGCGGCGTCGCGCGGCCTGTCGGTTCCCGGGGACATCGCCGTGGTCGGCTTCGGGGACCAGGCCTTCGCGGCGCATCTGGACCCCCCGCTGACGACGGTCCGCGTCGACCGGGAGGCGCTGGGCGCGGCCGCGGCGGACGCCGTGACTGCGCGGCTGTCGGGCGACCCCGTTCCGCGTGCCATCATCGATGTGGGCTTCCGGATCGTCCGCCGCGCGACCGCCTGACGGGTCGCCGCCGGGGCCGACGTCGCGCGAATCAGGTCGGACGGATGGTCCCGCCCGGCCCGCTAGAGCCCTTCGGCGGTCTTCTTCACGAAGGCGGACAGGTCGTCGCGGAACTCCGGGCGCTCCAGGCCGAATGCGATCGTGGCCTCGAGGAATCCGATCTTCGTGCCGCAGTCGAACCGCGTTCCCTCAAAGCAATAGCCGTGGACGTTGTCCTTCTCCTCGACCTCGCGGGCGATGGCGTCGGTCAACTGGATCTCGCCGCCCACGCCGGCCTTCTGCCGCTCCAGATGACCCATCACGTCGGGCGACAGGATGTAGCGACCGATCACCGCCAGGGTGGACGGCGCGGTTCCCGCCTTCGGCTTCTCGACCATGCCGCGCACCTTGACCGAGGTGCCGGTCCGCGCCTCGTCGGAATCCAGTATGCCGTAGGCGCCGGTCGCGTCCTCCGGCACGTTCATCGCGGCGACCATGTTGCCGCCCGTGTCGGCATAGGCTTCGACCATCTGCTTGAGGCAGGGCCGTTCGGCATGGATGATGTCGTCGGGCAGCATCACGGCGAACGGCTCGTCGTGGATGAAGCGGCGCGCGCACCAGACCGCATGCCCCAGGCCCAGCGCCTGATCCTGCCGGATGTAGGCGATCGTGCCGGACTGCATGTTCGTTTCCTCCAACTCCTCCAGCAACTTGGTCTTGCCCTTCTCCTTCAGGGCGGTTTCCAGGTCGCGGGCCCGATCGAAGTAGTCGGCCAACGCGGACTTGCCCCGCGCGGTGACGAACAGGAAGTCGGTGATGCCCGCGGCGCGCGCCTCGTCGATGGCGTATTGGACCAGGGGCCGGTCCACGAGGGTCATGATCTCCTTCGGGATGGATTTCGTGGCTGGCAGGAACCGCGTTCCCATCCCCGCCACGGGGAAGATCGCCTTCGTGACCTTGCGTTGCATGTGATGTCGCCTCCCGTGGCGGTTGTCAGTCGGTTCGCAATGTGACGCCTGCGCCGCAGACGAGGAAGTGGGGATTCTCGTATCCAGGCTTTCCGTATCGCAGGGGTTCGTGACCGTCTGCCGACAGCGTGACGCCGCCCGCCGCGCGCACCACCGCGTCGCCCGCGGCGGTGTCCCATTCCATCGTACGGCCCAGGCGAGGGTAGAAGTCCGCCTCCCCCGCCGCGACCAGGCAGAATTTCAACGAGGATCCCGCCGCGCGGCTGTCGGCCACCCGGTAGCGCGCGATGTAATCCTCCAACTCCGGGGAGCGGTGGGACTTCGACGCCACGACGACGAGCGCCGCGTCGTCGGCCTGTCGCACATGCAGCTCCGTCGTAGGACCGGGCGCGTCGCGGTCGAACGGCCCGGCCTCCTCGACCGCGCGGCCCGAACCGTCTGTGTAGAACAGCCGCCCCTTCGCCGGTGCATAGACCACGCCGGCCACGGGCACCCCGTCCACGACGCGGGCGACGTTGACGGTGAACTCGCCCCGACGGTGCACGAACTCCTTCGTGCCGTCGAGCGGATCGACGATCAGGAAGTCGGACGCGCCGACCCCGTGGCTGTCGGACCGTTCCTCGGTCACGATGGGCACGTCCGGGAAGGCGGCCCGCAGTCCTGCGTGGAGGATCCGGTCCGCCGCCAGGTCCGCATCCGTGACCGGTGACGCGTCGTCCTTCGCGCGCACGCCCCTGTCGTCGCGTCGGTAGACATCCATGATCGCGGCGCCCGCATCGAGCGCGAGCCGGCGGAAGGGAAGGGTGTGGGGGTCGGGCAAGGTGATCGGTCCATCTGGGGCTCGGTCCCCTTGCCATGACGGCTGCGCCCCCTCCGGGCAAGCGCGTTTCCCCGCGGATTGCGGAAACCCGCCACGGGAAAATGCCCCCTGCCCCGTATTGCGGCCCCAAAACGCCATTCCTATATAGCCCTCCAGCCGCGATCCGGACCCTCAACGGGCCGGGTCGCATCGCTTCAGGGATAGGCCATGGGGGGCCGGGACGGACCCCGTGGCCGCACATCGCCAGAGAGGACAGACACAATGGCAAAAGTCATCGGGATCGACTTGGGGACCACCAACAGCTGCGTCGCCATCATGGACGGCAGCCAGCCCCGCGTGATCGAGAATGCCGAAGGCGCGCGCACGACGCCTTCGATCGTCGGTTATACCGAATCCGAGCGTCTGGTGGGTCAGCCCGCCAAGCGTCAGGCCGTGACCAACCCGGAGAACACGATCTTCGGGATCAAGCGCCTGATCGGCCGTCGGTTCGACGACGAGCATCTTAAGAAGGACCTCAAGAACCTCCCCTTCAACGTCGTCAGCGGCAGCGGCGACGCCTGGGTCGAGGTCCGGGGCGAGAAGTTCTCCCCCGCGCAGGTCAGCGCGCTGATCCTTCAGAAGATGAAGGAGACGGCGGAAAGCTATCTGGGCGAGGACGTGACGCAGGCCGTCATCACCGTGCCCGCCTACTTCAACGATGCCCAGCGCCAGGCGACCAAGGATGCCGGCAAGATTGCGGGCCTCGAAGTGCTGCGCATCATCAACGAGCCGACAGCGGCGGCCCTGGCCTATGGCCTGGACAAGAAGGAGACGCGCACGATCGCGGTCTACGACCTCGGCGGCGGCACCTTCGACGTCACCATCCTGGAGATCGACGACGGCCTGTTCGAGGTGAAGTCCACGAACGGGGACACGTTCCTGGGCGGCGAAGACTTCGACATGCGGATCGTCAACTACCTGGCGGACGAGTTCAAGAAGGAGCACGGCACCGACCTGACGCAGGACAAGATGGCCCTGCAGCGCCTGAAGGAGGCGGCGGAGAAGGCGAAGATCGAGCTGTCGTCCTCCCAGCAGACGGAGATCAACCAGCCCTTCATCTCGATGGGATCGAACGGCCAGCCGCTGCACTTGGTGATGAAGCTGACGCGGTCCAAGCTGGAATCGCTGGTCGGCGACTTGATCAAGGCGTCTCTGAAGCCGTGCCAGGCCGCGATGAAGGATGCGGGGCTGACGAAGGACGACATCGACGAGGTGGTCCTGGTCGGCGGCATGACACGCATGCCCAAGGTCATCGAGGAGGTGACGAAGTTCTTCGGCAAGGAGCCGCACAAGGGCGTGAACCCCGACGAGGTCGTGGCCATGGGCGCGGCCATCCAGGCCGGCGTGCTGCAGGGTGACGTCAAGGACGTCGTGCTGCTCGACGTCACGCCGCTGTCCCTGGGCATCGAGACGCTGGGCGGCGTGTTCACCCGCCTGATCGACCGCAACACGACCATCCCGACGAAGAAGTCCCAGGTCTTCTCGACGGCCGAAGACAATCAGAACGCCGTGACCCTGCGGGTCTTCCAGGGCGAGCGGGAGATGGCGGCCGACAACAAGATGCTGGGCCAGTTCAACCTGGAGGACATTCCCCCGGCGCCCCGCGGCCTGCCGCAGATCGAGGTGACGTTCGACATCGACGCCAACGGCATCGTGTCGGTCAACGCCAAGGACAAGGGCACCGGCAAGGAGCAGTCCATCACGATCCAGGCGTCGGGTGGCCTGTCCGACGAGGACATCGAGAAGATGGTCAAGGACGCCGAGGCGAATGCCGAAGCCGATAAGAACCGCCGCGAGCTGGTCGAAGCCCGGAACCAAGCCGAGTCGCTCGTCCATTCGACCGAGAAGTCGGTCGAGGAGCATGGTGACAAGGTCGACCCGTCCACGGTAGAGGCCATCGAACTCGCCGTTTCCGCGCTGAAGGAGACGATGGAGGGCGACGATGCGGGCAAGATCAAGGCCGGCATCCAGAACGTGACCGAAGCCGCGATGCGCCTGGGCGAGGCCATCTACAAGGCCCAGCAGGAAGGCGAGGCCCAGGACGGAGCTGAGCCCGCCGATGACGCCGACACGGCGCAGCCCGCGGACGACGACATCCTCGACGCCGACTTCGAGGACCTGAACGACGACCAGCGCAAGCACGGCTGATCGGCGAACAGGCCAGTCAAAGGCCGGTCCGGGCCCCCGGGCCGGCCTTCTTCGTAGAGGTATGATGATGGCGAAGCGTGACTATTACGAGACGCTGGGCGTCGCGAAGGGCGCCAGCGCAGACGAGATCAAGAAGGCCTACCGCCGCAAGGCCAAGGAACTTCACCCCGACCGCAACAGCGACAACCCGAACGCGGAAGCGCAGTTCAAGGAGGCCAACGAGGCCTACGACGTGTTGAAGGACGCCGAGAAAAAGGCAGCCTACGACCGGTTCGGCCATGCCGCGTTCGAGGGTGGCGTGGGGGGTGGCGCCGGACGTCGCCCTGGGGCCGGCGGTCCGGGACAGGGCGACTTCGCGTCCGCCTTCTCGGACGTGTTCGAGGATCTGTTCGGCGACTTCATGGGTCAGCAGGGCGGGGCCGGTCAGCGTGGCGGACGCGCGCGGGCCACCCGTGGCAGCGACCTGCGCTATAACCTGCGCGTCACCTTGGAGGAGGCGTTCGGCGGACAGCAGAAGACGATCACGGTGCCCACCGCCGTCCAATGCTCCGCCTGCGAGGGGCGTGGCACGGAAGGCGCCAGCGAACCCGCGACGTGCCCCACCTGCTCGGGCATGGGGAAGGTGCGTGCGCAACAGGGCTTTTTCACGGTGGAACGGACTTGCCCGACTTGTTCGGGGGCGGGCCAGATCATCAAGAACCCATGCAAGTCGTGCGGCGGCGTGGGTCGCGTCGAACGGGAACGGCAGTTGAACGTCAACATCCCGGCAGGGGTCGAGACGGGCACGCGCATCCGTCTATCCGGCGAGGGCGAGGCCGGCCTGCGCGGGGGTCCCACGGGCGACCTGTACATCTTCATCGAGGTGCAGGACCATCCGATCTTTCAAAGGGACGCGACGAACCTGTGGTGCCGCGTGCCGGTGTCGATGATCGCCGCCGCCTTGGGCGGCGAGGTCGAGGTGCCGACGATCGATGGAGGTCGAAGCCGGGTGAAGGTTCCGGCGGGCAGCCAGACGGGCCGTCAGATGCGTCTCCGCGGCAAGGGCATGCCGGCCCTTCGGGGCGGTCCGACGGGTGACATGGTGATCGAGCTGTCGGTCGAGACGCCGGTCAACCTGTCGCCCCGTCAACGGGAGTTGCTGCGGGAGTTCGAGCGCGAGGCCGGGGAGTCGAACAACCCCCAGGGCGACAGCTTCTTTCGCAAGGTGAAGGGCTTCTGGGACGGGATGACGCACTGACCCTATGGCGGTGCCTCCGAAGGGCGCCGTCTAGGCGCTCGCGGTGGCATCGTCCGTGGTCCGATCCGTTTCGACGGGTTGGACGAACCCGCTGAGGAGGGTGAAGCCCGACAGGAGGAACGCGGCCACCGCGCCGTCGTAAGGCAGGCCCACCGCCGCGAACCCGGGAGTCCTGGTGGCGTACAGCCAGATCATCAGGGCGAGCACACTCATGATCGCGGACAGACGCCAGGATCGGAAGCCGTTGCGCCGGACGTCGGCACGCACGTCCAGCGTGGTCGCGACGGCGCCCAGGACCAGCGTCAGCACCGCGATCACCTCGTCCGCACGGGTGGGCATCGCCGTCAGCGACAGGGGCGCGATGTCGTCGACCAGGGCGCCGTTGATGAAGACCATGGCGGCGATCACCTCGACCGGCACGAAGCGCCGGACCCGGTCCAGGTAGGCCACTTCCTCTTTGCCCCGCGCGCCCTCGCTGGGAGGCTTGCCGCCCTTCGCCACGGGGCGCGGCTCGATCGTGATGGGGGCGGCGGTCAGCATCGCGGGACCGGCCGAATCCGCCAGGGCGATCCGTCGCGGCAGGACCGTACGTGACCTCATGCCGTCCCCCGATGACTTCCGTGGGAGAAATCATAACAGCGCGACACGGGTTCGCCTAGCTCCGTCGAATGGGATGTCCGCCGTCATCGCCCCTTCGCATTCGAAATCGACGTCATGCGCTTCGAGGCTGCCGGGGACGAGGTCCGTCTCCGTCGTACGTCCGTTACCGGATAAGCAGAGTTCGAAGATACGATGAACGCCACGCAAGGCACCGGTCCCGGGACGCACGCGACACCGCGGGGGTCGTCGTCCCTGCCAAGGTCGTCCGCGCGTGGGTTGATGTGATCCCGTCCGAAGCCAGCGTTCGGCCAGAGCCATCGCGACCTCGTCGGCCATGTCTCGACGGGCCGGTTCGGCACGGGCGAGCTTCATCTCGTCGTCGACCGCGCCGATGGGGACCTTCGTTCGTCCTACGCGGCCTTACCCGACCGATCGCGACGCCGGGTGAAGGGGTCTTGCGCAGGCGACATGGTTCCTGGACGTTCGCTCGAAGTCGATTGACGTCGTCGCGGGACGGAAGGTCCGAATGCCGGAACGAACGGAATGAGGCGCCCACGCCTGTTGGCGTGGCTGGGGGGCATGCCCGACGTCGAGACGCTGCTGCCGATCCTGCAGCGCGTGGCCGAGCGTGGCGCGTTGGACGTCGATGCGCATCTCTACGGCAAACTCCTGCGCAAGGAGCCCCGCCTCGCGAAGGCGACCACGCATCCCGCCCTCCGGCTGCGATTGTCCAGCAAGCTACGGATGCGGTTCCTTTGGCATCGCGACGCGACCCGTGCGGACGGGATCGTGTCGATCGCCGACCCGGTGCTGGACCGATCGCCCACACGTAGACGCAGCAATGCACTGTCCCGGGGCGGCCATGCGGTCGCGTTCGTCCAGCACGGCGTCCTGCAGACGGCGGTGAACCATTTACCGGACATGCCCCCCCCCGCCTTCGCCGCCGAGCGCCTGCTGCTGTGGGATCGTCCCGGTCCGCCCCTGGATCCGACGGATCCCCGGTGCGTCACAATCGGATTCCCGAAACGACCCTTGCTCGACCCGGTGACGCCCCCCCCGGCGCTCGCAGCATGGCGCGCGTCGCATCGGACCGCGATCCTCGTATGTCATTCCTTTCGATGGCCCGGCAAGCGCTTCGCGGACGATGCAGTGCCTGCCTTCTTCACCATGTTGGAGGAGGTCGCCCGCGCCGCGCCGGAGATCGGGCTGATCCTGAGGGGTCATCGCGTGAAGCGGGAAGCGGTCAGCGATGCGTTGGAGGTCGCCCTCGTGCAGCGGTATCCCAACGTGCTTCGTTGCGGCACGGGGGCGGCCGCGATCCTCACGGGCCCCATCGACGATGCGATCGCGGTCTGCGACGCCGTCGTCGGTCCGATCTCCACGGTGCTTCTGGACGCGGCCTATCGAAACCGGCCCACGGCCGCGTTCGACGATGACCCGACCGCGCTGCAGGGCGTGGGCCGGATTCGCGATGCCGCCGACCTGACGGCCTTCGCACGCGATCCGTCCGATGATGGCAGCGAAGCCCTGCGCCGGCGGTTCGGGGACATGGACGGGAACCTGGACCGGGCCGCGGGCGCGTTGGAGGACTGGCTAGGCGCCTAAGGGCGGTCGAAGGTCGGTTCGATGACCTCGCGCAGCAACCCATGGACCGCATCGGCGACCCGGTCCGCATTGGCGTCAGGATCGAAGTCGGCGAGCATCTTCGCATAGTGGCGCAGAACGACGCCGTCATGCGTTCGGGCGAGGAACGCACCGACCGCGCGTTCGAGATCGCCATGGTCCCAGCGCAAGTCCACCACGTCGTCCCATGTCAGGTCGTCCCGCCATTCGATCGCGCCTGGCAGGCGCCGCCACCACGCCCGACCGAACGCGATGGCTGGGATGCCCTCGCGGATCGCCTCCCAGCCGACGGTTCCGGTGATCGTGGCGACCGCACCCGCCCGCGCGGTCAGCGCCTTCGTGTCGGCCCATGACGGCAGGACGGTGACGGATGGAATGCGTCGCAGCCGATGCCAGAACAAGGGACCCCGCATGTAGGCGCCCTGCTTCGGGTTCTCCTTCACGAGGATACGGATTCCGGGCGGTACGATCTCGGACAGGTGCTCGATCGCGAGGGCTTGGTCGCGGAACGGCCCGCCCAGCGACGATGTCGTCATCTCGGGCTGCATCTGAAGCGGGACATAGACATAGGGGCCGTCCAGGTCGACGGCTCCGTCCTCGAACCCCGCGAGGTGGTCGAAGTAGGCGAGCGAGTCCTCGTGGAAGAATCGGGCGAAAGGGTCGCGCCACCGCGGGAACCGACCCTGGAGGTCGCGCATCCGTCGCAGCAGGCCGACGACGTAGAGCGGGTTCAGCGCCCGCCACCGTCCGTGGCGGATCAGGAACGCGGTCATCTGCGCGACGGATGCCGCCGTCAATCTGCCCCCCTTCCCGCGATCCTGCCGGATCCCGCCCATGTAGAAGAGGTCCAGGTCCTCGCCCCGTTCGATGGGGAAGGCTTCGGCCGCCGTATCGCTATCGAAGCCGCCCAGATGGGCGGGATCGCGCATCGACCAGAACCGGCCGGGAAACAGCGACTGGCCCAAGATCGTACACGGGATGTCCATCGCGCGCGCGGCCAGGAAACAGGCCGTGTCGTACCCCATATGCGGTACGTCGAAGAACAGGGCGTGGGTCACGCCATTCTCGGCGATGCCCTGTGCCGTGACGTCCATCAGGATATGGGCATAATCCGTGTAGTCCTGCATAGTCCGCAGGGGGTGGGCGTCGTGCGACACCCCCTCCGCGCGTCGATGCAGGTGATCGACCAGCATCTCCATGTCCTCCGCGAACGCCGGATCTTCGATCACGGCCCGGGCGGCGCCGGAATAGCGTCGGTGGCGCATCAGATGTCCGCGCCGCCCCGTACGCGTGTCCATACGGGTCAACGCGCTGGCCTTGTAATGCGCGTCCCGTCCGCCGAGGTGCCGCGCGACGTCGACGTCGCGGCGGCGGGCCGGGCGGCGGGCGACGTGGCGCGGGGCACCGCCTTGGACGAACC
>NZ_JARGZA010000002.1 GCF_030973515.1 Jannaschia maritima
CTGCTCCGCGTCGGACGGATCAGGCGGCGGTCCGCGCCGCGCGCGCGTAGAGGCTCCCCGCCGCGATGGCGCCGACGGCGCAGATCGCGGCGGCCGTCAGCAGCACGGCCCCCGCCCCGCCCGACGCGAGCGCCGCCGCCAGAAGGGGCGTGCCGGCGAAGGTTCCCACGTTGCCCATCTGCGCCATCCCGCCATTGGCGCGTGCCTGGTCGGCCGGATCCGCGTTCAGGGCGGGAACGGCGGCGAAGTTCGCGCCGGCGAGGAGGCCCGTCGCCGCGAACGTGACGAGCAGGAGCCATGGGGCGGCGGGTCCGTCGGCGAGTGCGGCGGTCCCGGCGAAGCCAATGCAGGACGCCAGGAACGCCCCGGTGGCGATGTGCCCCGGCCGGACCGTTCGGGCGACGAACCCCGACGCGAACGTGCCGGCGAGGTTGGACAGAGGCAGGAGCGGGGTCAGCCAGAGCGCGTTCAGCGCGCCCGGGACCAGGGCGACGAGCGCGATGAAGAGCGAGGTGTAGATCCCGTGGGCCAGCCCGGGCACGACCAGGCGAACGTTGCCGTAGATCGCGCGATGGATCGCGATCACCCCTGGAAACGACGCCCCCCGGGTCATGATCCGCGGCACGGTCCGCCACATGACCGGCAGGAGGATCAGGCAAGCCACGCCGTGCCATGCATAGACGGTTCCCGGTCCGAAACCGCCCGCCCAGGGCAGCACCGCACCCAGGATCGCGAACCCGACCCCGAAGAAGGTCCCCCACAGCCCCATCACGACCGGCCGGTCGGACGGCGCGCTGCGGGCGGCCATGAGCGTCGGCAACGCCACGACCAAGGCCAGATGCCCCAACCCCTCCCCCACCCGCAGGGCCAGCATCACCGGGAACGGTGGCAGCAGGGCCTGCAGGAGCGAGAGGGCGCCGCTCAGCCCGAGCGCCCAGAGGATAGCGGGCCGCGCGCCGAACCGTGCGACGAACGCCCCCGCCAGCGCCCCTGCGGCGACGCCGACGACGGCCACGGCCGACACGAGGAACGCCACCGGCGCGTCGCGCCACACCAGTTCCGCCTCGCCCAGGGTGAGCGACACCTTCGCGAACTGCATCGCCGAGAGCAGGCCCGCGAGATAGAGCAGGAGGATCAGGGGCCAGGACGTGCGTTCCATGCCGCCGCAATGAAGAAGGGGCCGCCGGTTGGCGACCCCCTTTACGCATAGCCGCAATCGCGACCGATCGTATCGCGGTTTAGAAGCCGATCCGGCTGAGCGGACCCGCGAGCTTGCGATGCAGGATCGGGGGCAGGACGTCACGGGCGAGGGCCTGACGCGTCACCGCCCAGTCGGTCTTGTCCGCCGTACCGGGCCGGGGCTTGAACAGCGTGGTATGGCTCTTGCGAGTGTCGGACCAGGTGGCGGTGTAGTAGTACATGGCGATCGACATGCGCGGTTCGCCCTGGGGATGGTTCACCGTCTCCGGGTTGCCATGGAACGTGTCCGACCCCGTCGAGAAGCAGACCATCCGATTGAAGATCGGCACGAAGCTCGCGACCTTGTTCTTCATCTGCTTGTCCCAGATCTCGAACGAGCCGCCCCATTCCTCCCGCCAATCGTCGTTCAGATAGATCAGCACGTTCAGACGCCGTTCCACCTTCATCTGCCCGTGCAGATTGAAGTCCGCATGGATGTCGAATGGATAGCTCGGATGGGCAGTTCATGCCCACGCGACGATCGAGGGGCCGCGTGTCCGCGGCCCCTCGCCATAGCCGGTGCCGTCGCGCTTAGAACTTATAGGAGGCTCGAAGCTCCAGCACGCGATAGTCGACATCGACCTCCGATCCGTCGCCGAAGTCGTCGAACGTGACGTCGTCGACGGAATGGAGGGTGTATTGCACGCCCACCACCACGCTCGGCGTCACCAGCCGTTCGATGCCGAATCCGGCGGCGAAGCCGGTGCCGTCCCCGGAGGAGGTTCCCAGGGGCGAGGTCGAGTCGAAGTCCATGCGAACCGCGCCGAGCAGGCCGTAGAAGTGGTTGGCACCTCGGACGATGCCGCCGCGCAACGCCACGCGGACGCCGCGGTCCAGGTCCACGCTCGAAAGTCCCGTGGATGTCCCGACCTCGACGTCGCCGCCAAAGATGGCCAGTTCCGGGCCCCATACGACGTTGCCCGTCTGGAAATTATAGCCCGCGTGAACGCCATATCCGACCGCCTCGTCGGAAAGATCGAACAGGGCCGAGTTCGTGTCGTCGTCGTCGTCGTCGTCGCCGTCACCATCGACATCGCCGTCGATGTTGTCGCCATCGACGCCTGCGAAGCCGAAGCTTCCGCCCAGATAGGCCCCGGCGAATGACGGGGCGGGCACGGCGGGTGTGACGATCACCGGCTCGGGGGCCACGGGGCCGAACTTCTGCGCGAGGACGGGGGACGTCGACGCGACGACGACGACCGCCGCCGTGGAAAGGTGGTGGAGATTCATGGATCCGCTCCGGCTGAATGACGATCTATCCCCGCGCTAGGGCTATCCCCGCGCTAGGGGACGACCGTGCGGGGAGCAAGAACGCCGGGGCCTCCCGATCGAACGGAGGGGGGCATGTTGCCAGATCGTGACGCATCGACCGCGACCTGCCACCCCCGCCCCATCAGAAGTGGATCGCCCGTCCGTCCGCGTCGAGCACGCTCTCGTGCATCATCTCGGACAGGGTCGGATGGGGGAAGACGGTGTGGGCGAGATCCTCTTCCGTCGTCTCCAACTGCCGACCCACGACGTAGCCCTGGATCAGCTCCGTCACCTCCGCGCCGACCATGTGCGCGCCCAGAAGCTCGCCGGTCTTCTTGTCGAAGATGGTCTTCACCATGCCTTCGGGCTCGCCCAGGGCGATGGCCTTGCCGTTGCCGATGAAGGGGAAGTGGCCCACCTTGATGTCGTGGCCCGCCTCCCTGGCCTTGGCCTCCGTCAGGCCGACGCTGGCGACCTGGGGGTGGCAATACGTGCAGCCCGCGATCTGGTCCGCCCTGACGGGGTGGACGTCGTTCCTGCCCGCGATCAGTTCGGCCACCACGACGCCTTCGTGGCTGGCCTTGTGCGCGAGCCAAGGCGCGCCCGCGATGTCGCCGATGGCCCAGAGTCCCTCGACCCCGGTGCGGCAGTACTCGTCGACGACGACGTGCGACTTCTCGATCTTCACGCCCGCCTCCTCCATGCCGAGCCCTTCGACGTTGCCGACGATCCCGACCGCGCTGATGACGGTGTCGAATTCGTGCGTCTCGGCCTTGCCGTTCGACTCGATGGTGGCGACCACCACGTCGTCCTTGCGGTCGAGCCCCTTCACGATCGCCTTCTGCAGGATCGTCATGCCCTGCTTCTCGAACTGCTTCTTGGCGAACTTGCTGATCTCCTCGTCCTCCACCGGAAGGACGCGGTCCATGACCTCCACCACGGTCGTGTCGGCGCCCAGGGTGTTGTAGAAGGACGCGAATTCGATCCCGATGGCGCCGGACCCGATCACCAAGAGCTTCCGGGGCATGTGCGGGGGCTGCAGCGCGTGCTTGTAGTGCCAAACCCGCTTCCCATCGGCCTCCAGACCGGGCAGGTTGCGGGCCCGCGCGCCGGTCGCGACGACGATGTGGGGCGCGGACAGTTCCTCCGTGCCCCCGTCCGTCGTGACGGCGACCTTGCCCTTTCCGGCCAGCTTGGCCTCGCCCATGATCGTCGTGACCTTGTTCTTCTTGAACAGGTGCCCGATGCCGCCGGACAGTTGCTTGGCGACCCCACGGGAGCGCTCCACCACCGCGTCGAGGTCGTAGTCGATGCCGTCCGCCTTCAGGCCGAACTCCTTCGCGCGGTGCATCAGGTGGAACACCTCCGACGAGCGCAGCATGGCCTTCGTGGGGATGCAGCCCCAGTTGAGGCAGATCCCGCCCAGATGCTCGCGCTCGATGCACGCGACGTTCAAGCCCAGCTGCGCCGCGCGGATGGCGGCCACGTAGCCGCCGGGCCCCGCGCCGATCACGATCATGTCGTAGGTCTTGGCCATTCTCATCCTCCGGGGGGTCGTGCGATCCTTCGGGGCACGTTAGCGGAGGCGCCGGGTGGCGGCACCCCCCTTCCGTGCAGGTCGGACATGCGCGGGCGTAAACGGTCAGGCAGCGTCCTGAAGCTCGCGCACGACGGCGCCATAGCCGCCCGCCTCCACCATCGCGCGTTCCTCCGGCGTGGACGTCCGTCCCAGCGCCTCGTTGCGATAGGGGAAGCGTCCGTACCGCCGAATGACCTCGCGATGCGCCCGGGCGTGCAACAGCGTCTGCGGGCTGTCCAGTCGCCCGGCGATCAGGCGCACGGCGCGATGCTGGTCGGGCCCCGTCTCCGCATGCTCGAGGGGCAGGTAGAAGAACTGCCGCGGCGGGCCGTCGATCTGCCTGTCGAGCCCGCGATGGATCCCGTACTTGGCCGCGTGAAGCGCCAACCGATCGGTCGCGAAGGCCTGGGCCCGTCCGCGGAACATGTTGCGGGGAAACTGGTCGGTCAGGATCAGATAGGCGAGCGTGCCCCGCGCGCCGCAGCGCCAATGCTGCAGGCCACCGGCGCGGGCCGCGCTCCAAGTGTCCTCGAAACGCGAACGGATCTTCGCGTCCAGGTCGTCGTCCGATCGATACCAGTCGTCCGGGCCGCATTCCTCCAGCCAGAACGACAGGACGTCCTCCGTCTCGACCATCGCGGTGCCTCCCCCCATCGGCTTCGATCCGACAACGACTGCCGCGGGGTTTGGTTCAACCGCAGCGGTCAGGCCGCCCTTTCCGGTGCGTCGGCAGACCCGCCCGGAGCGGGGTCGGCGCCGATCTGTTCCTCCCATTCCTCCACCAGGGTCCCGATCGTGACCGGGGTCGCGGCGGTCGCCACGGCGACGTAGGGCGCGCTCTCGTCACCCGCATAGGCGGGGCGTCGCGTCATCCGCCACATCGCGTAGAGCGCCATCGCGGCCAGGAGCATCGCGATGAAGAGGAAGAAGCCCCCCGCTCCCACGCGGTCCATCAGCCATCCGGTCACGAGGGGGCCCCCGATCGCACCGAGCCCGTTCACGAAGAGCAGGCGGGCGGAGGCGGAGGCCATGTCGGACCGGTCGAGGTAGTCGTTCGTGTAGGCCAGCAGCAACCCGTAGAGGGGCATGGCGACCCCGCCGACGACGAAGCCCGCGAGCAGCAGCCCCGGCAGGCCGAACGCACCGGAATAGCCCAGGATCGACGCCCCCGCCCCCAGCAGCGACGCGGCCACCATCAGCTTGCGGCGGTCGTAGCGGTCCGAGGCCCAGCCGATGGGATACTGGAGCACCATCCCACCGACGTAGATGGTGGCGACGAAGAGGGCGATCTCGGCGGAGGTCAGGCCGCGGGCGGCGCCGAACACGCCCGTCATGCCGAACAGCCCCGCGAAGACCCCACCCAGGATGAACACGCCCACGAACCCCAGCGGCGACACGCGGTAGAGCGCCAGGAACGACATCGGCTTTGTCGATTCGAACGGCGGCATGGGGGTGGCGGACAGCAGGATCGGCGCGAAGGCCAGCGACACCAGCACGGACACGATCACGAACAGTTGGAAGTCCGCCGGGTCGCCGAGCGCGAAGATGCCCTGGGCGGCCACGATGCCGACGCTCTGCGCGATCAGGTACAGCGAAAGGGCCCGGCCCCGCGTCTCGTTCGTCGTCGTGTCGTTCAGCCAGCTTTCCGCGACGATATAGACCCCGCAGAAGCAGAACCCCAGCAGCAGGCGCAGCACGGCCCAGGCCCATTCGGTCGTGATGACGGGGAACAGCACCAGGCAAGCGGAAGCCAGCGATCCGAGCGCGGCGAACACGCGGACGTGGCCGACGCGCCGGATCAGATCCGGGACCGTCTGCGAGCCAAGCAGGAAGCCCGCGAAGTACGCCGCCATAACGATCGACATGGCGCCCGTGCTGAACCCTTCCAAGCCGCCGCGCACGCCCAGCAGCGTCCCCTGCATACCGTTGCCGATCATCAGGAACATGACCCCCAGCAGGAGGGCCCAGTTCATGGACAGGACGTTCCACATGGCGGCACCCTCGGCGGCTGGATCGAGGGGCGCCTAGACGGCGGCTGCGGCCCGCGCAATCGCGGATCGCACGAGGTTCTCGCGAATTCGCGGACGACGCCCGAACCCGACCTTCAGGGCAGCAGCAGCGACGCGTCCCCATAGCTGAAGAACCGGTATCCCCCGCGGATCGCATGATCGTAGGCCGCCAGCATCCGGTCCCGTCCCATCAATGCGGAGACGAGCATCAGGAGGGTCGATCGCGGCAGGTGGAAGTTCGTCATCAGCCCGTCGGTCGCACGGAACTCGAAGCCCGGGGTGATGAAGATGTCCGTTTCGCCGCGGAACGGCGCCACAGCCCCCGTTCGCGCCGCGGTCTCGATCACCCGCAACGCGGTCGTGCCGACGGGGATCACGCGTCCCCCGGCGGCCTTCGTCGCCGCGATCTCGGCGGCCGCGCGTTCCGTGACCTCGCCCCATTCGGCATGCATGCGGTGGTCGGTCACGTCGTCCACCTTGACCGGGAGGAACGTGCCGGCGCCGACATGCAGGGTGACCTTCGTGACGTCCACGCCCCGCCTCGCGATGGCGTCCAGGAGGGGCGGATCGAAATGAAGGCTGGCGGTCGGCGCCGCCACCGCGCCCTTCCGTTCGGCCCAGACGGTCTGGTAGTCGTCCCGGTCGCGTTCGTCGGGCGCGCGCTTGGCGGCGATGTAGGGCGGCAACGGCATCGTCCCCGCGGCCTCCAGCGCCCGGTCCAGCGCCTCGCCCGAGGTATCGAAGCGCAGGACGATGCGTTCCGCGTCCTTCGACGCGACCGTGGCATGCAGGTCGCCGAACCGCAGCGCGTCGCCGGGCCGCATCTTGCGCATGGGGCGGGCCAACCCCGCCCAGGTGCCGTCCGCCAGCGGCTCGGTCAGGTTCACCTCCACCCGCGCGCGGCCCGATCCGTCGGCCGTCGGCCGGATACGCTCCCCGACGAGGCGCGCGGGGATGACGCGCGTGTCGTTCAGGATCAGTCGGTCGCCGGGGCGCAGCCAGTCGGGCAGGTCCGTGACGCCCCGGTCATGGAAGCCCTGCCCGTCCACAACCAGCATCCGGGCCGCGGATCGCGGCACCGCGGGCCGTGTGGCGATCCGTTCGTCGGGCAGGGCGAAGTCGTAGTCGGACAGCTTTCGGCTCATGCGCCTGCCCTTACTGCGAAGGCGGGTCCGACCGGAAGATGTCGCGGAACACCCCGGGCGTCAGGATCGAAAGCGGGTCGACCGAGACGGAGGGCGACGCGACCGCACCCCGGAGGCGATAGGTGAAGCCGAACAATCCCTCGTCGCGGGTTCCGAACAGCGATCCGAACAGTCCGTTCACGAAATAGATCGGCGACACGACGCCTTGCAGATCCACCCGCTTGCGCGCGACGTCCACCACCCCGTCGGCCGTGATCGACAGGGCGGCGCCCACGGCGCTGGCACGCCGGACGCGTATGTCGGTCGGGCGCAGCGTGAACAGGCTTTCCACCGTGTCGAACCGCAGGCCCTGCCCGCCCAACTGTTCCAGCAGACCCACCACCGACAGCGCCTGCAGCAGGGTGGCCAACGCGGGTGCGTCGCGGATCGAGACATCGGCCCCCGTCAGCTGACCGTCATAGGTGCCCCCGCCGCGCGGCCGCAGCGACAGCGACATGCGGCCGCCGCGGGCGTCGTTGAACAGGCCCGCCGACCGCAGGACGGCGCCCGCGTCGGAGGCGTCGATCCGCACCGCCATTCCGTTCGGCTGCCGCGCCAGTACGCCCGCCACGGGGGTCCCCGCATTCACGCGGCCCTGGAACCGGCCGCCGCGTCCGTCCATGGTCGCGCGCATGTCGGTCAGGGCGATCCCCTCCGTCACCTGCAGGCGATCCAGCGCGACCTCCACCGGGCCACCGCCCCCCGATCCCCCGCCGGACGATGGCAGACGTCGGAGGTCCGCCCGTCCCCCGGTGATGCGCACGCCCGGCGGCGCGCCCGGGCCGCGGCCGTCCAGGACGATGGCCCCGTCGAACCAGCCCGCGTCCACCCGGCGCAACGTGGCGCGGCGCAGCCCCCCGCCGTCGCGGAACGCGACCGCGCCGCGCAGCGTCAACCCGGGCGCGTCGACGGATAGGGCCGTGATGTCGGGCACGGGTCCGAGCGTCACGTCGATCGACAGGTCGCCCGCCGATCCCCGCCCCTTCGACCAGCCGAGCGATGGCAGCGCTGCCGCCATCCCGCGCAGGTCGGATCGTATCGACAGGCGCGGCGGGGCGCCTTGCGGCAGGGTCGCCTCCACGGTCACGCGGGTCCGGCCCTCCGTCCGCAACCCGTCGAAAGCGACCCCGAGCCGATCCAGATCGGCCGGCGTGACCGTCGCGGTCCCGCTGACGCGCCCGGGTTCGAGCGCGACCCGCGGCGGCGCTTCCGGCGCCGGGGCGTCGGGATCGGCCGGAACGGTGGACGGGGGAGGCAGGGCCTGCCGCCATCCGCCCGTGAACGGGACGCCGTCGAACCGCACCCCGCCGTCCACGGCCACCGCGGATGCGTCGGCCGTCAGTTCCAGCCGGTCGGCCGCGATGCGCCGCCCGGGAACGATGCGATCCGACGTCATGTCGCGCAGAACGGCCGATACGGACCAGTCGATGTCCGCCGGGGCGTTGCCGGGGCGCAAGGGCAGGACGACCGCGACGTCCGCCTCCATGGTGCCCGTCGCCAGATCCCGCGTGCGTCGGATGCGTTCGAGCAGGCGGAAGGGCCGATTGTCCAGGACCTCGAGCACGTCGCCGATGGCACCCCGCGCCTTCAATCGGACCCGCCCTTCCGGCGGTCGGCTCAGGGCGTCGGGCAGGACGATCGTGGTGCCCGCTATGTCGACGCCGGGCCCCTCGCCCACGGGCACGACACCACGGTCGGCGCGTATGACCAGCCGTCCATCGTCGAATTGCAGCGCGCCGGCCGCGGCTTGAGCGGGCGGCATATGGCGCATGTACCGGAACGCGCCCCCCTCGAACGCGATGGAGGCCGAGGCGACCGGTTTGCGGCCCGGGACCACCCGCAGGGCGGCACGACCGCCGACCCCGTCGCCGCCGATCAGGTTGTCGGCGAACCAGCGTCGGCTGCCGGGGAACAGATCGGGCGGCCAGAGGGCCTTCAACTGGTCGACGGCCATTCGCGGAACGGTCAGGTCGAACGCCGCGTGGATGCCTCCGGCGGCGAAGTCGACACGCCCGGACAGCCCGGCCCGGCCGGCGGGTCCCGACAACGATGCCTGCCCTATGCGGAGGCCGAGTGGCTGCTGCATCAACCGCGCGGTGACGCTTCCCGCATCGAACGCGACCGGTGCCTCGAACGTGCCGGGGGGATCGAGCAGGACGTCGGACAGCCGAAGCTGCGCCGCGACCGGCCCGGTCGGACCATCCGGAAAGGACAGCGTCCCCCGCCCCGCCGCCTGGAGCGAGCGCCCGGACGCGGTGACGTTCGTGATCGACACCGTGTCCTTGTCGAAGGGCCACACGAAGCCCAGCGCAACGCGGTCGGCGGCGAGGCGGGGGTCGTCGGTGAGGCGCAGGTCGCGCAATGCCACCGTGCCCGACAGATCGCCGGGCATCCCGTCGGGCGTCACCGCGAAGCCGGCCCGGGCATCCACCGTACCCTGGCCCAAGGTCAGTACGGCCACGTCGGGCAGGAGCGCCGCCAGCGTGCCGATCCGCAGGCTGCGAAGACTGCCGGATGCGGACAGGCCCGTCGCGTCGCGAGTCACGGTCGCCCCGATCGTTGCATCGGGTTGAGCGTCGGGGGCGGCCGTGATCGTCAGCCGTGCCGCATTGTCGGAGCGGTCCAGCGCGAGCCTGGCCGGCGCGATCGTGGCCGCCAGACCGCTGACAGCATCCGCCACGTCGATGCGCACGTCCTCCACGCGGACGGAGGACAAATCGCGCAGCATCGGGGAAGCCAGATTCCGGTCCAGAGCGGCCAACGCCGCCGGCCAACCATCCGGCACAGTACCACCCCCCCCGCCGAAGGCCAGCGACCACCGCCCCGCGACGTCGCGCGCCAGCCCCAGGCGGAGGCCGTCGACCCGAAGCGAACGCGGCACCACCTGGCCGCGCAGGATGGACGTGCCGCGCAGGGACAGGGCCGTGCGCGGGAGGGCCAGGACCTCCCGCCCGTCACGCATCACGACGAGGTCGCTCAGCACCAGGCGGAGGGTCCCGTCGGACCGATCGAGGCGGAGGGCGGCCGTCCGCAGGTCCACACTGGCATCCGGCAGACGCCGGTCCAGCGCCGCCTCCACCCGCGCGACGATCCAGTCGGGCACGGCGACGGGCCGCGCGGTCAGGCGCCACAGCGAACCGGCCACGAAGGCGAGGACGACGAGGATGACCAGCCCCAGCCGTCGCAACCAACGGCGACCGGGCCTGGATGGGGCGGCGGATGCGTGCGTCACGGTGGCGATCTTGACGGCCCCGCCACGGTGCGCAAGTCCCGCATGCGTCCCACCCGAGGAGGTTCCGCCATGTCCACCACCGATCTGTCCCCTGGCCGCCCCGCCTCCGCCTTCACGCTGCCCCGCGACGGAGGGGGCACGGTGTCTCTGTCGGACCATGCGGGCAGGAATGTCGTGCTGTACTTCTATCCGAAGGACGACACATCGGGCTGCACCAAGCAGGCGATCGCCTTCACCGAACAAGCGGATGCGTTCACCCAGGCGGATGCCGTCGTCCTGGGCGTCAGCAAGGACACGGTCGCCAAGCACGACAGGTTCCGCGACAAGCACGATCTAGGCGTCGTCCTGCTGTCCGACGCCGACGGCACCATTTGCGAGGATTACGGCGTCTGGGTCGAGAAGCAGATGTACGGCAGGACCTATATGGGGATCGAGCGCACCACCTTCCTGATCGGCCCGGACGGGATGATTCGTCAGGTGTGGCGCAAGGTGAAGGTTCCCGGCCACGTCGAGGAGGTTCTCGAAGCGGTGCGCGCCTGACCCCCGCGCGGACGGGACCGCCACCGGCGCGATGGCGCCGATCGACGGGCAGCCTGCGACACCCTGTCCGCCACAGGATTGATCATCGGCTCCCCTTTCCTTAAGGCTTCCCCAAACCTACGCGGCCCCGCCCGCGGGGCCCGACAGTAGGATTGCGGCGCCAACGAGCGCCGCATCGGGCAGACGTGAAGGGAGATGGTGACGTGACACGACGCCGGACCGGTGGTCCCTCCGGGTGGATCGAACGGGCGTTCCCGGAACAACGCCTCTATCTGAAATCGGACGATGGGACGCGCTTCGTGCGGTTGCGTCCCGTCACGCAGGCCGCCGCCCTTGTGGGGGGCGCGGTCACGGTGGGGTGGACGCTGGTTGTGACCGCCTTCTTCCTGACCGACGCGATCAGCAGCGGGTCGTCCCGCGTCCAGGTCGCCCGCGCGCAGGAGGCGTACGAGAACCGCCTGAACGCATTGTCCGTCGAACGCGACACCCGAGCCGCCGAGACGCAGCAGGCGCTGGAACGGTTCTACGTCGCGCTGGACGAAGTCTCGAAGATGCAGGAGGCCCTGCTCGAGTCCGAGCAGAACCGCCGCGAGTTGGAAACCGGGATCGAGGTCATCCAGCGCAGCCTGCAACGCACCGTCGCCGAACGCGACACCGCCCGGGCGGAAACGCGAACCGCCCTGACGCGGCTGGAGAACGCGCCCGAGGCCGCAGCCCAGGCCGAGGCCCGCCGCGCGGACGCCGAGACGACCCTTTCGGCCATCGTGGGCGCGCTGGACGAGACCGCCGCCGAACGCGACGCCGCCGCGCGCGTGGCCGAGGCCGCGGACGCCGAGATCGCGCGCATGCAGCGCATGGCCGAACTGGCCGCCGAACGGAACGACCGCATCTTCCGCCGCCTGGAGGAAGCGGTGGAGACGTCGCTCGCCCCCCTGGAGAAGGTGTTCGAACGGTCGGGCGTCGATCCCGACGCCATCTTGGAACAGGTCCGGCGGTCCTATCAGGGTCAGGGCGGTCCGTTGGAGCCCGTCATCTCGACCCGGGGCAATCCCAACGTGGTAGACCCGGACACCGAACGCGCCAATTCGCTTCTGGACAAGCTCGAGGAGGTCGACCTCCACCGCATCGTCGCCGAAAGCCTGCCGCTCGGCCATCCCGTCACCGCCCCCCACCGGGAAACGTCCGGCTTCGGGCCGCGGTGGGGACGCATGCACAACGGATTGGACTTCGCGGCGTCCACGGGCACGCCGATCCTGGCGACCGCGGACGGCACCATCGCGTTCGCGGGCTGGCAGTCCGGCTACGGCAAGCTGGTCAAGATCCGCCATCCGTTCGGCTTCGAGACCCGCTATGCGCATCTGAACTCGATACGCGTGAAGGTGGGGCAGAAGGTCTCGCGCGGGGATCGCATCGGTGGTATGGGCACCACCGGACGGTCCACGGGGGTGCATCTCCACTACGAGGTGCGGCGTCACGGGACCGCAATGAACCCGAGAACCTTCATCACCGCAGGTCGCGATGTTTTCTAAATCCAAGCTGAACCAGCAGGGCGGCGACGCCAACAAGCCGCAGCCCGCCGATCCCGCCAAGCCCGCCGCGGGCGGCGCCCCGCAGCGACCCGGCGGTCTGGACCTCGGGGCGGGCGCGCAAGCGATGAAGCCCAAGGTCGGTCCGTCCACGCTGTCGGCGGACCTGATGATCAAGGGCGACCTGCGCACCTCCGGCGATCTCCAGATCGAGGGGGAGGTGGAAGGCAACATCCACGCCCATCTCCTGACCGTCGGGGAAGGATCCGTCGTGCGCGGCGAGGTCGTCGCAGACGACGTCGTGGTGAACGGCCGCGTGATCGGGCGGGTGCGGGGCCTGAAGGTGCGCCTGACCTCGACCGCCAGGGTCGAAGGCGACATCATTCACAAGACCATCGCCATCGAGTCAGGCGCGCATTTCGAAGGCGCGGTCCAGCGGCAGGACGATCCCATCGGGTCCGGTCCGAAGTCGAAGGCCATTCCTGCAGCGGAGTCGAAGGCGGACTGACGCGGTCGCTCGAAGGCGTCGTCCGACGGCGCAGCGCCGGACGCGCTGCCCACCCCGTTTGGCCACGGAATCGGGCATGCGAAAATGACGTCGGGGGCATCCGGTTCGATCCTCGTCGGATTGCCCTAGATCGCGCTCCATGACCCGCCCCGCCATCGTCCTGTCCACCATCGGCTCGCACGGCGACCTGTTCCCCGTCCTGTCGCTGGCCCGCGCGCTGGACGCGGCGGGGATCGAGCCGCGGTTGGGTCTGGTCCCCGACGACTGCGCGGTGGCGCGGGATTGGGGCTTCGATGCCATCCCCGTCGGTCCGTCCGAGACCGAGATGACGGCCCGGCTGGGCATGTCCCGCGACGAGATCGCCGCGAGCGTCCTGCGCGACCCGGGCCGTTTGATGCAGCGCGCGTTGATGCCGCTGTTGCCGTCGATGACGGACGCTTTAATCGCGATGTGCGACGGGGCCTCCGCCGTATCGGCGACCACCTTCGCAATGGGTGCGTCCCTTGCGGCGGAACGGGCCTCGCTGCCCTATGTCCCGGTCCTGCTGCAGCCGATGGTGACCTTCGCCCCGTCGGACGCGCCCGTGATCCCGCGCCTGCCGGTGACGGTCACGGACCCCGGCCCCCTGGGTCGGGCTTGGAACCGCATCCCGATGGCGGCCGTTCGCGTCGTCCTGCGGTTGCGGCACGGTCGTGATCTGACCAGGATCCGGCGCGGCATGGGTCTTCCGCCCCAGCCGGGCACCCCTACGATCGACCACGGCGGCGTCGTGCCGTTCCGTTTGGGCCTGTGGGATGCGGCCTTCGCGCCGGCGCCCCGGGAGTGGCCGGACCTGAAGGTCGTCGGTTTCCCACCCTCGCCTCGGCACGACCCCCTGTCGGACGATGTCGTCCGTTGGTTGGACGACGGCCCCGCGCCGGTGGTCTTCACGCTCGGCAGCGTGGCGCAGGCGCTGGGTCCGCCGGACTTCTGGTTCGCGACCGCGCAGGCCGCGCGCGACTGCGGGATGCGCGCCATCCTGCTTCACGGAACGGCCGACGCGCCGAGGGGCCCGGACCTGCTGACGATGCCGCGCCTGCCCCACGCGCCGCTGTTTCCCCGCGCCGCCGCGATCGTCCATCACGGCGGCATCGGCACCACGGCTGAGGCATTGCGGGCGGGCAAACCCCAGGTCGTCCTGCCCGTCGGAGGGGACCAACCCGACAACGCCGCGCGACTCGAACGGCTCGGCGTCGCACGGGCGCTGCCCATCCGGCGCTTCACCCCCGGACGCGGTGCGAAAGCGATTCGCGAGATCATGCAGGGGTTCGATCCCGCGGCGGCCTCCGAATTATCGGATCAGGCGATGGCGAACGACGGCGCGGCAGCGGCGGCGGCGGCCTTTCGGGAATTGGTCGCGACCTAGCGGAGCCAGCCACGGGCTGGGACAGGACCCGTGTCCCGCCCCCGCCCGCCCGCTCAGCCGGCGTCCGCCCTGCTCTTGCCCGCGACCTGTTGGGCCAGCACGGACGCCATGAACCCGTCGAGCGCCCCGTCTAGCACGCCGGAGGTGTCCGACGTCTCGTGCCCCGTGCGGAGGTCCTTCACCATCTGATAGGGTTGCAGCACGTAGCTGCGGATCTGGTTGCCCCATCCAGCATCGCCCTTGTTCTCGTGGGCCTCGGTGATCGCGGCGTTCCTGCGGTCGAGCTCCATCTGGTACAGTCGGGACTTCAGCGCCTTCATGGCAATGTCGCGGTTCTGGTGCTGCGATTTCTCGGACGAGGTCACGACGATGCCGGTGGGGACATGCGTGATCCGCACGGCGGAGTCGGTCGTGTTTACGTGCTGGCCGCCGGCGCCCGACGACCGGTACGTGTCGATGCGGATGTCGGACGGGTTCACGTCGATGTCGATGTCGTCGTCCACGACCGGATAGACCCAGACGGAGGCGAAGGACGTCTCGCGCGTGCCCTTCCCGAAGGGTGAGATGCGCACCAGCCGGTGAACGCCGGATTCGGACTTGAGCCACCCATAGGCGTTTAGGCCGCTGATCTTGTAGCTGACGGACTTAATCCCGGCCTCCGTCCCCGACTCCTCCGACTGGAGTTCGACATCGAAGCCGCGCTTGCCGGCCCAGCGGACGTACATGCGCTGCAGCATCTGCGCCCAATCGCAGGCCTCCGTGCCGCCGGCGCCCGCGTTGATCTCGAGGAAGGTGTCGTTGCCGTCCGCCTCCCCGTCGAGGAGGGCTTCCAGCTCGCGCTCGGCGGCGACGCTCACGAGACGGGACAGGGTGGCCTCGGCCTCCGTGACGATGTCGTCGTCGCCCTCGACCTCGCCCATGGCGATCAGCTCGACGCTTTCCGACGTCTCGCCCTCCAGCTTGCGCACCGCCTCCACGCTGTCCAGCAACGCCTGCCGGTCGCGCATCAGCTTCTGCGCCCGGGCGGGATCGTCCCACAGCGTGGGATCCTCGATCATGGCGTCGAACTCTTCCATGCGGTGGGGCGCCGTTTCCCAGTCCAGGCGCTGCTTGAGCAGATCGACCGACTTCGCGATCTTCTCGACGTTGGATTGGGCTTCGGCGCGCATGGGGTCCTCCGGGCGATCGGGCGTGAGGTAAGCCCGCGCGGGGACGCGGGCAACCCGTTCAGGCGGCGGCGATCAGCGCGCGGACGGCATCCAGCGCCTCCCCGGCCTTCGATGCGTCGGCACCGCCGCCCTGCGCCATCTCGGGTCGGCCGCCGCCGCCGCGTCCCCCCAGGGCGTCCACCGCGGCCTTCACCAGGTCCACCGCAGACAGGCGGTCGGTCAGATCGGACGTGACGCCCACCGCGACCGCGGGCTTGGCCCCCGTATCGGCGATCAAGGCCACGACGCCGGAGCCCAACCGGTCCTTCATCGCATCGATCATGGGCCCCAGCTCCTTGCCGGACACCCCCGCGACTGTCTGAAGTACGGCCTGCATTCCATTGATATCCTGCGCGTCCCCACCCGAGGCCATGGCGGCGTCACGCTTGAGTTGCGCGATCTCGGCCTGCAATCTCCTGCGTTCGTCCAAGAGGCCCCGCACCCGGTCCGCGACCTCGTCCGGGCCGGTCTTGAACAGGTTGGACAACGCTGCCATCCGGTGGTCCTGCGCGCGGAGGTAGTCGTGAGCGGCCTGCCCGGTCAATCCTTCGACCCGGCGCACGCCCGCGCTGATGGCGCTGTCGCCCAACGTGACGAAGGTGCCGATCTGGCCCAGCTGTCCGACATGGGTGCCGCCGCACAATTCCAGGCTGTAGGTCCGTGCATCCGTCCCCTTGCCGGACCCGTCGCGCTTGCCCATGGACACGACGCGGACCTCGTCGCCGTACTTCTCGCCGAACAGCGCCTGGGCGCCGAGGGCGCGCGCCTCGTCGGGGGACATGATGCGGGTGGTGACGGAGTCGTTCTGGCGGATCAGGGCGTTGACCTCCGCCTCCACCGTAGCGAGCTGATCGGCGCTGAGCGCGCCCTCGTGGCTGAAGTCGAAGCGCAGGCGGTCGGGGGCGTTGAGCGATCCGCGCTGGGCCACGTGATCCCCCAGGGCGTTGCGGAGGGCTTCGTTCAGCAGGTGGGTGGCGCTGTGGTTCGCGCGGATCCGGGACCGACGGTCGTGATCGACCTCCAGGTCGGCGGATTGCCCGGGCTGCAACGCGCCATCGACGACCTCCGCCAGATGCATGACCACGCCGGCGGACCGCCGCGTGTCCGTCACGCGGGCCGTTCCCGTGGACGTGCGAATGGTGCCGGTGTCGCCGACCTGGCCGCCCGCTTCGGCGTAGAACGGGGTCTGGTTGACCACGATGGCGACCGTGTCGCCCGCCGCGGCGCGGTCGATGCGTGCGCCGTCGCGGACGAGCGCGAGCACTTGCCCTTCGAGCGTTTCGGTGTCGTAGCCCAGGAACTCCGTCGGTCCGTTCTCCTGCGCAAGATCGAACCAGATGGCGGCATCCGCCGTCTCGCCCGATCCGGCCCAGGCGGCCCGGGCGCGGGTGCGCTGTTCCTCCATCGCGGCGTCGAACCCCTCGACGTCTACCGCGCGGCCCCGTTCGCGCAGGGCGTCCTGGGTCAGGTCCAGGGGGAAGCCGTGCGTATCGTAAAGCTTGAAGGCGGCATCGCCCGGCAGCGGGGCACCGTCGGGCAGGTTGCCAAGTTCGTCGTCGAGCAATCGCAGGCCGCGTTCCAAGGTCTTGCGGAACCGGTCTTCCTCGCCCCTTAGGGTTTCGGTAACCATCGGCTGGGCGCGGGACAATTCCGGGTAAGCGTTGCCCATCTGCCGCACGAGTGCGGGAACCAGCTTCGCGAGCAGCGCGTCGCGGGCGCCGGCCTGGTGCGCGTGGCGGACGGCGCGGCGGATGATGCGGCGCAGGACGTAGCCGCGCCCTTCGTTAGAGGGCAGAACGCCGTCGGCGATCAAGAAGGACGTGGACCGCAAGTGGTCGGCGATGACGCGGTGGTGCATCTTCGCTGGGCCGTCCGGGTCCGTGCCGGTCGCTTCGGCGGAGGCCAGGATCAGCGCGCGCATCAGGTCGGTGTCGTAGTTGTCGTGCTTGCCCTGCAGGAGCGCGCCGATTCGTTCCAGACCCATCCCGGTGTCGATGCTTTGCTTTTCAAGGTCTTGGCGGGTGCCGTCGGCATGCTGTTCGTACTGCATGAAGACGAGGTTCCAGATCTCGATGAACCGATCGCCGTCCTCGTCGGGGCTGCCGGGGGGGCCGCCGGGGATGTGGTCGCCGTGGTCGTAGAAGATTTCGGTGCACGGACCGCAGGGGCCGGTGGGGCCCATGCGCCAGAAGTTGTCGTCGGTGGGGATGCGGATGATGCGGTCGTCCGGGAAGCCAGCGACCTTCTTCCAGATCGCCGCCGCCTCGTCGTCGGTGTGATAGACGGTGGCCAGCAACCGGGACGGGTCGATGCCGAAATCGCGTGTGATCAGTTCCCACGCGAAGGCGATGGCGTCGTCCTTGAAATAGTCGCCGAACGAGAAATTCCCCAACATTTCGAAGAAGGTATGGTGGCGCGCGGTGTAGCCGACGTTGTCGAGGTCGTTGTGCTTGCCACCCGCGCGGACGCATTTCTGGGACGTGGTCGCGCGGTCGTAGGGGCGCGTCTCGACGCCCGTGAAGACGTTCTTGAACTGCACCATTCCGGAGTTCGTGAACATCATCGTAGGGTCGTTGCGCGGGACCAGGGGGGAGCTGTCGACGACGGCATGGCCCTGGCGCGCGAAGTAGCCCGTGAAGGTGCTGCGGATGTCGTTCAGGCTGGCCATTGCGCGTCTCCGAAGGCTGTCCGGTGGGTCACCTAGCGATGCGCGCACGGGGTGTCCACATGGCCAAAACGGGCGTGCACCCCCCGTACACCCCCCGTACACCCCCCGTGCATACGCGGCGGCATACCGGGGCGGTCCTCGGATCGTGCGGAAACACGGGATTGCCATGCGACGCGTTCGGTGTAGCCACCGCGAATCCCGTTACCCGGGCACGACCCCCCCGGGCACGACGCGAAAGGGCCGCCCCGTCGGGCGGCCCTTCGTCACCGGGATGTCGGAGCGATCACTCGTCCAGGATCTCGTCCTTGTCCGTCCTGGTCATCTGAAAGTCCAGGCCGTGGGCGGCGCGGATCTTGTCCTCCACCTCCTCGGCGATGGTGGGGTTGTCGCGAAGGAACTGCTTGGAGTTCTCGCGCCCCTGGCCGATCCGCTCGTCGCCATAGGAGAACCAGGCGCCCGACTTCTCGACCACGCCGGCCTTCACGCCCAGGTCCAGCAACTCGCCCATCTTGGAGATGCCTTCGCCGTACATGATGTCGAACTCGACCTGCTTGAACGGCGGGGCGACCTTGTTCTTGACGACCTTCACGCGCGTCGCGTTGCCCACCACCTCGTCGCGGTCCTTGATCGCGCCGATGCGGCGGATGTCCAGGCGGACGGAGGCGTAGAACTTCAGCGCGTTGCCGCCCGTCGTCGTTTCGGGCGAGCCGAACATGACGCCGATCTTCATGCGGATCTGGTTGATAAACACGACCATGCACTTCGAGCGGTTGATCGAACCCGTCAGCTTGCGCATCGCCTGGCTCATCAGGCGGGCATGGACGCCCACGGAGCTGTCGCCCATGTCGCCTTCAAGCTCGGACTTGGGCGTCAGCGCCGCGACGCTGTCGACCACGACCATGCTGACGGCACCCGACCGGACCAGCGTGTCGACGATCTCGAGCGCCTGCTCGCCCGTGTCGGGCTGCGAGATCAGCAGCTCGTCGAGATCGACACCCAGCTTGCGGGCGTATTGCGGGTCGAGCGCATGCTCGGCATCCACGAAGGCGCAGACGCCGCCCTTCTTCTGCTCCTCCGCGATGGCGTGGAGCGTCAAGGTGGTCTTGCCCGAGGATTCGGGGCCGTAGATCTCGATGATGCGCCCCTTGGGGAGGCCGCCGATGCCCAGCGCGATGTCGAGGCCCAGCGAACCGGTCGACGTCGCCTCGATGTCCTGGACAGGGTTGTCCTTGCCCAGCTTCATGATGGAGCCCTTGCCGAACTGGCGTTCGATCTGCGCCAGGGCCGAGTCCAGGGCCTTCTGCTTGTCCGCGCTGCGTCGTTCGCTCATGTCGAGTAGGTTCGCCGTTGCCATGTTTCCCGTCCCTCTTCGCATCATGCCGCGGGCGCGGCAATCGGGGTTTTCCCAGCTTCGTTCCTTGTCCGTTCCATATGGTACAAAAGCGGAACATTGGCAAGGCGACGCCGGGGAAACAGTGGGGGTTTTCCAGCGCCGATCGGTGCGATCCCGCGCACCGTCCCGGGCGCGGCGAAGGGAGACCACCGGGTCGAGTCCTGCGATCCCGTCCCGCCTAGTCCAGAGCGTCCTGGACCCGGGCGGTGAGGTCGCGCAGCGAGAAGGGCTTGGGCAGGAACACGGAGTTGGGGATGGGCACGTTCGTTTCGGACATCGTGTCCTGCGTATAGCCCGACACGAAGATCGTGGTGATGTGCGGACGGTCCACCAGCGCCTGCCGCACCCAGGTGGGTCCGTCCATCCCGGGCATCATCACGTCGGTGACGAACAGGTCCACGTGCAGGTCGGGATCGGACAGGATCTCCAACGCGTCCTCGGCCGACGGGGCCTCGATCACGTCGTAGCCCTTCAGCGTCAGCGCGCGGGAGGCGAAGGCGCGGACCGGATCCTCGTCCTCCACCAGCAGGATGGTCCCCTTGTTCCCGCCGGAGCCGGCCGCCGGCGGATGTGGCAGGGCGATCTGCGCGGGCTCCGCCGAGACGTCCGCCGGGGGCGCTTCGGAACGCGACCCGGCCGCCGGCGGGTGCGCCGAGACCAGCGGCATCATGTCGGTGCCAGCGGGGAAGTAGAGGGTGAAGACCGCGCCTTCGTCGGAGCTGTCGGCGAAGATGAACCCGCCCGACTGCTTGACGATCCCGTAGGCCATGGACAGCCCCAGGCCCGTCCCCTCCCCCGGCCGCTTGGTGGTGAAGAACGGCTCGAAGATGCGGGCGATCTTGTCGCGGGGGATGCCGGTGCCCTGGTCGCTGACGCGGATCCGGACGTACTGGCCCGGGGGCACGGTGGCGCGGTCTCGGACCATCTCCTCCGCGAGGTAGGTGCAGCGCGTCTCGATGCGCACCTCGCCGCCGCCGGGCATCGCGTCGCGGGCGTTGACGACCAGGTTCATCAGCACCTGCTCCAACTGCCGCCGGTCGCCGCGGATGGGGATCAGCGCGGGGTCGTGATCGACCACGAGGCGAACGCGCTCGCCCACCAGGCGGTTCAGCAGGTGGGTCATGTCGCCCAGGGTTTCGCGCAGGTCGAGCTGCTGCATGTTCAGGTTCTGCTTGCGCGAGAAGGCCAGCAGGCGTTCGACGAGGTCGGCGCCGCGGGCGGCGTTCTGCTGGATCTGCTTGAGGTCCGCGTAGTCCGGATCGTCCTGGGGCTGGCGTTGCATGACCAGTTCGCAATGCCCCGATATGGCTTGCAGGAGGTTGTTGAAGTCGTGCGCCACGCCGCCCGCCAGCTGGCCGATGGCCTGCATCTTCTGGGACTGCACGAACTGCGCCTCGATCGACTTGTATTCCGTGGCGTCGTTCATCACGGCGACCAGCGTGCCGTCGTTACCTTCGGACGGGCGGCCCAGCGTGACCTGCAGGTACGTCTCGCCCGCGCCGGTGACGCGCACCACCTCCGGCCGGCCGAGACCGCGGCCCTCCCGCGCTTCCTGGACCCAGGCGCCCACGGACCGCCCGAGGCTTTCGACCAAGGCGGCGAGGGGCTTGTCGCCGTTGCGGGCCTCCGGCAGCAGGCGCGCGGCCGGGGCGTTGAGGGGCGAGACCAGCCCGTCCGCGTCGATCTTCAGGACGGCGATGGGCAGGGTCGCCACGGATGGGGGCGCGTCGCCCGCCCCGCCGTCAGCCGACAGGGGCAGGACCGACACCTCGCGCCGACCGTCCGCTGTGGGGACGATGCCCAGGCGCACGGAACGCGGACCCTTCGCCGCGTTCAGCCGGTACACGCCGTCGTGGTCCGGCCGGTCCACGTCGAACAGGTCGGACAACTCGTTGACCGGACGCCCCAGCAGCGTGCGCAGGCTGTCGTTGACGTGGAGGATCGCGCCGTCGGGGGCGACGGACAGCATCGGGGTCGCCGGGTTCCCCAGGCTGGTGCCGTCGAGCAGATCCTCCAGCCGCCAGATCTGTCCGCCCGGAATGCGATGGGCCGACAGGCGGACATGGCCGCGCCGCGTGCGCACGTCCTCCACCGCCGTACCCCCCGCCTCCAGCTTGCGGCGCAATCGGACGGCCAACTGGCGGGGATTGGCGAGGATCGGTTCCAGCACGCGGGTCAGGTCGTCGCCGCCGCGGGGGCCGAAGCGGTCGCGGGCGGCACGGTTGCGGGCCGTGATCGCGCCGGTCCGATCCAGGCAGAACGCGGGCGCGGCGTCGTCCTCGAGCAGACGCATGGCGCGCGCGCGGTTCCGCCTTTCGCGCCAGGAGGCGAGCCGCACGGCCATGAGGGTGAGAAGCGCCACGACGGCGAGGCAGGCCGCCACGGCCGCCAGCGTCAGGCGAAGCGCGGGCTGGGCGAACGCCACCGCCGCGGCGCCGGCGAGAAGCGCGGCCGCCGCCAAGGTCACCGCGCGGGGCAGCCAGCGCCCGGTCCCCGCGGGCATGTCCGCGGCCGCACCACTCCAACCCGTGTCCGCCATGTCCTCTCTCTCCCCCGGATCCGATCGCCTCGCGCGGTGATAGGCGGCGTGGTCTTAACCGATGATTAACGATGATGGCGTCGCCGCGCCGGGGTCAAGCGTCCGTGCGCGGCCCCAGCTGCGTCATGTGGAAGCCGTCGGTGCCATCCAGCGGCGTCAGGGTGACGGCGCCGGTCGCCCGGCGTCCGAGCCGCCCCACGGCCCCGGCGGCGACCCCGTTCTCGGCGGTGAAGAGCGAGCATGTCATATAGGCGATCGCGCCCCGCGGACCGGCGAGGGCGTCGGCGCGGTCCAGGATCGCCGCCTGCGTCGCCATCAGGGCGTCCAACGCATCGGGCGTCAGGCGCCACTTGGCCTCCGGCGCGCGGCGCCACGACCCGGAGCCGGAGCATGGCACGTCGCAGACGACCAGGTCGAAGGGCCCGCGCGGATCCAGTTCCACGGCGATCGGGGCACGGGCGCGGCGGGCGCGTTCGGGCAGGTCGCGCATCCGCGCGGGGTCCGCGTCGTGGGCGGTCACGTGCAGGTCCGAGCGCGCCGCCATGGCCAAGGCCTTGCCCCCTCCCCCGGCGCAAAGGTCCAGCACCCGCATCCCGTCGACCAGGGGGAGGGCTTCGACCAGGGCCTGCGAGCCCGCGTCCTGGAATTCGAACAGGCCGTCCCGGAACAGGGCGTGGGCCTGCAGGCCACGGGGGGCGCCGCGCACCTCCACCGCCGTCGATGCCGCGGGGTGGGGATGCGCGTCGTAGCCATCGTCCCGCAGGGCGGCGACGACCCCGTCCCGGTCCGTGCGCGCGGCGTTTGCGCGCAGGTGGACGGGCGCGCGGTCCCGCAGCGCGAGGCAGACGGCGTCCGCTCGGGGGCCCAGGGCCGCGTCGAACAGCCGTAGGGTCCAGTCGGGGACGTCCAGTCGGACCGCGCGGGGCGGCGCCGCGGCCGGAGTGTCCGGTCCGTCCCAGCGCGCGGGGCCGTGACGCGACCCGTCGAACAGGGCGTCCGCGTCGGCCCCCTGCCCCACGAGCAGGCCGCGCATCACCGCGCGCGCCTCCATCGCGACCGGGTCCGCGTCGCCCAGGCCCCCCGCCCAGGCGGCGGAGCGCAGCCGGCGCAGGGCGTCGAAGACGTGGTCGCGCACGGCGGCGCGGTCGCCCGAGCCCGCGAAGCGCGAGGCCCGCGCCCACCGGGTCAGCGCACGTTCCGCCGCCTCGCCGCGCAGGACGGGGCCCAAGATCTCGATGGCGGCCTGGACGCGGGCGGCGGGGGTCACGACCCCCTCCCCCCGGTCAGACGACCGACAGGACCACCACCATCGCCAGGACGTAGACCAGGATCGCGCCCCCGATCAGCAGGTAGTGGAAGTTCGAGCCGACCTGCGCGCGCACGAGGCTGCGCATCTGGCCGATCAGGTCGGGCCAGGTGTAGCTGACGAAGTCGCCCTGGGTGAACACCGCCTTGATCCGGCCCTGCCCGTCCACGACAGGCAAGCGGCGGAAGCGCTCGTTCGACATCATCCGCAGCCAGTCGAGCATGTCGTCGTCCTCCCGCGCGACGCGGGGGTCGGCGGTCATGATGTCCGACAGCTTCGTGGTCTTCGCGTCCATGCCGCGGCCGACCAGCTTGTTCATGATGTCGCGCTCGGTCACGACGCCGATCACCTTGTCGTCGCTGTCCGTGACGATCACGCAGCCGTAGTTCTTGTCCGTCATCGCCGAGACCGCGTCGAAGACCGTCGCCTCCGGCGGGCGGGTCAGCGGTTTCTGCTTGTCCTTGTATTCCGGCCTGTCCGACAGGCGCGTGCCCTGCCGTTCCCCCGATGCTGCCGCCATACCCGTGTTCCCCCATGCGTCACCGCCGATGAGGGTAGGATTCCCTTACGGCTCGGCAAAGGCAATGGGTCACGCGCCGCGGTAGTTGGGCGATTCCCGCGTGATCTGCACGTCGTGGACGTGGGATTCCTTCAGCCCCGCCCCGCTGATGCGCACGAACCGGCAACGGGTGCGCATCTCGTCCACGGTGGCGCAGCCGGTATAGCCCATCGCCGCCCGCAGCCCGCCGACGAGCTGGTGGACGACCGCGCCCGCGGACCCCTTGTAGGGGACCTGCCCCTCTATGCCCTCGGGCACGAGCTTGTCCGTGGCCGCGTCCTTCTGGAAGTAGCGGTCGGCCGATCCCCGCGCCATGGCGCCCATCGAACCCATGCCGCGATAGGACTTGAACGACCGGCCCTGGTAGAGGATCACCTCGCCCGGGCTCTCGTCCGTGCCCGCGATCATGGAGCCTACCATCGCGCAGGACGCGCCCGCGGCGATGGCCTTGGCGAAGTCGCCGGAGAACTTGATCCCGCCGTCGGCGATCACCGGCACGTCGCCCGCGGCGCCCGCGCTGTCCATGATCGCCGTCAGCTGCGGCACGCCCACGCCCGCGACGATGCGCGTCGTGCAGATGGAGCCCGGGCCGATGCCGACCTTGACCGCGTCCGCGCCCGCCCCGATCAGCGCGCGGGTGCCTTCGGCGGTGGCCACGTTGCCGGCCACGACCTGCACGTCGTTGGACAGGCGCTTCACCCGTTCCACCGCGCGGCCCACGCCGTCGGAATGGCCATGCGCCGTGTCGATCACGATGAGGTCGCAGCCCGCGTCGATCAGGGCCTCGGACCGCTCGAACCCCGCATCGCCGACCGTGGTGGCGGCGGCGACGCGCAGGCGACCGAGGCCGTCCTTGCAGGCATGGGGGTTCAGGACCGCCTGTTCCAGGTCCTTGATCGTCAGGAGGCCAGTCAGCTTGCCACCGGCGTTGACGATCAGGAGCTTCTCGATGCGGCGCGCATGCATGAGCGACCGGGCCTCCGCCGTGTCCACGGGCTCGCGCAGGATCGCCAGATCGTCGGTGGTCATCATCGCATGCACCGGGGTGGCGTCGTCGGTGGCGAAGCGCATGTCCCGGTTGGTCACGATGCCCACGACGCGCCGGTCCGGATCGATCACCGGAAAGCCGGTCACGCGGTAGCGGTCCTGGAGGGCCTTCGCGTCGGCCAGCGTCTGATCGGCGGTCAGGGTCACGGGGTTGTAGACGACCCCGCTTTCGAAGCGCTTGACGCGGCGCACCTCCCGCGCCTGGCCATCGACGTCGAGGTTGCGGTGCACCACGCCCATGCCCCCGGCCTGCGCCATGGCGATGGCCATGCGGGATTCGGTGACGGTGTCCATGGCCGAGGACAGGAGCGGGATGTTGAGGGCGATGGACCGGGTCACCCGCGTGCGCGTGTCCGCCGTGCCAGGCAGGACGGCGCTTTCAGCAGGAACCAGCAGCACGTCGTCGAAGGTCAGTGCCTCGCGAATCTCCATGGGGCGACTCCTGCGCTGGGGACCGGTTGGCGCCGCGCTATCCCATGGCGGGGCGTCGGGGGGAAGGGGCGGCGTCAGCCGAGCCGGGCCCGAAGCGCCGCGTTGACCGATGGGCTGACGAAGGCGGAGACGTCGCCGCCCAGGCGCGCGATCTCCTTTACCAGCTTGGACGCGATGGCTTGGTGCTCAGCCTCGGCCATGAGGAACACCGTTTCGATGCTGTCGTCGAGGACGCGGTTCATGCCGACCATCTGGTACTCGTACTCGAAGTCCGCGACGGCGCGCAGGCCGCGCACGATGACCTGGGCCCCGACTTCCCGGGCGCAGTCGATCAGGAGGTTCTCGAACGGGTGGGCCACGATCTCGCACCCCGTCCGTTCGGACCAGAGGGTCGCCTCCTCCTCGACCATGGCCAGCCGTTCGGACAGGTCGAAGAGCGGACCCTTGTCGCGGTTGATCGCCACCCCGATCACCAGGCGATCGACGAGGGTGCAGGCCCGCTTGATGATGTCGGAATGGCCCTTCGTGATCGGATCGAAGGTGCCGGGATAAAGGCCGGTGCGCATGGGTCCGCGTTCCCGTGTGTCGGTCGTCCCGGTTTGGGTGGCATGGGGTGGGTGCGGGATCAAGCGCGGCGGATTTCGCGCCGGCGAGGTGCGATCGCCTAGCCCGCGGCCCGGACGGGGCCGCGCTTGCCGCGCCAGTCCAGCGATCGGCCGTTCAGGGCTGACAGGTCCGCATCACCCGCCGCGACCCGACGGCCGAGTGCGACGGCCCGCTCCAGCACGTCGTCGGGCGCGTGCCGATAGGCCGGGCGCTTCGGTATCGCGTCGTACCACCGGCCGCCGACGGCGTTGTCCAGCAGGATGCGCTGGAAGCAGTGGTCGAACCGCACGGGCCATCGCCGCCCGGCGGCAAGGCCGGGCAGCGTATGCCGGGTCAGGGCGAGCCATTCGGCTTCGAGGGCGGCGCGGGCGGTCGGCGTCATGGATGCAAGCCTGCGGCGGGCGGTCCCGGGGTCAAGCCCCGGGGACGCCGATGGACGGTTCCGCGTTCCGACCTAGACCGTCTCGTCCACGCGGGCCACGCGGGCGCCGCCGCCCCGCGCCGCGGTCACGACGCCCAGGGACTTGAGCTTGCGGTGCAGCGCGCTGCGTTCCATGCCCACGAAGCTGGCGGTGCGGCTGATGTTGCCGCCGAAGCGGTTGATCTGGGTCATCAGGTACTGCCGCTCGAACAGCTCGCGCGCTTCGCGCAGGGGCAGGCTGGCCAGGCTGCCGGACAGCGACACGTCGGCCTCCTCGCCGCCGCCCTCCGTCGGGCCGGGCAGCTCGGACGGCTCCACCGGGCCGGCCCCGTCGCCCAGGATCAGCACCCGCTCGATCACGTTGCGCAGCTGCCGGACGTTGCCGGGCCAGTGCATCGTCTGCAGCAGGGCCTTCGTGTCCTCCGTCAGTTCGCGCAGGGGCAGGCCCTGGGTCTGGTTCAGGATGCCGACGAAATGCTCCGCCAAGGTCGGGATGTCCTCGCGCCGATCCTCCAGGCTGGGGACGCGGATCGGCACGACGTTGAGGCGGTGGTACAGCTCCTCGCGGAAGCGACCCTCGCGGATCTCGGTCTGCAGGTCGCGGTTCGTGGACGACACGACGCGGAGGTCGACGCTGACCTTGTCCGTGCCGCCGACCCGCTGGAACGCCTGCTCGACCAGGACGCGCAGGATCTTGCCCTGCGTGGCCAGCGGCATGTCCGCCACCTCGTCGAAATAGATCACGCCCCCGTTCGCCTGTTCCAGGAGGCCGGGCTCGACCCCCCGCTCCGGACCGTCGCGGCCGAACAGGACCTCCTCCATCCGCTCCGGCTCGACGGAAGCGGAGGACACGGTGACGAACGGTCCCGACGCGCGGTCTGAGTTCGCGTGGACGTAGCGGGCCGCGAGCTCCTTGCCCGACCCGGCCGGACCCGTCAGCATGACGCGTCCGTTGGAGGTGGTGACCTTCGACAGCTGGGACAGCAGCGCGCGATGGGCGGGCGACGCGCCGACCATCTCCGTGGGGGCAACGTCCTTCTGGCGCAGGGCCACGTTCTCGCGCCGCAGCTTCGACGTCTCCATCGCGCGGCGGACGACGACCATCAACTGGTCGATGTTGAACGGCTTCTCGATGTAGTCGTAGGCGCCCTGCTTGATGGCGGCGACGGCGATCTCGATGTTGCCGTGGCCGGATATGATGATGACCGGCACCTCCGGATGCTCGCGTCGCATCTTCTTGAGGATGTCGATTCCGTCCATGTCGGAATCCTTCAGCCAGATGTCCAGGATCATCAATCCCGGCAGGCCGGCGGCCACGGCAGCCATGCAGTCCTGCGCCGTTCCGGCGGTGCGGGTGCGGAAGCCCTCGTCCTCCAATATGTCCGCCACCAGGCTGCGGATGTCGTACTCGTCGTCCGTGATCAGGATGTCCGTCATGCTCTGTCCTCCTGTATGGGCAGGCTTATCGTCGCCCTTGCGCCCTTGTTTCCCGTTTCGTCCGGTTCCGCGTCGTCGAGGGAAAGGGTGCCCCCGTGCTCCTCCACGATCTTCTTCACGATGGGCAGGCCCAGGCCCGTCCCCTTGTCGCGCGTCGTGACATAGGGCTCGAACAGGCGGGCGCGGTCCTCCGGCAGACCGGTCCCCGTGTCGGCGATGCGCACCACCGCGAAGCCGTCCTCCACCCGCAGCGACACATCGACGACCTTGGGATGGTCGCCGTCGCCACGGCCCTCGATCGCCTCGCCCGCGTTCTTGATGAGGTTGGTGAAGGCCTGTCCGATCTGGGTGTGGTCGAACTCCGCCCGGACGGGATCGTCGGGGATGTCGACCCGCAGCTCGACCGGGTCGAGCGCCGCGGCCTGCAACGTGCACGTCTCGCGCAGCAACTTGGCCAAGTCGCCCTTGTGGCGTTCGGGTGCGGGCATCCGAGCGAAGCGGCTGAACTCGTCCACGATGCGGCGCAGGTCGCCCGTCTGGCGGACGATCACGTCGGTCAGCTCGGCCAGCTTGGCGGCCGAGTCCTCCCCCAGTTCGCGACCGAAGCGGCGCTTGACGCGTTCGGCGGACAACTGGATCGGGGTCAGGGGGTTCTTGATCTCGTGCGCGATGCGTCGGGCCACGTCGGCCCAGGCGGCCATGCGTTGCGCGCTGACCAGTTCGGACACGTCGTCGAACGCGACGACGTAGCCTTCGGGCGCGCCGTCCTGGCCCAGGCGCGTGGCGATCCGCACGAGAAGCGTTTCCTGGGTGCCGCCGCGCAGGAGGCGCGTCTCCTCCTGCACGGAAGGGCCGCCGCCCCCACGCAGGCGGTCGAACAGGTCGGACCATTCGGGCACCACGTCGGCCAAGTCCCGGCCATAGGGCGCCCCCTCTATCCGCAGGAGTCGCTGGGCGGAGCGGTTGACGAAGTCCACCTTTCCGTCCGCGTCCAGGCCGATGACGCCCGCCGTGACCGAGGACAGGACGCTGTCGAACAGGCGTCGGCGACGTTCGGTCTGAAGGTTCGTCTCAACCAGGGCGTCGCGCTGACCCTTCAGCTGGCGGGTCATCTGGTTGAAGATCCGCCCCAGCATCGCGATCTCGTCCTGGCCGCCGTCGTCGGACACCCGCACGTCGAGGTCGCCCTGCCCCACCCGTTGCGCCGCGCCCGCCAGCGCCCCCATGGGACGCGACAGGCGTTCCGACACGATCAGGCCGACCCAGGTGGCCGCGAGGATCAGGATGAGCGCGAAGGCGAGGTACAGGAGCCCGAACTCGAACAGGAGGCGGCCGCGGTCGGATTCGAGTTGCTGGTAGAGCTGGGCGGTGGCCGTGGTCTCGTCCAGAAGGTCTAGCAGCCCCCCGTCCACCGGCCGCGTCACGTAGAGATACCGATCGGGATAGGCCACGAGCCGGATGAGGGCGCGGAACTCGTTGAGGGCCTGATCCTCGACCAGGACGACGTCGAAGGCGCGAGCCCGGTCCAACTGATCCGCCGTGGGTCGCTCGAAGTCGAACAGATAGGACTTGTCGCCCCGCGCGCGGATGTCGGCCCGTCCGTCGATCACGAACGCTTCCGACAGGCCCCGCTGCACCAGCTCCTGGCCCTGCGACAGGACCTGGCGCAGTTCGCCGTCCGTCATGGCGACGTTCGCGCGCCGCGCGGTGTCGAGGTATCCGGCCAGGGCGCGCGCATCCTCCTGCAGATCGTCGCGATGCTCCTGCGCATAGGCCTGCGCGGCGGACACGGAGTTGCCCAGCGCGCTTCGGACGCGGTCGCTGAACCACCCCTCCAACCCGATGTTGATGGTGACGGTGGCGAAGACGGCCACGAGGATGGTGGGGACCAGCGCGATGCCGGCGAAGATACCGGTCAGACGAAGGTGCAGTTCGGACCCCGCGGACCGGGCCCGGCGCGCGGCGAGAAGGCCCGCGAGGCGGCGGACGATGAACGCCGCGATCACGAGGATGTAGACGAGGTCGAGCAGCAGGACGGCACGCAGGACGTTCTGATCCGCGTTCGGCCCCCGCAGGCCCAGCACCGCCACGGTAAGGACCACGAGCGCCGGCCCGGCCGCGACCAGGACCCAGGCCAGCCACGGCGGCGTCAGGCCGCGACGAAACGGCAGGGTGGCCCGGAGCGGGCCGAATCGCGACGGAGTGTCGGGCGCCTGCACGCGGACCCCATGTCTGTAGCCAATGCCTGTGCGTCGAACCCGCCGGGGTTGTGCCCGATCCGCAACGCTGTTGCGTGCCTACATCAACTTGCGCCGCCTTGTCACGGGAATATCGAGGTCGGTGATCTTCTTTCGCAGCGTGTTCCGATTGATGCCCAGCATGTCGGCGCATCTCGCCTGGTTCCCACCGGTCGCGTCGAGCGCGATCTCTATCAGCGGAAGCTCCATCTCGCGCAGGACGCGCTGGTACAGGCCGGGGGGCGGCAGGAGCCCGTTCTGCAGGTCGAAGTAGCGCTGCAGGTGCCGCGCGACCGCCGCGGACAGGTCGCCGGACACGTCCTGCGTGCCGGCCCCGACGCTGGGCATCTCGCCCAGCACGCCCTCGACCTCCGCGCGCGTGATCTCGTCGGCGGAGGACGTCGCGACCAGGCGGCGCGTCGCGTGCTCCAGCTGCCGGACGTTGCCGGGCCAGGGATAGGCGCGCATGGCGACCATCGCATCGTCGGCGAAGCGCCGCAGCGCGCCCCCGTCGCGTTCGGCCCGTGCCAGGAAGTGCGCGGCCAGGAGCGGAATGTCGTCGACCCGTTCGCGCAGGGCGGCGACGTCGAGCGTGGTGCCCGCGAGGCGATAATAGAGGTCGGTGCGGAACGTGCCATCGGGCCCGACCTCGCGCGACAGGTCGCGCTGCGAGGTCGCCATGATGCGCGGTCCGTCGGTGCCCGCCTGATCCAGGACGCGCACGACGCGCGCCTGCGCGTCCGGGTCCATGTCGCCGACCTCGTCGAACAGGATCGACCCGCCCTTGGCCCGCGCGATCAGGTCCGCCGCCCCGTCGTAGCCGGACAGATCCGCGGCGGTGGCGATGACGAAGGGCATCGTGCGGCGGTCGCTGAAGTCGTGGATCGCGCGGGTGACGAGGGACTTCCCCGTCCCGCTCTCGCCCGTGACGATGACGGGCAGGTCGGTGTTCATCACCCGCGCCACCAGCCTGTAGAGCGTCTGCATGCGGGGCGTGCGCCCGACCAGGGGCAGGTCGTCGACGTCGTCGGACCGCGCCTCCGCCTCGTCGGTCGTGGAGGACTGGACGCGACGGCGTTCGCCGAGCGCCCGGGCGGCGCGCTTCATCAGGTCGGGAAGGTCGAACGGCTTGGGCAGGTAGTCGTAGGCGTCCTTCTCGGCGGCCTGGATCGCCGTCATGATCGTGTTCTGCGCCGATATGACGATGACCGGCAAGCCTGGCCTGGCGGAGGATATCTGCGGGAGCGTTTCCAGCCCGTTCCCGTCGGGCATGACGACGTCTGATATCACCAGGTCGCCCTTCCCTTCCCCCACCCACCGCATGAGGGTCATCAGGCTGGATGTCGCGTGGACCTTGCAGCCCGCCCGCGTCAGGGCCTGCGTCAGCACCGTGCGGATGGTGCGGTCGTCGTCGGCGACGAGTATCGTTCCGTCCATGTCCTTATGTCCCCCAAAGGTTGATGGTCACGTGCCGCGTGGCGGCATCGGAAGCGAGATGCGGAAGGTCGTCCGCCCGGGCACGGATTCGGTGGTGATCCATCCGTCGTGCTCGGCCACGATCTTGGCCACCAGCGACAGACCCAGGCCGGTCCCGTTCTCCCGGCCCGACACGAAGGGCTCGAACAGGTTGTTCGCCATCTCGGGCGGGATGCCGGGACCGTCGTCGGTGATCTCGATCTGAAGCGGCGCGGCGTCGCCGCTGCCGTCCGGGCGGCTGACGCGAAGACCCGTCTCGTAGAACGTGCGCAGCGTGATCGTGCCGCCTTGCTTGCCGACCTGCGCCGCGTTGCGCAGGAGGTTCAGGACGACCTGCTGCAACTGATCCGGGTCGGCCCAGGCGTGCGGCAGCGACGGGTCGTAGCGCTCGACCAGCTCCATGTGCGCGGCATAGCCCACCATCGCGGACTTGCGCGCACGGTCCAGGACGTCGTGGACGTTGATCGCGCGGCGCTGCGGGGGGCGGAGGTTCCCGAACTGCTCCACCTCCTCCAACAGCTTCACGATGCGGCGCGATTCCGCGACGATCAGATCGGTCAGCTCCGCGTCGTCCCCCGACAGGTTCATGGACAGGAGCTGTGCGGCGCCCGTGATGCCGGCGAGCGGGTTCTTGATCTCGTGGGCCAGCATCTCGGCGAGGCCGATCACGGATCGTGCCGCGCGGCGCGACGACCTGGCGCGGTTCAGGCGACCCGCGATCTCCTGCGGGGCGACCAGGACCAGGATGCGATCGTCCCCCAGGGGGGCCAAGTGCAGGTCGCAACGGATCGACGGCCCGGGGCCGACCGCGACGTCGGTGTCGTGCAGCGTCAGGGGCGCCGCGTTGCGCCGGACCCGCCCGAGGGCCGCGTCCATCCCGCCGTCCGGGCGAACGATGCGGCAGACATCGGCCCCCCGCAGCGCGCGGGCGGACCGGTTCAGGAACCCTTCCGCCGGGCCGTTCACGGCATCGATCGTGTCGGGGGCCCCCACGATCAGCGCGGGCAGCGGCAAGGCCGACCAGATGGCGGGTTCCGCGGTCACGCGGCGACCCGCAGCCGGGCTGCCAGGGCATCGGCGAGCAGCGGCGCGACCCCGCCCGCAGACGCGGTGAGGACGCGGCGGCGCATGCCGGGCGGCGTGCCCGCGTGGTCCATGTACCAGCCCAGATGCTTGCGGGCGACGCGGCCGCCCAGTTCGGCCCCATAGAACGACAGCATCGCGTCGTGGTGCCCCCGCACGAGGTCGAGAAGCGCCGCGCCGTCGGGTGCCCTGACGGGTGTCCCGCCCGTCAGGTCCGCTCCGATCGCCGCGCAAGCCCATGGTCGCCCGCGGATACCACGACCGACCATCACGCCCGCCGCGCCGGATGCCGATAGGGCGGCCCGCGCGGTCGCAGCGTCCACGACGTCGCCGTTCGCCAGGACCGGAATCGTCACCGCCTCCACGATCGGGCGGATCGCGGCCCAGTCGGCCCGGCCCTTGTAGAACTGGCACCGCGTCCGCCCGTGGATCGTGAGCATGCGGATGCCCGCCCCCTCGGCCCGAGCGGCGAGGGCGGCGGTGTCGCGAGTGTCGTCGTCCCAGCCCAGCCGGGTCTTCAGCGTCACGGGAACGTCTACGGCCTTCACCACGGCCTCGATCAGGCGAAGGGCATGGTCGTGGTCGCGCAACAGGGCCGAACCGGACAGGCCCCCCGTCACCTTCTTCGCGGGACAGCCCATGTTGATGTCGATAAGCCGCGCGCCCCGGTCCGCCAGCATCGATGCGGCGCGCGCCATCCAGACGGGGTCGCGCCCGGCGATCTGCACCGCGGTTCCCTGCCCAAGACCCAATTCGGCGCGCGTGCGGACGGAGGGCTTGGCCTCCACCATCTCGCGGGAGGCGACCATCTCCGATACCATGAGACCTGCCCCGAACCGACCGACGAGATCGCGGAACGGCCGGTCCGTGATGCCCGCCATCGGCGCCATGACGACCGGCCCGGTCAGTCCGAGGGCGGCTAGGCGGGGATCGAACGACGCGGAATCGGGCATATGCTGACCATCTGAGCGGTTCGCCTTCGCATAGGGGGTGTCGTGGCAAACGTGCAGTTGCGTGACCGTCCATGGCATGAATGCACGGCAGCTGCACAACAATTAGGCGGACTAGTCCCTATTTGCCCGGTCGGTTGTCAGCCCGTAGGCTGCGGGATAGTGCGTCGAGGACGTGGTTCGGGGGTGGCGACAGTTGAACAGACCGACGAGCACGGCGCTGATCGTGGCCGCGGGCCGCGGCACGCGGGCGGGCGGCGGTCTGCCGAAGCAATGGCGCCCACTGCGGGGTCGGACGGTCGCCGCACGCGCGGTCGACGCGTTCGACGACCTCGTGGATGCGGTGATCGTCGTGATCCACCCGGACGACCGCGAGACGGCCCGGGCCGCCCTGCCGGGCGTGACGCTCGTCGACGGCGGTGTGACGCGCGCGCAGTCTGTGGCGGCGGGGTTGGCAGCGGTGAAGACCGACCTCGTGCTGATCCACGATGCGGCGCGGCCCTTCGTAAGCGGCGCGACGATTGCCGACGTCCTGGGTGCTCTGCGGGATGGCGCGGTGGGCGCGGCGCCCGCGTTGCCCGTCACGGATGCGCTGTGGCGCGGCGACGATACCGTGTCCGGGATCGTTCCACGCGACGGGCTGTGGCGGGCACAGACGCCGCAGGGATTCCGAACGGCAGCCATCCGCGACGCGCACGCGACAGCAGTGGATGCTGCCGACGACGTGGCGGTCGCGCGTGCCGCGGGGATGGAGGTGCGGATCGTGACCGGTTCGGAAGACAACATGAAGATCACCGGCCCGGACGACCATGCGCGGGCGGAGGCCAGGCTCGGCCCCGACGTGCGGGTCGGCAACGGCTTCGACGTGCACGCGCTGGGCCCGGGCGACCACGTCGCCCTGTGCGGCGTGCGCGTCCCCCACGATGGCGGCCTGATCGGACATTCCGATGCGGATGTCGGCCTGCACGTGCTCTGCGACGCGATCTATGGCGCGTTGGCGGAAGGGGACATAGGGACGCATTTCCCCCCGTCGGACGACGAATGGAAGGACAAGGACAGCGCGGTCTTCCTCGACCATGCCGCGCGGCTGGCCCGGGACCGGGGATACGCCATCACGGCGCTGGACGTCACGCTGATCTGCGAGCGACCGAAGATCGGGCCCCATGCGGCAGCCATGCGCGACCGGGTCGCCGCGATCGCCGGCCTGGAGGCGGCCCGCGTCAGCGTGAAGGCGACCACGACGGAACGGCTGGGCTTTCCAGGCCGGGGCGAGGGGATCGCGGCGCAGGCCACCGCGACGCTGGTGCGATGCTAGCGCGCGCGGTCGCGACCCTGGGCGGCGTGGGATACCTGCGCCCGGCGCCCGGGACGTGGGGCTCGGCCGCAGCGCTGCCGCTGGCGTGGATCGTCCTGCTGGCCGGTCCGGTCGCCTTCACCGCCGCCTGCGTCGCCGTCGCGGCCATCGGGTGGTGGGCCATCGCGACCGCCACGCGCGGGCGCGCGGACCACGACCCGTCCGAGATCGTCGTCGACGAGTTGGCAGGCCAATGGATCGCGTTGCTGCCCGTGGCTTGGGGTGCGGCCATCGCCGGCGTGCCCGTGTCCGCCCTGTGGCCCGGTTGGCTGGCGGCCTTCGTGCTGTTCCGGTTGTTTGACGTCTGGAAGCCCGGCCCGGTCGGCTGGGCGGATCGGCGGGCCGATCCGCTGGGCGTGATGCTGGACGACGTCATCGCGGGGGCCATCGCCGCCCTGGGAGTGATCCTGTTGGCAGCCCTGGCGCATGTCTGACGCCGCCGCGCTGATCGCCGCGGCGACCCGGGCCGGCTTCACCATCGCCACGGCCGAAAGCTGCACGGGCGGGATGGTCGCGGCCGCGCTGACCGATCCCCCCGGCGCGTCGACTGCCTTCGTTTGGGGCGTCGTGACGTACTCGAACGCGGCCAAGCGGTCCCTGCTGGATGTCACGCAGGACGCGCTCGACGCGCATGGCGCCGTGTCGGAACCGGTCGCGGCGCAGATGGCCCGTGGCGCACGGGATCGGTCGGGCGCGGACCTCGCCGTGGCGATCACCGGCATCGCCGGTCCCGGCGGGTCCGCGGTCAAGCCGGAGGGCATGGTCTGCTTCGGCGTTGCGAGGGCGTCCGGCGTGCGGACTGAAACGGTGCAGTTCGGCGCGCGGGGCCGCGATGCCGTACGCCGGGCCGCCCGGGATCACGCGCTGCGACTGCTTGCCGACGCCGTGCCCCCGGGGCCATAGAGGACCCGGGCCCGCCGCTCGAATGCGGCCACGACCCGCTGCATCGCCTCGTTGAAGACGACGCCGATGACCCGACCGAGGATGGCGTTGCGGAACTCGAAGTCGACCCAGAAGTCGACACGGCAGCGTCCGCCCTCCAGAGCCTCGAAGTTCCATTCGGATTGCAGGTGGCGAAACGGTCCGTCGAGATATTCGGTCTCGATCCGGGTCTGGTCGGGCCACAGGATCACCCGGCTGGCGAATCGTTCGCGGAAGACCTTGAAGCTTATGACTAGCTCCGCGAGCATGACCTCGTGGTCGCCCCTGTCCTCGCGCGATTGGATCCGGGCGGCGGCGGTCCAGGGAAGGAACTGCGGATAGGACGAGACGTCCGCCACGAGATCGTACATCTGGCGGTCGGTATAGGGCAGCTCGCGGGATTCGGAATGGCGGGGCATGGGGGGCTCCGGGTCGGTTGTGCGGTGTTCGTGGCGGAACGCGGCGGCGGCGGTCCGGGGTCCGGGCCTGCGCCTATCCGTCCATGCGGGCGGAGCGCAACGCGCGCAACTCCTCCGGATCCAGGCGCACGATCGGACGTCCCTGCCCGTCCAATGCGGGAGACCCAGCCAGTTGTCGAAAGAAGGCGACCACCACGGTCGAGACGACGGCATATCCCGCCAACGTCTTCAGCGCGACGGGTCCATGACCGAGCGCGAGGGTCCGCCACGGCTCCTCCATCAGGTGCGCCGCCGCGAAGTGCAGCGCGGGCAGGAACACGAAGGTCAAGCCCGCCAGGATCGCGGCCTTCAACGCACCCAATACGACGTTTCGCGGATGCATGAGGGCCTGGGGCAGCATCACGGGCAGCAAGAGGACCATCCCTGCGAAGGCATAGGCGACGGCCGCCTCCGGCCAGTCGTGGCCCCAGGTGAGGTCCCGCAGGCCTTCGACGTTCCGGCCCCCCGACAGGTACAGCATCCAACCGGTGCCGATCAGCGCCAAGCCGAACAGGCGCAGGAGCACCCAGTCCGCTACGACGTAGATACGCAGCGCCACGCCGAGGTCGGGGATCAGGGGACGCCCCCCGCCCCTGCGATCGTCGGGTTGAGCCAGCAGCAGGCCGGCCGCGATCGCCAACGTCGCGCCGCCCGGCACGAAGATGGCCGCCGCGAGGATGCCCAGCACGGACGCGAGTGCCGACCAGACCGCCGATCCCGCGGCGACCGTCGCGCCGCCGATCAGGGCCAGCGCGATCGCGCGGACGAGATAGGACAGTCGGTCGAACGGCATGTGGCTGCGCACCAGGGCCAGGGCCAGCATCGGCACGCCCGCCGCGACGATCGGCGCGACGCCCAGCAGCAGACGCGGATGTTCGGGCGACAGCCGGTCCGCCATGTGCAGAACGGCCAGCGGCACCGAAAGGTGCCATAGCCCCAACACGCCGAGGCTGGTCGCATGTGCACGTGCGAGAATCATGTAAGGGGTCCCTGCACCGGGAACCCCTTACGAACCATCAACCAGACGATGGAATGGCGATATCAGCGGTAGAGCAGCGACCGCCCGTCCTTGAAGATATGGACCTTGGCGGGATCCGCCGTGATGCGCATCGTGTTGCCGCGCTGGTCGGGATTGATGCCCGGCAGCTTGGCGATCACGGGGTCGGCGTCCGCGTTGGCCCGCTCGAAGTAGATCAGCGTCACCTCGCCCAAGCTTTCCTGAATCTCCACGCGACCCTCGTAGGCGAAGGTTTCGCCCGTTGCGGCCTGCGCATCCTCCGGACGGATGCCGATCAGAACCTGCGCGCCTTCGTCCTCCGGCTGGGACGGAACCGCGGATGTGACGGTCCCGCCGCCCTGGTCCGTCTGTATCGTGGTGTGTTCCCCCGTCCCGACGATGCGGCCGGACATCAGGTTCATGGCGGGCGAGCCGATGAAGCGGGCGACGAACACGCTGTTCGGCCGTTCGTACAGATCGAGGGGCGAGCCCACCTGCGCGATCGAATACTTGTGCCCGTTGTCCTTCAGGGCGTCCAGGACGACGATCCGCGTGGCCAGCGTCATCGCTTCCACCTGGTCGTGCGTGACGTACACCATCGTCGATTCGGGCATCTGCTCCTTCAACTGGGCGATCTCGATCCGGGTCGCGACCCGCAGGGCGGCGTCCAGGTTCGAGAGAGGTTCGTCGAACAGATACACCTTCGGGTCGCGCACGATCGAGCGACCGATCGCCACGCGCTGCCGCTGGCCGCCGGACAGGGCCTTGGGCAGCCGGTCCAGGTATTCGGTCAGCTGCAGCTTGGTGGCCGCGGCCTCGACGGCGGCGTCGATCTCGGCCTTCGACTTCTTGGCGATCTGCAGCGCGAAGCTCATGTTGTCGCGCACAGTCATGTGCGGATAGAGCGCGTAGGACTGGAACACCATCGCGATGCCCCGCTCGGAGGGGGGAACGTCGTTCACCACCATGCCGTCGATCTCGAGCGTGCCGGAGGAAATCTTCTCCAGCCCCGCGATCATGCGGAGCAGGGTCGACTTGCCGCAGCCGGAAGGGCCCACGAAGACGATCAGCTCGCCTTGCTTGATGTCCAGGTTGACGTCCTTCAGGACCTCCACCCCGCCGCCGTAGACCTTGCCCACGTCGGTCATCCTCAGATCGGCCATTCCATTCCTCCCGTTATGCGCGTCCGGCCTGCCGGTCGCTGGTCACGCCGCACGCAGTATCGTGTAGCCCCAGGGCCCAAGGGCGACGTCCGTATCCTCCGACGCGGGTTCCGCGCCGCCGATGCCCGTCACGGGCGCCCACCCCCCGCCCGCCGGTAGGTTCACCCGGGTGTCCCCCCCGCCCAGGTTGAAGGCGCAGAAGATGCGTTCGCCCCCGCCTTTGGGATCGACTCGCATGAAGGTCAGGAGGTCGCCGGTCGCTTCCGTCGCGATCTGCGGACCCGTCTGAAGCACGGGCATGTCCCGGCGCATGCCCACGACGGCGCGGTAATGGTGCAGCAGCGCGTCGTCACGACGTTCCTGCAAGGCCACGGCGTCGTTCAGGTGGTCGGGCGACACGGGTAGCCAGGGCTTCGCTTCGCTGAACCCGCCGTTGGTGTTCGACGCTTCCCAGACCATGGGGGTGCGGCAGCCGTCGCGGCCCGCGAATTCCGGCCAGAATTCTATCCCATAGGGATCCTGTAGATCCTCGTAGGCGACCTTCGCTTCCGCCAGGCCTAGTTCCTCGCCCTGATACAGGCATACGGATCCGCGCATGGCGTGGATCAATGTCGCGAAGCAGCGGGCGCCGGACTCGTCCAGGTTCCATCGGGTGCGGTGGCGCGTGACGTCGTGGTTGCTGAACGCCCAGCATGGCCAGCCATGGGGTGCGACGTCGTTCAGGTGCGCGAAGACCTCCACCACCCGCTGGGACGTCAACGGGTCCCAAGATAGGAAGTCGAACGCATAGCACATCTGAACGCCGCGCCCTTCGGCGGTGTACTCACCCAGAAGTTCCATCCCCCGCTGGGCGTCGCCCACCTCGCCCACGGCGGCGGCGCCGTACTCGTCCAGAAGCGCACGGAACCGGGCGAGGAAGACCAGGTTCTCCGGCCGGTTCTTCGAGTAGACGTGTTCCTGATGATTGTACGGATTGACGCTGGGCGCGATCTGCGCGTTCCGGCGTTCGGGGGGAAGCGCGGGGTTGTCGCGCAACTGGTCGTCCGCGAAGTAGAAGTTGATCGTGTCCAGCCGGAACCCGTCCACGCCGCGGTCCAGCCAGAACCGCGTCACGTCGAGAAGCGCCTCCTGCACCGCCGGATTGTGGAAGTTCAGGTCGGGCTGCGACACGAGGAAGTTGTGGAGGTAGTACTGCGTGCGGCGCACGTCCCACTGCCAGGCCGTTCCGCCGAAGATCGACAGCCAGTTGTTCGGCGGCGTTCCATCGGGCTTCGGGTCGGCCCAGACGTACCAGTCCGCGCGCGGATTGGTCCGGTTGCGACGCGATTCCTCGAACCAGGGATGGGCGTCGGAGGAATGGGACAGGACGAGGTCGATCATCACGCGGACGCCCAGACCGTGCGCCGTCTCGATCAGGCGATCGAAGTCCGACAGCGTCCCGAACATCGGATCCACGTCGCGGTAGTCGCTGACGTCGTAGCCGAAGTCCTTCATCGGAGACGTGAAGAAGGGGCTGATCCAGATCGCGTCCACCCCGAGCGCCGCGATGTAGGGCAGGCGCTGCGTGATGCCGTTCAGGTCACCGATCCCGTCGCCGGTCGTGTCCTGATAGCTGCGGGGATAGACCTGATAGATCACCCCGCCGCGCCACCACTCGGCCGACGGGTCGGCCGAGATGCCCGTGTCTGGTATCGCGCTCATGCGTCTGGCCCTGCCGCTACTTGACCGATCCGGCCAGAAGGCCGCGCACGAGGTAACGCTGCATCGTGAAGAAGACGACAAGGGGCACCGCGATCGAGACGAAGGCCGCTGCGGCAAGAATGCCCCAATCGCCGCCCCGCGATCCCAGCAGGTCGTCGGCGATCTTCACCGTCATCACCCAGGATTCGCTGTTCGACGGCAGGAACACCTTGGCCACCAGAAGGTCGTTCCACGTCCAAAGGAACTGGAAGATCGCGAAGGATGCCAGCGCCGGGAAGGACAGCGGGAGGACGATCTTGGTGAAGACCTGGAAGTCCGTCGCGCCGTCGACCTTTGCGGATTCGATGATGTCGCGTGGGAGCCCCACCATGTAATTGCGTAGCAGGTAGATCGCGAGTGGCAACCCGAAGCCCGTATGCGCGAACCAGATCCCGTAGAACGACTGGCCGATACCGATCTCGTTGTGGAACTGGAGCATCGGCACCAGGGCCAACTGGAGAGGCACCACCAGCAGCCCCACGACGATGGCGATCAGCGCGCCCCTGAACGGGAAGTCCATCCACGCGAGCGCATAGGCCGCGAAGGCGGCGATCAGGATCGGGATGATGGTCGCCGGGATCGTCACCGTGAGCGTGTTAATGAAGGCAACGTCCATTCCCGCCGAGGTCAGGATCGTCTCGTAGTTGGTCGTCGTGAAGTTCGGTGGCACCTCGCTTCCGAAATAGATCGTGGGCGCTCGGCGCGGTTCCTCCTCCGCCGGGTCGACGTATCGGAAGTCGCCGTTCGTCTCGACCGTCAGGGTGCGGCCGCGGACTAGCTCGCCCGTGGTACCGGGCTCGAAGGCGTTGGGTTCGGCACGGCGTCCGCCGAAGGCGGTGACCTCGCCCGATCCGCCTTCGCCGAACAGGTTCCCCTCGATCACCCAGCCTTCCGGGGTCTGCTCGAACTCCCCATCCGCGCCCACCGCGAAGTTCTGCTCCACCGGGAAGGGAGCGTTCCACCAGCCGGATGCGGTGATGGCGTCCCGGTCGCGGAAGGACGACACCAGCAGGCCGATCGTCGGCACGAGCCACAGGACGACCAGGAAGACGACGGACAGGTTGGTGACGATGGACAGGCCCGAACGCCCGCCCGCGATGCCGTCGTCGTCGGATGCAGCGGCCATCAGCGGACCTCCTTGCGGGCTTGGACGATGTTCCAGATCATGACGGGAAGGACGATGATCATGATGACGAAGGCCACCGCGGTCGCGCGCCCGTCGTCGCGGAACATGTATTCCATCATGTAGCTCGGCAGGATCTGCGTACCGAAGTTGCCCCCCGTCATCGTGTAGACGATGTCGAACACCTTCAGCACCAGGATGGTGATGGTGGTCCAAACCACCACGATCGTGCCCATGATCTGCGGGATCTTGATGCGGAAGAAGATCTGGACCGGCGTCGCGCCGTCGATGATCGCGGCCTCCACCGTCTCCTCCGGGATGCCGCGCAGGGCGGCGGACAGGATGACCATGGCGAAACCGGTCTGGATCCAGATCAGGATGACCATGAGGAAGAAGTTGTTCCAGAACCCGACCTGCATCGGGTCGAGCGGCGACAGACCGATGATGTCGCGCATCGCGTTGATGATCCCGATCTCCGGGTCGACGGCATAAACGAACTTCCAGATCAAGGACGCGCCCACGAAGCTGATGGCCATCGGCATGAAGATCAGCGACTTGGCGATGTTGCCCCAGGACAAGCGGTCCGTCAGCTGCGCGACCAGCAGGCCCAGGAACGTCGCCGACGCGGGGACCACCAGCACCCACAGCATGTTGTTGAACAGCGCCGTCCGGAACTCCGAGTCGCCGAACAGCTGGGCGTAGTTGCCGAAGCCCACGAAGTCCGTTCCGGCGCGGTTGAACAGCGAGCGCCAGAAGCTGCCGAAGACCGGATAGACGAGGTAGAGACCCAGCGCGAGCATCGCGGGTAGCAGGAACAGCCATGGCCGCACGGCGTTCGCGCGGTTGATGTTGCGCCCCGCCTCCGGCCCCTTCGCCGGGAAGATGAACCGGTCCAGCACGAAGTTGGCGGACCAGAAGTAGCCGATGCACCCACCGACGCCGATGATGACCGTCAGGATACCCTGCAAAAGTGGCGACATGGACCGTTCCTCCCCCGTGTCGGTCGTCGGATGGGACGCCCGCGCCTCCTCCGCGCGGGCGTGTGGCCCCCGCCGTCAGGCGGGGGCCGGGATCGCACGGGCGATCAGTTCAGCGCGTCCCAGCGGTCCTGGATGCCGGCGGCCACGTCCTCCGCGGAGGCGCCCGTGACGTAGTCGACCATGCCCGTCCAGAACGCGCCCGCGCCGATCTCGCCCGGCATCAGGTCGGAGGCGTCGAAGCGGAACGTCGTGGCGTCCTGCAGGATCTGGCCCTGCGCGCGCTGGCTGTCCTCCTGGTATGCATCCAGGTTCACGCCGCCGTGGGCGGTCAGGAAGCCGCCCTGCGCCATCCACATCTCGTGCGCGATCGGAAGCTTCATGAACTCGATCAACGCGTTCGCCCCCTCGGACGGATCGGTGATCGCGAACAGCGTGCCCGCGCCCAGGACGGGCGAGCCCAGGTCGTTCGCCTCGTAGGCCGGGAAGTAGAAGAAGTCGACGTCCTCGCCCACGACCGTGCCTTCCGGGAAGAAGGCGGGGATGAACGAAGCCTGACGATGCATGTAGCAGTCGGGCGGGATCGCGAACAGGCCGGCCGGGCTGTCGCGGAAGTCGGTGGAGGCCACCGCCTGCGAGCCGCCGGACACGTAATCCTCGTTCTTCGCGAAGTAGCCGAACTCTTCGATCGCGGCGACGACCTCGGACGCGTCGAACGACATCTCGTTGCTGACCCAGGCATCGTAGACCTCGGGCGGCTGCGTGCGCAGCATCATATCCTCGACCCAGTCGGTCGCAGGCCAGCCGGTCGCGGCGCCCGATCCCAGGCCGATGCACCAGGGCGTGCCGCCATCCGCGACGATCTGGTCGGTCAGCTCCTTCAGCTCCTCCATCGTTTCGGGGATGTCGTAGCCGTTCTCGTCGAAGGAGGCCGGATTGTACCACACGAGCGATTTGAGATCGACGCGATAGAACATCCCGTACAGGTCCTCCTCGCCGTCTTGCCCCTCGAACGTGGCGAGGTCGACCCAGGACTGTCCAGCGGAGAAGTTCTCGGACACCCATTCGGCGGTGCCATCGGGAAGCGGCGTCAGCAGCCCCTGCGACGCCATGTCGGCCGCCAGGCCCGGCTGCGGGAAGACCGCGAGGTTGGGGGCCGAACCCGCGCGCGCGGAGATGACGATGTCCTGCTCGAAGCTGTCGGACCCCGAATAGTTCACGTCCGCGCCCGTCGCGTCGGCGAAGAAGGCCATGATGACGTCGAACTTCGCCTTCTCGTCCCCCGTCCAGGGACCCGTCACGGTCACCGACTGCCCCGACAGGTCGTTCGCTTCCGCGAAGGCGTCGTAGCCGGCCCAGTCCAACGGTCCCTCGCCCGGCGTGAACACGGCGGTGTGGCCGTCGGCCAGCGCGGGTCCTGCCAGCAGGAGCGTCATCGCGGTGCCGGCGGCAAGTCTATTCAAGATCATGTATCCTCCCTGCGGCCCGGTCTGCGGGCCGTCTTCGCGTTCGATGGCCGCCACGTCCGATGCGCGACGATCCGGCGCGACGACGATGAAACCGTCACGTTATGAATCGTTTGAAGGGCACCGGTGCATCAAAGTCAACGGCCCTACCGTCCTCCCCCCTTACGTGGTCCGATTCGCTGGCGTATCAGGCCGCCCGACCGGATCAGACCCACCGTCAGGAGCCCGACCATGCGAGACCAACCGACGCCCGCGTTGTCGGTCACCCGGGCGGACTTCCCGGCGGGCTTCCTGTTCTCGACGGCCACGTCGGCCTACCAGATCGAGGGGCACGGCTTCGGCGGGGCCGGCCGGACGCACTGGGACACGTTCGCGCGCAGGCCGGGCGCGGTCCTGAACGGCGACGACGGCGCCGTGGCCTGCGACCATTACCACCGTTGGCCGGAGGATCTGGACCTCGTGCGGGACGGCGGATTCGACGCCTATCGGTTCAGCACGTCCTGGGCGCGGATCATGCCCGACGGCCGGTCGCTGAACCCCGAAGGGTTGGCGTTCTACGACCGCCTGGTGGACGGGATGCTGGACCGTGGGATCAAGCCCATGGCGACCCTGTACCATTGGGAGCTACCCCAAGCCTTGTCGGACAAGGGCGGCTGGACCGCGCGCGATACGGTCCTGCGCTTCGCCGACTTCACTGAGGTGGTGGCACGCAAGCTGGGCGACCGCCTCCACTCCGTCGCCCCGGTGAACGAACCGTGGTGCGTGGCATGGCTGTCGCACTACCACGGCCATCACGCGCCCGGACTGTCGACCCTGCGCGACGGGGTGCGCGCGATGCACCACGTCGCGCTGGCCCACGGCATGGCGGCGGCCGTCCTGCGCGACGAACGGGTGCCCAACGTCGGCGCGGCCACCAACTTCGAGGCCGCGTTGCCTGCGACCGACCGCGAGATCGACATCGCGGCGGCCGAACGGTTCGACGGTATCTACAATCGCTGGTTCCTCGGCGCGATGTTCCGGGGCGCGTATCCCGACGACGTGCTGGAGGGTTTCGGCGACCACATGCCCGATCGCTGGCAGGACGACATGGCGACGATCCACCAGCCGCTCGACTGGTTCGGGATCAACTATTACACATGCAACCGCGTCATCGACACCGGGGGCGAATGGCCCGCGTTGGGGTCGGTCGTGGGCCCCCTGCCCAAGACGGACATGGGGTGGGAGATCTATCCCCAGGGTCTGACCGACCTGCTGGGCTGGATCGCGCGGGATTACACCCAGGAAACGCCCCTCTTCGTGACGGAGAACGGGATGGCCCACGCCGACGTCCCCGGCGCGGAGGACGCGGCCCGCATCGACTTCCTCGATCAGCATCTCCAGGCCTGCCTGAAGGCGATCGAGACGGGGGTGCCGCTGACGGGCTATACGGCCTGGTCGCTCCTCGACAACTTCGAATGGGCGTTGGGCTACGAGAAGCGGTTCGGGTTGATCCATGTCGACTACGACACTCAGGCGCGGACGCCGAAGGCCAGCTATCACGCCATGGCGCGGGCGTTGACCGACGGCTGACTGGGCGTGCCGGGCCGCTTGCCCCCCGGCCCACCGCCGCCTAGGGAACCGATCATGGACGACCGACCCTTCCTCGTTGCCGACGTGGGTGGCACGAACACCCGCGTCGGGTTGGCGCGCGGACGCGACGTCGATCCCCGAAGCGTCCGTCGCTACGCGAACCGCGAGTTCGCGAACCTCGGCCCGGTTCTGCGCCGCTATCGCGACGAGACGGGTGGCCCGTCGCCGAAGGGCGCCTGCATCGCGATGGCGGGGCCCGTCGCGGACGGAGTGGCTCACCTGACCAACCTGGACTGGTCCATCGACATCACCGCGCTGATCGAAGCGACGGATGCGGGCTCCGGCGCGATCCTGAACGACCTGCAGGCCCAGGGGCATGCCCTGGGTCATCTGGCATCCGGTTCGGTCCGCACGGTCTGCGACGGTCCCAGGCGGGAGGCGGCCCCCCGGCTGGTGATCGGGGTCGGCACGGGGTTCAACGCGGTCTCCGTCTACGACGCCCCGTCCGGACGCATCGTCCCCGCGAGCGAGGCAGGTCATGCGAACCTGCCGATCCGCACGGAAGCGGAACTGCGGCTCTGCACGCATCTGTCGACGGCCCACGGCTTCGCCGCGGTCGAGGACGTGCTGTCGGGACGCGGCCTCGAGCGGGTGTACCATTGGCTGGCGCTGGAAGCGGGCGCAAGCGACGAGCGTCGTGCCGCCGACATCATGGCGGACCTGGACACCGATCCGCGCGCCCGTGCCGCCCTTCGCCTGTTCGTGAGCATGCTGGGACGGGTGGCGGGAAACCTCGCGCTGATCCATCTTCCCTTCGGCGGCATCGTCCTCGTGGGTGGCGTGGCCCGCGCCGTGTCCGGACATCTGCGCGAGATGGGCTTCATCGATTCGTTCCGGGACAAGGGGCGTTTCGCAGGCTTCATGACGAACTTCGCGATAGATGTGGTCGAGGACGATTTCGCCGCCTTGACGGGCTGCGCGGCCCACCTGACCGACATCGCCGCGCAGACCGACGGAAGCGAATGACGCCGGGTTCCGCGCGTCCCTAACCTCGCATTAACATTTCGGCTGCTAGGCCCCTTCCGACACCACCGGAAGGACGAGCATGACCGCGAAGGCCGACACCGCCGATCCCGGCCCCGACGCGACCGCAACGGTGATCCTGCCGGAGCGCGTCGATCTGCGTACCGCATCCGGCGTTGCCGCCGAGATCAGGGACGCGGGCGACGAGGTGACGATCGATGCGAACGGCGTGGGCGTACTGACCTCGGCAGGCCTCCAGGTCCTTCTGTCGGCGTTGCAGGACGGACGACGCCTGCGCATCGCGAAGCCATCGAAGGCCTTTCTGGACAGCGCATCCCTTCTTGGGGTCACCATGGAACGCTTCGAACCGACGGGAAGACACGCATGAAGGTCCTCGCGATAGACGACAGCCGCACCATTCGCGATCTGGTCAACCTGACGCTGACGCGCGAGGGTTTCGACGCGGTCCTCGCCGACGATGGGCAGCACGGCATCGAGACGCTCGCCGACATGGCAGAGCCGCCCGATGCCATCCTGACCGACATCAACATGCCGCGGATGGACGGCTTCGGATTCATCCGCGAGGTGCGCAAGCAGAACGCTTATGACGGGATCCCGATCTTGGTCCTGACCACCGAAAGCGCGAAGGAGATGCGGACCCGCGCCAGGGAAGCCGGGGCGACCGGCTGGATCGTGAAGCCCTTCGATCCCGCACGCCTCGTGGGTGCGCTGCGCACGGTTACCGGTCTCCAATGAGCGATCCGATGGAGGCCATCCGGCAGGCGTTCTTCGAGGAATGCGACGAACTGCTGGACCAGCTCGAGGAAGGGCTGCTCGCGTTGCAGGACGGCGCAGGAGACGGCGATACGATCGGCGCGGTCTTCCGCGCCGTACATTCGATCAAGGGCGGCGCCGGGGCGTTCGCGCTGGACGTGCTGACCGACTATGCGCACGCGTTCGAGAACGTTCTGGATCAGGTTCGGTCGGGGACGCTGGCACTGGATCAGGACGTCGTGATGGTGCTCCTGCGGGCCGCGGACGTGCTGGCGGACGTGGCCCGGGCTACCGCTCGGGACGAAGTACCGGATGCCGGCGCGATCGCGGCCGCGAAGGCCGAACTGTCCTCACTCGACCCGAACGGCGGCGCCGCATCCGCACCACCCGCGGCGGAGCCGGTCTTCGCGCCGCTCGCGCTCGACGGGCTCGATGATCTGCCGGACCTTCCGGATCCGGAGGGGGCGCCCGATGACGATGGGCCGACACCCGCCTTGCCGACCGGTGCTGTGCGGGATTGGACGATCGACTTCGAACCCCTGCCCGGCCTGCTGACCAGCGGCAACGAGCCGCTCTACTTCTTTCGCTCGCTGGCCGTGCTCGGCGAGTTGCGCGTGTCGTGCGACACGACCGGTCTGCCTGGCCTCGACCGGCTCGACCCGTCGGACCTGATGCTGCGGTGGCGGGTCCATTTGATCCCCACGGCATTCGATCTGACGCGCACCGAGATCGAGAACGTCTTCGACTTCGCCGAAGGCCTCTGCCACCTGAAGATCGTGGAGGGAACCCCTGCGCGCGACGATACGCTGCCCGAGCCGATCGCAAACCCCGCGATCGACCCGACGACGTCGGCACCGCCGCCGCCGTCCGTTCCGTCCCCCGACCCGACGGCGGCCCCGCGACCCGAGTCCGCTGGCGCGGTGCAGCTCGGTCCGCTACCGCAAGCCGCCGTGGTGCCCCTGCCGCCCGCGGCGGGCACATCCGCGCGCCCCGTCGCGAAGAAGCCCGGCACCGGCGTCAATCCCTCCGAGATGCGCGCGAAGCCTCAGTCCACCAGTGTCCGCGTCGATCTCCAGCGCGTGGATGACTTGGTGAACCTCGTCGGCGAGATCGTCATAGCGCAGGCCATGTTGTCGCAGATCGCCTCCGAGCCGGCACGGCACCAGGAACTCGTCGGCACGCTCGACAGCCTCAACCAGTTGACGCTGGAAGTGCAGGATAGCGTCATGGCCATCCGCGCCCTGCCGGTGAAGCCGCTGTTCCAGCGCATGTCCCGCATCGTGCGCGAGGCCGCGCAGATGACGAGCAAGGACGTCCGCCTGACCACGTCGGGCGAGGACACGCAGATCGACAAGACGGTGATCGAACTGCTGGCCGATCCGTTGACGCATATGATCCGAAACGCGGTCGATCATGGCCTGGAGGAACCGAAGACGCGCAAGGCGGCGGGCAAGGCCGCCACCGGCACCATAACCCTGTCCGCGGCGCAGCGGTCCGATCGCGTCCTGGTCGAGATCGCGGATGACGGGGCGGGCATCGACCGCGCGAAGGTCCTGGCGAAGGCGCGCGAGAAGGGGCTTATCGAGGCGGACACGAACCCGGAGCCGGCCGAGATCGACCGCCTCCTGTTCCTGCCCGGCTTCTCGACCTCCGATCAGGTATCGGAACTGTCGGGGCGCGGCGTTGGCATGGATGTCGTGAACCGCGCGATCCAGGATCTGTCGGGCACCATCGCGATCCAGTCCGATCCGGGCAGAGGGACGAAGCTAACCGTCAGCTTGCCGCTGACCCTCGCGATCCTGGATGGAATGATCGTCTCGTGCCGTGGCGAACGATACGTGCTGCCGCTGGCATCCATCGTCGAGACGCAGATCCTCGAGGGATCGAAGATCGAAGGCGTGGCGGGCGGCGGGCAGGTCGTGCTGATGCAGGACCACATGGTCCCGATGTTCGACCTGGGCCTGTTGCTGGGCCGCCCCTATGTCGGTGTCGTGGAGGAGGAGCGTACCGTCCTGCTGATCGAGCCCGGCGACGGCGCGCCCTTCGCCCTCGTGGTCGACGGCATCGAATCGCAGCGCCAAGTCGTCGTGAAGGGCCTGGGCGAGAGCGTCGGCCGCATTCCCGGCGTGTCGGCGGCGACGATCCTCGGCGACGGTCAGGTCGCCCTCATCCTCGACGGCGTGGGCCTGCAGATGCTCGCCCGTCGATCGCACGCAAAACCCGAAAGGCTCGCCTCATGAACGCCAGCGCCGCCGCCGCAATCGATTCCGTCCCCGCGCCGTCGGCCGCGGGCAATGCGGACATACAGGGACGGGTCGAGTACCTGACCTTCCTGACGCATGGAAAGCGGTTCGCCGCGCCCATCACGGAGGTTCGCGAGATTCGGAACTGGTCAAATCCGACTTCCCTGCCCCATGCCCAGTCCCACCTGCTGGGGGTCGTCAACCTGCGGGGCACCGTGCTGCCCGTCGTCGATCTGGCGATGCGCCTTGGCATGGGTCCCACGGAGCCGGCCCCTCGGAACGTCTTCGTCGTGGTCGAAGTCGACGACCGTCCGGTCGGCCTGCTGGTGGAAGCGGTGGCCGACATCGTCGCTCCCGGACCCGACGACCACCAACCCCTGCCCGAATCGAGCGCGGAGGTGTCGGACCTCATCGCGGGGTTGATCCTAGCGGACGAGGGCATGATCCAGGTCCTGCAACTCTCCGCGCTTCAGCCGACCCGGCACGAGATGGGGGACGCGGCCAAGACCCGCGTCGAGGAGGCGAATTGATCGCGCTGGACGAGCCCACGTTCCGCCGCATCGCCACCGTCCTGCACGACGAGGCCGGCATCCACCTTCAACCGTCGAAGGCGGCGATGATCCGCGCCCGCTTGCGGCGGCGCCTGCGGATGCTGGGCCTGACGGACTATGCGGACTACTGTGACCTGCTCGATGCCGCCGGCACCGCCGGATCATCGGAACGCCGGGAGTTGGTGAACGCGCTGACGACGAACGTGACCGGCTTTTTTCGCGAGCCCCACCATTTCGACGCGATCGCGGCCGATGCCCGCGCGCGGATGCATCACCAGATCGAACGTCCCTACGGCCTCTGGTCGGCCGGGTCGTCCGACGGTTCGGAAGCCGTATCCGCGGTGCTGGCCATCGCGGAAGCGGTTCCGACCCTCGACCCGAAGCGGCTACGTGTCCTGGCCACCGACATCGACGACGAGGCCATGGCCGCCGTCGCGCGGGGCCGGTACCCGGGGACGGCCCTGCCGCCGGATCGGACGGTCCGCCATGCCGGGGCGCTCGACCAGCACACCGATGGCACGTTCGGCCTCGCCGCGCGCCTGCGCCCGTGCATCGAATTGCGTCGCCACAACCTGGTGGGCGACCGGCCGGTGCAGGCCCAGTTCGACGTCGTCCTGTGCCGTAACGTGATGATCTACTTCGACGATGCGACGAAGGCCCGCGTGCAGCGCGACCTGATCCGCGCCGTCCGGCCCGGCGGCATGCTCTGCCTCGGTCACAGCGAGCGGCTGCTGAAGGGCGAGCCGGGGGAACGGGACATGCAGCGGATCGGGACGACCTGTTACCGCCGCGACGATTCGGGGAGAAGCCTGCGATGTCAGTGAGGGACAAGCTGCGCGTCCTCGTGGTGGACGACACCTCGACGAGCAGGGGGCTGATCCTGCAGGCGCTCGACGGGTTCGGCGTGCGCCACGTCGAATACGCGGAGGACGGCGAGAAGGCGCTCGAGAGCCTCGGCCGGCGCCCGGTCCACCTGATCATCTCGGACTATAACATGCCGAACATGGATGGGCTGCGCCTGCTCCATGCGGTGCGCAGCAACGCCGCGACCGCGAAGACGGGCTTCCTGCTGATCTCGGGCCGGGCCGATGACGCCCTGCTGGAAGCCGGCAAGAAGCTTCGCATGAACAACTTCCTGACCAAGCCCTTCCAGCCCAGCGACCTGCGCGCCGCCGTGGAATCGGTCGTCGGTCGGCTATGACGCGCAACGGGGGCACCGCGACGGCGGGCGGCGGGCCGGGCGATCCCGAATGGGACGCCTCCTTCTGCATTGCCCTGTCCGACGAGGCGCTGGACCTGACCTCCCAGCTGCGATCCCTCCAGGACGACCTTTCGGAGATCCCCGGCACGATGATCCCCGACCACATGGTGCAGACCGCTCAGGCCCTGGACCGGGTGTGTCAGACCTTGGAGGACATGAGCGCGATCTTCGCGCGGCTGGCCCACGCCCCGCCGCTGGCCGATGCGGTCGCCGTCGCCAGCCAGGAAACGCTGCGCCATCGCCTCCTGTCGCCGATGGAGCGCAGCGGCGCGTTGGACACGGGCGCCGTGGAACTGTTCTGATCGTCGCTACGCGGCCCTAGGCCGCCTCGCCCTCCTCCGCCTCGGCAGCCTGGCGATGCCACATCGCCGCATAGCGGCCGTCCCGAGTCAGCAAGGTGTCATGCGTGCCTTCCTCGACGATCACTCCGCCTTCCAAGACGACGATGCGATCGGCATCGACCACCGTGGACAGGCGGTGCGCGATGGTGATGACGCTGCGACCGCGGGACATCAGGCGGAGCTCGTTCTGGATGTCGCGCTCCGTCTCGGTGTCCAGCGCACTCGTGGCCTCGTCGAGCACCAGGATCGGCGGGTCCTTCAGAAGGGTCCGCGCGATCCCCACCCGCTGCTTTTCGCCGCCGGACAGCTTCAGTCCGCGCTCGCCTACGGCCGTCTCGTAACCCTGCGGCAGGGACCGGATGAACCCGTCCACCTTGGCTGCGCGGGCCGCGGCCTCCACCTCCGCGAAGGACGCGTTCGGTCGTCCGTACGCGATGTTGTAGCGCAGCGTGTCGTTGAACAGGACGGTGTCCTGCGGCACGACGCCGATCCTGGCATGCAGGCTGTCCTGCGTCACGTCGCGCACGTCCTGGCCGTCGATCAGGATCGCCCCGTCCGTCACGTCGTAGAAGCGGAATAGAAGGCGCCCGATCGTTGACTTGCCGGACCCCGACGGTCCCACCACGGCGACCGTCTGCCCGGCCTCGACGACCAGATCGACCCCCTGCAGGATCGGACGCTCCGGGTTGTACCCGAAATGGACGTCGCGCAACTCGATGCGGCCACCCGTGACGCGCAGAGGTGCCGCCCCCGGCCGGTCGGCGATCTCCGTGGGCTGCTCCAACAGGCCGAACATCTCGCCCATATCGACCAGGGCCTGGCGGATCTCGCGGTACACCGTGCCCAGGAAGTTCAGCGGCATGGTGATCTGGATCATGTACGCGTTGACCATCACGAAGTCGCCGACCGTCAGGTCGCCCGCCTGCACGCCCATCGCGGCCATGACCATCACCGTCACCAAGCCGGTCGTGATGATGATCGACTGCCCGACGTTCAGAAACCCGAGGGAATAGGCCGTTCGCAGGGCTGCCCTTTCGTATCCCTCCATCGCGGAGTCGTAGCGCGCTGCCTCCCGCGCTTCCGCACCGAAGTACTTCACGGTCTCGAAGTTCAGCAGGCTGTCGATGGCCTTCTGGTTCGCATCGGTGTCCTGCTCGTTCATGGCCCGCCGGATCGCCACCCGCCATTCGGTCACCCGGAACGTGAACGCCACGTAGACGACGATCGTGACGACCACGACGGCAGTATAGCGCCAGTCGAAGGCGAGCAGCAGCACGACCGCGATCATGACGAGTTCCAGCATCAGCGGCCCGATGCTGAACAACAGGAACCGAAGGAGGAAGTCGACCCCCTTCACGCCGCGCTCGATGATCCGCGACAGGCCGCCGGTCTTGCGCGTCACGTGATACCGCATGGACAGCCGGTGCATGTGCGTGAACGTCTCGGACGCGAGACGGCGCAGCGCCCGCTGGCCGACGGGTGCGAAGACGACGTCTCGCAACTGCTGGAACCCGATGGTCATGGCCCGCGCCAGGCCATAGGCGACCGTCAGGGCGACGGCCCCCGCGCCGAGCGCCCAGGCCGGGGTCGCCGTCTGCGGCGTCAGGCCATCGACCGCGGCCTTGTACAGGAACGGCGTGGCGACCGCGATGATCTTCGCCAGGAACAGCGCCGCGAAAGCGAGGACGACCCGGCGCTTCACCCATCCCTGCCCATCGGGCCAGACATAGGGGGCGACACGCCGTACGATGGACACGCCCGATGCTTCGCCGTCGGGCCGATCATAGGTGATGGGGGGGCTCATCCGCGACACCTAGGGGGTGGCGGCCGGTTCCGCCACCTCACTCGATGCGCGAACCGGGGCTGCGTGGAAGCGCGAAGACCTGGCCCGGATAGATCAGGTCCGGATCCCGGATCAGATCGCGGTTCGCTTCGAATATCTGAACGTATTGGAGGCCGTCTCCGAACCAGCCTTCCGATATGGCCCACAGGGTGAAGCCCGGCTGCACTGTGATCGCGCTGATCCCCGCCGCCCGGGCGGCGCGCGCGAGGTCGGGGGCGCTTCGCTGGAACGGCGTTTCCAGGCGGGACGCGACTCCCCCGCTCGCGTCGACCGCATCGATGCGCAGCGTGTACACCCCTTCCGCCACCCCCGGCAGGGGCGAGGACCACACGCCGTCGTCCGGTACTCGAATCGTTCCCACGGATCGATTGTCAAGATAGACGCGCAACTCGCTGTCGGGCGATGCGGTCCCGGTCAACCGGACGTCGCCCGTCGCATCGTAGCTGATCGCGTCGAGGCCCAACGTTTCGGCCACCTGCGGGGGGCGGTCCGCGCGCGTCAGCAGCGTGACCCCATCGGGGCCCGTCCGGAACAGGCGCGGCGCGGGCGGATCGGCACGGGCGGCCAGTTGCGCATCACCATCGGGCAGAGATGCAGGCGCGGTGGTGATCGGCGGCGCATCCGCTGCGATGGGTGCATCGGCATCACCGACCGGGCGCGGCGGCCGGCCCGGCAGGCCGCCCGGCCGGGCAGCGATCGGTGCGGCGGGCCCGGCCCCGGGTACCTTCGCGACACCACGATCACGGGAGGGCACTTCGCCTGGGGAAACGCGCTGATGGAGCACGCCGACGGGGGGGGACGCGATGCCCACGACGGGCGGAGCCTGCGAGGTCTCGTTCGCCTCGTCCCCCGACGGCCCGACGGACGGTCCGCTTGGATCGGTTTCACCATCCCGCACCGTCGGCGCCGCGTCCGACGCTTCCCCCGGGTTGCGTTCCAGCGCAGCGATCACGACCTCGTCTCCCGCCAGGGTGGACCCGTCAGCGGGCCGATCACGTGCGTTCGGCGTTCCCACGTCGGGATCAGCCGCGTCATCGTCCGAGTTATCGATCAATGGGCCGTTCGCGACCGAAGCGCCATTCGTCCCGTCGCCCGCGACGGATGCGATGGCCGCTGCCAGGCGGGAACCGGACAGGGTTGGTTGTCCCGTCGCGTCGTCCGACTTCGTTCCCGGGACGGAGCGTGAAGCGTCGGACGTGGCTATGCCGTCACGTCCACTCGCGATGTCCACCGATCCACGGACAGGGTTCGGGACGTCGACAGCATCCCCTGGTTCCGTGACCCGGGGGGGACCCACCGGCTGTCCATCACCCGTCGCCCCCTCGACGGCACCGGTTGCGGGGTCGGACGGCGGTAGCTCTCCTCCCTTTGCTCGATCCCACGCTTCGACGGCATCGGCCATGCGCGTCGTGCCGTCATCGTCCGCCTCGCCGTCACGGTCGGCGCGCGACTGTCGCGGAGCGACGATGATGCCTCCGCGCGACGGCGTCACCGCGCCGGCCCGATCCTCGGCCTCGACTGTCAGCAGCATGGGCACGCCGGTATCCGGTACGTCGAGAAACGCGACGAAGTTGCCCTGTCCGTCCGCGGTGGCGCGCGCGACCGCCTGGCCATCGACGCGCAGCGTGACCGACTGCCCTCCGGGGGCGCGCCCCGCGACGACCCCGGCCCCGTCGCCTTCCACCCGGACCAGATCGAAGCTCGGCGCGGCGGTGGGGATCGCGGGCGTCGCGGGCGGGTCGACCCTCCCGTCCGGCCGGTTCACCGCGTCCGACGTCTCCGGTCCGTCCTCATCGTCGTGCGCTGCGGTCGCATCCCCGGAGGCCGCGGCGATCGGCTCCCGATCGCCGGACACGCGGTCCAGGCGATCGGCCGGGACCACGGCGACCGCGTCCACCGACCCCGCCTCGTCGTTCGACAGAACCGCGAGCACCACGAGCGCGACCGCGAAGGCCGCCGCCGCGCCGAGCGCTATGTTGTTGCCCTGCGTCATTCCCGCTCCCTGCGCGGCCCTGAGCTTTGGTGCAAGGAATAACCGTCACTACCGTTAGCGTCAAAAGACGCTCCTATCGTCCCCGGAGGACCCGATGACATTCCGATCCGTATGCGTCTATTGCGGGTCCCGCGACGGGGCCGATCCGGCCTTCGCCTCTGCCGCGAACGACCTAGGAGAAGGCATCGCCGCTCGGGGCTGGCGGCTGGTCTATGGTGCAGGGGACGTAGGGCTGATGGGCCGGGTGGCCCGCCGTGTGCAGGCGGCGGGTGGCGATACGTTCGGCGTGATCCCCCAGCATCTGCTGAACCGCGAGGTCGGAAAGCGCGATCTCGCGCGCTTCGTGGTCACCGAGACGATGCACGAACGCAAGAAGGTGATGCTGATGAACGCCGATGCGGTCGTCGTGCTGCCCGGCGGCGCCGGCACGTTGGACGAGTTCTTCGAAGTGCTGACGTGGCGCCAGTTGGGACTGCACGACAAGCCCATCGTGCTGCTGAACGTCGCCGGTTACTGGGACGGCTTGACCGCGGTCCTGGAAGGGATCGTCGCCCGGCGCTTCGCCGAGCCATCGTTGACGTCCCTGTATGCGACGGCCCCCGATGCGGGGGCCGCGCTGTCGCTGCTGAAGGGTTAGGCGGCCGCCGGAGATCCGTCGTCGAGATCGTTCTTCACGATCTCCTCGATCTCGTGAAGCTGGTGGTTGGTCAGCGTCTTGTCGATCGTGGCGATCAGCTTCTCCGCGACCTCCTTGTGCATCTCGTCGCGCACCACGCCCAGCACCTGGGGCGAGGCGACCAGCACGAGGTGATCGTACTTCCCGGCATGCGCCATCTTGTAGAGGCGATCCGCCAGATCGGACGCGAACCGCTCCTTCTGCAACTCGTGGAAGTCCGTCTCGTCGTAGGCGTAGGTCCGGGGGCCCGTGCTTTCCGACTGGCGACCGCGGCGGTTCGCGGTCTGCTCGCGGTCGGGCGGGTTGTCCTCCGTTTCCTTGTCGACGACCTGCAGATGGGGATCCTCGTCGTCGGTCCGATTCACCAGGAACAGGGCCTTCTCGCTGTCGGCCACGACCACCAGCGTGCCGTTGCGCAGCTTGGTCATCGCTTCGGCCCCCCGGCGTCGTTGACGTCCTCGTTCTCCTCGTCGTGCTTCTTGGTCACGCGGGTCACGCCGCGGGCGCCCTGCGTGGTCGCGCGCATCAGCGCGTCCTCCGTGCCGACGTCCCGGGCGACCTCGCCCCCCGCCCGGCCCTGGTGGCTGGGCGTCTCGGGCATGCCTTCGATGAAGGCGTCGGTGTCGCGGGTTCCGTCTTGGGAGCGGTAGCGCTCGGCCATGGGATCTCTCCGTTTGCAGGTTCGGGATCCGAACGCCCGGCATACGTCCCGGTTCCTAGGACGATCCATCGGTCGCACCGCCAGCGATGTCGATCGTCACGACCTCGGGCACGACGCCGAACCGCACCGGCAGTCCGGAACAGCCCAGCCCGCTCGACACGACGAGGTCGCGATCGCCCTCGCTGACATGACCTCGCGCGTATCGCGCACCGTGGCGGGACGGCACGAACGGCACCCATGGCCCGAACCGGATCTGCCCTCCATGGGTGTGGCCGCTGACCGTCAGGTCCACCCGCAGCGGCACGCGCGGAAAGACATCCGGTTGGTGGGCGCACAGGATCACGGGGGTTCCGTCGTCGGGGACGCCACCCAGGGTGGCGTCGAGGTCGTCCAGTCCAATGCGTCCCTCCGGACGGTGGAGGGCGCGCTGATCCCCAAGCCCCGCCACCCACAAGGCCCTGTTCCTCACGGAAAGGCGGGCGGCGTCGTTGTGCAGAACGCGGATGCCGTGCCGTTCCAGCATCGCGCCCATGCGCACGGGTGGAGCCCCCCGGGCTTGCGCCGCCGGGTCCTGCGTCCAGTCGTGGTCGCCCAGCACGGCAACGACGCCCCCCGGTGCCGACAGGCCGGACAGGAGCGAGGCGATCCGGTCCGTCCAAAGGCGGGGCCACGTGCCGACGTGATCCGCCCGATAGTCGCCCAACAGCAGCACGACGTCCGGGGCCTGCGCATTGGTCAACGCGACGATGCGTCGGATGCGCGCCGCGACCATATGGGGGCCGCCGGCATGCAGGTCCGCCACGACGGCGACGCGGACGTCGTGGCCCCGCGGCCATCGCGGCAGGGTCAGGGCATAGCGCTGCACCCGCAGGCGCCGGGGCTCGACGAGCAGCGCCCAGAGCGGTCCGACCACGGTCAGCCCGAACAGCAGGCCCGCCGCGACGGCGCGGCCCCCCGGACGCAGCCGCGGCCAGGGGATACCCAGCGTCACATGCGGGACGCCACGTTTTCCCAATCGACCAAGTTGTCCAGGAAGTTCGTCAGATAGGCGGGCCGCTTGTTGCGGAAGTCGATGTAGTAGGAATGCTCCCACACGTCGCAACCCAACAGCGCGGTCTGTCCGAAGCAGAGTGGGTTCACACCATTCTCGGTCTTAGTCACCTTCAGCGACCCGTCGCCGTCCTTCACCAACCAGGCCCAGCCGGAGCCGAACTGCCCGGCGCCGGCGGCCGAGAATTCGGACTTGAACGCGTCCACGCTGCCGAACGACTCCGCCAAGGCGGACTCCAGTTCGGATGGCATCGCGCTGTCGCCAGGACCCATCATCTCCCAGAACTGGTTGTGGTTCCACAATTGGCTGATGTTGTTGAAGATGCCGTTCTGCGCCACGGCGCCGGACTGATAGGTGCCCGTCACGATCTCCTCCAGCGACTTCCCGTCCCATTCGGTGCCCGCGATCGCCTTGTTGCCGTTGTCGACATAGGCCTTGTGGTGGAGGTCGTGGTGGTACTCCAGCGTCTCGCGGGACATGCCCTTGTCGGCCAGCGCGTCGTGGGCGTACGGAAGGTCGGGAAGCTCGAAGGCCATGGCAGGCTCCTGTTCGTTTGGCTGTTCCACCCTCCATGTCGGGCCCGGGGCCGGGGCGTCAAGAGCACTGGGCCGCAAGCCCCCGGTGCGATCCCGGGGGCCAGTCAGACGGCGCGCAACTCGTCGTAGGACACCATCACGTGGTCGCGATAGGCCGGACGCTCGGTTAAGCGGCGGTAGTACGCGGCAACGTTCGGCAGATCGGGGCGCTCGATGTCCATGTCGTGATACCGGAACAGGACGTGGCCCAGCACGATGTCCGCGACGGTCAGCGCGTCGCCGGCCAGATACGGTCGATCGGACAGACGGTCGTCGGCGATGCGCAGCAACCCGGTCAGACGCGCCATCGCCGCCCGGATGGCGGGCTAGTCGCGCGCCGCCGGCGCGGTGCGCACGACCCGCCAGAAGATCGGCACCGTGAACGCCTGCGCCACCTCGACCTTGGCCCATTCGGCCCACCGATCCACGTCGCTGCGTCGTCCCAAGTCGCCCGGCCAGAACGGCGTCCCCAACGCGTGCCGGTTCGCGAGGTAGCGAAGGATCGCCGCCGATTCCCACAGCGTGACGTTGCCGTCGCGCAGGACCGGAACGGTCCGGTTGGGGTTCATCGCGACGAACTCGGGCGTATCGGTCCCGCCGTGCCGCCCGCCGACATCGTGCCGCGTGACGGGCAGACCGAGTTCGGCGATGGCCCACATCACGGCCTGGACGTTGGACGACGTCGCCCGACCCCAGACCGTCAACACCCGGTCATGTCCCCGCCACGGCGGAGGCGGCGGCGTTGCGCAGCAACGCATCGGCGTAAGCAGCGACCGATCGGAAGCACACGACGCGCCAGCCACGACCCTCGCACCAGCACGTGGCGGGGATCTGCGCCATGCGCGTGCGCCGCACCTCCGCGGGCTGCATCCGGGCGAAATCGACCGGCATCAGCTTGGTCAGCACGCCCGCCGCGTCCAAGCCGGTCACGTCGAACGCGGCACGGGCATCGGATACGTCCACCACGGTCGCGAACGCGCCGGTCAGGCGTTCCTCCAGACGGTGCGCCAGGTCCGCCGTCCGCTCGACCGGGCACACGACCATGATCTCGTCGGGGGACATCCAGTTGGCGCGAAGGCCGCCCTGCGCCTCCGACATCCGCTGGTCGGGCGCGGCCAGCGCGCAGACCTCGCCCAGGGCGGGGCCCAGCACGTCCATCGCGCCGCGCAGGGTCAGCATCCCCATGCCCGTCACGCGCTCGACACGGGCGTCAGGCATCCTGCTTCTCCCCATCCGGGTCGTAGAAGACGGGGGACACGATCTCCGCGTCGATCGTCTTGCCGCGCGATCCGGTGAAGAACAGCACCTGCCCCATCCGATCGGGCCCGCGGCGCACCAGACCCATCGCGATCCCATGCCCCAGCGTGGGCGAACGATAGGTCGACGTCACCCGCCCCTGGACCTTGCGCTGACCGTTCTCGTTCCTACCCTCGTCCAAAGCATAGGCACCATCGGGCAGGACGGACCCGTCCAACGTGCGCAGGCCGACCAGCTTCCAGCGGTCCGGATCGGTCATGTGCGTGCGCTGCTGACCGCGCTTGCCAAGGAAGTCGTCCTTCTTCTTGCTGATCGCCCAGTCCAGGCCCAAATCCTGCGGGATGATCGTTCCATCGGTCTCGTCCCCAATCATCACGAACCCCTTCTCGGCCCGCATGACGTGCAGCGCCTCCGTGCCATAGGGGGTGATCCCCAGGTCCGCGCCTGCCGCGGCGATCGCGTCCCACAGCTCGAGACCGTGGTTCGCGGGGACCGCGATCTCGTAGGACAGCTCGCCGGAGAAGCTGATGCGGAACACCCGCACCGGAATGCCCGCCAACGTGCCCGCGCTCCATCGCATGAACGGCAACGTGTCCCGCGACACGTCCATGCCGCCCAGCCGTTCCAGCACCGTGCGGGCCTTCGGTCCGACCACGGCGATCTGCGCAAACTGCTCCGTCAGGTCGACGACGTGCACCTGCCAGTCGAACCACTCGGTCTGAAGCCAATCCTCCATCCATCCATGGATGCGCTCGGCCCCGCCCGTGGTGGTGTGGCACAGCCAGACGTCGTCGGACAGGCGCGCGACCACGCCATCGTCGATCAGGAACCCGTTCTCGTCGCACATCAGGCCATAGCGACAGCGCCCGACGCCCAGATTCGACATCATGTTGGTATAGAGCATGTCCACGAAACGTCCCGCGTCCGGCCCGCTGACACGCAGCTTGCCCAAGGTGGAGGCGTCGAGCATGCCTACCCCGTTCCGCGTGGCCGCGATCTCGCGCGCCACGGCATCGGCGTGAGATTCCTTGCCCTGTGGGAAGCAATACGGCCGACGCCACCGTCCCACCGGTTCCCAGAAGGCGCCTGCCTGTTCGTGGCGTTCGTGCATCGGCGTCCTGCGCAGCGGCTGGAACAGTTCGCCCGCCGCCTCGCCCGCAAGGGCGCCCAGGGTGACGGGGGTCCAGGGCGGCCGGAACGTCGTCGTCCCGGTCTGCGGGATCGGCTGGCCCAGCGCGTCCGACAGGATCGCCAGGCCATTGATGTTCGACAACTTGCCCTGATCGGTCGCCATGCCGAGCGTGGTGTACCGCTTCGCATGCTCGACGCTTTCGAACCCCTCCTGGGCGGCGAGGCGGACGTCGCTGACCTTCACGTCGTTCTGGAAGTCCAGGAACGACTTGGCCCGCAGCGCATGGGGGGCGCCTTCGGGCATCTGCCAGACAGGCAGGATCGGGGCCGTCGCATGCTGCGCGACGTCGACCGCCAACCCCGCGAGCGTCAGGTCGCCGGAAGCGGCACCCGTGGTCGTGACGAACCCTGTCCCGTCGGCGCCGAGGGGCGGGCGGTCCGCGTCTGGGACGAACATCGCACGGCCCGCGTCCCATTGCAGCTTGCCGCCGCAATGCGACCACAAATGCACGACGGGGGACCAGCCGCCCGACATGGCGACCGCATCGCACTCGATCGTCTGCAGCACCTCGCCCTCGCCCGACTGCGCACAGGTCGCGACGCCGGTCACGGTCTTGCCGCCCAGGACCTTCGCCACGCCTCGTCCCATCTGGATGTCCACGCCCCGCTCGGCCACCCGGCGGGACAGTGCGCCATCCGCCTTCGGGCGGGCGTCCAGGATGGCGCGGACCTCCAGGCCCGCATTCAGAAGGGTCAGCGCGGTCCGATACGCGTCGTCGTTGTTCGTGACGATCACCGTACGCTCGCCCGGCGACACGCCCCAGTTCACGACATAGTCCCGCACGGCGGAGGCGAGCATCACGCCGGGAACGTCGTTGCCCGCGAACGACAGGGGGCGCTCCAGCGCGCCGGTGGCCACGACCACGCGCCCCGCCCGCACCCGCCACAGCCGTTCGCGCGGGCCGTCGCCATCCAGACGCTCGTTCAGCAGCACATAGCCGTGGTCATAGACCCCGGCCGCCTGACAGGACGGAATGCAGGTGACGTTTTCCGATGCATCGAGGGTTCGAAGTGCATCCCTGACCCAATCCTCGGCGGCTTGCCCTTCGACTACGTCGCCATCGACCGGGGCGCGGCCGCCCCAATGCGCGTTCTGTTCCACCAGGATCACGCGGTCGCCCCGATCGGCCGCGTCCTTCGCCGCGGCCAGACCCGCGATCCCGCCACCCACGACCAGGGTGTCGCAGAACGCATACGTCGTCTCGTAGGTGTCGGCGTCCGGTTCGCTCGGCGCTTCGCCAAGACCGGCGGCGCGGCGGATGAACGGCTCGAACACGTGCTTCCAGAACGGCCGCGGCGATAGGAACGTCTTGTAGTAGAACCCTGCCGGCAGCCCCTTGGCCATCCAATCGTTGACGATGCCCACATCCGTGTCCAGCGACGGCCAGGCGTTCTGCGATCGGCAGACCAGCCGATCGCGGGCAGGTTCCGTCGTCGCGCGGACGTTCGGCGTGAAGCGCCCGCCCTCCCCCACGCCGAGCAGCGCGTTCGGCTCCTCCGGCCCGGAAGCTACGACGGACCGGGGCCGGTGGTACTTGAAGCTGCGTCCCAGCAGCCGGTGCCCGTTCGCGAGAATGGCGGAGGCCAGCGTGTCCCCCTCGAACGCGCGGACGTAATAGGCGTCGAACCGCATCCCCAGCGGCCGCGCGCGGTTCAGCAGTCGGCCGCCCCGCTCCAACCGACGGGTGGTCATGTCGCGCCCTCCATCCGATCGCGTATCTCCGGCGGGCAATCGCCGCGCTGCGCGGGATAGGTGCCGAAGACCTGCATCGTCGCGGTGTCGCGGGCGGCGATGAACCACTTTCCGCAGCCATAGGCGTGGCGCCACCGTTCCAGCGTCGGCCCCTTGAGGTTCGGACGCAGGAATAGGTACTCCTCGAAGGAATCGTCGTCGCTGCCCGGACCGTGGCGCGTCAGATGCGCCTCGCCGCCGGGCGAAAGCTCCGTTTCCTCGACGGTCAGGTCGCAATGAGGACAGTGCAGGCTCAGCATGGCGTCACCGCCATGCGGATGCGGGCGTCAGTTGGCCAGCGCAGATTTCGTGACGGTGACGGCGGGCGCGTCGATGCGCACCTGGGGCGCGCCATAGAGCGACAGGTCCAGCGGACCGGCAAGGACGAGATAGAGGACGACCACCACCGCCACGCTGAACCCGCCGAGCAGGAAGTTGAGGCCTTGGGGACGGGAATGACCTTTGCGCATCGCGAGAAATCCAGGGAGCGTTTCAATGCTGTAACGGGTAGCACGGAGACACCGTTCCGCCTAGCCGCATTCTGGGCAATGCGTGAACACGTCATCAATGCGCGACCCCCGCAGCGACGGACTCGTCGATGAACCGCCCTTCCCGGAACCGGTCCAATCCGAAGGCCGCGCACAGTGGCGATGCGCCCGTCGCCATCAGTTCCGCAAACCCGAAGCCGGAGCCCGGGATCGCCTTGAACCCGCCCGTGCCCCAGCCGCAGTTGATGAACACGCCGTCGACCGGCGTCTTCGACAGGATAGGGGATCGGTCGCCGGTCACGTCCACGATACCGCCCCATTGGCGCAGCATCTTCAACCGCGACAGGATGGGGAACGTCTCGACCAGGGCACGGACCGTCTCCTCCACGTGGTGGAAGCTGCCGCGTTGCGTGTATCCCGCATATCCGTCCGTGCCGCCGCCGATCACCATCTCGCCCTTGTCGGACTGCGACAGGTAGCCGTGCACGGTGTTGGCCATCACCACGATGTCCATGCACGGCTTGATCGGCTCGCTGACCAGCGCCTGTAGCGGGACAGATTCCAACGGCAGCCGGAAGCCGGCCATGTCCGCAAGCACGGACGAATGGCCGGCCGCGACCAGCCCCAGCTTGCCACAGGCGATCCGCCCGCGGGTCGTGTTCACCGCCTGGACGCCGCCCGGACCGGTCTCGATGCCGGTGACCTCGGTGCTCTGCAGGATGTGCATGCCCATGTCGCTGCACGCCCGGGCATAGCCCCAGGCCACCGCGTCGTGCCGCGCCGTGCCGCCCCGCGACTGCCAGAGCCCCCCGAGCACCGGATAGCGGGGGCCTTCGATGTTCATGATCGGGCACAGCTCCTTGACGCGCCCGGGCCCGATCCACTCGGTCCGCACGCCTTGCAGCCCGTTGGCGTGGGCCGTGCGCTGATAGCCGCGCACCTCGTGATGGGTCTGCGCCAGCATCAGGACGCCGCGGGGGCTGAACATCACGTTGTAGTTCAAGTCCTGGCTCAACGTCTCGTAGAGTGAGCGCGCCTTCTCGTAGATCGCCGCCGAAGGGTCCTGCAGATAGTTCGAGCGGATGATCGTCGTGTTCCGCCCGGTGTTGCCGCCGCCCAGCCAGCCCTTCTCGACCACGGCCACGTCCGTGATCCCGTGGTTCTTCCCCAAGTAATACGCCGTCGCCAGCCCGTGCCCGCCCGCGCCGACGATCACCACGTCGTAGCGGTCGCGCGGCTCCACCCGCGCCCAGGCCCGGGGCCAGCCGGTATGGTCGCGCATCGCTTCCCGCGCGATGGCGAAAACGGAATGGCGTCGCATGTCGCCCCTTCTCCCAACGTGTCGAGCCGCGTCTGGCATGGCGGGCCGCCCCGCGGTTGCGCCCGCAGCGGCACGCCGACGGTCGTTCCCGACACCGGCTCCGGCGGCATAGATGCCCGCACGGTCACGTCCTCGCAAGGGGGGGTTGGGGCCGCCGCCCGGTCTGATAGGGAGGGCGCCGGACATCGGGGAGGGGCGGCATGGCGTTCTGGATCGTGGCGGCGTCGCTGACGGCGGCTTGCATCGCGCTGTTGTGGCAGGCCGTGCGCACCCCGCCCGCGGGGCACGCGCCCGACGTCGATGTATACCGCGACCAGCTGCGCGAGCTGGACCGCGACCGCGACCGCGGCACCCTGCCCGACGCGGAGGCGGAGGCCGCGCGCATCGAGGTGGCCCGCCGACTGCTGGCGGCGGACCGCAACGCGGCCGCAGGCGCGGCGCGGACCCGTGGCAATCGGACGCTGGCGGGCCTGCTGACCGCGTTCTGCGTCGCGGCAGTCGCGGGCGCCACGTACTGGACCATCGGGGCGCCCGGCTATCCCGACATGCCCCTGGCCACTCGCATCGACGCGATCGAGGCCGCCCGCGCCGCCCGCCCGGGCCAGGCCGTGGCCCAGGCGGAGGTGCCCGACCTGCCCGTCCCCGACGACGCCGACCCCCAGACCCTCGCCATGGTGGAGCGCCTGCGCGAGGTGCTGGCCGTGCGGCCCGACGACCTGGAGGGCTGGACGCTGGCTGCCCGGTTCGAAGCCGCGCTGGGCCAGCACGAGGCCGCTTGGCGTGCGCAGGACCGGGTCGTCGCGCTCAAGGGCGACGGCGCGACCGCGGCGGACTTCGCCGCGCTAGCCGAAGGGATGATCCTGGCGGCGGGGGGCTACGTCTCGCCCGAAGCGGAACGCGCCCTGGCCGCGGCCTTGGAACGCGACCCCGGCGAGGGGCTCGCCCGCTACTATGTCGGGCTGATGTACGCGCAGGGCGGACGGCCCGACCTGGCTTGGCCCCTCTGGCGGCGCCTGATCGGCGACAGCGAGCCCGACGCCCCCTGGCTGCCCGCCATCTACGATCAGATCGAGCGCGTGTCCTTCCTCGCCGGCGACGTCACCCCCCTCGACGAGCTGCCCCGCCCCCGCGGCCCCACGGCGGAGGACATCGACGCCATGTCCGACCTGGGACTGGAGGAGCGGATGGACATGATCGCGGGCATGGTCGACGGCCTGTCGGCGCGTCTGGCGACCGAAGGGGGCCCGCCGTCGGACTGGGCGCGGCTTATCACGTCCTATGGCGTGCTGGGCAACGCGAACGCCGCGCTGGCTATCTACGACGAAGCACGGCGCGTCTTCGCCGACAGCCCCGCCGCTCTGGACACCTTGTTCCGCGCCGCCGAACAGGCGGGCGTGGCGGGTGCGGGAGAATGATCCACCCGGCCTTCGACGCCTTCGCGGCCGCCCTGCCCCCGACCGGCCCGCTGATGGGGCTGGACCTGGGGACCAAAACGATCGGAGTTGCCGTCTCGGACGGGCTGCGTGGCGTGGGCACGCCGATCACCACCGTTCGTCGGCGCAAGTTCACGGCGGACGCCGACGTCCTTCGGGCGCTGATCGACGACCGGGACATCGTCGGCCTCGTGCTGGGCCTGCCCCTGAACATGGACGGCAGCGAAGGCCCGCGCATCCAGTCGACGCACGCCTTCGCCCGCAACCTGTCCCACCGCATCCCCCTGCCGATCGGGTATTGGGACGAACGCCTGTCCACCGTCGCCGCCGAGCGCGCGCTCCTGGAAGCCGACACCTCCCGCCGCCGCCGGGCGCAGGTGATCGACGCCGTCGCCGCGGGCTACATCCTGCAGGGGGCCCTGGACCGCCTGCGCGTGATCCGGGCCGAGGCATGATCGACGACGTCTGGTCCCGGGACGAGGTCGACAGCCCCTGCGTGAAGCTATGCCAGATCCACCCGGCCACCCGGCTCTGTATCGGGTGCCGGCGGTCGATGGACGAGATCGGCGCTTGGTCCCGCATGACCCCCGCCGCGCGCAGGGCGGTGATGGCGGACCTGCCCGGTCGCGTCGCGGAACCCGCCGTCCGACGCGGCGGACGGGCAAGGCGGCGCGACGGCGCAAGCGGCTAAGCCGCGGCCGACACCACCCCGTCCAATGCGTCCCGCAAGACCTCCACGCCGGCGCCGGGTCGGTTGGCCCGCTCCGACAGGACCCGCCGCCAATGCCGCGCGCCGGGCCGTCCGGCGAACAGGCCCATCATGTGGCGGGTCACGTGCGCCAGCCTGCCGCCACGGGCCAGATGCCCCTCGATATGCGGAACCATCGCCAAAGCCGCGGCGACCGGGTCGCCGCACGAATCCTCCACGCCCCAGATCGCCGAATCCGCGCGCAGCAGGATGCCCGCGGGATCGTGATAGGCGGCCCGCCCGATCATCACGCCGTCCACCGCGCGCAGGTGGGACAGGGCCGCGTCCAAACTCGCGATCCCGCCGTTGACCGACAGGTGCATATCGGGGAACCGGTCCTTCATCGCATGGACCAGCCCGTGATCGAGCGGCGGCACGTCGCGGTTCTCCTTGGGCGACAGGCCTTGCAGCCACGCCATCCGCGCATGCACGATGGCCCGTCGCACGCCCGCATCCCCCATCCGGCGCAGAAAGTCCGGCAGCACGTCGCCCGGGACCTGGTCGTCCACCCCTATGCGGCACTTGACCGTGACCGGAACCCCGTCCGTGGCATCGATCATCGCCTCCACGCAGTGCGCGACCAGCGCGGGATCCTTCATCAGCACCGCCCCGAAACAGCCCGACTGCACGCGATCCGACGGGCAGCCGACGTTCAGGTTCACCTCCGCATAGCCTTGGGCCACCCCCATCGCGGTGGCCTCCGCCAACTCCGCCGGATCGGACCCCCCCAACTGCAACGCGACGGGATGTTCCGCCGCGTCGAAGCCCAACAGATGCTTCGCGCCGCCCCGCACCAAAGCCGCCGACGTCACCATTTCGGTGTACAGCAACACCTGTCGCGACAGCACGCGATGGAAGGCTCGGCAGTGACGGTCGGTCCAGTCCATCATCGGGGCCACCGACAGGCGGGCGTGATCTTGAAGGGCGAGGCGGGTCATGGCGCGCGATCTAGTCGCTCCGCCGCCGGCCCGCTACCCCAGGGCGGCCAGGGCCGCGCGGGCGACGGCGACGTCCTCGTCTGGCGCGCCCGATCCGACGCCGATCCCGCCAAGCAGGACGCCGTCCACCCGGATCGGCAACCCCCCCGCCAGACCCGTCACCGCGCCGCTGGTCGCCGCGGCGATCGCGGGGCGGACCGCCTCGGGCACCTCCGCCGACGGCGCGCCGATGCTCGCTGCGGTACGCGCCTTCGCCAGCGCGCTGTCCATCGAAAGCACCTTGGCCCCGTCCATCCGCACCTGCCCCACCACGACGGCGGAGGCATCGACCACCACCACGCATTGCGGCACACCCATCGCGTCCGCAGCCTCGACCGCGGCCTCCAGCATCGCCATCGCGCCGCGATGCGTCAGCCGCAGGGTCGGGGCGACATAGTCCGTCACGCCAGAGGGTCCGCGCCGTTCACGTTCAGGAACGCCGAGTACAGCGACGTCGTCCCGCATACGAACAGGCGGTTCAGCTTGGGCCCGCCGAAGCATACGTTGGCCACGATCTCCGGGATGCGGATCCGTCCGATCAGCTCGCCGTCCCCGTTCAGGCAATGCACCCCGTCCTGCGCCGACGACCAGATGCGACCGTCGCGATCGCAGCGGAACCCGTCGAACAGCCCCGCGCTGCATTCGGCGAACACCTCGCCCCCCGAAAGGCGACCGTCTTCGCCCACGCGATGACGGCGGATGTGGCGCGGGCCGTCGGGTTCGTGCGTGGCGCCCGTATCGGCGATGTACAGGATCGTCTCGTCGGGCGAGAAGGCCAGCCCGTTGGGCTTCAGGTAATCGTCGGCCGCCACCGTGACCTCGCCCGTGGCAGGATCGACGCGGTACACGCGGCAGGCGTCCTGCTCGGGTTCGGCCCGGTCCCCTTCGTAGTCGAACAGGATCCCATAGGTCGGGTCGGTGAACCAGATGGACCCGTCGGACTTCACCACCACGTCGTTGGGGCTGTTCAGCCGCTTGCCGTCGTAGCGGTCCGCGATGACCGTGAGGGACCCGTCGTGCTCCGTGCGGGTGACGCGGCGGGCCTGATGCTCGCAGGTGACCAGCCGCCCCTGCCGGTCGACCGTGTTCCCGTTCGAGTTCCGCGACGGATGCCGGAACGTGCTGACGGATCCGTCCGTCTCGTCCCAGCGCAGCATCCGGTCGTTGGGAATGTCGGACCAGATCAGGTATCGGCCCGCAGCGAACCAGGCGGGGCCTTCCGACCAGCGCGCGCCCGTCCACAGGCGTTCGACCCGGGCATGTCCGATCAGCAGCCCCTCGAACTCCGGCGCGAAGGCGTCGAACCCCGTCCCCTCGATCGCTCCGAACATGCGCGCCCTCCCCTTCGCGTACTGGCCAGCCGGACTAAGGACCAGCGAAGGGCGGCGCGCAAGGCGCCGGGGTTAGAACAGCTCCACCCCGCGAATGATGGGCCGGGTCGGACGCCGGTCCGCCTCGTCGGGCAGGGACCGGACCGGAACGACCGTCAACGTCCCGGTCGCGGGCGCGAACCGGCAACGGCGGGCGGTGAAGCCGCCGACATCCGTCGTGTCCAGCGGGATCCCCTCCCGCTGCAGGACGGCCAGGACATAGTCCGCCAGATCGTGCCCCACCTTCCGCCGTCCGGCGATCACATGCGCCCCGCCGACCACGTGCGCGCGCAGGCCCGTTCGCTGGGCGCCCAGCTTCATCAGCGCGTTGAACAGTCGCTCGTAGTCGTTCAGCGGCACGGCGGCCCCCAACCGCGTCAGATCGGCATGTACGGTATGCGTCATGCCGCCCACCCGCGCGCCCCGATCGAACAGGCAGATCGACACGCACGACCCCAGGAGCGCGCGAAGCTCCCCGACCTCCGGGCCGCAAGCGACCACTTCGTCCTGCCGGACGTGCCGGGACCGGGACGTCCCGCCACATCCACCGGGTAGGGGAGATCGGAATGAATTCAGATCGTTCGGCAAATGTCACACGCCCCACGTTCGCCAAACGTAGCTGGGTCATAAAGGTGAAGATCCCGCTAAGGTCGATCGTGACGCCTGCGACGGTGGCGGGCCGGGGGACCCGAACCCTCACCCGGAATTGAGTTGGCCCGCCCCGCCCGGCGGCTTACGCTCAGCGGGTGCACCGGAGGATACGACGCCATGCCCCTGCCCGATCCGTCCCGCCGGGCGATTCTGACCGCTGGTGCCGCCGCGATCCTCGCGGGCGGGGCCGGCTGGGCCGCGTGGTCGCGCGACCGGTTCGACGGCGGTGCGATGACGCCGCGGGAGGCGATGGACGCCGCGCGGGTTGGGACGATCACGCTGATCGACATCCGTCGCCCCGACGAATGGGCCCGCACCGGCATCCCGGAGGGCGGGCACGGCATCGACATGCGGCGCGACGATTTCGCCGAAGCGCTGCTGGACCTGACGGGCGGCGACCGGACGGCGCCAGTGGCCCTGATCTGCGCGCGGGGCGTGCGGTCGGACCGCATGAGCGCGCGGCTGGCGGAGGCCGGGTTCACGGCGATCGTCGACGTCCCCGAGGGCATGCTGGGCTCGGCGGCGGGACCGGGCTGGGTCGCGCGCGGCCTTCCCGTGGTGCGCCCGTGATCCGCGCGGCACTGGTCTCCCTGCTGCTCTCCGCGACCGCCGCATCCGCTTGCGCGCGGGGCGAGGATCCGTGCGCCGTGGATCTGGGCACCTATCGCGTCGCCGTGCCGGATGGGGCCGCGCCGGCCGGCGGACGTTCCGCGATCCTGTTCCTCCACGGCTTCGGCGGTTCGGGCAACGGCACGCTGGGAATGTCCGGGACCGTGCGCGCGATCACCGACCGCGGCTATGCCGTCCTCGCCCCCGATGGCCTGCCCCGGACGGAGGGCGGTCCCCGAAGCTGGGCGTTCCTTCCCCCCGACCAGCGCCCCGCCGCGCGCGACGAGGGGGCGTTCTTCGATCAGGTCGTGACGGATGCCGCCGACCGGCACGGGGTCGATCCGGGCCGGGTGATGCTTGCCGGCTTCTCGGCGGGGGGCTTCATGGTGAGCTACCTCGCCTGCGCGGATCCGAGCGCCTTCCCCGCCTATGCCCCCGTCGCGGGCGGCTTCTGGCGCCCCCACCCGGCCTCCTGCGCGGGACCGGTCAAGCTGCTCCACACCCACGGGTTCCGCGATTCGACGGTGCCGCTCGAAGGACGCCCCTTGCGGGACGGCGAATGGTTGCAGGGCGACATCTTCGAGGGGTTGGCTATCTGGCGTGCAGCCAATGGCTGCGCCTGGCCCGACCCGTCCGGCTATGCTCGGGACGACACCTATCAGCGCCGGCGCTGGGATTGCGGCGATGGCGCGGCGCTGGAATTCGCGCTTCACGACGGCGGCCATGGGATCCCGCCCGGCTGGGCCGACATGGCGCTGGACTGGTTCGAGATGGTGGTCCCGGACTGACGGTCCCGCCGGCGGTCTCGCTGCGGTGCGGCGAAAATATCTCGTGGGGCGTGCCGAAGGCGGGTGCCGTCGGGGATGAGTGTGTCGTCGAGCGGCGTTGCGTGCAAGCCCCGTGCATGGCCGACGATCCGGCGTCGGAAACGACCTTACGGGCAGGCGCAGCGGGTCGCGGAGGGCGCGGCGGATGGGCGTGTGATGGGGGGGCGACTGGCGTGCGACGGCGGCGCGACCCGGCCGGCGGCACGTGTCTGCTATGCGTCTGCTGCGCGTCTGCCCGGCGTCGGACGGATTCACTTGGCCGGCCCCGGTACCAGTGCCTCGCGCATCTCGGCCCGCCACCGCGCGGCTCGGCTGGCGACCAGGGGGACGCGGACCTCCTGTGGGGTGGGCAGCACGGACATGACCTGACCGGACAGGGCCGAGAGCGGCACCGCCATCGCCAGGCTTCCGGCGATGGGCAGCAGCCAGGGCGACACGTAGCCCGCCGCCATGCCGCCGAACAGAAGGACGCCCAGCACGGTCTCGGGCGCATGGAAGCGCAGGAGGACCCACAGGGGCCGCCGACCGCCCTCGCGGGCCTGCGGCGTCCAGTCCTGCCGCCGCCCCGTGACGGTCGCCAGGACGGCGATGGTCTGCTGCACCATCAGGATGGGCGCATAGGCGACCGAGATCACGACCTCCAGGGACAGCGAGCGGGCGAACCGGCCCCATCCGCCCAGATGCGCCACCGGCGTCCCCGCCGCCACCAGGGCGGCCGCGCCGATCAGCTTGGGCGCCAAGAGCAGGCCGTAGAGGGCGGCCATCAGCCACACGTGATCGACCGGCGACATCTCGGGCCAGTTGGGGGTCAGGGGGTTGTCGGGCGAGAAGTAGTTGATGACCGACCGCTCCGCGTCGACCCCGATCAGCGTCCACAGGACGAGCAGCGCGAACCAGAGCGGCGACAGCAGGTAGCCGACCGCGCCGTGGAACAGGTGGAACCGCGACAGGGCGTGGAAGCCCCGCGTGCCCAGAAGGCCCAGGTGCTGAAGGTTGCCGCGGCACCAGCGGCGATCGCGGATGCAGTGGTCGATCAGCGTCGGCGGCGTTTCCTCGAACGAGCCCCGGATGCGGGGCAGGAAGCGAACGGTCCAGCCGGCCCGCCGCAGGAGGCCCGCCTCCACGAAGTCGTGGGACAGGATCAGCCCGCCGCCGCGCAGGTGCGGCAGGCCCGCGCTCGTCGCGAAGGCCCGCGTGCGGATGATGGCGTTGTGCCCCCAGTAATTTCCCTCGCGCCCCGTCCAGCGGGCCAATCCCTCCGCGAGGGCCGCACCATAGATCGCGTTGCTGAACTGCTGCGCGCGGGCGAACAAGGTACGGGCGCCGATCAGTTGCGGGAACGATTGGATCAACCCCGCCGACGGGTCGCGCGACAGGGCATCGGCCAAGTCCCGCACCGCGCGCGCCGCCATCAGGCTGTCCGCGTCCAGCACGAGCATCGCGTCGTGCGCCCCACCCCAGCGCGCGACCCAGTCCGACAGGTTACCGACCTTGCGGTCGGTGTTCACCGCACGTCTGCGATAATGGATCCGGGCGTCCGGCAGGCGCGTGCGAAGCGCTTCGAACGCCGCCCTCTCCTGCACGGCGAGGTCCGCACGGCGGGTGTCCGACAGGACATAGAGCGTATAACGATGGGGTTGCGGCAGCCGCCCCAGGGCTTCCAACATCGCGCCGGCATTGCCGAAGACATCGGCGGGCGCTTCCTCGTGGACGGGGATCAGCAGGGCGACGTCGAGGCCGCGCACGGTCCCCTCCGTCCCCATGGTGCGGCGCTGCATGGACAGCGCACCGCCGAGGACGGTGACGAAGGTCAGCGCGATCCAGAAGAACCCCAAACCGATCAGCACGGCCAGCGCGGCTTCGGCCCAGGTCGTCCCGTCGGTGGCGAACCACGACAGGAATCCCCACAGGAGCAGCCCGGTGCCGAGGGCGGCGGGGGTGAACGTCCAGGCCCGCCAAAGCGCCGCATCCGCGTCCACGCCACCGCCGGGGGCCGCGCGATCGGCGAAGGCGCGGCGCAGATCCTGCCTCGGATGGGACAGCGGCGCCTCCGGCGGCATCGCGCCGGCGACGGTCACGTCCGCGTCCATCGATACAGCCACACTTCGGTCAGCGTTCGTCCGTTCCGAAGCAACTGCGCCCGCAACTCGACGCCGTCGCGGTCCTCCGGGTCGAAGGTGAAAGTCAAACGGGCGCCGCCAGTCTCCGGGTTCGGTTGCAGGATGCCGCCCGACGTGGGCACCCCGCGATTGCCCGCGACGAAGATCGTCACGTCCTCCAGATCGCCGGACAGATCGGGATGAGCCGCGAAGTCCACGGCGGCGACCAGGGCATCGCGCGCGAAGTTGTCCCCGATATGCGTGTCCAGAACGGCCGAAACGGCTGATGGGCGCGGCATGGCCGCCCGGCCCCCGTCGAACCACGTCATCCGATAGGAGAACCGATGCTCCGTCCCCGCCGCCAGCGGGTCGCGTGGACGCCAATAGGCGACGACGTTGTCGTAGATTTCCTGGTCGGACGGGATCTCGACCAGGCGCACGACGCCGTCGCCCCAGTCTCCGCGTGGTTCTATCCACAGCGACGGGCGTTCGTGGTACAGCGCCTCCAGGTCGGCGAAGTCGGACAGCCGGTCGGCGCGCTGCATCAGGCCGAAGCCGCGGGGGTCGCGGTCCACGAAGCTGCTGACCTGAAGGGTCACGGGGTTCGCCAGGGGACGCCACAACGCCTCGCCCGCGCCGTTCCAGATGGCGAGGCCGTCGCTGTCGTGTATGGCGGGGCGGAAGTCCCGGAACCGCCAGCGGTTCGTCTGATCGTAGAGGAACATGGACGTCAACGGCGCGATGCCCACATGGTCGAGGTCGACACGCGGGAACAAGGTCGCGTCGACGTCCATGACGCAGGCGTCGCCCGAACCGATCACGAAGCGGAACGCCCCCGCGACGGACGGCCCGTCGAGCAGCGCGTGCATCGTCACGGTCGCGTCGCCGGGCCGCGGCTCCTCCACCCAGAACCGGACGAAGTCGGGAAATTCCTCCCCCTCCGGGTCGCCCGTGCGCAATGCAAGACCGCGTGCCGACAACCCATAGGTCAGGCCCCGTCCGATCGCCCGGAAGTAGCTGGCGCCCTGGAAGACCGCGAACTCGCGGAAGATGCCCGCCTCGCCCATCTCCGTGCGCAGGCGAAGGCCGGAATAGCCCATGGTCTCGTCGATTGGCAGATCGGGCGCGCGGTCCGTCTTGTCGAACAGGTCGTAGTCGAAGGCGAGCCTGTGGGCGGTGCCGTCACGCACCACGTCCACCTCCACCGCGCGGGGGAAGTAGAGGCCCGGATGGAACAGGTCCATCCGGAAGGGCAGGTCCGTGCCCTGCCACACCGCCTTGTTCGTGTTGAACCAGATCTTGCGGTATTGGTCATAGGTGAGGTCCCGCCATGCCTGCGGCACCGTCGGGCGGTCCTGGAACGGCCGCGCCGCCGACATCGCGGCCAGGTCGCGGACCGTGTCCGGACCGAACGGTTCCGACGACAGGAAGCGCGGCATCGCGGCACGACCGGGTGCGGCGCCGGTTAGCGCCACGGCCGTGGTCGCGAGGAGGAACCGCCGGCGGTTCACGGACGCCTCGCGCGCCAGGGCTGGGACTTGAACCAGCCCGCGACGTAGGCGCAGGCCACCAGAAGGCCGAAGCCAGTCAGGTTCACCAGGGCCCAGGTGAAGCCGTTGCGTCCGATCACGTCGAGGATCCATCCGTTCACGCGCGCCAGGAACATCGAGAAGATGAACACGGCCAGCGATTGCTGTCCGACCTTAAGGACGATGGGCACCAGACCATTCCAGCCGCTTGCGACCATGCCGTGTCCGGCGGCGACCAACCGCCGCCCGCCGTCGCCCGCAGCCAGCCAGCACAGATAGGCCAGCGCAAGGAAATGGACGTAGTGCAGGATGCCGAAGTCGGATTTGTCGAACCAGCCGCGATTCGCTTCCCGGAAGTCCAGGACTGGGTTGCAGCGGCCCCATCCGGTCTCGGTGCAACCGGTCGCGGCAATGTAGGCATCACGCAGCCATTCGTTCTGGAACAGCCGGAACCCCATGTTGGATCCGAGGAAGGACAGGATCACGACCGCCGCGGCCAGTCCGATCAGCCAGCCCCGCGCGGGCGGTGCGGGAATCCAGCCCTTCATGAAGGCGAAGCCGGTGAAGAAGATCAACTGCCAGCCAAAGGGGTTGAAGAACCACTGGCGGTCGGACCAGGGCTCCGCCGGCAGGGACAGGTGCAGGTGCGGCACGCCCAGCCATTCGAGCAGCGCGCCCTGCGCGAACAGCCAGACCGTCACAGACGTCGCCGCCAGAAGGGGCACGGAGATGCGGCCCAGCACGATCACCAGCGGCATCATCAGGAGCACGCCCATATACATGGGCAGGATGTCGAAGTAGTTCGGCACGTAGGTCAGCGACATCAGGCCCAGAAGCTGGGGGGCGGGGTCCGACAGCACCCGCGACAGGTTCAGGCCGCCGACATAGGACTTGTCCGGGTGCCAGCCCGTGCTGTCCCAGAAGGTCACCAGCGTCAGGATCGCCAGGAACAGGCAGATATGCGCCCAGTATATCTGCCACACGCGGAAGCCCACGCGCGCGGTCCCCATGAGCCAGCCCATCCGGTCGAAGCTGCGCCCGAAGGCGATGGCCGATGCCATGCCCGAGCAGAACACGAAGATCTCCGTCGCGTCGGAGAAGCCCCAGCGCGCGGGGATCCAGCGCGTCCATTCGTTTCCCGGCGTGTGGGCCAGCAGGATGATGAACATCGCGATGCCGCGGAAGAAGTCCAGGCGCAGGTCGCGGGACGCCACACCCGCCGTCGCGGTCGTGGGGGACGCGGCCGCCGTGGCGGTCACCGGCATCTGGGACGTGGTGGAGACCATTGGCGGCGGACCCTCGAACCCATGGGGTTCTAGGCCCGTACCTCCAGAACGCAAGACGCTTGCCGCGCCTGCGCGATCATCCGCTGCCGCGCCGCGGCATACCCGTCCTCGTGACCACCCCGCCGCCGGGTCCGATCCCCCAGCAGGGCCGCCGCCGCATCCAGTCGTCCGGCGCGCAGCCCCGCATCGATGGTCAGCCGCTCGAACACGTCGCGTTGCGCATGGCTGCCGCCCGCGCCCTGCATGTGCGGACGCGCGGCAGACAGATGATCGAAGGCACGGCCGTATTCGCCTTCGCCGAACGCGGCCAGGCCCGAGGCCGCGGACAGTCCGGGATCGGCCATCAGGCGTTCCGTCTGGTTGCTCGACCGCATCGCGTCCCGGTGCAAACGGCCCAACATGTGGGTCACGGCGGCATCGCGTCCGTCGTTCGTCAGGGCCAACAGGTAGTGGAGGTCCGCGAAGATCAGGCAGCCGTCTTCCGTCCGCGCCTCCGACAGGTCGGCGAGCTCGCGCCACCGGTCGCCGACATCGACCCCTTCTCCCTGCAGGCGGGACAGCAACGACGCCGCATTCGAGATGTCGCGGTAATCGTCCGTCCGTTCCGCGCGAACCGCCGTGTCGTAAAGGTCGAGCGCTTCCGCCAGACGACCCAGGTCCAGCAGCATCAGGGCCTTGTGCCACCAGACGTGGAAGCGGAAGTTGTTGCAATGGGCCCACGCGTCCTCCCGCCCCTCCAGCCAAGCCAGCCCGCCCGCGGCGTCGCCGGTCATGTCGTGGACATGGGTGATCGCGTGCAGGCCCCAAGCGTCGTCGGGCGCCAGGGTCAGGGCGGCGCGGCCCGCCAATCGGGCGGCCGCGTAGTCGCCCGTCTCCTCCAGGGCGAAGGCATGGCACCCCAGCAGATAGCCGCGCCCGGCATGGTCCGCTCCGTGGGCGGGCATCACCCGTTCCACCGACCGTCGCATGCCCGCGCCGTCGCCGATCACGAAGCGCAGCGCATGGCCGAGCTTCATCACGAGCGTATCGCCCGGCGCGTGGCGCAGGACGCCCTCCAACGACGCGACGCCGGCGGCGATCTCGCCGGCCAGGACGTGACCCAGCGCCGCCGTGATGGCCCGTTCGCGACCGTTCGCCGCCTCCCCCAGGGCACGGGCGCGGTGATGGGCGGTCCGGGCCTCGGCCATCAACTCGCGCCGCCCGAGCAGGGCATAGAACAGGCCCTTCACCGCATGGGCACCCGCATGGTCCGGGGCCGCGTCCAGCACGCGTCCCAGATGCTTCGGCGTCGTCGCGCCGTGGGCCAGGAAGGCCAGGCACATCGCGTTCCAATGGCCGGCCGCGGCGGCGTCGGGAAGGCTGACGGGCTGGTCGAAGACGTCGTGGCGCATCTGGATCGCTCCGGGTCGGTGCGGCGGACCGGGGGACACGCTCCGCCTTCGTCCCCGTGTTAACGGACCCTCCACGCCCCGCCTACGGCCCGGCGGGCGGTCTGACGCAAAGGTGAGGTTCCGTCATGTGGCCCTGGCGCGGGTCCGCGGACGCGGCGCACCCCCCACGGCGGAAGCCTGCCGTCAATCGTCGCCGAACGGGTCGTCGCGGTCGAGGCGGTCCGCGTCCGCCCCGAAACGCGGGGGCGGATGACGGTAGGTGACGGGCGTGGCGGACAGGTGCAGCGGATTGCCGATCAGCGGCAGGGTCAGCGGCTCCCGCTCGCCGGGCGTGTCCATGTCGAGGACCATGCCGCGTGCCCGGGCCTGGGGGCTGGCGAACACCTCCGGCAGGGTCTGGACGGGGCCGACCGGCACCCCGGCCCCTTCCAGGCCGCTCAACACGGCGTCGGTCGTCATGGCGGCCAGGGCCGGCTCCAGGATCGCGGCCAACGCGGACCGGTTCCGGATGCGCAAGGGGTTCGTCGCGAAGCGGGGATCGTCCGGCAGCGCGTCCTTTCCGATCACGCGGCAGAAGCGGCGGAACTGGCCGTCGTTTCCGACCGCAACGATGACGTGCCCGTCGGCGGTGGCATAGACGCCGTAGGGGACGATGTTCGGATGGTCGTTGCCGCGGCGGAGCGGCGCCCAACCCGACAGCCGCGTGTTCACCCCCTCGTTTATGGTCCAGGCGATCTGGCTGTCCACCAGGGCCACGTCGATCTGCTGTCCCTGCCCCGTCGCCTCCGCGTGGCGCAGCGCGGCGAGGATGCCCACGCAGGCGTACATGCCGCACATCACGTCCGCGATGCCGACGCCGACCTTCATCGGTGCCCCGTCCGGTTCGCCCGTGATGGACATGATCCCGCCATAGCCCTGCGCCATCAGATCATAGCCGGGGCGGTGCGCGTTGGGCCCGGTCTGACCGAACCCGGAGATGGAGCAATAGACGAGCGCCGGGTTGACCCCGCGCAGGTCGTTCCATCCCAGCCCGTACCGCGCCAAGCCGCCCGGCTTGAAGTTCTCGACCACCACGTCGGCCAGGGCGGCGAGATGCCGGACCGCGTCCTGTCCCGCCCCGGTCGCGATATTGATCGGAACGGACCGCTTGTTGCGGTTGGCAGACAGGAAATAGGCAGACAGGTCCGTTTGATCGTCCCCGTCCATCACGTAGGGCGGACCCCATTGGCGCGTGTCGTCGCCCCCCGTGGCCGGGTTCTCGACCTTGAGGACGGACGCCCCCAGATCGCCCAGGAGTTGCGTGCAGGTCGGCCCGGCCAGGATGCGGGACAGGTCCAGCACGTTGACCCCGCGCAGCGGCCCGTGCGGTTCAGATGCGTCCGTCATAGGCCCCCGCCTCGATCTCGGCCGCGATCAGGGTGAAGCGGTCCGCCACCAGCGCCGCCTCCATCGCGGCACGCAGCGCGTCCGCGTCCCGAACCGTGACCCCGTGGCCGCCGAACCCTTCGGCGATCTTCGCATAGCCGTGGCTGGCGAAGGACACGCCGGCCTGCCGCATCTGCCGCCCCCGCTGCTTCAGCTCGATCAACGCCAGGCTCTCGTCGACGAAGACGACGAAGACGACCGGCAGTCCGAGCGCCGCGGCGGAGGCCAGCTCGCCCGCGACCATCAGGAAGCCGGCATCGCCCATGAAGCCCACGACCGGGCGATGGGGGGCGGCGCGCTTCGCGCCGACCGCAAGTGGCAACGCGCAGCCCATCGTGCACAGGCCGGAGGACTGAAGCAGCGTCCGCGGCCCGTCGCAGGTCCACATCTGCGACAGCAATATCCGGTGCGCACCCGAATCGACCGTGGCGATGGTGCCGGGGGGGCATGCGCCGCGGCACGTGGCGATCACCGCGCCGGGTCCCCATGTTTCGGACGCAAAGGCGGCGCGCAGGGCATCCCGCACGCGCGCGGGCGCGTCGTCCGCCCAGACCGCGCGGGACGCGACCCCACCCAGCGCATCCAGCGCGTCGTCGATGGGGGCCACGACCTCCATCGTCGCGCGGTGCATCCCGTGGACGTTCGGCGCGTGGACGATGTCGAGGACGTTCTGCCGATCCGCGTCCCAGACGTTCCGCCACCCGGTCCGCATCTCGATCGGGTCGTACCCGGCCAGCAGTATCAGATCCGCGCGTTCGAACAGGGGCAGCAGATGCCCGTCTGCCAACGGCGACAGCCCCGCGCCGCCCAGGCACAGCGGATGCCCCTCGTCCACGATGCCCTTCGCCTTGTAGGTCGTCACCAAGGGAATGCCGTGCCGTTCGCACAGCCCCAGGATGGCGGCGCCCGCATCGTCCCGCACCGCGTCCAGGCCGGCGAGCATGATCGGACGGTCCGCCGCCGCCAGCCATTCGCGGGCGGTCGCGACGGCCTGCGCGCCGATGGCCCCCGGCGCGGTCGCGGGCTGCGGGGGCGCGTCGAGGGCGGGGGCGTCCGCCACGGAGATCGGCACGTCGATGAGGACCGGTCCCGCCCGCCCGGCCCGCGCGATGCGAACCGCCTTGTCGGCCTGGACGGCGGCGGCCCCGGCGTCGAGGGTGAAGGTCGCCTTCGTGATGGGCGCGAACACGGCCCTGTGGTCGAGGACCTGGTGGGTATAGGTTTCCGCGTCCCCGGCATCGACGCAGCCGGTCAGCACGATCATCGGCACGCGGTCCTGCTCGGCGTTGGCCACGACGTTCACCCCGTTCATGGCACCTGGCCCGACGGTCGCGACCAGGATCGCGGGGGCGCCGTCGACGTGGTGGCCCCCTTCCCCCATGAAGCCGCCCGCGTTCTCGTGGTGGCACAGGACGAATTCGATCCCCGCGCCGACCAGGGCGTCCACGACGGTCAGCACCTCGCCCCCCGGCATCCCATAGGCGCGGCGGCACCCTGCGGCATGAAGGCGGCGGGCGACGACGTCGGCGGCGCGCAGGGTCATCGCGCCACCTCCACCGCGATCGCCGTGAAGGCCGCGTCGAGGTCGGCTCCGATCGCCTGCACGGTCCCGGGGTCGGACGCGTCGGACGCATAGGGTGCCAGCACGACGGATGGCGGTTCATAGGACAGCGTCGCGGTGCCGTCCGCGTTCTCCGTGACGTAGACCCGCATCGGCGCCTCCGACATGGCGGGCGTGGATGCCTGCAGCAGCCGGACGGCCAAGTCGTTGTTGAACAGCCCCAGGACGCGGTTGCCCGGTATGGCGATGCCGCGCCGTGCCGCGGCCCCCGTCGGTCCCGCCTGCGTCACCACCGCGAGGCCGTTCGCCGCCGCCGCATCGCGGATTGCGGCGACAAGCCCGTCGAACGGCATCGCCGTCCGCGTCACCACCCAACCGTCGCGGGGCATCATGTCGGCCACGTCCTGCGCGGCGGCCGGCAGGGCCGTGGCAACCATCAAGGCCAGGGTTCGGATCATGGGCATCGCCTTCGTCGGTATCGTCGATCGGGTCACCATGGCGGACCGTCACGTGCAAGTCACGTCCGCGCCAGCCGATGCTTGCGTCCCGCCGCGCGGCCCTATAACTCCGCCCGCGGAGAGGTGGCCGAGTGGTCGAAGGCGCACGCCTGGAAAGTGTGTAGGCGGGAAACCGTCTCGAGGGTTCGAATCCCTTCCTCTCCGCCACGATCCCCGCCGGTTCCTCCATGCCCGACAGACCAGACCCCGCGATCGTGATCCTGGCCGCGGGCCGGTCGTCGCGAATGCGCGGCGCCGACAAGCTGCTGGAGGACGTGGGCGGCACGCCTCTGATCCTTCGTGCCGTTCGGGCCGCCTGCGCGGCCGTGGCGGAGGTGATCGTGGTCTTGCCCGCGACCGACCGGACCCGCCGGTCCTGGCTGACCGACACGCCCGCGCGGATCGTGGACGTGGCGGACGGCGGAATGTCCGCCTCCATCGCCGCGGGCATCGCGGCGTGCCGGGGGGAGGCCGCAATGCTGCATCTCGCGGACATGCCGGAGATCGACGCCACCGCGCTCGGCCTCGTCGCGGCGGCCTGGCGCACCGGTGACGGCCCGGTGCTGCGCGCGGCGACCTCCGATGGACGCCCGGGACATCCGGTCGTGTTCGACCGGTCCCTGTTCCCGGACCTGTCCGCCCTGGCCGGCGATGGGGGCGCCCGTGCCGTCGTGGCACGGCACGGCGGGGCCATCGTCCGGTTGCCCGGCACCGCGGCACTGGTGGACCTGGACACGCCGGAGGACTGGGCCGCCTGGCGCCGCACCTTTTCCATTTCTTAGCGTTTGTTGCCTAGCCCCGGACCCGTCGGCCCGGAGGATCATCCGTAATGAGAATCGAAGACCTGGCGAAACGAGCGGCCGCCGAAGGCGACGCGGACGGCGAGGCGATCATCAACCGGGCCCTCGATTCGGTCCGGGAGCACCTAGGCATGCCCATCGCGTACCTGTCGGAATTCGTCGGCGACCAGACGGTGTTCCGCAACGTCAGTGCCCCGGGGCTGACGCATCTGATCAAGCCGGGGGACAGCAAGGACCTCAACAGCGTCTATTGCAAGCACATCCTGTCGGGCGACCTGCCGCAACTGATCCCCGACACGGGGGCGATCCCGCTGGCCCGCAGCCTTCCGATCACGAAGGACGCCCCCATCGGCAGCCATGTCAGCCTGCCGATCCAGAAGCCCGACGGAACCACCTATGGCATGTTCTGCTGCCTGTCGCCGACGCCGAACCCATCGCTGAACGAGCGGGACCTGAAGGTCATGCGCATGTTCGCCGGCTTGGCCGCGGAGCAGGTGCGCCACCGACTGTCCGCGGGGGCCGACAAGCGCGAAGCACGGGACCGCACGCGCGTCATCCTGGACGGCAGCGGCTTCGAAACGGTGTTCCAGCCGATCTATCGCATGAACGACGGCGCCCTGGCGGGGTTCGAGGCGCTGAGCCGGTTCCGCAGCCCATTGCATCGCGGTCCTCGCGGGGTGTTCGACGACGCGAGGCGGGCCGGCATGGTGGCCGAGCTGGAGTTGGCCGTCCTGGACCGCGCGCTCGACGCGGTGCCTGACTTGGATGCGGGACAGCGCCTGTCCGTCAACGCCTCGCCCTCCACCATCGGGAGCGGACGGTTGCGGCAGGCGTTCGGGCGATGCGGCCCCTCGCGCGTCACCCTGGAGATCACGGAGGCCGAGGTCGACATGGACGCCCCGAAGGTCGTGGGCGCGGTCACCGGGCTGCGCTCGATGGGGGTCCAGATCGCCGTGGACGACGTCGGCGCGGGCTATGCCGGCCTGCAGCAGTTGTTGCAGCTGCGTCCCGACATCCTGAAGCTGGACATCTCGCTGGTCCGCCACATCGACACGGACGCCGCGCGGCGGTCGATGGCGGCGGCGCTGGTCCACTTCGCCGGCGAGACCCGGGCCACGGTCACGGCGGAGGGGGTCGAGACGCGGGGCGAATGGTCCGTGCTGAAGGCGATGGGCGTCGAATGCGCACAGGGATGGCTGACCGGGCGTCCCGGCCCCATGGCGGATGCCCCGACCCACGTGCGCGTCTGAGCGGATCGCCCTCAGCCCCCTTCGGCCAGGGTCACCTCCACCTCGCGGCGATCGTCGCCCCGGCGTACCGTCAACGTCACCCTATCCCCGACGGCGTGGCGGTCCAGCTCGGCCAGCAGGCCGTCCAGCCGTTCGACGCGCGTGCCGTCCAGCGCCTCGATCACGTCGCCCGGGACGATGCCGTCGGCGGTCACGCGCGCCGGTTCCAACCCCGCCCGCGCGGCCGGACCGCCGGGCAGGACCTCCAACACCATCACGCCCGGCGGCAGTCCGTTCGCGCGCAGCAGCGCGTCGGCGCGCGCGTCCCCGCTGATGCCCAGCGCGGGCGGGGCATAGGTGCCGCGCGCGATCAGCTGGGGCACGACGCGTGCGACCACGTCGACCGGGACGGCGAACCCGATCCCGGCATTCGCGCCCGAAGGCGAGAAGATCGCCGTGTTCACCCCGATCAGCCGTCCCGCGCTGTCCAGCAGCGGCCCGCCGGAATTGCCCGGGTTGATCGCGGCGTCCGTCTGGATCAGCCCCCGGATCGTGAGCGCGCGGTCCACCGGAAGGTCGCGGTCGAGCGCGCTGACGATGCCGCGCGTCAGGGTGAAGTCCAACCCGAACGGGTTGCCGATCGCGAACACGTTCTGCCCGACCGCCAGGTCCGCGCTCGTCCCCAACGGCAGGGGTCGCATCCCCATGCCCGGCACGCGCAGTACGGCCAGGTCGTTGCGCCGGTCCGTTCCCACCAGCCTCGCCCGGACCGCGCGGCCGCCCGGCAGCCGGACGGACGCGCCCGTCGCGTTCTCGACCACGTGGGCGTTCGTGACGACGTAGCCTTCGCCCCACACGAACCCGGAGCCGGTGCCCGACGGCATGTCCATGCCGCGCCGGAACATATCCATGCCCCGCGCCGTGGTCGCGATGAAGACCACGGAGGCCTGCGCACCCTGGAACAACGCGATGGCGGCCGCCTCGTCGCCGGCCAGGTCGCCACGTGGGGCGACCGTGGGCGCGGGCGGGGCCGGTGGGGGGCTGATCCAGGGGGCCGCGACGACGCCGATCGCGCAACCCGCCGCCAGCGAGATCATCAGCGCCAGCAGGCCCCTCACGTGATGGCCAGGCCCAGTCGCTTGTCGCGTTCGGCCCGCAGCCGCGCGAAGTCGTCCCCCGCGTGATAGCTGCTGCGCGTCAGGGGCGTGGCCGACACCATCAGGAAGCCCTTGCCCCAGGCGGCACGCTCGTACCCCGCGAACTCGTCCGGCGTGACGAAGCGGTCGACCCGGTGATGCTTGGGCGTGGGCTGCAGGTACTGGCCGATCGTCAGGAAGTCGATGTCGGCGGCGCGCATGTCGTCCATGACCTGCAGCACCGATTGCCGGTCCTCGCCCAGGCCGACCATGATGCCGGACTTGGTGAACATCGAGGGATCCATCTCCTTCACGCGCTGCAGCAGGCGGAGGGAATGGAAGTAGCGCGCGCCGGGACGGACCTCCGGATAGAGGCCCGGGACCGTTTCCAGGTTGTGGTTGAACACGTCCGGTCGCGCGGCCACGACGACTTCCAGCGCGTCCGGACCGCAGCGGATGAAGTCGGGGGTCAGGATCTCGATCGTGGTGGCGGGGCTGCGCTTGCGGATGGCGCGGATGGTTTGGGCGAAGTGCTCTGCCCCCCCGTCGGCCACGTCGTCGCGATCCACGGAGGTGACGACCACGTGATTGAGCCCCAGCTTCGCCACGGCGTCGGCCACGCGTCCCGGCTCGAACACGTCCAGGGCCTCGGGCGGCTTGCCGGTGGCGATGTTGCAGAAGGTGCAGGCGCGGGTGCACACCTCGCCCATGATCATCATGGTGGCGTGGCCCTGGCTCCAGCATTCGCCCACGTTGGGGCAGCCCGCTTCCTCGCAGACCGTGACCAGCTTGTGGTCCCGCATGATCTTCGCCGTCTGCCTGTAGCCTTCGCCGACGGGGGCCTTCACGCGGATCCACGACGGCTTCTTCGGCTGGACCTGATCCGGGCGGCGGGCCTTCTCGGGATGGCGCTGTTCGGGGATCTTGAGGTCGCGGGGCATGGGAGAGATCCGTATGGTCGCCCCGGACAGATAGGCAGACAACCTGGGGCTGTCGAGGGTCCGGGACGTTAACCACCGACGACGATCGGCCCTCCCCCCGCGCCGGTCGTATGAGGTATTCGTATCGAAACCGTTGCATCTTTTAGGAGCATTCGACCATGAAGACATTCACAGCCACCATCCTCGCCGCGGCGCTTACGGCCGGCGCGGCCTCCGCCGCAACGCTGACGCCCATCGGCGCGACGTTCGACCCCGACGCGGTCGCGAATCGCGGCAGCGACAACGGCCGCAACATCATCGGCAACGCCTTCGACGGCGACGCGAGCACGTTCTTCGAGATCGGCCTGGGATCGACCGTCGACTTCGTGTTCGGGCAACCGTTCACGGGACCCGGCTCCGTGATCGAGGTCACGTTCGGCTCGGCCGACGCGCGTCCCGAATCGGCCACCATCTTCGGCGGCCGGAACGGTACGTTCACCGAGTTGGCCCGGGTCACGAACGCGCAGTCGCAGACCCCGTTCTCGTTCGCGTTCGGGGGGACGTTCGACGTCCTGCGCTTCACGGACACGTCGACCCCCAGGCAGGGGCAGACGACGGGCGGGTTCGACATCGCGGAGGTTTCGGTCTCGCCGGTGCCCGTTCCCGCGGCGGGCCTGCTGTTGCTGGGCGGCTTGGCCGGCATGGGCGCGATGGCGCGCCGCAAGCGGTAGGACGCCGCCTCGGGGACGAACGACGGGAGGCCCCCGGCCGCATGGCCGGGGGCGTTCGCGATCAGGGCGCGAGCGTGTCCAGGAACGCGACCACGTCGTCCATGATCCGCGCGGACGTGGCGCGGTCGCCTTCCAGAGCGCAGTGCATGGCGTCGGGCAGGTGGATGCGTCGGCAATCGCGGGCTACGTCGCACAGGCGCGCCGCGGCGTCCGAGCGCACGATCGTGTCGCGGCCCGCGGTCACCATCAGCGTCGGCACGGCGATCGCGGGACCCAGGGCGCGCAGGCGGTCCTGGGACCGCAGGGTCGCGGCCACCCAGGCCATCGACGGGGCGTCGACGCGCAGGTTCGAATCGAGCGTGAAGAGCGCGTCGCGCATGTGTGCGCGCTCGGGCGTGCCGGAGCATCGCGTCGGTTCGTCCGACCCGCCGTCCGGGTCGAACAGGGCCGCCCGGTCCCACGACCCTGGACCGGGCGCGTAGCGTTCGCCCAGGCCGGTCCGGACCATCGTTTCCGCCAGGGTCCGGCCGATCCAACCGGGGAAGGGATCGGTCCGGATCTCGACCATCGGCACGATGGCGGCCAGGCCCAGGATGTCGGGCGCGCGTTCGGCCGCGGTGCGCAGGGCGACGTGCCCGCCCTTCGACACGGCGACGATCGCGACCGGTCCCGCCTGCGCCGCGACGAAGGACGCCAGATCGGCGGTCAGGTCCGCATAGTCGGTCACGTGACCCATGTCGGGGACCGGACCCGTGCGGGTCGACCGTCCCTGCCCCCGCTGGGACACCGCGGCGACGTCCCAACCCGCGTCGGCCAGGCGAACCATCTCGTCTGCGTACATCTCCAGCGGGGCGGTGTAGCCGGGAACGAAGACGACTGTGCCGCGGCGGGTCCCGCGCGCGGGCAAGGCTCCCGTTTCCAAGACGATGCCGGGGGCCGTGTCGAAGCGATCCGTCCGCCAGTCGTCCGGCAGGGGCGTCAGCGACGCGGCCAGATAGGCACGTGCCGCGTCCTGCTGGGCGGACGTGGCGCCCGGGTCGGACCCGTCGCCTGGCGCGGTCGTCACCGCCACCCCGGCGCAGGCCACCAGGGCGACGACCGCCAGAAGGACCCCCGCCGCGATGGACAGCGCGCGGAGGAACGCGCGCCTCATCGGCGGGTCCATTCCCACAGGCACAGAAGCTCCATCACGACATGGGCGCCCGCGATCGCGGTGGCCCCCGTCGTGTCGTAGGGGGGCGAGACCTCGACCACGTCGCCGCCCACCATGTTGACGCCCGCGATGTCGCGCAGAATCGCGGCCGCCTGGGCCGACGACAGGCCCCCCCAGACGGGCGTGCCCGTGCCCGGCGCGAAGGCCGGATCGAGGCAGTCGATGTCGAACGTCACGTAGGCTGGGCGATCGCCCACCGTTTCCCGGATGGCAGCGGCGACGGCACCCGGGCCGGTGTCGTGGACGTCGCGGGCGGTGATCGTGCGCACGCCCTGGGGGTCGTCGTTCACCGTGCGGATGCCGACCTGCACAGACGTGGCGGGGTCGATCACGCCCGCCTTCACGGCCTTGTAGAACATGGTCCCATGGTCCACCCGAGTCAGGTCGTCGTCGGGCCACGTGTCCGAATGGGCGTCGAACTGGATCAGGGACAGCGGGCCGTGGACCTCCGCATGGACCTGGAGGATGGGGAAGCTGACGTAGTGGTCGCCCCCCATCGCGATGCAGGCCGCGCCCTGGCCCAGGATGCCGCGGACGTGATCGCGCAGGGCGCCGGGGAAGTCGGCCACCTGGGCATAGTCGAACCCGCAATCGCCGTAATCGGCGATGGCCAGATCCTCCAACGGCGACAGGCCGTCCCAGCCCCAGGGCGGATCGAAGACCTGCAGGGCGCTGGCCTCGCGCAGGGCGCGGGGACCGAAGCGGGTGCCGGGGCGGTGGGTGACCGCCCCATCGAAGGGGATGCCCGTGATCGCGACGTCGAAGCCCGATAGGTCCTTGGAATACCGGCGGCGGAACATGCTGGGCACGCCGCCGAAGGCGTTCTCCATCCGCAGGCCCTTGACCGGACCGGTCACGGCCCCGTCGACCTGGTCGCGCGCGTCCTGAAGCAATGCCATGGCGGTCCTCCCCCTGCGGCCCCATATGGCGGGGGTCGACTCCCCCCCGCAAGGCGTTAGGTGCCCTCGCATGACAGACCTCCGCCAGGACTTCGTGCACGCCATGAGCCGTTGCGCCGCGACCGTCAGCGTCGTGACGACCGACGGCGAAGCGGGACGTGCGGGGCTGACGGTGTCGGCGATGACGTCCGTGTCGGCGGACGGGGACGCGCCGACGATGCTGGTCTGCGTCAACCGGGGCGCCGCGGCGGCGGAACCCATCCTGGCGAACGGGCGCTTCGCCATCAACGTCCTGGGGTCCGACCAGCAGGACGTGGCGGACCGCTTCGCCGGACGCGCGGGCGTCGCGGACAAGTTCGCCGGCCTGATCTGGGACGTGATGGCGACAGGCGCCCCCGTCCTGGCGGGCCTGGCGGCCTTCGACTGCGAGGTGCAGTCGTCGGACGCCGTGGGCACCCACTTGGTTCTGATCGGCGCCGTCCGTGCCGTCCGCGTGTCGGAAACGGGATCGCCGCTGATCTACGGGATGCGCAGCTATCTTCGGACGGAGCGGGCCTGAGGAATCGCGCTCCGGCGGTGTGTCCGCGGGAGCATGGGTTCACGTCAAGCCGTTTCCGCGTGAATGTCCCCGTGTCGAACCCTGGTATGCCGCTCCAAGGTCAGGGGCGGCCCGACGCCGCGCGCCAGGCGAGGGACAGGCGAGCGCGGAGCGGGGGTTCGGACGGTACCGGCGCGGCCGGGTGCTTGGATAGCGCCCGGAGAGTCGCCGCGGCCTCCGGCAGCACAAGCATGACCGCGCGGGACCGGGCATCGGCGTCCAGGCTCCTCGCCCGCCGGGCGGCGTCGAGCCCCTGTTCCGCGAGGGCCTTCGTCGTCAAATCCATGTCGCCGGGGGGCAGCGGGTCGAAGCCGCGGTCGCGCAGGATCGGCACGGCGGACAGGTAGCCGGCCAAGCCCTGCGCGCGCCCCGCCAGGCCCAGCGCGTCGTCCCCCGTGCCGCCCGCCAGCCGCCCCGCCATGCGCAGCAGCGCGCCCGCCGTCGCGTCGGCATAGGCCACCACGGCGTCCGCGTCCGCCGGGGCGGCGCGCTCCAGATCGTCGTGGCGGACCACCACCAGATCGTCCAGCGCCCGGGCTGCGTCGGCGTCGAGGACGGCGCCCAGGGGGGTCGCGACCTCGTGCCGCCGGACGGGGCGGCCTTCGGCGATCTCGGCCAGGACGTCGCGCCACCATTGCAGGCGGATGCGGGCCAGCATCGGGTCGGACACGACCCAGGGCGCGCGGGCGACTTCGAGGTTGAAGGCGTAGATCGGGAACAGGACGCGGCGGACGTCGAGCGGTGCGGCCATCGCGGCGCGGAAGCGGGGCGGGTCGCCGCGGGCGACCAGGGCCGCGCAGGCGCCGACGTCGTCGTCCGACGGATCAGCCATCGGCGCGGGCGGTGTCCGAAGCCGCGTCGCGGCAGAGCTTCCACTCGATCGCGTCGAGCAGCGCCTCGAAGGACGCATCGACGATGTTGGGGCTGACGCCCACGGTGGACCAGCGGTTTCCGGCGGCGTCCTCGTGGTCGATGATGACCCGCGTCACGGCCTCCGTGCCGCCCTGCATGATGCGCACGCGGAAATCGGTCAGCCGCATGTCCGCGATGAGCGGTTGATACCGCCCCAGATCCTTGGTCAGCGCCTTCGACAGCGCATTGACGGGACCGGCATCGGCGCCCGCTTCCATGCTGTCGGACACGGACATGCGCTTCTCGCCGTCGAGCTTCACGACGACCACGGCCTCCGACAGGCTGACCATCGCGTCCCGGCGGTTCTTGCGACGCTCGACGGTGACGCGATAGCGCTTCACCTCGAAGAAGGACGGCATCGCGTCCAGGTGACGGCGGGCGAGGTTCTCGAACGACGCCTGCGCGCCGTCGTAGGTATAACCCGCGTCCTCGCGGTCCTTCACGCGTCCGAGCAGCTTCTGGAGTTGAGCGTCGGTTCCGGTCAACCCCGCATCCGCAAGACGCGCGCGAAGGTTCGACAATCCGGCCTGGTTGGACATCGGAACGATGCGGGCGTTGCCCACGGTTTCGGGCGTGACGTGTTCGTAGAGTCCCGGATCCTTGAGCACCGCGCTGGCGTGGAGGCCGGCCTTGTGGGCGAAGGCGGAGGCGCCGACATAGGCCGCCTCCCGCCGGGGAACGCGGTTCAGGATCTCGTCCAGGCGGCGGCTGACCTTGAGGATGCCGCGCAGGGCATCGGGTGAGGTTCCGGTCGCAAACCGTTCGTTCCAATAGGGTTTCGACACGAGCGTCGGGATCAGCGTCACGAGGTTGGCGTTGCCGCAACGCTCGCCCAGACCGTTCAGCGTTCCCTGCAGATGGCGGGCGCCCGCGTCGATGGCGGCGAGCGTTCCGGCGACGGCCTGGCCCGTGTCGTCGTGGGTGTGGATGCCCAGGCGGTCGCCGGGAATGCCCCTGGATATCAAGGCGTTCACGACGTCGCCGATGCGGGCGGGCATGGTGCCGCCGTTGGTGTCGCACAGCACGGCCCAGCGGGCGCCGGCGTCGAGCGCGGCTTCCACGGCGGCGACGGCATGCGTGCTATCCGCCTGATATCCATCGAAGAAATGCTCGGCGTCGAAGATGGCTTCGCGGCCTTGGGCGACGACGTGGGCGATGGATCGCTCTATGTTTTCGAGGTTCTCCGCAGGCGTGATGCTCAGCGCGGTTTCGACGTGGCGGATATGGGCCTTGCCGACCAGGCAGACGGACGGGGTGCCGGCGTCTAGGACGGCGGCCAGGACGTCGTCGTTGGATGCGGACCGGCCCGCGCGCTTCGTCATGCCGAACGCAACCAACGTGGCGGAAGTCCTTGGCGGGCTTGCGAAAAACTCGCTGTCCGTGGGGTTCGCGCCGGGCCATCCGCCTTCGATGTGGTCGACGCCCAGGGTGTCGAGCATCGCCGCGATCCCGTGCTTCTCGGCCGCCGTGAACTGCACGCCCTGCGTCTGCTGGCCGTCGCGAAGCGTGGTATCGTAAATGGTGAGGCGTTCGGTCACAGGCGGCCCCCGGAGCCCGAAAATCGCCGTACACCCCCCGTACACCCCCCGTACACCCCCCGTGCATACGTTTCGGCACACCGGCACCGCGCTCTGCGCCGGTCTTGCGTCCCGGCGGCGTTCCGTGCGGGGGGTGGTGGATTCATTCCGCGCCCTCCAGGGCCGTGGGGTCGAAGTCCGGGCCCGGGGTGAGGGTGACGTCGTCGCGGGACATCTGGACCTGGACGCCGGCCGCGGTCAGCGCGGCCTTCATCGCGTCGAGCGCGGCGAAGTCGCGGCGGGCCATGGCGTCGGCGCGGGCAGCCGTCAGCTTGGCCTCCCACGGCGAAAGGTCGACGGCGGGGGCGTCCCAGCCGGCCAGTTCGTCGGTCAGCAGCCCCACCATCGCGGCGGACGCGGCAAGCGTCGCGCCATCGCCCATCTTCGCCAGGCGGTGCAACTCGGTCATGACCTGCGGCGTGTTGAGGTCGTCGCGCAGGGCGGTCAGCACGGCCGGGTCCGGGGTCCCGCCGGGTTGGGCCAGGGCGCGCCAACTGCGCAGCGTCGCGTCCGCCGCGCGGGCCTTGTCGTCCGTCCAGTCCATCGGCTTGCTGTAATGGGTCTGGAGGAAGACGTAGCGGACGACCTCGCCCGGAATGCCCCGGTCGAGGAGGTCCCGAATGGTGAAGAAGTTGCCCAGCGACTTGGACATCTTGCGCCCTTCGACGAGCAGCATCTCGTTGTGCAGCCACAGGCGCGCGAAGGGCTCGCCCGGGTGGGCGCAGCGGGACTGCGCGGCCTCGTTCTCGTGGTGCGGGAACAGCAGGTCGTTGCCGCCGCCGTGGATGTCGACCGTGTCGCCCAGGATGCGGCGGGCCATGGCGGAGCATTCGATGTGCCAGCCCGGCCGGCCCCGGCCGATCCCTTCGATCCCCGGACCGGCCCAGTCCCAGCCCGGCGTGTCCGCGTCGGACGGCTTCCACAGAACGAAGTCCATGGGGTCGCGCTTGTAGGGGGCGACCTCCACCCGACTGCCCGCGATCATGTCGTCCACGGAACGGCCCGACAGGCTGCCGTATTCCGGGTCGGTGGCGACGGAGAAGAGGACGTGGCCGTCGGCCGCATAGGCGTGACCATCGGCGACCAGCTTGGCGATCATCGCCTGCATCGCGTCGATGTGGTCGGTGGCGCGGGGCTCGACGTCGGGGGGGGCGTTGCCCAGGGCGGCCATGTCGTCGTGATACCATTCCAGCGTCTCGTCGGTGACGTCGCGGATGGGGCGGCCGGTGGCGCGGGCGCGCGCGTTGATCTTGTCGTCCACGTCGGTGACGTTGCGGACATACGTGACGTGGTCCGCGCCGTAATCGTGCCGCAGCAGGCGGGTCAGGACGTCGAAGACGACGACGTTGCGGGCGTTCCCCAGATGCGCACGGTCGTAGACGGTGGGCCCGCACAGGTAGAGGCGCACGTTCTCCGGGTCCGCGGGCGCGAAGGGTTCGACCTTGCGGGTCAGGGAGTTGCGAAGCCGGATCGCCATGGCCGGTCCCTTCCTGTCGTGGCGGGTGGGGCCGGATCGTCAGGCGCGGCCCTGGGGCCCGCCGCGGTGTTCCGTCAGCGGGCGAGCGGGATGCAGATGATGCAGATGCGCGCCATGGGGGATGCGGTAGCATGGGGGGTGCGGGGCGGCAAGCGTGGGGGTGTTCGTCGGAGTGGATGAGTAAGCGGCGGCGTCCTCGGACTCGATCCGAGGTTCTCCGGGGAGTCGCGCGAGGGATGGGAGGTCCTCGGGTCAAGCCCGAGGATGACCCGGCGCAACGGGGCGGTGTCGCCGCTTGCGGGAGCACGATCCGGGCTGACGTTCGCAAGCGGGCATCCTAGGGTCCCGGCGGATCAACGAGGAGCGCCCGCCATGACCACCTTTCGCGACCTGCACCGGCCCGGGGACCCGTTCGTGCTGGCCAACGTCTGGGACGTGGGCAGCGCGCGGATGATGGCGGCGATGGGGGCGAAGGCGGTGGCCACGTCGTCCGCGGGGTTCGCGTTCACGCGGGGGGTGCCCGACACGCGGATCGGGCGGGCGGAGGCCATCGCCCACGGGGCGGACCTGGTCGCGAACGTGGCGGTGCCGGTCCACGGCGACCTAGAGGACGGGTACGGCCCCGAGCCCGCCGATTGCGCCGACACGGTGACCGAAGCGGCCCTGGCGGGGCTGGCGGGCTGCTGCATCGAGGACGTGGCTGGCGACGGAAGCCCATACGGCGCGCGGGCGGCCGCGGCGCGGATCGAGGCGGCGGCGGTGGCGGCGCGGGGTGCGGCACGCGACTTCGTCCTGTGCGCGCGGGCCGACGGCGTGATGCATGGGCGCTACGACCTGGACGAGGCGATCGCGCGGCTGCGGGCCTTCCGCGAGGCGGGGGCGGACGTGCTGTACTGCCCGGTCCCGGGGTCGGCGGACGACCTGCGGCGGATCGTGGAGGCGGTGGACGCGCCGGTGAACGCCCTCGCGGTGGGGCCGTTGGCGACCCTTTCGCTGGCGGACTTCGCGGCGCTGGGCGTGGCACGGGTGTCCGTGGGCGCGGCGCTGGCGCGGGCGACGCATCGCGTGGTCCGGGACGCGGGCGGCGCGATGCTGGGGGGCGACTTCGGCGGCTTGGGGGGCATCGCGGGGGGCGACGTGGATGCGATGCTGGCCCAGGGGGCGGACGCATGAGGACGCATGACGACCTGCCCGCCTGGTCGGCGCGCGCGGCGGCGTGGATCCGCGACTATCACGCGGGCCTGCGGGACAGGCCCGTCCGGGCGCGGATCCGACCGGGCGACCTGCTGGCCGCCCTGCCCCCGGCCGCGCCGGACGCGCCGGAGGATCCGGACGCCATCTTCGCTGATTTCGAGCGGCTGATCCCCGGCGCGCTGACGCATTGGCAGCATCCGCGCTTCTTCGCGTACTTCCCCGCCAACGCCTCGCCCGCGTCGATGCTGGCGGAGCAACTGGTGGCGGGGATCGCCGCGCAAGGAATGCTGTGGCAGACCTCGCCCGCCGCAACGGAGCTGGAACAGGGGATGATGATCTGGCTGCGCGGCGCGCTGGGCCTGCCGGACGGGATGACGGGGACGATCCACGATTCGGCCACGACCGCGACGCTTTCGGCCGTACTGACGATGCGCGAGCGCGCGCTGGGCTTCGCGGGGCTGACCGACGGGCTGTCGGGGGCGCCGCTCCTGCGGATCTATGCCAGCGCGCATACGCATTCGAGCGTGGACAAGGCGGTGCGGCTGGCGGGGATCGGGCAGGCGAACCTGATCAAGATCCCCACGCGAGCCGACCTGTCGATGGACCCGGACGCGCTTGGGGCGGCCATCGCGGCGGACCGGGCGGCGGGACACGTGCCCGCCGGCGTGGTGTTCTGCGCGGGCGGCACGGGGGTCGGCGCGTTCGACGCGATCGGGGAATGCCTGCCCCGTTGCGACGGGCTGCCCACGCATCTGGACGCCGCCTGGGCGGGGTCGGCGATGGTGTGCCCCGAGTTCCGGGACCTATGGGACGGGGCGGCGGGCTGCGAGAGCATCGTGTTGAACCCGCACAAGTGGATGGGGGCGCAGTTCGACTGCGCGGTGCAGTTCATGCGCGATCCCACCGATCAGGTGAACACGCTGGGCCTGCGCCCCGATTACCTGCGCACGCTGGAGGGCGAGGACGTCGTCAACTTCAACGAATGGACGGTGCCGCTGGGCCGCCGGTTCCGGGCGCTGAAGCTGTGGTTCGTTCTGCGGGCCTATGGCCTGGACGGGATCCGGTCGCGGATCCGCGACCATGTGGACTGGGCCGAGGCGCTGTGCGAGCGGCTGCGCGACGTGGATGGACTGGTGATCGCGTCGGAGCCACGGTTGGCGCTGTTCTCGTTCGCCTGCGCGGAGGGCGACGACGCCACGGAGGCGCTGGTCCAGGCGATCAACGCGGACGGGCGGGTGTACCTGACGCAGACGCGGCACGACGGGCGGCTGGTGATCCGCGTCAGCGTGGGGTCGTGGGACTGCACGCGAGACGACGTGATGTGCGTGGCGGAGGTGGTCGAGAATCTGATGCGCGCGGGCGCGGGAGCCGTGGCGTCGGGCTAGCGCGACCGGCCCGGCACGGCCTTGCCGGCGCGGTAGCCCATGCGCACGCAGCCCCAATGGCGGCCGCGCACGGTGACGGGGACGGACAGGTCGGTCATCATCACGAACCCTTCGGCGCCGAGGTCGCGGCGGTAGAACTGCATGAGGAACGGATCGGTGTTGCGTCCCGCCGACAGGCCGACGCGATCGTCGAAGATGCGGCGATTGCGCGAATGGGCCATGTTCCAGGCCGGATCGTCGCCCTGCGGCTTCGAGAAGCGCGCGTTGTGTGTGCCGATGTATCCGTCGCGGTTGGCCGGCGCGCAGAAGAGGACGGCGGGGTCGAAGTCGAACGCCGTCTCGATCAGCTCGGCCACGCGGCGGTCGGTGAAGGGCGTGAAGGGGGTCATGTGCTGGGGCGGGTCCGACCCCTCGATCGGGTCGTAGTCGGTCGAGAAGAGCGCGGCCTCCGTGATCTCGCCGCGTTCGAGGCCGGTCTCGAAGATGTCGGCGACCCTGTGGGCCATCGTGTCGACGAAGGCGATGAAGCGGTCCTGCCCGCTGCCGTCCCCGATGCGGGTGGTGCGCTGCACCAAGACTTCACAGGCGTCCATCATGCGCTGCGAGCGGACGCGCGCCTCGTGGACGCCTCCGGCGGTGGTGCGGGCCACCGATTCGACCTCCGCGGTGACGGGGCGCAGGGCGTCCCCGGCCTCCCGCAGTTCCGATACGACACCCTGCAGCCCTTCGATGCGGGCCAGCGCGTCGCCCATCCCGTCGGCTATGGCGGTGATCGCGTCGAGGTTGCCTTCGGCGACGTGCAGCCCCTGTTCGAAGTCGGGGGACAGGCGTTCGGAATCGGTGCGCAGCGTGCTGGTCCACTGGCCCAGCGCCTCGATCCCCTTGCCGATCTCGCCCGTCGCGGCGGCGGTCTGGCGCGACAGGTCGCCCACGGCCTCCGCCACGACGGCGAAGCCGCGGCCGGCCTCGCCGGCGCGCGCGGCCTCGATGCTGGCGTTGACGGCGAGGATGTTCACCTGGCGCGCGATGCGGGCGATCTGGTCCTTGCCCTTCACGATCTCGGCCAGGACCAGCTCCAACTCGCCGGCGCGGGTGCCGATATGGGTGCCCCAATCGGCGAGGCGGCGCAGGCGGGCGGCGTTCTCGGTGATGACGTCCAGACGGTCGCGGGCGCCGCGTTCCGTGCGCGCCGCCGTGTCCTGGAGGTCGGCGAACCCGCCGGAGAGCGAAATGGTCGTCGCCTCGATGGCGCCGACGCCGCTGCGCAGGGGGCCCAACTGGTCGAGGTTGCGGTTGGCCGCCGCCTCGATCCCGTCGAGGAATCCCGCGAGGTCCACGATCTCGTAGCCCAGGGGCACGATGTCGTCGGCGACGTGGGTGTCGCCGGATGCCGGCGCCTGCATGGCATCGGGCTTGCGCATGGCCGTCATCGTTGTCTCCCTGTCGACGGGAGCGGCCTAGCGCGCGGGCGTTACCCCGGGGTTAATCGTACCGCGTCCAGGGACCGGAGCGCGTCGAGCGTGGCGTCGAGCGACAGGAGGATCGACGCGTGACGGTTGCGGTAGTCGCGCGCGGGCTGAAGCACGGCCAGCCCGTCGAAGGGCGCCCTGGGCGGAGGGCCGTCCGCGGTCAGCATCGCTGCGAGCTCGTCGCGGGCGGCGGCGACCTGCGCCGCGTCGCAGCCCGGCAGCGCCCGCCCCGTGACGGAGGCCGCGGCCTGCCCCAGTGCGCAGGCCTTCACGTCCTGGGCGTAGCGCGCGATGCGCCCCGCGTCGTCCACGTCGAGGGACACCGACACGACCGACCCGCAGAGCGGCGCGCGCACCTTGCCCGTGGCCATCGGCGCGTCGATCGGATCGGTCGCGGGCATGTCGGCGGCCAGCGCCAGGATCCGCCCGGAATAGAGCTTGATGAGGTCGTCCGACATCCCGCGTTCCCTTCGCCCGTGGCATGGGGTACCTAACCGCCGGACCACGGGATGCAACGCCATGACCTTCGACCCCGCGAGCCTGCGTTACGATGCCAACGGGCTGATCCCCGCGGTGGCGCAGGACGACGCGACGGGCGAGGTGCTGATGATGGCGTGGATGAACGCGGACGCGGTGGCGATGACGCTGGCGACGGGCCGGGTCACGTACTGGTCGCGGTCGCGCCAGGCGTTCTGGATCAAGGGCGAGACGTCGGGCCACGCGCAGGCGCTGGTCGACCTGCGCATCGACTGCGACCGGGACTGCCTGCTGCTGCGGGTGACGCAATCGGGCCCGGCCTGCCACACGAACCGGCGGACCTGCTTCTTCACCGCCGTCCGCGATGGCACGGAGGTGGAGCTGATGGCCCCGGAACCGGCGCGCCCTTGAACCGTTAGCGCTATCAAGGCATTGGGCCGTCGCAGGAACAGGGGGACGACCATGCCGCTCGACAGCCGACTGGACGAGATCACCGACCGCATCCGCGAACGCTCGCACGAGGGGCGCGACCGGTATCTGCGTCGGATGCGCGCGCAGGCCGAGCAGGGGCCGCGGCGGGCGCATCTGGATTGCGGCAACCAGGCCCATGCCTATGCCGCGATGGAGGGGCAGAAGGACGACCTGACGGCTGACCGGGTGCCCAATATCGGGATCGTGACGGCCTACAACGACATGCTGTCGGCCCATGCGCCGTATTACGACTATCCGACGCGGATCAAGGCGGCGGCGGGGCGTGTGGGCGCGACGTGCCAGGTGGCGGGTGGCGTGCCGGCGATGTGCGACGGGGTCACGCAGGGCCAGGTGGGGATGGAGCTGTCTCTGTTCAGCCGCGACGTGATCGCGCTGTCGGCCGGCGTGGCGCTGTCGCACAACACGTTCGATGCCGCGCTGTATCTGGGAATCTGCGACAAGATCGTGCCGGGCCTGGTGATCGCGGCGGCGACCTTCGGCTATCTGCCCGGCATCTTCGTGCCAGCGGGGCCGATGACGTCCGGCCTGCCCAACGACGAGAAGGCGCGCGTCCGGCGCGAGTTCGCCGAAGGCAAGATCGACCGCAAGGGTCTGATGGCCGCGGAGATGGCGTCGTATCACGGTCCGGGGACCTGCACGTTCTATGGCACCGCGAACAGCAACCAGATGTTGATGGAGTTCATGGGCCTGCACCTGCCCGGCGCGTCCTTCGTGAACCCCGGCACGCCCCTGCGCGACGCCCTGACCGATGCGGCCACAGTGCGGGCGACGCAGATCACCGCGCTTGGCAACGATTATACCCCCGTCTGCGACGTGCTGGACGAGCGCGCCTTCGTGAACGGACTGGTCGGCCTGATGGCGACGGGCGGGTCCACGAACCTGGTGCTGCACCTGATCGCGATGGCGCGCGCGGCGGGCGTGCATCTGACCTGCGAGGATTTCGACGCGGTGTCGGACGTCACGCCCCTGATGGCGCGCGTCTATCCCAACGGGCTGGCGGACGTGAACCACTTCCACGCGGCGGGCGGCCTTCCCTACATGATCGGGCGCCTGTTGGAGGCGGGGCTGCTGCACGACGACGTCAAGACCGCCGCGGGCGGCGGCCTGTCGGCCTATGCCACCGAGCCGAAGCTGGATGGGGACGACCTGTCCTGGCACCCCGGCCCGCGCGACAGCCTGAACGACAAGATCCTGCGCACCCCCGCCGATCCGTTCCAGGCGACCGGCGGCCTGAAGGAGCTGCGGGGGGATCTGGGCCTGGGGGTGATGAAGGTCTCCGCCGTGGATCCGTCGCTTCACGTCATCGAGGCCCCGGCGGCCGTGTTCGAGGGGCAGCAGGCGGTGAAGGACGCGTTCAAGGCGGGCGCGCTGAACCGCGACGTCGTGGTGGTCGTCCGGCATCAGGGACCGCGCGCGAACGGGATGCCCGAACTGCACGGCCTGACGCCGGTTCTGTCGGTGCTGCTGCAACGGGGTCACCGGGTCGCGCTCGTCACCGACGGGCGCATGTCGGGGGCGTCGGGCAAGGTGCCCGCCGCGATCCACGTGGCGCCCGAGGCCGCGGCCGGCGGGCTGATCGGACGTCTGCGGGACGGCGATGTCGTCCGGGTCGACGCGACGGCGGGGCGGCTGGATGTGCTGACCCCCGGCGTGGCCGACCGCGAGCCAGCCCCCTTCGATCCGGACAGCAACGCGTTCGGCCTGGGGCGCGAGATGTTCGCGGCCTTCCGCGCCAATGTCGGCGGGTCCGACACCGGCGCGGCCGTGGTCGTCTGACGGGAGGGACCATTATGACTCCGCAGGATCAATCGCGCGCCAACCGCGACCTTTGCGCCCGGGCGCCCGTCGTGCCGGTGCTGGTGCTGGACGACGCGGCCACCGCGCGGCCCCTGGCCGAGGCGCTGGTGGCGGGCGGACTGCCCGCCCTGGAGGTGACGCTGCGGACGCCCGCCGCGCTGGAGTGCATCCGCGCGATGGCCGACGTGCCCGGCGGGATCGTCGGCGCGGGCACGCTGCTGACGCCCGCCGACGTGAAGGCCGCCAAGGCGGCGGGCGCGGGGTTCGGCGTATCGCCCGGGGCCACCGACGCCCTGTTGCAGGCCTGCGTGGACGAGGACCTGCCGATCCTGGCGGGCGCCGCGACGGCGACGGAGGCGATGGCGCTGCTGGAGAAGGGCTGGGACATGCTGAAGTTCTTCCCCGCCGAGGCGTCGGGCGGCGCGCCGGCGCTGAAGGCCATCGGCGCGCCCATCCCTCAGGTCGCGTTCTGTCCAACGGGCGGCGTGTCGCCCGCGAACAAGGGGGATTACCTGGCGTTGCCCAACGTCGTCTGCGTGGGCGGGTCGTGGGTGGCCCCGAAGGACAGGATGGCCGCCGGCGATTGGGCCGGGATCGAGGCGCTGGCGCGCGAGGCGGCGAAGCGTTGATCGACACGTTCCAGCCCTCGGCCCGTCCCATCGTCGCGGTCACGGGGGCCAGCCGGGGCATCGGGCATGCGATCGTGAAGCGGTTCCACGAGGAGGGCTGGGACGTGCTGACCCTGGCCCGCACGCCGTTCAGCACGGTCTGCCCCTGGGCGGAAGGCATCGTGCGGCACGTCGAGACCGACCTGTCCGACGAAGGATCGATCCAGCGCGCCGCCGGCACGATCCGCGACCGTTTGGCGGACCGGGGCCTCGACGCGCTGGTCCACAACGCCGGCGTGTCGCCCAAGGCGACCGATGGCGGACGGTTGGGGGCGATGGACACCGACGCGGACACGTTCCGCCACGTGCAGATGGTCAACACGGTCGCACCGCTGATCCTGACCCGGGCACTGCTGGACCCGCTGACCCTCGCCGGCGGGTCGATCGTCACGGTGTCGTCGATCGCGGCCAGCCAGGTCCATCCGTTCGCAGGCGCCGCCTATGCGGTGTCGAAGGCCGGATTGTCCGCGTTGACGCGCGAATTGGCACACGAACTGGGCCCCCGGGGGGTGCGGGTGAACGCGGTCTCGCCCGGCGAAATCGGGACGTCGATCCTGTCGCCGGGGACGGATGCGATGGTGGCGCGCGACGTGCCGATGCGCCGGCTGGGTGATCCGCGCGAAGTGGCGGACGTGGTGCTGTTCCTGGCCTCGCGGGGCGCGTCCTATGTGAACGGGGCCGAGATACCGATCAATGGCGGGCAGCATCTGGCGTGAGGCGGATGCCGAGTGATTGGAAGGCGCCCGGAGAAGCGATCGGATCGGTTACGAAAGCGTTCGCGGCCTTTGGAACTGCGCGGATGCTTCCGGGAAGCGAAGGGGACGTCCGTGAGACAAGACGGTGCCGAGGTCGGACCAATGGGTCCGTCGGCCCCGGGATCCCGACGTCGGACAGAAAAAGGCCGCCGTCCCGTGGGGCGGGAGCGGCGGCCGAAGTGAACATCGCGACCCGGTCGCCGCGGGGGCATCCACGGGACGGGGCGGTTGCGATGCAGGCAGTATCGCGTGAGGAACGCCCGGTCAGAGCAATCCGGGCAGGTGGAGCAGACCGACCATCACGGCCGCGAGCCAAACGCCGCCGGCATAGTCGGCAATCATCGCGCGACGGTCGCGCGGAAGGTACGTGGCAGAGGCGCGGATCAGCGTGGCCATCTAAGTTCCCCCTTCGTTCCAGTTGCCACTTTGTTCGCACGAAGGAACGCTTTGGTAAAGAACTTTCTGCGAACATCGGGGGGGATGTTCAGGTTTCAGGCCCTGGATCGAACGATTGGATGACGGGTATTCAATGGCTTCGGTTTCCAACGGGGCTAAAGTTACCCTACGGCAAGCAGTTCAAGCGCCCTTTCCTGTTCGAGCAGCCATAGAAGGTCGCGGACCGCCCTGCCCCGGGCGCCGTCGAGCTTCGGATCCGCATGCAGCAGAGTCCGCGCATCGCTTTGCGCCGTTTCCATCAGCGCGGCCTGTCGTTCCAAATCCGCGATGCGGAAGCGGGGGAGGCCGGACTGCGCGGTGCCGATGACGTCGCCGGCCCCGCGGAGGCGCAGGTCCTCCTCCGCGATGCGGAAGCCGTCCTCCGATTCGCGCAGGATCTGAAGCCGCGCCTTCGCGGTCTCGCCCAGCGGGGGCTCGAACAGGAGCAGGCAGGTGGAGGCGGTGGCGCCCCGCCCCACCCGGCCGCGCAACTGATGCAGTTGGGCCAATCCGAACGTGTCCGCGCGTTCGATCACCATGATGCTGGCAGCGGGCACGTCGACGCCGACCTCGATCACCGTGGTCGCGACGAGGATGCGCGTGTCGCCCGACACGAAGCGGGCCATCGCGGCGTCCTTCATCACGGTGGGCATCTGGCCATGCACCAGTCCCACCTGTCCGGGCGCGAACCGGGCCGACAGATCGTCGAAGCGCGTCTGCGCGGACGGAAGGTCGGAGGTTTCCGCATCCTCCACGAGGGGACAGACCCAATACACTTGCCGCCCCTCGGCCACGGCATCGCGGAGGTGGGTCATCACCTCCTCCATGCGGCCGGTGGACATGGTGGCGGTCTTGATGGGCGTGCGGCCGGGCGGCTTCTCGTCCAGGACCGAGATCTCCATGTCGCCGAACTGCGTCAGGGCGAGGGACCGGGGGATCGGCGTCGCGGTCATCACGAGGACATCGGTGTCCTGCGCCTTGTCGCCCAGCATCTTGCGCTGGCGCACCCCGAAGCGGTGCTGCTCGTCGATCACGGCCAGGCGGAGGTCGCGGAACCGGACGTCGCGCTGGAACACGGCATGGGTTCCGACCAGGATGTGGATGTCGCCGGCGGCCAGCGCGTCCAGCTTGCCTTCGCGCTCGCGCCCCTTGTCACGGCCCGTCAGCCCTTCGACCACCACGCCGGCGAGCTCGGCCAACGGCCGCAGCCCGCTCAGGTGCTGCCGGGCCAGGATCTCCGTCGGCGCCATCAGGACGCCCTGCCCCCCGGCCTCCACGGCGTTCAGGAGCGCGGCCAGCGCCACGATGGTCTTGCCGGACCCGACATCGCCCTGCAGCAGGCGGTTCATCCGCCGGGGCTTGGCCATGTCCCCCGCGATCTCCTCCATCGCGCGGATCTGGGCATCGGTGGGCGTGAAGCCCAGGCCATCGAACATGCACTTCAGGTGCCGGCCGTCGCCTTCGGTCGCCCGGCCCGGACGCGCGCGGTCCGCCAGGCGGGCCAGCCCCATCGTGATCTGATGGGCGAACAGCTCGTCATAGGCGAGCCGCTGCCGGGCGGGCGCCGTGGCGGCGATGTCGGCGGCACCCTGGGGGTTGTGCGCGATGGCCAAGGCGTCGCGGAACGGCGGCCACCCGCGTTCGGCCACGAGCGCGCCGTCGGCCCATTCGGCGAAGTCCGGCACCAGGTCGATGGCTCCCGCGGCGGCGCGGCGCATCACGCGCCCCGACAGGCCCGCGGTCAGCGGATAGACGGGCTCGAACGGCGGCAGGGGGTCGTCGAGGGCCAGCACGTGATCGGGATGCGGCATCTGCCCCACCCCGTCGTAGAGTTCGACGCGGCCCGACACGATGCGGCGTTCGCCGACCGGAAGCGACCGCTCCAGCGTGTCCGCGCGGGCGCGGAAGTAGACGAGTTGGAAGGTGGTCCTTGCGTCCTCGACCTCCACCCGGTGGGGGGCGCGGGACGATCCGGCTGGACGGTGCGACCGGATCGTCACTGGGACCGTCGCCAGGCCCGGCAACGGGACGTCGCGGATGGACGCGACGGGGCGTCGGTCGATGCCGCGTTCCGGCAGGGTCAGCACCATGTCGCGGGGGGTGGCGATGCGCAGGTTCGCCATCAGCTTCGCCGTCTTCGGTCCGACGCCCGGCAGCGAATCGAGGCTGCCGAACAGCTTGAACAGGCGTTCGGGGCGGCCCGCCATGCCGGTCAGCCGCCAATCATCGCGAGCCAGGCATCCTCGTCCAGGACGGTCACGCCCAGGGCCGCGGCCTTGTCAGCCTTGGACCCCGCGCCCGGCCCCGCGACCAGCAGATCCGTCTTGCCGGACACGGAGCCGGACACCTTGGCGCCGAGCGATTCCGCGCGGGCCTTGGCCTCCGCCCGGGTCATGCGTTCGAGCGTGCCGGTGAAGACCACGGTCTTGCCCGCTACGGGGCTTTCGGCGGCCACGGCTTCTGGCGGCGCGATGTCGAGCTGCGCCACGACGGCATCGATGGCCGCGCGTTCGCGGGGCGCGGCGAGCGCATCGCATATGGCGAGGGCCAGGACCGCGCCTATACCGTCGATACCGACCAGTTCGTCCCAGGCGGCCCTGGCCTCCCGTTCCACCCCGTCCCAGGCCCGTTCGACCACGGGCGCGATGCGCGCGCGGCGTCCTTCGTCCTTCGCGGCCTGCCGCTCGGCGAGGGTGGCCGTGGCCGCGGCGCGGTGGCGGTCGGCCGCGGGCGCGGCCCCGTCCACCGCGGCGGCGAAGGCGTCCCAGTCGCGGTAGTGGCGGGCCAGCACCTGCCCCGCGACCTCACCCAGATGGCGGATGCCCAGGGCGAACAGCACGCGGGCCAGGGGTTGCGACCTGGCGGCCTCGATCCCCGCGAAGAGGTTCGCGGCCGACGTCTCGCCCCAGCCTTCCAGGCCCGCCACCGTTTGCAGGCCGGTGCCGTGGCGGGCCCGCAGCGTGAAGATGTCGGCCGGCTCGCGCACCCAGCCCAGGTCGTGGAACCGCTCCACCTCCTTGTCGCCGATGCCCTCGATGTCGAGCGCGGAACGGCTGACGAAGTGCTTCAAACGGGCGACCCTCTGCGCCGGGCAGATCAGGCCCCCGGTGCAGCGGCGCACGCTTTCGCCCGGTTCGCGGGTGGCGGGGCTGCCGCATTCGGGGCAGGCCTCGGGGAAGACATAGGGTTCGGCCCCGTCCGGGCGGGCGCCGGGATCCACGTCGCGGACCTTCGGGATGACGTCGCCCGCGCGATAGATCTCGACCCGGTCGCCCACGCGCAGGTCGCGCCCGCCGCGGATGGCGCCGCCGTTCGCATCGCGCCCCGCCACGTAGTCCTCGTTGTGCAGCGTGGCGTTGCTGACCACGACGCCGCCCACCGTCACAGGCTCCAACCGGGCGATGGGGGACAGGGCGCCCGTGCGCCCGACATTGATGTCGATCCCCAGCAGGCGGGTCCAGGCGGTCTGGGCGGGGAACTTGTGGGCGACGGCCCAGCGTGGGGTGGTGGACCGGAAGCCCAGGCGCTCCTGCCAATCGAGGCGGTCGACCTTGTAGACGACGCCGTCGATATCGTAGCCCAGGTCCGCCCGGTCGCGGGCGATGGCGTCGTAGGTCGCCAGCATCGCGGCCACGTCGGCGCAGCGCCGGGTGCGGTCGTTGACGACGAAGCCCATCGCGGCCAACCGGTCCAGCGCGCCGGACTGCGTGTCGCTCAGGGGGGCGGACAGTTCGCCCCAGGCATAGGCGAAGAAGCGCAAGGGACGGGTGGCCGTGATGGCCGGGTCCAGCTGGCGCAACGATCCGGCGGCAGCGTTTCGGGGGTTGGCGAAGACCTTGCCCCCTTCGGCGGCGGCGCGTTCGTTCAGCGCCGTGAAGTCGGCATGCGACATGTAGATTTCGCCCCGAACCTCCAGGATGTCGGGGGCACCCGTCACGTCGCGGGGGATGTCGTCCACCGTCAGGGCGTTGCGGGTCACGTCCTCGCCGACGCGACCGTTTCCGCGCGTCGCGGCATGGACGAGTTGGCCCCCCTCGTAGCGCAGCGTCAGCGAAAGGCCGTCGATCTTCGGCTCGGCGGTATAGGCGACGGCGGCGTCGAGGCCCAATCCCAGATAGCGGCGGATGCGGGCATCGAACTCCGCCACGTCGTCCGCGTCGAAGGCGTTGCCCAGCGACAGCATCGCGCGGGCATGCACGATCTTCCCGAACCGTTCCGCCGGCGCGGCACCGATCTGGTCGGACGGGGAATCGTCGCGCTTCAGATCGGGGAAGCGGTCTTCGATCGCGGCGTTGCGGCGCTTAGCCTCATCATAGGCGGCGTCCGACAGGAGCGGCGCGTCGTCGGTATGGTAGGCGGCGTTGGCCCGGTCCAGAAGCGTAGCCAGACGCGCCAGTTCGGCGGCGGCGTCGTGGGGGGTCAGGTCATCGGGCGGCGTGGCGGCATGATCGTCCATGGGGAGGGTTTAGGTCCACGGGCCGCCGGCTTCCACCGATTCCCCCCGCGCCAGCCCGAGCGGAGGAAGGGCCGCATCCGAAGATGCGGCCCTTCGCCGTCTTCCATCCGAGGTGGGGATGATGTCGTTACGCGCTGAGCAGGTCGCTGGCCTGGGCGGACTTCTTCGCCTGGTCCGCGGCGGGATCGCGCAGCACGTAGCCGCGACCCCAGACCGTCTCGATGTTGGTTTCGCCGCCCGTGGCCTCCGCCAGCTTCTTGCGCAGCTTGCAGATGAAGACGTCGATGATCTTCAACTCCGGCTCGTCCATCCCGCCGTAGAGGTGGTTGAGGAACATCTCCTTCGTCAGGGTCGTCCCCTTCCGCAGGCTGAGGAGCTCCAGCATCTGGTACTCCTTCCCGGTCAGGTGGACCGCCTTGCCGTCCACCTCCACCGACTTGGCGTCCAGGTTCACGGATACCTGTCCCGTCACGATCACCGACTGCGAATGTCCCTTGGAGCGCCGCACGATGGCGTGGATGCGGGCGATCAACTCGTCGCGATGGAACGGCTTGGTCATGTAGTCGTCGGCGCCGCCGCCGAAGCCCTTGATCTTCGTCGCCGTCTCGTCGTCGCCGGTCAGGATCAGGATGGGGGTGTCGATCCGCGCAAGGCGCAGCGTCTTCAGGACGTCGTGGCCGGTGATGTCGGGCAGGTCGAGATCGAGAAGGATCAGGTCGTAGTCGTACAGCTTCGCGAGGTCGATGCCCTCTTCGCCCATGTCGGTGCAATAGACGTTCAGGTTCGCGTTGCCGAGCATCATCTCGATGCTCTTGGACGTGTTGGGATCGTCTTCTACGAGCAGGATCCGCATGTCGGCACCTCAGGGTTAACGCTATGTCTTTCCCGTTGCTTAACCGTCCAATGGTTAACACGGAGTTACCCTGGGTTTGTTTTGTCGCTTTGACAAGTCGCCCTTGCCCGTTTGCGACGTTTAGGCACCCCGATATTGTTGAAGGCGCGTCGTCTTGAGGGCTTCGAGGCCGTGCGTTCCCGCCAGATCGACCCAGGAGCCGTATTCCTCCGCCGACAGACCGTAGCGATCGATGGCCTCGTCGATCGAGATCAGGCCCGATTCGACCCCTCGGACGACGGCGGCCTTCCTACGGGCGACCCAGCGGGTCGTTCCGACGGGGGGGAGGTCGGCGCGGGTCATCTGCGTCCCGTCCGGCAGCGTCACCACGCGCGGCCCAGAGCCCTTCTTCAAAAACATGGTCCACTCCATTCGTGACACGCCGAATGCTTGGGCGTCGCGGCGTTAAGCGGAGGTGAAGGCCAGGGTTGAGAATGTCGGGCATTTTCCTATATCTGCCCCCTGTTTTTTCGAGGAATTGCGCGATGCCGCTGGATGCCCGAACCAACTCGCTGGGTTTCGCGAAGGCGCCGGCCGACACCCGCGTGGTGGTCGCGATGTCCGGCGGGGTCGACAGTTCCGTGGTCGCCGCCGAGCTTGCGTCCGAGGGGTACGACGTCGTCGGCGTGACGCTGCAACTGTACGATCACGGCGCGGCGCTCGCGAAGAAGGGCGCCTGCTGCGCGGGCCGGGACATCCACGATGCCAGGCGCGTCGCGGAGGCGATGGGCTTTCCGCACTATGTCCTCGACTACGAGAACGCCTTCCGGGAGGCCGTGATCGACGAGTTCGCGGACAGCTATCTGGGCGGGGCCACGCCGGTTCCCTGCATCCGCTGCAACGAGCGGGTGAAGTTCCGGGACCTGTTGGAGACCGCGAAGGACCTGGACGCCGATTGCATGGCGACGGGGCATTACATCCGGCGCGAAGCGGGCCCGTTCGGCCCCGAACTGCACCGGGCCACCGATCCCGTGCGCGACCAGTCGTACTTCCTGTTCTCGACCACGGCGGAACAGTTAGATTATCTGCGCTTTCCCCTCGGCCATCTGGAGACGAAGGCGCAGACCCGCGCGCTGGCGGCGAAGCACGGGCTGCCGGTCGTGGACAAGCCCGACAGCCAGGACATCTGCTTCGTGCCGAACGGGGACTATGCCGCGGTGATCGAGAAGCTGCGCCCCGGTGCGGGCGAGCCGGGCAAGATCGTTCACGTGGACGGGCGGGTGCTGGGCCGGCACGACGGGGTGATCCGGTACACGATCGGACAGCGCCGCGGGCTGGGGATCGGCGGGTTGGCCGACCCGCTCTATGTCGTGCGGCTGGAGGCGGACACCCGGCGGGTGGTGGTCGGCCCGAAATCGGAGCTGGCGACGCGGATCGTTACCGTGGCGGAGGTGAACTGGCTCGGCGATGCGCCGTTCGCGTCGCGCGACGCCTGGACCCTGGGCGTGAAGGTCCGGTCCACCAAGCCCCCGGTGGAAGCCGTCGTCCGGCCGACCGGGCCCACCAGCGCGACGGTCGAACTGGCCGTTCCGGAAGAGGGGGTCAGTCCGGGTCAAGCGTGCGTCTTCTATGCCCCCCAGGGAAGCCGCGTATTCGGCGGCGGGTGGATCGTCAGACGCTGACCTCCTCTAGGTGCGGCGTTTTGCGATCGTTCCGCCGATCCGGTGGCTCAGCTGGGCCTCATACATCCGTACGGATGGCGCTCGCGAGAACCCGTCACCAACGTCTCATCGGTAGGCCAAGCGGATCGCGCCCTGGGCCTCGTCGATCATTTACCCCGACGGTGTTTGCCGGTCGCGGGCAACTGCGTGGGACCCCGATGTGAACCGTCGTCACATTTTTCGTCCGTAACTCTTGCACCGGCCGGAGGTATCCCCATCTGCATCATGTGAAGACGCTTCACATCATCCGAATGGAACATGGAGAGATCATGATGCAGACCGCCCCCGCCTTCGCCGGACGCACCGGCAACCCGTTCGTCCGAGCCGAGGCTTGGCTGGACGGTCATGGCCGCAAGGCCTGGATCACCGCGATGGTCGCGGGCTTCATCGCGTTCTGGCCCATCGGGCTTGCGCTCGTCCTGTACATGACGATGACGGGCAAGTGGGCGATGGGCCGTTCGTCCCGGATGCAGCGACGTCCGATGCGTCGCTTCGGCGGCACGGGAAACACCGCCTTCGACGCCTATCGCGACGACACCCTGCGTCGGCTCGAGGACGAGCAGCGTGCCTTCGAGGAGTTCCTGCAGCGACTTCGCGACGCGAAGGACAAGTCCGAGTTCGATCAGTTCATGGACGAGCGGTCGAAGCGGGACGTCCCCGACGCCGAGGCCCGCGCTGACGCTTGATCGATCGGACCGGCGAACCCATTTCGCCGGTCCCTCCCCTACCCTCCGCCAGAAAGGCACCGGCACGATGACGTTCATGACCCACACCGATGGCCTGCCCTGCCCGGAGCGGCGACCGGAATTCTACGACGGGATCGTCGCCAAGCGGGCGATTGCCTGGGTGATCGACGTGGCGTTGATTACCGCCATGACCTTCGCCGTCGGCATCCTCACCCTGACGGTGGGCTTCTTCCTTTGGCCGCTGTTCAGCCTGGCGATCGGTGTCTTGTATCGCGTGGCCACGCTGAGCGGCCGGTCCGCGACGTGGGGCATGCGTCTGATGGGGATCGAGCTGCGCGACGGCCGGGGCGAACGGTTCGACGGGTTGCACGCTGTCCTGCATGTGGCCGGATACTATGCCAGCATCCTGTTCATGGTCCTGCCGGCGCTGGCCTCCGCCGTGGCGATGCTGGTGACGGACCGGCGGCAGGGGCTGACGGACCTTGTCCTGGGAACGGCGGCCATCAACCGTCCCGACTGACCCCTTCCCATTGCGACCCTGCGACCGCGCGGCCCACCGCCGCGCGGTTTTTCGTTGACGGATCCGGTCGGCTTTCCCAAATCTGTGCTGGGGACGAGACGAGAGACATCCACGCCATGCGCCATTCCCTGCCGCTGACGCCGCAGTTCTATGTGACCGCGCCGCAGACCTGTCCGTATCTGGACGGTCGGCGCGAGCGCAAGCTGTTCACGGCGCTTCAGGGGCTCGGCGCGAACGAATTGAACGACAAGCTGTCCAAGCAGGGGTTCCGCCGGTCGCAGAACGTCCTGTACCGTCCGTCCTGTGCCAACTGCTCCGCCTGCCTGTCGGCGCGGATCCGGATCGCGGACTTCCGGCCCAACCGGACGCAGCGGCGTCTGATCGCCAGGAACGCCGACCTGCGCCGCGAGGTATCCTCGCCCTGGGCCACGGAGGAGCAGTATGCCCTGTTCCGCCGGTACCTGAGCGTGCGGCACGCCGATGGCGGCATGGCCGATATGGACGTGTTCGAGTTCGCGGCGATGGTCGAGGAGACGCCGATCCGCACCCGCGTGATCGAGTATTGGGACGACGCGGATGTCCATGGGCCGCGCCTGGTCGGGGTGGCCCTGACCGACGTCCTGGATGACGGGCTTTCGATGGTCTATTCGTTCTACGACCCCGACCATGCCGCTCGGTCGCTGGGGACGTACATCATCCTCGACCATGTCGGCATCACGCGCGAGGCCGCCTTGCCCTACGTCTATCTGGGCTATTGGGTGCCGGGGTCGGACAAGATGGGGTACAAGGCCACGTTCTCGGCGCTGGAGATCTACAAGAACCGGCGGTGGCAGGACCTGGGCGAGCCGGACCGCCACGCCGCGGAGGTCCACCCCCTGCAGGTGGAGCCCATAGCCGAGCAGGTCGCGCGGATCGAGCTGCCCGACATCGCGAAGTAAGGCCCCGCCCCTACCGCAGCCGGATTCGCATCGGGCTCGCTCCGCCCTAGCCTTCGTTGCGTTCCTTCTCGCGAAAGTCGCCGCATGACCCTTCTGATCCTTTTCGTCGTCCTCGCTATCGGGGTGTCGTTCCTGTGTTCGATCCTTGAGGCGGTGCTGCTTTCGATCACGCCGTCCTTCGTGGAGGGGGCGGAGGTCGAACGCCCCGCCTTGGCCGGGAAGCTGCGGGCGCTGCGCACTGACATCGAGCGGCCACTCGCCGCGATCCTGTCGCTGAACACGATCGCCCACACGGTCGGCGCGACGGGCGCCGGCGCGCAGGCGGCGGTGGTGTTCGACGATGCGGGGGTCGGCATATTCTCGGCCGTTCTGACGCTCGGCATCCTGGTCCTGTCGGAAATCGTGCCGAAGACGCTGGGGGCGACCTATTGGCGTGGCCTCGCGCCGTTCGCGGTTCAGGTCCTGCCATGGCTGATCTGGGCGCAGCTTCCCCTGGTGTGGATGTCGCAATGGTTGACGCGCCTGCTGACGCGTGGCGGCGGGGGCGACGAGGTCAGTCGCGACGAGATCACCGCGATGACGACCGCGGGCCAACGCCTCGGCGTGGTCGAGGAGGACGAGGGGCGCATCGTGTCGAACCTGTTCCGCCTGCCTGAAACCCCCGTGACGGAGGTGATGACCCCCCGCACGGTGATCGATCACGTGCCCGGCGACTTGACCGTTGCCGATGCCCTGGCGACGCGGGAAACGTTTCCCTTCAGCCGCCTTCCCGTGATCGGCGACGACATCGACGACGTGCAGGGCTTCGTCCTGGTGCGCGAGTTGTTGAGGGCGGCGCTTCGCGGCGAAGGGGACCGGCGGGTCATCGAGTTCGTGCGCAACCTGCCGCGCGTGGCCGAGGGGGTCGATCTGGACACGCTGTTCGACCGGCTTCAGGAGGACGGAACTCATCTGGCGCTGGTCCAAGACGAATATGGCGGCACGGCAGGTTTGGTCAGTATGGAGGACATCTTGGAGACGCTGCTGGGCGTGGAGATCGTGGACGAGCACGACGAGGCGGAGGACCTTCAGAAGGTCGCACGCGTGCGTGCACGGCAGCGACGGGCATCGGATACGGCGGCAGGGAAGCCCACCTAGCAGAACCATGCGCTAACGTTTGCCGATAGGAAATGTTAACGTTCGACGTAGGGAACAACGCCCTCCCCCATCGGAATTGTGTGTATGTAAGGCGATCCACGGATGGGTCGCTCGAAACACCGATTGGGAGAAAGAACGATGAAAGCTCCGATGATCTTCGCCGCTGCCGCGATGCTGGCCATGCCCGCCGCCGCGCAGATGATGACGCCCCAGATGGATACCAACACCGACGGGCTGCTGTCGCAGGACGAGTACAACGTCGGCTTCACCGAGGCCGGCACGTTCGGCCGCTACGACACCGATGGCGACGCGATGCTGTCACAGCAGGAATACGACGCTGGCTTCGCCGATATCGGCGAGTACCGTGACGAGGGCTTCGAGATGGGTGCCTTCGGTGACGCAGACGCCGATGGCGATGGCATGCTGAACGAGGACGAGTACAACACGGCCCTGTTCAACAGCTACGATACCGATCGTTCGGGCGACCTGAACGAGGAAGAAAGCATGATCCTCGACCGCGACATGGGCGAGGACGGGTTCTTCAACCGCGAGATCGACGCCTGATCCATCGGAAGATCGGATCGGACTCGGTTCAGTAACTTGACCGAGAATGGGGCGGCCCTGGAAGGGGCCGCCCTTTGCATGTCGACGTGGCGGTTAGTCCCGCCCCCGCAGCACCTGGGCCGGCCGCGCCGCCAGGGGCCGCCAGGCAAAGGCCAGCCCCGCCAGAAGGGTCGCCGAGGCGCCGCCCAGGACGATGACGATGGCCGAAAGGGGCTCGAACGTGAATGGCGCCTCCATCACGAACGTCATCACCGCCCATCCGGCGATGGCACCGCCCGCGATGGCGACGACACCCGCCGCCGCGCCCAACAGCGCGGATCGCAAGGCGAACGACGACAGGATCGTCGATCGGGTGGCACCCACCGTCTTCAACACCGCCGCCTCGAACACGCGGGCGCGCTCCCCCGCCGCGGCCGCCCCGATCAGGACGACGAAGCCGGTCAGAAGGGTGGCCCCCGCGCCCCAGGACGTCGCGGCCGCGAGCGCGCCCAGCGCCTCGGTCACCAGCGCGATCGCGTCGCGGACGCGGATCGCGGTCACGTTGGGCGCATCGACGGCGACCTGACGCAAGATGCGTCCCTCCGCCTCCGGCGAGGCGTAGACGGTGGCCAACCACGTATGCGGCGCCCCCCGCAGGGCGTTCGCGTCGAACACCATCACGAAGCCGATGCCGCCGGACGCGAAGTCGACCTCCCGGAACGACGTGATCGTCGCGGTCAGGTCGCGGCCAAGGATCGACAGCGTGACCTCGTCGCCCAGGGCCAGCCCCAGTTCGTCGGCCTCCTCCTGCGCGAAGCTGACCTGGGGCGGGCCGTCGTAGTCCGAGGGCCACCATTCGCCTGCGGTCAAGCGCGTGCCCGCGGGCATCGCATCGGCATAGCTGACGCGCCGGTCGCCGCGCGTGACCCAGTGGTCGTATGTCTCCGCGCTTCGGTCCGCCAGCGATCGGACCACCCCGCCCAGCATCGGCGCGGTGTCCACGCGCGTCACCTCCGGGTCGGAGATCACGGTTTCGCGGAAGCGGTCGATCTGATCGGGCTGGATATCGATGAAGAAGTAGCTCGGCGCGATCTGCGGCAGGTCGCGGTCGATGGCCGCCCGCATGTTTGCATCGATCTGTCCGACGGAGGCGAGCACGGTCAGGCCCAGACCCAGCGACAGGACCACGGCCGTCGCCTCGCCCCCCGGGCCGCCGATACTGCCCAACGCTGTTCGAAGCGCGGGCTTGCCGCGGGCCCAGCGTGTCGTCGCCAAGCGACGGCACAGACGTCGGACCCCCCAAGCCGCGGCGATCAGGATGGCCAGCGCCACCGCGATGCCCCCAGCGGATGCGAGGGCCAGCGTCGGAATGCCCGACAGCCAGGCCGACAGCCCCACAAGCAGCGCGGCGAGGACGGCCAGGGCAACGATGTAGCGGATCCGCGGCAGGACGCGGATCGGACCGCTGGCGTCCCGGAACAGGCTGGCCGCGCGCACGCGTTCGGTTCGCGCTAGCGGCCAGAGCGTGAACAGGAGCGCCGTCAGCGCACCATAGAGCGCGGCCTCCGCTAGCGGTGCGGCATGGAGTCCCAGTTCGACTGGCACGGGCAGTTGCGCCTGAATGAACGGATAGGCCGCGAGCGGGATCAGCGTACCCAGCACCACCCCGATGACGATGCCCAGCGCGGCCAGCACGGCGATCTGGATCAGATAGGCGGCGAAGATGGTCCGACCCTCAGCCCCCAACGTCTTGAGCGTGGCGATGACGGGTATCTTCCGATCGAGATACGCGCGCACTGCGGCGGACACGCCGACCCCACCGACCGCGAGGCCCGCCAAGCCCACGAGGACGAGGAACGAACCGATCCGATCCACGAACCGCTCGATCTGGGGCGACGCGTTGCGCCGGTCGCGCCAGCGCGCGGTGGTGCCTTCCAACTCCGGCTCGATCACCGCGCGGGCGGCGTCGAGCGTCTCGTCGGTGGTGCCTTCCGGAAGCGTAAGGCGGTATTCCGTGTCGAACAGGCTGCCGGGCGCGAGCAGGCCCGTTCCGTCCAACGCCGCGGTCCGCACCATCGTGCGCGGCCCCAGACCGAAGCCCTGCGCACTGACGTCAGGCTCGCGCAGGATCAGCGCGCCAATCTCGAACCGCTTCGCGCCCAGCCAGAGGGGATCGCCGACCGACAGGCCCAGCCGATCGGCCAGGATGGGGTGGATGACGAGGCGGTCGCCCGCCAGGGCTTCGGATAGCGGGATGGGGGGGTCGAGTTCGACCTGACCCACCAGGGGATACGTTTGGTCGACAGCCTTCACCTGCGTCAGGGCACGCTCGGCCTCCAACCCGTCGCCGGTGGCGACCATCGACCTGAAGTCGACGATCTCGGATACCCCGGTGAAGACCGAAGCCAGGATGGCACGCTCCTCCGCGTCCGCGAACCGATACTCGAACTGCACCTCCGCATCGCCACCCAGGATCGTCCGACCCTCGCGCTGAAGACCCTCCGTGATCGATACGCGGACCGAACCCACCGCGGCGATGGCGGCGACGCCCAGCGCCAGACAGGCGAGGAAGATACGGAACCCCGCCAAACCGCCCCGCAATTCGCGCTTGGCGATGCGCGCGGCATCACGGACCCAGGTCATTCCGCCGCGTCCACGGCCGGATGGGCCTGGCCCGTCGCGGCCGCATCCGTGACGCGCAAGTCACCGTGGCCGGCGTCCAGACGACCGTCCACTAAGCGGATCGTGCGATCGCATCGCTCCGCCAGTTCACGGCTGTGCGTGACCAGGATCAAGGTCGCGCCGTGACGGTCGCGCAGGCCGAACAGCAGATCCATGATCTGTCCGCCCGTGGCGGCGTCGAGGTTGCCGGTGGGCTCGTCCGCCAGAAGGATGTCGGGTCGTGGCGCCGCAGCGCGGGCCAAGGCGACCCGCTGCTGCTCACCGCCCGACATCTGACTCGGATAGTGATCGGTCCTATGACCCAGGCCCACGGCGTCGAGCTCCGCCGCCGCCCGATCGAAGGCGTCGCGGGCACCCGCCAACTCCAAGGGCGTCGCGACGTTCTCCAACGCCGTCATGGTGGGGATCAGGTGGAAGGATTGGAACACCACCCCCATATGCTCACGGCGGAAGCGAGCGAGCGCGTCCTCGTCCATGGCCGTGAGGTCGTGGCCCAGCGCGTCGACGCTGCCGCCCGTGGCGCGTTCCAACCCGCCCATCAGCATGAGGAGAGACGACTTGCCGCTGCCCGAAGGTCCCACCAATCCCAACGTTTCCTTCACCGCGACGTCGAGCGTGATGTCGTGCAGGATGTCCACCGGTCCCGCATTGCCCATGAGAGACAGGGATACGTCGCGCAGCGTCAAAACCATGGGGGGGCTCCGGTCATGGGTCGGGTCCTTGGCATATGGGGCGGGGGGGACGGTCCGCAACCTGGCGGCCGCGGCAGGCGCCGTCGTGCTGTTGGCGATGCCCGCCGTTGCGCAGGACGTCCGCGTCCTGGCGCTGGGGGACTCGCTGACCGCCGGCTATGGCCTGCCGGAAGCGCGGGGCTTCGTGCCCGTGCTGGAGGCCTGGGCGAACGCGAACGGTGCGTCCGTCGAGATCGTGAACGCGGGCGTGTCCGGGGATACGACGGCGGGGGGCCTGGCCCGCCTCGACTGGGCGCTGGCTGAACCGGTAGACGCCGCCATCGTCGCGCTGGGCGGGAACGACCTGCTGCGCGGATTGGATCCTGCGACCAGCCGGGCCAACCTACGCGGCATCCTGGAGCGGATGGAGGCGGAGGGGTTGCCCGTCTTGTTGATCGGGCTGCAGGCGCCGGGGAATTACGGCCCGCAGTTCCAGCGAGCGTTCGACGCGATGTACGTCGATCTGGCGGCGGAGTTCGATGCCCTGCACGAGGTCAGCTTCCTAGGCCCGCTGACCGAGGAACTCGACATCGGCACGGCGCGCGCACGCTATCTGCAGAACGATGGCATCCACCCCAACGCGGAAGGCGTACGCGTCATCGTCGATGCCATCGGACCGCGCGTCCTTGAATTGGTGGAACGGGTCGACGCCGGCACTTGATGGACCCTTCGCCGATGCGCGTAGCGACGGTCGCGGCACGTCAATCCCCTCCGCCCAGCATTTTCGAGAGCGGAACCAGATCGACCCGATCGGCGCGTCGTCCGCCGGTCCATCGACGCAGGACCCGCAGCATGTCGGGGGTCAGATCGGCCATCACCGTAGCCTGGCCATCGCGGGTCGCCTCGAATCCCGCGCGATCCAGGCCACGCGATAGGGCGGCAGGATCGCCTTCCAGCATCCGCCCCAACGCCACCGCCGGCACGCCGTTACGCCGGGCCTGCCCCAACGCAGTCAGAGATTCGGGTCGCGCCACGATCCCCAGACCCGCCTCTGCCAGTGCGGGAATGGCCGCTCGGCTGCGGCCGAGACGCCGGTCCGGCGTGTCGATGACCGCCACGCTTCCCGTTCCGGACGTCAGCGCATCCGTCACCGCGGCCTCCACTGTCGCGGGGGCGGCATCCAAGGGCAGGAACGCGGCCAGGAGGACGACCTCCCGCCCGGCGGCGCGGTGGCCGGCGATGCGTTCCGTCGCGCCCGGGGCCGTCGGATCGACGGCCAGCGTGACGGGAAGGTCGAAGCCTTCCGGCAACGCGGACATCCCATCGTCCACGAGGACGATCGACAGCGAAGGCCCTGGATCGATTTCGGGATCGTCCCCCCCGGCCGCAGCAGGACCGTTCGCCGCTCGCTCGGAGTCGAGCACGATGCGTCGGGGCATCAGGGGTCGACCTGCAGGCTCCGAGGGTCGTGCGGTTCGTTCGCGCGCGGGCGGATCGACGACCTCCGATGGTGGAACCAGTACCACGGCCATCCGATCGTCCGGTACGGGTTCGTCTGCCCGTGCGATCTCGAACGGGGTCCCGTGGGGTTTGGACGGCGACGCAAGGTCCGCAACCGCGATCTGCGGCGCTTCCAGCGACCGACCGGCGGGTCGATCGGACGACGGCGCTTGCGGGGCACGCACCGTGGCCGGACCCGGCAACGACCCGGCGACTGGTCGCGCGACCACCACGTCGGATCCGACGCCGCCGCCCCGTTCGGGCGTCACGGGTGATGTTGGCGGCGCGACGACTTGGGCGACGTCCAACTGCGGCGTCGGCTCCGACGACCGTGTCTCGGGGCGATCGACGGATGCGGCGGGCGCGGTCGGACGTGCCATCGCCGCCATCGGAGCCGGTGCGGGACCCGGCGCTGCCGCATCCGGCGCGATCGGTGCCGTCGCGATCGTCGAAGCGGTCGGCCGCATCTCCCGAGGAGCGCGTGCGGCCCCGACGAGGGGACGGCCCACCGTCTCCGTCGCAGGTTCACGCGCGGCGGTCAGATCGGGGACCTGCGGCACAATTCCGGGCTGCAGGATGTCCGCGACCGCCGTCGCCATCTGGCTCGCGGCAGGCTGGGTCCTTACCCTCGGCGCGTCGGGCGTGGGCGGGACCACCGCATCGGGCCGCAGATCGGCGATCGCGGGGCGGGACGCGGACCCTTCCACGGGCGGCGCCGGCGCGTCCGGCACTTCGGGCATCACGATTCCGACGGATCGTCGCGGGGGTGGCGCATCCGCCGTGGGCGTCGTCCGGATCGCGCGATCCTCCGCCGGGCGGGCGAACTGACTTCCCGCAGGGGGTGACACGTCCGTATCCGCGCCGACAGGCGTCCCGGTCGAACCGAAAGCGCCCGGCGCGGGTCCAGAAAGCGATACGAGCGCCAGAACGACCACACCGAATGCCGTGCCTGCGCCGAGCCCCTTCGCGAAGTCGTCCATGGCTGCCGCCCCCCATGTCCCGCGAAGGCTGCACGATGCCGCCTACGCGTCCGGGTTGACCCGGATCGCCGCCCCCGGCATCTGTATAGCCGCCTTGCCGCACGGGTGAACCCCTGCCGGCGCATCGGGAGGGGGACGGGCGTGCTGCTGCTGATCGACAACTACGACAGCTTTACCTGGAACCTCGTACATTACGTGGCGGAGCGGGGTGCGACCGTGAAGGTCGTCCGCAACGACGAGCTGGACGTCCAGGCTGCGATGGCGCTGCGCCCCTCCGCCGTTCTGCTGAGCCCTGGGCCATGCGATCCCGATCGCGCGGGCATCTGCCTGCCGATGGTCCATGCCTGTGCCGATGCGGGGATCCCCCTTCTAGGGGTCTGCCTGGGCCACCAGTCCATCGGGCAGGCCTTTGGAGGCCGCGTGGTCCGGGCGGGCGAGATCGTCCACGGAAAGGTTGGACGGATACGCAACGACGGCACCGGCGTGTTCGCGGATCTGCCCGCGGAGTTCGCAGGCACGCGGTACCATTCCTTGGTCGTCGATCGCGATACCCTGCCCGATACCCTCGTGGTGAACGCAAATCTGGCGGATGGCACGGTCATGGGATTGCGTCACCGGGACCATCCCATCCACGGCGTGCAGTTCCATCCCGAAAGCATCGCGTCGGAGCACGGCCACGCCCTGATCGCCAATTTCCTCGCCACCGTGCCCGAACCCGCATGACCGACCTCAAGCCGATCATCGCCGCCGCGGCGGACGGTCCGTTGACGCGTTCCCAGGCCGAGGCCGCCTTCGCCGCGTTCTTCGACGGGGCGGCCACGCCGGCGCAGATCGCGGGGCTGCTGATGGCGATGCGCACCCGGGGCGAGACGGTGGACGAGATCGCCGCGGCGGCAGGCGCCATGCGTGCTCGAATGGTCCGGGTGGACGCGCCCGTGAATGCGATGGACATCGTCGGCACGGGGGGCGACGGACGCGGAACCTTGAACATCTCGACCGCCGCCGCCCTGGTCGTCGCCGGCGCGGGCGTGCCGGTCGCCAAGCATGGGAACCGCAACCTGTCCTCCCTATCAGGCGCGGCGGACGTGCTGGGGCAGCTCGGGGTGGAGGTGATGCGGGATGCGGCCACCGCCACCCGCGCCCTGGCGGAGGTCGGGCTCTGCTTCATGATGGCCCCGATGCATCATCCCAGCGTTCGCCATGTCATGCCCGTCCGGCAGGAGCTGGGCACGCGGACGGTCTTCAACGTCCTGGGGCCCCTGACGAATCCCGCGGGCGTGCGACGGCAATTGACGGGTGCCTACGACCCCGCGCTGCTGGAGCCTATGGCACGGGTGCTGCGGGACCTGGGATCGACCGATGCATGGCTGGTCCACGGCTTCGACGGGACTGACGAGCTGTCCATTGCGGGCCCCACGGACGTGGTGGTGCTGACGGGCGGCACCATCGAGCGCCGTACCGTGACCCCGGCCGACGCAGGCCTGCCGGAGCATCCGTTCGACGCCGTCGCTGGCGGCGCCCCCGAAGCCAACGCCGCGGCGCTGCGGGCCCTCCTCGACGGCGAGGGCGGGGCCTATCGCGACGCGGTCCTCCTGAACGCCGCGGCGGCGCTGGTCATCGCGGGCGCATCGGGCGATCTGCCCGACGGCGTGGAGAGGGCGGCATCGTCCATCGACGGCGGTGCAGCGAAGGAAAGACTATCGCACCTGGTATCCCTGACCCGGGAGGACGCGGCATGACGGCGACGATCCTGGACCGCATCAAGGCCTACAAGCTGGAGGACATCGCTGCGCGCAAGGCCGCCCGTCCCTTGGCGCGGGTCGAGGCCGCGGCACGCGAAGCCGGTTCGGTCCGCCCCTTCGCCGCCGCCCTGCACGCTGCAGAGGCGACCGGTTACGGCCTCATCGCCGAGATCAAGAAAGCCAGTCCGTCCAAGGGGCTGATCCGCGCGGACTTCGACCCCCCCGCCCTGGCCCGTGCCTATGCCGATGGAGGGGCGTCGTGCTTGTCCGTCCTGACGGATGCCCCGAGCTTCCAGGGACACGACGACTTCCTGGTCGCGGCACGAGGGGCGGTGAACCTGCCGGTTCTGCGGAAGGACTTCCTCTACGATCCATGGCAGGTCGCGGAAAGCCGGGCTTTGGGTGCCGACTGCATCCTGATCATCATGGCGACCTTGTCGGACGCGCAGGCCGCGGAGTTGGCGGATGCGGCCCGGTCCTGGGGCATGGATGCCCTGGTGGAGGTCCACGATCGCCGGGAGCTCGACCGGGCGGCCGAACTCGACGTCGCTCTGCTGGGGGTGAACAACCGCAATCTGAACACCTTCGTGACCGATCTGCAGGTGACCCGGGACCTGTCGGCATACGTGCCCCCCGGTCGCGTGCTGGTGGCCGAGTCCGGACTGGCCTCCCCGGCCGATCTGGCCGACATGGCCCGCGACGGCGCTCGCAGCTTCCTGATCGGCGAAAGCCTGATGCGGCAGGCGGACGTGACAGCCGCGACCACCGCCTTGCTGGCGGCTCCCCTGGCCCGAAGCGCGTGACGGACCGCCTGACCCATTTCGACGCGGCGGGCGCGGCCCACATGGTCGACGTGAGCGCGAAACCCCCGACCGACCGCGTGGCCGTGGCGGAAGGGGTCGTGCGGATGGCACCCGCGACGCTGGCCATCGTGATGGATGGCACGGCCCGGAAGGGCGACGTCGCCGGCGTGGCCCGATTGGCGGGCATCATGGCCGCCAAGCGGACGTCCGACCTGATCCCGCTCTGCCACCCCCTGCCCCTGTCTCGTGCGGCCATCGCCGTCGATCCCGACGACGCCATACCCGGCCTTCGCGTCACCGCCACCGTGGCCACGACCGGTCGCACCGGCGTCGAGATGGAGGCGTTGACCGCCGCAACGGTAGCCTGCCTGACCGTCTACGACATGTTGAAGGCGGTTCAGAAGGACATGACGATCGGTTCTATACGGCTCCTGTCGAAAACGGGTGGCGCATCAAGCGACTGGACCGCGTCTTGATCGACGTCGCCGAGGCACAGGCCCGTCTGATCGCCCTAGCCTCCACATTGCCCTCCGAACGCGTTCCCCTGCACCGCGCCGGTCATCGCATCCTCGCCGAAGACGTAGCGGCCCATCGCGCGCAGCCGCCCGTCGCGATGTCCGCCATGGACGGCTATGCGACCGGGGCGTTCGCGCCTGGTGACCTGTTAACCGTCGTCGGTGAGGCCGGCGCGGGGCATCCGTTCCAAGGGGCGGTCGAACCGGGCCAGGCGGTGCGCATCTTCACGGGGGCGCCCCTTCCCTCCGGCACAGACCGCGTCGTGATACAGGAAGATGCCGTCCGGGACGGCGACACCATCCGTTCGGCGGAGCGCACGGCCCCTGACGCGCATGTCCGGCCCGCGGGAGCGGACTTCCCATCACACTATGTCGTTCCGGCCGGGACGGTCCTGACCCCCGCCCGAGTCGCCCTGCTCGCCGCGATGGGATGCGCCATGGCCCCGGTCCGCCGACGCCCGCACGTCGCGGTCCTGATGACGGGGGACGAACTGACCTGGCCGGGCACAGCACTTGGGGAGGGTTCGATCTACGCCTCGAACGGGGCTGGTCTGGTGGCGCTGCTCGATCAGGTCGGAGCCGATGTCCGCCTCCTGCCCATCGCGCGCGACGATCCCGCTTCGCTGTCGGACGCGGTCGCGCTGGCCCGGGGTGCGGATCTGCTGATCACGACGGGCGGCGCATCGGTGGGCGATCATGATCTCGTCGCGCCGGCGCTACGGACGGCCGGCATGGTCCCGTCGTTCCACAAGGTCCGGATGCGCCCGGGCAAACCCTTGCTTGCCGGGCGACTGGACGGGATGGTGGTGATCGGGCTGCCCGGGAATCCAGTATCCTCGATGGTATGCGCCCATGTCTTCGTGCTGCCGGTGATGCGCGCCTTTGCCGGAGCGGTTCCCGGACCGAGGCTGGTGCCCGCGATCTCGGGGGGGCCCATCGCGGCGAACGGGCCGCGGGAACACTATATGCGTGGACGCATCGACCAGGAAGCCAACGTCATCGCCATGGATCGACAGGACAGCGCATTGCTGTCCGTCCTGGCCGACGCCGATGTCCTGATACGACGCGCGCCGCATGCCACACCCATCGTCAAGGGCGAACGCGTCGAGGTGATCCCGCTCCGATCCGACGTTTGACACGAAACGAGAACTTTCCTAGAACGAAAGTGCATCGGAATGACCGGGGACGACACTGGAATGTTGACGCGCAAGCAGAAGGACCTGTTGGTGTTCATCCATAAGCGCGTGCAGCGCGATGGCGTCCCTCCCTCGTTCGAGGAGATGAAGGACGCGCTGGATCTCCGGTCCAAGTCCGGCATTCATCGCTTGATTACGGCATTGGAGGAGCGGGGGTTCATTCGCCGTCTCGCGCATCGTGCCCGCGCGATCGAAGTGGTCCGGCTGCCCGAGGATGCGAAGCCCGCCGGGTTCCAGCCGAGGGTGATCGAGGGGGATGCTCCGGCACGTCGGCAGGCACCGTCCGGACAGCGCCCCGTGCGGATCGACGCGACCGAGTTGCCGGTCATGGGCCGGATCGCGGCCGGTGTTCCGATCGAAGCCATTACGGAGGTGAACGGTCATGTCGCGGTTCCCGGGCAGATGCTGACCAGCGGTGGCACGCATTATGCCCTCGAGGTTCGCGGCGATTCGATGATTGAGGCCGGGATCAACGATGGCGACGTGGTCGTGATCCGCGAGCAGGACGCGGCTGACAACGGCGACATCGTCGTCGCGCTGGTGGAAGGCCAGGAAGCAACCTTGAAGCGGTTCCGCCGTCAAGGCGGCATGATTGCGCTGGAAGCGGCCAACAGCGCTTACGAGACGCGTCTGTTGCCGGAGGGTAAGGTCAACGTCCAGGGACGTTTGGTTGGCTTGATCCGTACCTATTGAGGGGCCGTCGCCGTATCTCGCGATCGGTCTTGTTGCGAATGCAGGATCATCGAACGTTGTGGGAGCGAGATGCGGTCACAATTTAGGTTACGGAACTAGGTCTTCGCCGACGCGTCGATCGGCATTCCAAATTTAGCGATCCGAACCCACGGGGCTGCGGCGATGGTCTGTCGTACGGTTCTGTGAATCTTATAGTTCCGCCGTCACCGGAATACGAGGACCTTACGGATCGGGACGAGCCGGTGACGTTTGTAACGGTATCAGAGATCATCTGTCCCACTGGGGCGATCGTCGGATCGTCCTGTTAGGTATCTGCATTGTCCGTTGATGCACAGCATGCGTGGCGATCGTCAAAGGTTACATAGGCGCCAACTGATGGATGGATACGTGAGCCGGCGGTTCGTCCGGTCTTTCGTTCCTAGACACCCATTATCATTGCTCACCTAATGTTCGCTCCAGGGCCACCTGCCCCTCCGGCTGCACCAGTTTCGGATGGATTGCGCGGGGGCCTCACCGAGCGAGCGGGCGCTGCTGATGGACGGCCCGCTCACGCGTAAATTCGTACAATCCGGCCCTGCCTCAAAGGGGCGATCGAATTTCGTCGATTACGGTATTCTATCGAGCATGTCTGTTTCGTCACGACGTACCCCACGGACCACCCCCGACGGATCGCCCTGCACTATCCGTGGGTCTGCTGCGTATTGACCTCTCAACTATTCATCAACCGGACGAGCGTTCCCCTTGGACGCGACGGCACCGGTACCTAGCTCGCATCCGGTCATCCTGTCCGCCCGTCAACGTCCGCCATCCGACCAGGGGCGGCTCCCTCGGATATCCTTCGCCGCGACCAAGATCGGTCCCGCTTCGCCGGGCCATAGGGCTAAAGAACCCGTACGGCGCATGTCTTCGGGCCCCAGGACTACGCAGTCGGTGGTGGGACGCTCGTCCAATGGAACGTCGGTGACGATCCAAATGCCCCGTCCGCAACCATCCAGCGCCTCCGCCAAAGCGCGCTTCCCACGTGCCACGACGATCGGTGGCAGACCGGGATGCGAGAGCGGCACGGGACGCGCGGCAGCGATCGCCTGCGTCGTCGGATCGCCGTCGTTCTCGGTCCAGATGCCCGCCACGAACCCTTCCCCCGTGGCGTGGGACAATGCGCGTCCCTGCGGCGTCATCACCCCGGCCAATCGCCCGGATTCGGCGACGAGGACCGCGGGACGCTCCGTCAGTATCCAGATCGCGAAAGCATGGGCCAGCAGAACGCCGCCAGCCGGACGCCCCCATCCCCCGCGCGAGCACGCCAACGCCCCGAAGCCCAGACCCAACAGGGGAAGGACCCAGGGGGATGGCGAGACGACGCCTTGAACGGCACCGTCCAACGCGGCGACCCAATGCGCGACGGCGAGTATCCATTCGATCCCCCAACCCGCGGCCGCGAAGGGCCATGCCTGAAGGCCGATCGGCCACAGGACCATCCCGAGCAGGAGGGCCGGCATCACCAGCGATCCCATCGCGGGTACGGCCAAAAGGTTTGCCGCCAGGCCGTACACGCCGATCCGGTTGAAGTGGGCGGCCGCGAACGGCGCCGTCGCCAAGCCAGCCACGAAGGAGGACAGGACCAAGGCCATCACCCAGCCCCTCAAACCCCGCGTCCATCCCCCGCCACGCCGCGACAGCGCCCCGAAGGCCAATACCAGTGCCCCCGTTGCGGCAAAGGACATCTGGAAGCCGGGCCCGACCAGCGCTTCCGGGCGCAGGACGAGGACGATCAAGGCGGCCAGTGCGACCGAACGCATCGACAAGGCCCTACGGTTCAAGATGACCGCACCCAACATCACCACCGCCATGACGGCTGCCCGCTGCGTGGCGACGCCGCCACCCGACAGGGCCAGATAGGCGAAGACGAATGGCAGTGCCGCGATGGCGGCCACGGCCTTGGCATCCACCCGGAGCACCACGGGCGGAACGGCGGCAAGCCCGAGCCTGACCACGCCCAGGACCGTCCCGACGAGCAGCCCCATGTGGAGTCCCGATATCGCCAGCAGATGCGCGAGGTTCGAATCCCGAAGCGCTTGGGTGTCCGTCGGATCGAGGCCCGATCGATCACCGACGACGATGGCTGCCGCCACCTGCCCGGTCCGCCCCGGCATCGCATCCCGCAGCCCGCCGGCGATGGCCATGCGCGCCGCGTCCACGTACCGTGGAGGCCCCGGTGCGGTATCTGCGAGCAGCAAGGGCACACGACCATACCCGACCGCGCCGATGCCCTGGAACCAGGCGTGGCGTCCGAAGTCGAAGCCACCGGGCTCCGCAGGTCCGGAGGGGGGAGACAAGAAGGCGGTGGTCATCACTCGAAGTCCGAGGCGTGGCTCCAACCAAGGGCCGGGCTCCGTCAGCGATATCCGGACACGTCCCGGGACCCGGCCGGGCGCAATGCGATCCAACCGCACGCGGTCCAAGGTCAGCCGTACCGAACCGGAGGCCGAGGTGTCGATGCCGACCACCCGCCCCTCCACCGGACCATAGTACCGGAACCCGAGCACCGGGGCCGCGACCATATCCGTGCGCAGTTGGGCGATTGCCAAACCACAGAGGAACGATGCCATGAAGAGGAACGGGAGGCCGAAACCGCGACGGGCCATCCAGCCGAGCAAGATGCACAGCGCGGCCCCAAGAACGACCGCGAGCCGGAGTGGTGCGGTCGGCTCCGCCGGCAGGCCATAATACGTGCCGACACCGCCACCGAAGCACAAGGCCCCCCAGCACAGGCGTCGACCCCGCAGATCCTGTAGGCGCTCGATCAACCGATCCGCGATGCCGAGTGCAGCCGGGTTAGGCGCGCACTGCTCCCCTTGCCTCGTCACGTTGGTTCCCTCGCTTGTATCCCGGACTGGCGATCCATAGAACGCGGGGAACCCTGGCGGTCCGACCATTAAGACCGCGTTTCCACCCTTCCGACCTGCCAGCGGAGGTTCCATGACGGACCGGCCCATCGTTACGCGCATCGCCCCCTCCCCCACGGGGGACATGCACATCGGAACGGCCCGCACGGCTCTCTTCAACTGGCTGTACGCACGTGGGCGGGGGGGCACCTTCCTGTTGAGGATCGAAGACACGGATCGGACCCGGTCCACCCCGGAGGCGACCGACGCGATCCTGGACGGTTTGAAGTGGCTCGGTTTGGATTGGGACGGGGAAGCGGTCAGTCAGTTCGCCCGCGCCGACCGCCACGCGGAGGTCGCGCATGCGATGATGGCGAATGGCACGGCCTACAAGTGCTTCGCGTCGCAAGGCGATATCGCAGCTTTCCGCGACGCGGCGCGGGCGGCCGGTACATCGACGCTGTATCGTTCGCCCTGGCGGGACGCGGACCCGTCGGATCATCTCGAAGCGCCGTTCGTGATCCGTTTGAGGGCCCCCCGCGATGGCGTGACATCGATCCAGGACGCCGTGCAGGGAATGGTGACGGTCCGGAACGATCAGTTGGACGACATGGTGCTACTGCGATCCGACGGAACGCCGACCTATATGCTGGCCGTGGTCGTGGACGACCGGGACATGGGGGTGACCCATGTGATCCGGGGCGACGACCACTTGAACAACGCGGCCCGGCAGGCCCAGATCTACGATGCGATGGGGTGGGACCTTCCCGTGTGGGCGCACATTCCACTAATACACGGGGCTGATGGCAAGAAGCTATCGAAGCGACATGGTGCGACGGGGGTGGGGGAGTATGCGGCGATGGGCTACCCCGCCCGAGCGATGCGCAACTACCTCGCACGATTGGGCTGGTCGCATGGCGACGACGAGTACTTCACCGACGAACAGGCCCGCGCCTGGTTCGACCTCGACGGGATCGGGCGCGCCCCCGCCCGCTTGGACATGAAGAAGCTCGAGAACCTCTCGGGTCAGCACATAGGGGCGATGCTCAACGATGACGTCGTTGCCGCCGTCCTCGATTGGGCCCGGCGGAGCGGTTCGCCCCTTCCGGATGCTGTTGCGCTGCGACGTGCGGTGCCCTCGGTCAAGGATGCCGCCCGCACCCTGCCAGAGGTCGTGGAACGGTCCCGTTTCGTCCTGCAGAACCGCCCCATCCGACCCGATGACAAGGCTGCGAAGGCCCTGACCGACGACGGAAGGGCGATGCTCCGCGAATTGACGCCGCACCTGCAAAATGCTACTTGGACGCGTGACGCGCTAGAGGGGGCCGTCGGTTCGGTGGCAGCCGATCACGGGGTCGGTTTGGGCAAGATCGCGGCACCCATGCGTGCCGCGCTGGCCGGACGGACCACCACCCCCAGCGTCTTCGACATGATGCTGATCCTGGGTCGCGAGGAAACCGTGGCACGACTGGACGATGCAGCATAGTTTCACGCGTCGAGGCTCGTATCGTCGCAAGATCAACTGGTTGCGCGGTGACGTTCGCGTGACGATAGACCGGAGAACGCCATGCTGGACAGCGCGAAGCCGAAGACCGCGACGGTCACGATAGACGATCAGACGTTCGAAATGCCGATCCTGTCGGGCTCGACGGGGCCGGACGTCATCGACATCCGCAAGCTTTATGGGCAGTCGGGGGCGTTCACTTACGATCCCGGCTTCACGTCGACGGCGGCCTGTGAGTCCTCGATCACGTATATCGACGGGGACGAGGGTGTTCTGCTGCACCGCGGCTATCCGATCGAGCAGTTGGCCGGAAAGTCTCACTACCTGGAAGTATGCTATCTGCTTCTCTATGGTGAACTTCCCTCGGGGCCGGAACTGGAAGACTTCGAGGAGCGGGTGACGATGCACACCATGCTCCATGAGCAGATGTACAACTTCACCCGCGGGTTCCGTCGCGACGCGCACCCGATGGCGATCATGAACGGCATGGTCGGCGCGATGTCGGCCTTCTACCACGACAGCACGGACATCACCGATCCCTGGCAACGCGAGGTCGCGTCGATCCGTATGATCGCCAAGATGCCGACCATCGCGGCCATGGCCTACAAGTACTCGATCGGTCAGCCCTTCGTGTATCCTCGCAACGATCTAGGCTATGCCGCGAACTTCCTGAACATGTGCTTCAGCGTGCCGGCGCAGGACTACGTGGTCGATCCGATCCTGGCCCGCGCGATGGATCGCATCTTCACCCTGCATGCCGATCACGAGCAGAACGCGTCGACATCGACCGTGCGGCTGGCATCCTCCTCTGGGGCGAACCCGTTCGCCTGCATCGCCGCCGGGATCGCCTGCCTTTGGGGTCCCGCCCACGGCGGGGCGAACCAAGCTTGCCTGGAGATGCTGCGCGAGATCGGAACTGCGGACCGCATTCCGGAATTCATCGGTCGGGCGAAGGATAAGGACGATCCGTTCCGGCTGATGGGGTTCGGACACAGGGTCTACAAGAACCACGACCCGCGCGCGACGGTGATGAAGGAATCCGCCGACGAGGTTCTGGAACTGCTCGGGGTGGAGGACAACCCGACCCTGCAGGTCGCCAAGGAGCTGGAGCGGCAGGCGTTGGAAGATCCGTACTTCCGCGACAAGAAGCTGTTCCCGAACGTCGACTTCTATTCCGGCATCATCCTGGAGGCGATGGGTTTTCCGACATCCATGTTCACGCCAATCTTCGCACTGTCGCGCACGGTGGGCTGGATCAGCCAATGGAAGGAGCAATTGTCCGATCCATCGCTGAAGATCGGGCGGCCCCGTCAGTTGTACACCGGCGAGACGAAGCGCGATTACGTCGAGGTTGAAGATCGGGGCTGACGAATGCTTTGCGCCGCCCCATTCGGGGCGGCGCAGGCGGCGGCGCAACGACCATCCGGGATCGGATCAGAGACGGTTCTGCGCGGTATAGTGCTGATGCAGGCGCTGAAGCGCGATCCGCAACACGATCTTGCCCGATCGCGCGGCCCAACCCATGCGCTTCTCCGCCGTCTCGAGACCTTCGAGGTAGCAGCATACCCGCAGCGCGACATCGCCCAACCCGGGCCCGAGGGCAGCCAACGCAGTACCCACCCGGTCGCGCGCGGCATCATGGGCTGGAACTTCTCCATCCTCGGCGGGTGATGCGTCCAGACCGGCGGTCATGAACCGTTCCCAGTTCTGACCGATCCTCGGACCGAGCTGCGCTTGCTCAAAATCTTCCCGCAGCAGTTCGCCCGCCGTCACCAGCATGTCGGAAAGGAACGGGGCACCACCTCGATCACGACGACGCGCCAAGACAGCGAGCGGAGATTCCGCCAAGTTCACGGTCAAGGTCCGGGTTCCGCCCTCCGCATCGCGGACGGGCAACGGAATGACGTCGGCCTCCTGCTGCAGGAAGGGGCTCGGCGAGGCCGCATCACCTCGAGCCGCCACCCTGCGGTCGTGCTTCTCGTTCAGCAGCCGTCGAAGTGCCGCCCGTCCCGCGTCGGTGATACGATATCGCGTGATCCGGCCGGAGCGGAAGCATGACACCCAATCTTGCAAGACGAACGCTTGCGCCACCTCTCGCGGGAGCTTCGCGATCGGACGGGGATCCGTCTCGCCTTTCAGGACGACCGCCTGGGGCATCCCCTGACCTACCGCGAGGAACGAATCTCCCTCGCAAAGGCGGCGCAGGATACGGCGCCCCTCCCGGGCCACGGTATCATCGTCGACGACGGGGTATTGCTTGGGTACGGCTGACATATGGTGGGACCCCTCGGTCGTGCTGGATATGGTGAACAGAGTGGCGAACCGCTCCATCGCGTCGTCGATCAAAGGATCGTCTCGCCGAGCCTCGATGCGCCGCACCTGTCGTAGGATGGTCGATGGGGCGCATCCCCTTGCCGCGGCCACCTGGCGCAGGGGACGTCCCGAACACGTGTGATCGAGATAGGTCAGCACGATCGGTGGTAACCAAGCGGGGAGGTCCGGTTCGATCCGATCTCTCGGGGCGGCATGCATCGGCGGTGATTCCGGCGTTGTGGATAACGGACCGATCAACAACCCGGATTGGTTACCAGAACGTTAAAGGAACGCTCCGGTTAGGAAGGTGTTTCCATTAGGTAAATTCCTGGAGGGGGGCGAACGGCGGAACGCGGGTTTCCGCAACGCACGGTCAGGGTCGGCCAATGTCGGGCCAGACGAAACGCAAGTGCCCCCGGAGCCGAACATGCCCATTGCCACCGACACCATCGCCCATTCCATCGCCACGCTGAACCGTCCCAAGTTGCTCGTGCGGGCCGCGACCATCGCGATGGCGGAATACCAGCGCCGCCGCGACTTGCGCCGCATGCTGCGTGTGGCGATCCCCGCTACGCCGACCGCGGCCCTTCAGAAGTTGATCCCGATCGAAGCGGATCTGGAACGTCGGCGGATCGGCGACGGCCGTAGCTACTCGCTCGCCCGCCACGTCGACATACTGGCGGCCCTGATGGCGGAAGCCCATGCCTTCAACGCAGAACGCCGTTCCGCCCCGACCCTCCCGCAGCGGACGTCCCGTCGGGCCGTGGAACGCGGATCGGATCAGGCCGCCGCGGCCGCGAGATCGGCCCTGCGTCTGGTGACGAACTCGTCCAACGCACCGCGGGTGGCGTCGTCGATGGGCGGCGCGGCGTAGGCTTCCAGAAGTTTCTCGACCCGTCGGCATGCCAGGGCACGGGTGTCGCGTGCACCCTCCTCGGCCCATGTCTCGTATGGCTTGTAGTCCAGAAGGTCCGACCGCCAGAACGCCGTCTTGAAACGCGCCTGCGTGTGGACGGCGCCGAGATAATGCCCTCCGGGGCCGACTTCCCTCACGGCGTCCAACGCATCCGGGTCCGGCGCGGCGCCGGCGGCCAGGCGGTGCAGTATGCCGAGTTGGTCGGCATCCATAACGAACTTCTCGAAGTCAGCGACGAGGCCCCCTTCGAGCCAACCGCACGCGTGTAGCATGAAGTTGACGCCACCCAGGAGGCCGGCATTCAGCGAGTTCGCCGTCTCGTAGGCGGCCTGCGCGTCCGGCAGCTTCGATCCGCAGAAGGACCCGCCGGACCGATACGGAAGGTTCAGCCGCCGGGCCAACTGGCCGGCGCCATAGGTGATCATCGCGGCCTCGGGCGTTCCGAAGGTGGGGGCGCCCGATCCCATGTCGATGCTGGTAACGAAGGCTCCAAACACGACAGGCGCCCCCGGACGCACCAACTGGCTGTATGCTATGCCTGCCATCACCTCGGCGAGGACCTGCACCAGCGTTCCGGATACCGTAACCGGGGCCATCGCCCCGCCGACGATGAAGGGTGACACGATGCAGGCCTGGTTGGCCGCCGCGTATACCTCCAAGGCCCCCATCATGGTCGCGTCGAAGGTCAGGGGGGAATTGATGTTGATCAGATTGATAAGCGCGGTCCGATCGTCCAAGCCGCCGAACAGTGCGTCCACGAAACACACGGAATCGGCTGCGCGGGACGGGTCGGTCACGGATCCCATGAATGGTTTGTCCGTCAGCATCGCGTGAGCCATCAGCATGTCGAGATGACGTTCGGCGACCGGGATGTCGGTCGGCTCGCAGACCGTGCCGCCGGAATGGTGCAGCCACTTCGACATGTGTCCGAGCTTCACGAACTTCCGGAAGTCCGCCATCGTCGCATACCGTCGGCCATCGCCGTCGCGCACGAAGGGAGGTCCATAGACCGGCGCCAGGACGAGGTTTCGGCCTCCGATCTCGACGGACCGGTCGGGATTCCTCGCGATCTGGGTGAAGCTCGATGGGGCGGTTCCACACAGCGTCCGTGCCAAGCCGTGCGGGATCCGGACCAGTTCACCCTCGATCTCCGCGCCCGCGTCCCGCCAGCGCTGCAGGGCAGTCGGATTCTCGACGAAGGCAACGCCGATCTCGGCCAGCAGCGTCTCGGCCTGGTCTTCGATGACGGACAGGGCTTCGTCATCGAGGATGTCGAAATTCGGGATGCGGCGCGTGATGGTTGCGGCCGTCTCGATGTCGAGGGTTCCGCGTTCGGCACGCCGCGCCGCACCGCCCCCGCCGCGCCGTCTGCGTGCCATGTCCGTCATCCGTCCGTCCCCATCTCTGCCCGGTGGACCGAACCTTAGGCATGCCCCGCGGGAGCCCGCGGCACCGGAACGGCGAAGGCGCGCCCGGATGCGACACTTGCGTCCCGCGAACCGCCCGCCTAACGGCTGCCCATGGCCAGGCTCCCCGATCCCGCCGATCATCACGAACGCCTCCTGATCGTCGATTTCGGCAGTCAGGTCACGCAACTGATCGCCCGTCGTCTGCGGGAGTTGTCGGTCTATTGCGAGATACATCCGTTTCAGAGGGTAACGCCTGCGTTCCTGCAGGATTTCGGTCCGAAGGCGGTGATCCTATCGGGTGGACCGGCCTCCGTGCCGAATCGGGGCTCCCCTCGACCGCCGGACGAGATCTTCGATCTCGGCGTACCGGTGCTCGGGATCTGCTATGGTCAGCAGGTGATGCAGCAGATGCTGGGGGGACGCGTCACCCGAGGCGAGGGCACGGCCGAATTCGGACGTGCCTTCGTCAGTCCGCAGGGGCAACTCGATCTGCTGCAGGGATGGTTCGACGGACCGGACGGCACCGGGCGAGAACAGGTCTGGATGTCGCATGGCGACCACGTGGCCGAACTGGCGCCCGGGTTCGAGGTGTTCGGCACGTCGCCCGGCGCGCCCTTCGCCATCACCGCCGATCCGCATCGTCGCTTCTACGCGGTGCAGTTCCACCCGGAAGTGCATCACACCCCCAAAGGCGTGCGGTTATACGAGAATTTCGTACGTTTGGCGGGCTTCGCCGGCGATTGGACGATGGGGGCCTACCGCGAACAGGCTGTGGAGGCGATCCGCGCACAGGTGGGGGATGCCAAGGTCATCTGCGCTCTCTCGGGCGGTGTCGATTCCTCCGTGGCGGCCGCGCTGATCCACGAGGCGGTGGGCGATCAGTTGACCTGCGTCTTCGTCGATCATGGCCTCCTGCGTCAGGACGAGGCGGCGGAGGTTGTTAGCATGTTCCGCGACAACATGAACCTTCACGTCGTCCACGCACAGGAACAGGACCTGTTCCTCGATGCGTTGGAAGGGCAGTCGGACCCGGAAACCAAGCGCAAGATCATCGGGCGCCTGTTCATCGACGTGTTCCAGAAGCACGCCGACGGGATCGAGGGTGCGGCCTTCTTGGCGCAGGGCACGCTGTACCCCGACGTCATCGAATCCGTCAGCTTCTCCGGCGGTCCGTCCGTCACGATCAAGTCCCACCACAACGTCGGCGGCCTGCCTCAGGAGATGGGCCTGACCCTGGTGGAGCCGTTGCGGGAACTGTTCAAGGACGAAGTCCGCGCCCTTGGGCGCGAACTGGGCTTGCCGCCGAGCTTCATCGGACGCCACCCTTTCCCCGGACCCGGCCTGGCGATTCGCTGCCTGGGTGAGATCACGCGCGAGAAGCTCGCCATCCTTCGACGGGCCGACGCGATCTTCATCGATCAAATTCGGCGCCATGGCCTCTACGACGACATATGGCAGGCCTTCGTCGCATTGCTGCCCGTGCGGACCGTGGGCGTCATGGGCGACGGGCGTACGTACGACTATGCCTGCGCGCTGCGGGCAGTCACGTCCGTCGATGGCATGACGGCGGACTACTATCCGTTCGAGCATGCGTTCCTGGGCGAGACCGCGACGCGCATCATAAACGAAGTACCGGGCATCAACCGCGTGACCTATGACATCACGTCGAAGCCGCCGGGCACGATCGAATGGGAATGACCGCGTCTAGCGTCCTTTGAACAATCCGCCGAGGACGCCACGGACGATCGCCCTCCCAGCCCGCGTACCCATCGAGCGGGCCATCGACTTGGCGAAAGCCGTGCCGATGCCGTCGCCCCGATGGGTTCGCGCGCGTGACGTAGAACGACCGACCTTGGCACCGGAATAGCGGCGCCCCGTCCGGTACTCCCGCTCCGCTGCCTCTGCCCGCACCTCCTCCGCCTCGGCACGTTCCGCCTGAATGGCCCCGTCTTCAGCCCGCTTCTGCAGCGCCTCGAAGGCACTGAGGCGGTCTATCGCGTCATCGTACTTGCCCGCCACGGGCGAGGATCGGATGACGGCCTGCCGCTCCCCCTCCGTGATCGGTCCCAATCGGGACGATGGGGGGCGGATCAACGTGCGCTGGGCCACACCGGGTACACCCTTGCGCTCAAGGAACGACGTCACGGCCTCGCCCACCCCGACCTCGCGGATCGCATCCTCGATGTCGAAGGCTGGATTGTCGCGATACGTCTCCGCCGCTTGGCGCAACGCCCGGCGATCGCGGGCGGTGAAGGCGCGCAGGGCATGTTGCACGCGGTTGCCCAACTGGCCGAGGATGTCCTCGGGCACGTCGTCGGGATTTTGCGTGACGAAATAGACGCCGACCCCCTTCGACCGGATCAGTCGTGCGACCTGTTCGACTTTGTCGATAAGCGCCCGAGGGGCGCCATCGAACAACAGGTGAGCCTCGTCGAAGAAGAAGACCAGCTTCGGCCGATCCGGATCGCCGACCTCCGGCAAGGTCTCGAACAGCTCGGACAGCAGCCACAGCAGAAACGTGGCATAGAGACGCGGAGACCCCATCAACCTGTCGGCCGCCAGGACGTTGACCTGCCCGCGCCCGTCGGCGCCTATTGTCATCAGGTCGTCCAGATCCAGGGCAGGCTCCCCGAACAGGCGGTCGCCGCCCTGACCTTCCAACACCAGGAGCGCCCGCTGGATCGCACCGACCGACGCGGTCGACACGTTACCGTACCGCAGGGACAGAGCCTTACGCTCCTGACCCACGAAGCTGAGCATGGCCTGTAGGTCCTTTAGGTCCAGCAGCGCCAGCCCCTCCTCGTCGGAGACGCGGAACGCGACATTCAGGACCCCTTCTTGCGCGTCCGTCAAATCCAGGAGACGAGACAGGAGCAGGGGCCCCATCTCGGTCACGGTGGTCCGGACGGGATGACCCCGTTCACCCCATAGGTCCCAGAACGTGACCGGCGCAGCACGGTAATCCAGGTCGAGACCGATGGTCCCGGCACGATCTATGAAGGCCACGTGCAACTTGTGCGACGCGTCGCCCGGCATGGCCAGTCCGGCGAGGTCGCCTTTCACGTCCGACAGGAAGACCGGAACCCCCGCATCGCTGAAACCCTGCGCGAGGATTTGCAGGGTCACGGTCTTGCCCGTTCCCGTCGCGCCGGCGATCAGACCGTGGCGGTTCGCCTGATCCAACCGCAGCGTCTGGGGCATTGCGTAGCCGTTCCCCCCGCCGCCCACGAAGATCGCGTCGTCATCCATGTCCGCCCCCTGATCGGCCTGCCAGGGTGGGGTGCCACAACATAGGATGGCGGGCCACTGTTTTGCGTTGACGGCGGGGGTCCGGTGAGTAATGTCCCCACCACAATAAGTCGGCCAGTCCGGCGGGGAGATAAAGACGAAGGGAAAGGGCCTGGCTTCGGGCCCTTTTTCTATTGTGCTCAGGCCATTCCGGCCGTGTCGTTTTGGACCTGCATCCGGGCTGCGCTCGTGCTAGGCGGCACGGCAGAATCCAACGGAGGACAAGATGACGAGAACCCTCACCCTCCTGGCGGCGCTGATCCTGTCCGCTGCCCCGATGGGCGTGGTGGCGCAGGACACGGATGCGACCGACAGTCCCCCAGAGGCGCCCGCGGTGGACGCACCCGCTCCGCAGGGGACGGACGCGCCTGCCCCCGGCGGCGCGCTGGCCACCGGCGAGACCACGGAGCCCCCGGCCGCGCAACCTTCGACCGAGGAGATCTACGTCAGGGAGGAGCATGGCGATTGGGAGGTGCGCTGTCTGCAGGCGCCCGAGGGTCAACCCGACCCGTGCCAGCTGTATCAGCGGCTCGAGGATGCGAACGGCAATCCGACCGCGGACGTCAATTTCTTTGATCTTCCCGATGGGGGCGAGCTTGCAGGGGGCGCGACCGTACTGACGCCGCTGCGCACGCTGCTGACAGCGCAAGTCACCGTATCGGTCGATGGCGGACAGGCCCGCCGGTATCCGTTCGCCTTCTGCGACGAAGGCGGCTGCTACGCACGGCTCGGCTTCACGCAGGACGACATGAACCGGTTCCGCCGTGGCGCGATGGCGCAGATCACGGTCGTCCCCGCCCTCGCGCCGGACCAGCCCGCGCAGATGGACATGTCGCTGCGTGGCTTCACCGCTGGCATCGCGGCGGTCGAAGTGACGGAGTGACGGAACGGCGACCCGTCGCGGCCAATGCGCGACGGGTCACGCGGCCTTCAGGGCCAGGACGGCGTTCATGCCGCCAAACGCGAACGCGTTCGATAGACAGGCGGTCACGGTGACGTCCCGCGCCTCGTTCGGCACGACGTCCAGCATACATTCCGGGTCGGATTCCCGCCAATTGACGGTCGGGGCGACGACGCCATCGCGCAACGCCATGATGCAGGCCAGGAGTTCGATGGCGCCTGTCGCGCCGATGCAATGACCGTGCATCGCCTTCGTGGACGATATCGGAAGCCCATTCGCGAGCGGGCCGAAGACCTGGCCGATGGCGGCGCATTCCGTTCTGTCGTTCGCTGCCGTCCCGGTGCCGTGCGCGTTGATGTACCCGATATCCAATCGATCCAGTCCAGCATCGCGCAGCGCGCCGCGCATCGCGCGTTCGGCCCCTTCCCGTGACGGCATGACGATATCGCTGGCATCCGACGTCATCGCGCAGCCTGCCAGTTCCGCCAGTATCTCGGCCCCCCGCGCGCGCGCTTGATCATAGGCTTCCAAGACGAAGATACCCGCCCCCTCGCCCTGGACCATTCCGGATCGGGTCGCGCAGAAGGGACGGCAGGTATCGTTCGACATCACGCGGAGCCCCTCCCACGCCTTGACGCCGCCGAAGCACAGCATCGCCTCCGCGCCGCCGGTGAGCATGACGTCGGCCAGCCCGGCACGGATGAACTGGGCAGCCTGCCCGATCGCATGATTGGACGAGGCGCATGCGGTGGCGACGGTGAAGGACGGCCCCTGGAGGCCGTACTCCATCGAAAGATGCGCGGCCGCCGCATTGTTCATCAATTTGGGGACGACGAAGGGATGGACGCGGTTCTTCCCATCCTCGTACACGGCGCGATAGTTGTCGTCCTGCGTCCCCAACCCCCCGCCGCTCGTCCCGAGGATCACGCCGGCCCGCAGGGCCGCCTCTCCGGAAAGCGAGACCCCAGACTGATCCAGAGCCTCCCGAGCCGCGATCAGGGCGAATTGTGCATAGCGGTCCAGGAGCGTGATCTGCTGTCGGCTGAAGCGTTCCGTCTCGACATAGCCCTGCACCTGCGCGCCGATGCGGATCGTCAACCGGTCGACGTCGCGAATGTCGAGTGGTCCGATGGCGCTGCGTCCGGCGCGCATGCCGGCGAGGGTGGCGGGGACGTCGGCGCCCATCGCGTTGATCGTGCCGGCCCCGGTGATGACGACGCGGCGCGTCACTGGTGTTGCTGCGTGTGCAGCTCGGCGACGGCCGCGACGATGGCCCCGACGGACGAGATGTCGAAGGTGCTGGCCTGCGGTTCGTTGGCGTTGAACGGGACCGCGATGTCGAATGCCTCCTCTATGGCGAAGATCGCCTCCACGACGCCCATCGAATCGATGCCCAGATCCGCGAGCGACTGACGGTCCGTGACCTCTTCGACCGGGATCATGGCCTGTTCGGCCAGGATCGCGTGGATGCGGGGACGGATCATGTCAGGTGTCATGACCAGTCCCCTGCCCGGACCCCATGACGACATCGCGAAGCGCCGCCACCTGCTTGGCCAGGCGCGGCAGCCGGCGCACCGCGCGTGTCAGTTCGATCTGCTTGTCCATGTCCGTCGCCGGATACCCGAGCAGGACTTTGCCCGGGGCAACGCGCGACAGGATGCCTGTGCCACCACCCGCCACGACGTCGTCCCCCACCGTGATGTTGTCGCTCACCCCGACCTGACCGCCCAAGACGACACGGTCGCCGATCACGGCGCTGCCGGCGATGCCCACCTGTCCGCACAGCAAGCAGTCGCGACCGACGCGCACGTTGTGTCCGACGTGGACCTGATTGTCCAACTTCGTCCCGGTCCCGATCACGGTATCGGCCACGGTGCCTCGATCGATGGTGGCGCCGGCCCCGATCTCGACGTCGTCCCCGATTTCGACGGCGCCCAAGGAATGAATGCGGGTCCAGGCCTGGGGCCGGATGTCCCCCTGATCGCCCAGAGTTCGGCGCGCGCGTTCGATGCCCGACTCCTCCGGGGTGACGAAGCTGAACCCATCGCTTCCGATCACGGCGCCCGCCTGACAGGTGACGCGATGTCCTATTCGAACACGATCACCTACGAAGGCGCGGGCGTGGATCAGCGCATCGTCGCCGATTACGGCACCGTCGCCCACGAAGACCATCGGACCGATGCGGCCATTCGAACCGATGCGCACGCCGTCGCCCACGACCGCGCCGGGCCCAACAACGACGCCATCGCCCAACGTTACGTCAGCGCCGAGGATGGCGGTGTGATGGACGCCCACCCGGCGCGCCCAGCCCGGTCCGGGATCGAGCGCGGCGGTGATCGTCGCCATCGCCAGCCGCGCGCGTGGCACGGTGATGGCACCGGCCAAGCCGAAGGATCGCCAATCCGCCCCGTCCCAAAGGATGGCGGCCCGTGCGGCCCCCGCCCGCAGCGCGTCGCCATAGGCCGGGGACATCGCCAGCGCCAAGTCGTCTGATCCCGCGCTGCTGGGTTCGGCCGCGCGAGCAACCGGGATGGCGCCGTCGCCCAGAACGGGCCGGCCCAGGGCGGCGGCGATCTGCGACAGCGTGAACATGCAACCCCCGGATGCGGCCTTCAGGCCGGTGGGTTAGCTCCGGCCCGGCGTCAGGTCCACCCCGGCCGCCCGCAAGGCGGACATCACCGCCCGGTCCCTTCCATAGGGGTCGCCCCGGTAGTTCGCGCGCCCGTCCGGCGTGACCCAGGCCGACCAATAGACGAGGTGCACACCGACCGGGGTGTCCAGGTCGACGCGCCGTTCCGCCCCGGTCGCGCGGATGCGGTCGAAAGCGTTCCGCGGGTCGGCTTCCTGGGGGGCCAGAAGGTGGGCCGCCAGCTCCGCCGGACGGGCGACGCGGACGCAGCCGTGGCTGAAGGTGCGGACGTCGCGCGCGAACAGAGACTTCGACGGCGTGTCGTGGAGATAGATGTTGTACTTGTTGGGGAACATGAACTTGACCTGCCCCAGCGCATTCTTCGGCCCGGGCGGCTGGCGCAGGCTGAAGGGGAACGTGCGCGCGGTGTAGGCAGCGAAGTTCACGGCGCCGCGGTTCACGCGACCCTTCGACGAGTACACCTCCAGATGGCGCGCGCCCCCGCGCTTCAGCGCGGGAAGGTACTCCTTCGTGGCGATGGAACGGGGCACGTACCAGGATGGGTTCACCACCATGTGGGTCATGGTATCGCTGAACTCGGGCGTGCGGCGATCCGCGCTCTCTTTGCCGACGACGACGACCGTGTCGAAGGTGACGATCCCGTCGTCGACCACATAGGCGTGCTGCTCGGCGATGTTGACCAGCACGTGGCGTCGTTCCAACGGCTTGTTCATCCATCTCTGCCGTTCGAGGTTCAGGATCACCTGCGCGAGGCGATCCTCCAGGGGGACGTTGATCGCATCGATGGTGCCCTGACCCGCGATGCCATCGGCCGTCAGCCCATGATCCGCCTGGAAGCGTTCCACGGCGCGCTCCATCGCCGTGTCGTATTCTGCCGTGATGGTACGGCCCAGATAGCCCATCGCGTGCAGTCGATCCCGCAGTGCCACCACGGCACCACCCGTATCTCCCGGCCGCAGCTTGCCCGCCGGCACCGGGGGGCCCCAGCCCCCCGCCCGCGCGACGCCATCCAACCGCATCTTCTCGCGCAATAAAGCCGTATAGGCCCGGGTCGCGGGCTGGAAGCTGCGCAGGACGGCATGGGGATCGCCGGTCGCGAAGGCATGCAGGTCGCTTGTCAGATCACGCGTGGGCACCTCGACCACGATGGTGGGATCGACCCGCTTCGGATCCAGCACTCCGGAGCCCACGTCACGTGCGTACTGCAACAACGAACCCGTCAATCGGACGTCGAGGCGGCCGAGGTCGGTACCGGACCTGACGTCCCGGAACGCGGCACGCAGGGCTGCGGCATCGTAGCGATCCGCCGGAAGGCCGTGATCGCCGGCACGTTCCAGGACGGACAGGAACGCGGCCCGACGCTCCCCCGCACCGGGCCCGAACCACAAAGGGGCGAAGTCGCGGTCGCGATAGAACGCGGCCATCGCCGGGTCATCGGCGGAGGCGATCGCCACCGCATGCTGGCGCGGCGTGAAGGTGAACTCCGTGTTCGCCGTCGCGGATCCGGGCAGCGAGGCAATGAGCAGGACGGCAGTCAGGGCAAGGCTTTTGATCATCGAAACTTCCTGGAAGGCAACCGATACAGCGTGCGTTCCGTCCTCTCATCTGTCCATTCACGTTTGGTTAATCCACTTGACCTAGGCAAATGGGCAACAGGGTTAAGCCGGCAGCAAGCACGACACTGCCGACATGCGAGGTTCCCGCAAAACGGTATCTCCCGACGCGCATTGCCCGAATCGCCGGGATGTGCATCATGGTTACCGTCACATGGGGATGTGGACACAGCAGGCCGCGTAGACGGCCGAAGATAATGGGGCATACGTGACGATGACAGACGACACCGGTGCGTCCGGCGCTTTGCTTACGCGGCGCGGATTACTTGGGGCCTTCGCCGCGACTGCGGTGTGTGCGGCGCCGACGTTCTCGAAGGCGGCGGGGTTCCTGCGGGGGGCCGGCGACGTCCGAACCCTCTACATGAACAACGCCCGCACGGGCGAGACGATGAAGACGATCTACTGGATCGAAGGCAAATACATCGGCGAAGCGTTGAAGGAGACGAACTTCTTCTTCCGCGATTGGCGCCGGAACGAGGTCAAGGGCATCGACAACCGGACCATCGACATCATCGCCGCGACCCACCGGCTCGTGGATGCGACGGAACCGTTCCTGCTCCTGTCGGGCTACCGTTCGCCTGCGACGAACCAGATGCTGCGAAGCAAGGGGCGCGGCGTCGCTCGGAATTCGCTTCACATGCAGGGCAAGGCCGCGGACCTTCGGCTGCCGTCGCGATCGGTCCGTCAGGTCGCACGCGCGGCAGCGTCCTGCGCCGCGGGCGGGGTCGGCAAGTACACCGGTTCCAACTTCACGCATGTCGATTGCGGTCAGGTCCGCGCCTGGGGGCGCTGACGCGTAGCGACCCGTGCCAGGGTCTGGAAACGTATCGGGGCACGGGGGCTCACGTAACGTGCGCCGCCCTGCCCCGCCGCCTGAACACGAAGCAACGGTCCCGCCGAATCGACAGCCACAGAGCCGTGCCGGGCTTCGGCAGGAAGACGGCCGGCACGGTCGCGGTAACGGCACGGGCGTCGATATCGGTGCGGAACTCGACCAAGCTCTCCTTCCCCAGGAACCGCGAACGGATGACCCGGGCGCGTGCCGGCGTCCCGTCGCTCGGCGTCGGACGAGGCCCGGCACCCTGACGATCGAAGTCGATGCGAACATGCTGGGGGCGGAACACGATGTCCACCTCCGTACCGTCCGGAAGGCCCGGCGCCAGGAACCGTCCGAAGGGCGTGTCGGTCAACGCACCGCGAACCGTTCCGGGCAATACGTTGACGTCACTGAAGAACGCCGCCGCCTCCAGGTCGGTCGGCTGGTTGTAGATGTTGTAGGGGGCCGCGCGCTGCACGATCCGCCCGCTTCGCATCAATGCGATCTCGTCGGCCATGCGCATCGCCTCGTCCGGTTCGTGCGTGACCAGCAAGACCGCGGTGCCCTCCTCCTTCAACAGGGCCAGCGTGGCATCGCGGATGCCGTCGCGCAGGCGGTTGTCCAAGCCCGAGAACGGTTCGTCCATCAACAGGACGCGGGGCGACGGAGCCAGCGCACGGGCCAGGGCCACGCGTTGCTGTTCACCCCCTGACAACTCGTGAGGGTATCGATCGGCATGACGTGCGAGGCCGACCCGATCGAGGAGGTCGACGATCCTGGCAGGGTCCCGGGCCGTCAGTCCAAAGCCCACGTTGCGGGCCGTGGACAGGTGCGGGAACAACGCGAAGTCCTGGAACATAAGTCCCACGCCTCGCGCCTCCGGCGGCAGGAAGGTGCGGCCGTCGCTGACGGTTCGTCCACCGAGTCGGACCCGACCCGCATCGGGCCGATCGACGCCCGCGATCAGACGAAGGGTCGTCGACTTGCCGCAGCCCGAGGGGCCAAGGAGGCAGGTCACGGCGCCGGACTGCACCTCGAGGTCGATGGCGTCCACGACGGGCACGCCATCGATCCGCCGGGTCAAACCGTTGATCTGAAGGGCTGGGGGCGTCACCGGTTATTCCGACCGTTTCCGTCGGATGCCCCTAGCAGCGCGTCGAGGTCGTTACAACGCGCCGGACCTCTTCTCCGACCGCGCATAGATCCAGATCAGGCCCGACAAGGCGATCAGGAGGAACGAGACCGCTGCCGCCAGCGTCGCATCCGTGAGCGCCCAGACCGGTGGCGCCGCGAAGCCATGCGCCCAGACGACGAGGACGATGAACGTCAGGAACGACAGACCGAACATCCAGACCGATGCGCGCACGCTCGCCAACAGGCACAGCGCCCCGACGAGGGCCAGGGTCGCATGGATCGCCCAGACCCCATGGACCCAGGGCGGCAGGGATTCCAGCCATTCGATCTGCGCCTGCGGATAATGCGCGAGCCAGCCCCATTCGAGCCCATAGCTCACGAGGACGTACTCGATCATCGACACGATCCCCCAGACCAGCGAGACCAGTCCCATGATATAGAAGTGCCAGCGGCGCATCGTGCCTCCCAAGACGTCGTGTTGGGGCGATGTAGCACGCCCGACCACGGGCACAAACGATCAACGTGCGATGGGCACAACTGTTTTCGGGGGTCTGGTACCCGTGGCCGGACTCGAACCGGCAAGCCTCGCGGCGGCGGATTTTGAATCCGCTGCGTCTACCAATTCCGCCACACGGGCCCCTGCCCGACCGCTTACTGAGGACGGCCCCCGGCGTCAATCACAGCCGCGTGGCCGAGAACGTGTCGCAAGCGGTCAGATCTGCGGAGCGGTAGCCCGTATCGAACCAACGCGCGCGCTGCTCGGACGTGCCATGCGTGAACGTATGGGGGGCGGGCACCCGGCCGGCCCGCCGTTGGAGGTAATCGTCCCCGATGCGATGGGCCGCGTTTATCGCCTCCTGGATGTCGCCGCGTTCCAGTATGTCGAAGCGCTCGTCCGCCAGACGGGCCCAGATCCCGGAATAGCAGTCCGCCTGCAGTTCGATCCGGACGGAGACCGCGTTCGCCTCCGCCTCCGGCGCCTGAGCGCGGATCCGGTTGGCCTGTTCCAGGATGCCCAACTCGTCCTGGACGTAATGGGCGACCTCGTGCGCAACGACGTAGGCGGCGGCGAAGTCGCCGCCCGCTCCCATCTGGCGTTCGAGGGTCGTGAAGAACGCGGTATCCAAGTACGCCTTCTTGTCCGCCGGGCAATAGAACGGGCCCGTGGCACCCGATGCGTTCCCGCACGGGGACGGCGTGACGCCATCGAACAGCACCAGCGTCACGGGAACGTAAGACGCGCCCAACTGTTCGCGGAAGATGCCGGACCAGACCGCCTCCGTATCGGCCAGGACGACGGATACGAACTGCCCCATCTCCCGATCGGCCTGTGTTGCCGGGCCTGTCCCTGTCGGAGCGGACTGAGTCTGCACGTATCCGTCACCGCCCACGAGGCCCAGGAAGGGTCGGACGTCGATGCCCAGGACCCAGCCGACGACGAGGATCGCGATCAGACCGAACCCACCGATCCCGCCGGCCCGTGCCGCGCCGCGTCTGCCCCTCCGAACGATGCGGCCGCCCTGACCGCGGCGATCCTCGATGTTGGCGCTGCCGCGCCGACCTCTCCAGCGCATGAGCTGCTCCGTCCCCGTTCGTGCTCGGCGTCAGCGCGCTTGACCCGCCCTGGGTTCCGTGGGACCGCAGCGCGCATGATCCGCCGCCTCTACGACTGGACCATCGCGTGGGCCGCCCATCCCTATGCGCTGTGGGTGCTGGCGGCGGTCAGCTTCATGGAATCGTCGTTCTTCCCGATCCCGCCCGATGTCCTGCTGATCCCGATGGTCCTGGCACGTCCGTCGCGCGCCTGGTTGATCGCGGGGGTGTGCACCGCGGCCAGCGTGGCGGGCGCGGCCCTGGGCTATGCGATCGGCTTCTTCGCGTACGAGGCGGTGGGGGCCCCGATCCTAGCGGCCCTGGGCAAGGAGGCCGGGTTCGCGGATTTCCAGGCCCTCTACGCCGAATGGGGCATCTGGGTCGTGCTGGCCGCAGGCGTGACCCCGTTCCCGTTCAAGGTGGTCACGATCATGTCGGGACTCGTCGCGTTCCCGCTCCTGCCCTTTCTCCTGTCGGCGGTCGTCGCGCGCGGCCTTCGCTTCTTCCTCGTCGCGGCATTGCTGTGGCGTTTCGGCGACCCCGTGCGCGAATTCATCGAACGGCGCCTGGGCCTGGTCTTCACATTGGGTCTGGTCGCGTTCTTCGGCGGCTTCATGGCCTTGGGCCTGCTATGACGCGTTGGATCGTCCTCGCGACCGGGGGCCACGTCGCCTTGCTGGGGGGTGCGTACCTCTTCCAGTTGGCGGGCTACGCGCCCTGCACGATGTGCCTGTGGCAGCGCTGGCCCCATGCGGTGGCCATCGTCCTGGGTGTCATCGCACTGGCCGGTCCGGCGCCACGCATCGCGGCGGGGTTGGGTGCGCTGGCGGCTCTGACGACGTTCGGCATCGGGTTCTATCACGCCGGGGTGGAACAGGGCTGGTGGCCGGGTCCGTCGTCCTGCAGCGGAGGGGGAAGCTTGTCCGACCTGTCGGCCGACGCCCTCCTGTCCACCGAGGTCAGCGACACGGTCGTGATGTGCGACGACATCGTGTGGCAGCTCGGCCTGACGATGGCGGGGTGGAACGGCGTGTTGTCGCTGGGTCTGGCCGCGATCTGGACGATCGCGGTGACCCGAGGTGCCCGCATGCGCCTCAGTGCAGGGTGAACTCGCCCACCACGTTCCGCCACTCGCCGGTCGCGATCCGCTTGCGATGACTGAACCGGATCGAATGGAGCGCGCCGTCGATCTGTTCCTGCCAGTACTCCACGAAACGGAACAGTCGGGGGTGATCGGGGGCCAGGTCGTAATCCTGCCAGACGAAGGTGTTCAGCACGTGCGGATGGTCCGGCATGTGATAGAACATCTCGGCCGTGGTGAGCCCATAGCCCTTCAGCATCAGCTCCGTCTCAGAGCGGGTCGTCGAGTCCATCGCATGCCTCCTGTGTCCGATCACTCGACCCTGAGGCGTTTGCGTTAACGGTCAATGATTCCGTCGTCGAAAACCCACCCCACGCCCGCGAAACGACCGGGGGATGCGTTGCTGATACGTCGCACATCGCCTATATGTATGGCACTGGATCGGGGCATTACGGAGAGTACGGAATGAACGACGGCGACGGGACGACGGACGATTCCCCACGCGCGGTGATGCCGCACGAAGGGCCGCAGGTCAGCATCGTGGACGAGATGCGGACCTCGTTCATCGACTATGCGATGTCGGTCATCATCAGCCGTGCGATCCCCGACCTTCGCGACGGGCTGAAGCCCGTTCACCGCCGCATCCTCTACTCGATGCATGAAACGAACAACACGCACGACAAGTCGTACCGCAAGTCCGCCCGCCCTGTGGGCGACGTGATGGGCAAGTACCACCCCCATGGCGACGGCGCGATCTACGACGCGCTGGTACGGATGGCGCAGGACTTCTCTATGTCGTTGCCGCTGCTGGACGGCCAAGGCAACTTCGGGTCCATGGACGGCGACAATCCGGCGGCCATGCGGTACACGGAAGTGCGGATGGCGCGTCCGGCGCAGTCGCTCCTGGCCGACATCGGTCAGGATACGGTCGATTTCCAGCCGAACTACGACGGCAAGGACCCCGAACCCACCGTTCTGCCCGCGCGCTTCCCCAACATGCTGGTGAACGGTGCGGGCGGCATCGCGGTGGGCATGGCCACGAACATCCCGCCCCACAACCTGGGCGAGGTCGTGGATGCGACCCTCGCACTGATCGAGGACCCCGACCTGACGTCGGAGCAATTGAACGAGATCGTACCCGGTCCCGATTTCCCGACCGGCGCTTTGATCCTCGGACGGTCCGGAATCCGCAAGGCGTACATCGAGGGGCGCGGCAGCGTGATCGTCCGTGCGAAGACACATGTGGAGGAACGCGGCAACAACCGCGCGGCCATCGTCGTGGACGAGGTGCCGTACCAGGTGAACAAGGCCATGATGGTCGAGAAGATCGCCGAGGCCGCGAAGGAGAAGCGGATCGAGGGGATCGCCGGGGTCGCCGACGAATCGGACCGCGTGGGCATCCGGGTCGTGATCGACCTCAAGCGCGACGCGACGCCGGACGTCGTGCTCAACCAGCTGTTCCGCTTCACGACGATGCAGACGTCGTTCCCCTGCAACATGCTTGCCTTGAACGGCGGACGTCCGGAGCAGTTGACGCTGCGGGCCTTCCTGACGAACTTCTTGGCCTTCCGGGAGGAGGTCGTCGCCCGCCGTACCGCGTTCGAGTTGAACAAGGCGCGCGAGCGGAGCCATGTCCTGTGCGGCCTGGCCGTCGCCGTCAGCAACGTCGACGAGGTGGTGGCGACCATCCGGTCGTCGGCCGACGCGGCCGAGGCGAGGGTGAAGCTGATGGAGCGACGGTGGCCCGCCGAGGAGATCGCGCCCTACATCCGCCTGATCGACGATCCGACCCATACGATGAACGACGACGGCACCTACAACCTGTCGGACGTCCAGGTGAAGTCGATACTGGAGCTTCGCCTCCAGCGGTTGACCCAACTCGGCGTGAAGGAAGTGACCGACGAGCTCGAGGAGCTGGCCGCGCGGATCAAGGACTTCCTCGACATCCTGTCCAGCCGCCGCCGCATCCTGGACATCATCGCCGACGAACTGCGCGAGGTCCGCGACCGTCACGGCGTCCCCCGCCGGACCGAGATCACGGAATGGTCCGGCGACATGGAAGACGAGGACCTGATCGAGCGGGAGGACGTGGTCGTCACGATCACCGCCTCCGGCTACGCGAAGCGCACCCCCCTGGCCGAGTACCGCGCGCAGAAACGTGGTGGCAAGGGGACCGCTGGCATGGCCACGAAGGAGGAGGACGTGGTTACGACCCTCTTCGTGGCGAACACGCACACGCCGCTGCTGTTCTTCACGACCGACGGGATGGTCTACAAGCTGAAGACCTGGCGCCTGCCGCAAGGGGGCCGAACGGCGAAGGGAAAGGCGCTCGTCAATCTGCTGCCCATCAAGGTGGGCACCGGCATCGCCGCCGTCATGCCGGTCGACCGGGACGAGGCGGATTGGGGCGACCTGCAGGTCGTGTTCGCCACCGACCACGGCACGGTGCGGCGCAACGCGCTGTCGGACTTCGCGAACGTCATGCGCAACGGCAAGATAGCCATGAAGTTCGAGGGCGAGACCGAGGGGTGGCGCATGATAGACGCGCGCATCGCGTCGAACGACGACGACGTCATGCTGTTCACCCGGTCCGGCCGGGCCATCCGCTTCAGGGCCACGGACGTGCGCGTGTTCAACAGCCGGGCATCGGTTGGCGTGCGCGGCATCCGGTTGGGCGAGGACGATGCCGTCGTGTCCATGGCCGTCATCCGCCGTTTCGAAGCGGCTCCGGACGAGCGCGCGGCCTATCTGAAGATGCGCCGCGCGATGGCGGGCCTGGCCGACGACGTCGATGCGGTCGCGGACGACGAGGATGGAGCCGAAGCCCGCAGCGACTTCTCGATGGAACGCTACTCGGAGATGTCGGCGGCCGAGGATCTGATCGTGACGATCACCGAGAACGGGGCCGGCAAGACGTCGTCCAGCCACGACTACCCCCTGCGGGGACGGGGCGGCATGGGCGTCGCGGCGATGGATCGGGCGATGCGCGGCGGTCCGATCGTCGCCGCCTTCCCGGTGGAGGCGGACGACCAGATCATGCTGGCCACCTCGACGGGCCAATCGATTCGCTGTCCCGTCGACGGGATCAGCTTCCGGTCGCGGGTCGCGGGGGGCGTTCGGGTCTTCCAGACGCGGGGTGGTGAACGGGTGGTGTCCGTGGCCCGCGTCGCGGATCAGCAGGACGAGCTGCCGATGGAAGGGGACAACTTGGGGTAGCATTCCCCTTGCCAACGCGGCGCCGTCGTTCGTATTGGTCCCAGACCGCGCAAATGCGGGTTTGATAGCATGAAAGGCGCCGGTCTTCTGGGTTGGGGGGCCTAGCGGTGTCGCGATGGACAACTGGGACGACCTCAAATTCGTGTTGGCGATGATGCGGCATGGAACCATGTCCGCCGCTGCCCGATACCTGAACACCAACGTCGCTACCGTATCGCGCCGGCTCGAACGCATGAGCCAGACGTTGGAGACACCCTTGTTCGAGAAGCGCGGCCAGAACTTCGTACCCACGGAGGCGGCGGAGCGTTTGGGTGCCCTGGCCGAGGATCTCGATCAGCGGTTGCGCGGAACGCTGTCGGGGCTCCACGCGGACGATCAGGAAGCGCAGGTGCCCTTGGAACTCGCGGCCCCGCCCGCGGTCCACGAACATTATTTGCTGCCCCGCTTGAACGCGCTGGTGAATTATCTCCCACAAGTCATGCTGACCCTGACGGACAAGGTCTTCGCGCAGGGCCTGGGCGAGGCGGACATCCAGATCCGCGTCGGCCGTCCGGAAGGCGGGCGGCTCAAGGCACGAAAGTTCCGCGACTACGCCCTGCGGGTGTACCACCGTGACGATCGCCCCCTGGACCACAACTGGATCGGTCTGTCGCAGCGCTATCCCGACAGCGACTACCTTCGCAGGATCCACAAGGGCGCCTCCGACCAACCCCGGTTCCGGGTGGAGGAGATGCCCATGGCGTATCAGACGGCGCGGGAGACGGGGATGCCGGCCCTTCTGCCGGACTTCATGATACGGGAGGGCGACGGATTGGTCCTGGCCGACTTGGGCGAGAACGCGCTGCCCGGGGAACTTTGGATCACCTACCATGAGACGCGGCACGGGGACGCCACGTTGCGGTCCGTCGTGGACTGGCTGTGCAAGGCGGCGAACTAACTTCCGTTGCCCGCATCGCGCGAACTGGGGTTTGCGCACTTGCGGGTATCGTGGACCGATCGGTCGCCCCTATCCATACGACATCGCGACAGGCACCTGTCCCCGGGGTCCCGACTGCCACCGTCGCCGCATTGGGCCGATTGATCGGCATCGTCATTTCCGAGCGTTCCGCACGCCTTCGTGCAAGGTCATGGCCGCCCCATCCGGGCGGCCTTCTTCGTTTCGCCTTCCGCCGGGGCGATCCGGCCCCTATGTCCCCGGCATGACCGATATCCTGAACATCGTCGGCGGAGGCATGGCTGGGTCCGAAGCCGCGTGGCAGGCCGCCCGGGCGGGCCTGCGCGTCCGTCTGCACGAGATGCGACCAGCGGTCGCGACCTTCGCGCATCGGACCGGCGACCTGGCCGAGATGGTCTGCTCGAACTCGTTCCGGTCCGACGACGACGAACGAAACGCGGTGGGCCTACTTCATTGGGAGATGCGGGCCGCGGGCAGCCTGCTGATGGCTATGGCCGAACGCCATCGCCTGCCCGCCGGCGGTGCGCTGGCGGTGGACCGCGACGCCTTCTCCGCGGCCGTGACGCAGGCGATCCGGGACGAGCCGTTGATCGAGGTGGTGGAGGGCGAGGTCACCGCCCTGCCCCGCGACGGCCATTGGATCATAGCCACCGGTCCCCTGACCGGCACCGCCTTGGCGGCTTCCATCGCGGCGGAGGCGGGACAGGATCACCTGGCGTTCTTCGACGCCATCGCGCCCATCGTCCACGCCGACAGCATCGACATGTCCGCAGCCTGGCGTCAGTCCCGGTACGACAAGGGCGAGACGGAGGAGGAGCGGACGGCCTATATCAACTGCCCGATGGACCGCGACACCTACGAGGCGTTCATCGATGCGATGCTGGATGCCGACACCGCCGCCTTCAAGGACGGCGAGGAGGGCTCCGCCACCGGCGCGACACCGTTCTTCGACGGGTGCCTGCCCATCGAGGTCATGGCTGCGAGGGGGCGCGAGACGCTGCGGCATGGCCCGATGAAGCCCGTGGGCCTGACGAACCCTCACGCTCCCGATGCGAAGCCCCACGCGGTCGTGCAGTTGCGGCGGGACAACGCGCTGGGCACGCTCTACAACATCGTCGGTTTCCAAACGAAGATGAAGTACGGCGCGCAGGCTGCGGTGCTCCGCATGATCCCGGGGCTCGAGGACGCGCGCTTCGCCCGGCTAGGCGGGATCCACCGGAACACGTTCATCAACTCGCCGACGCTGTTGGACGACCGGATGCGCCTCCGGAGCCGTCCGAACATCCGCTTCGCCGGGCAGATCACCGGGGTGGAAGGGTACGTCGAATCCGCCGCCATGGGTCTTCTGGCCGGACGCATGGCCGCGGCGGAGATGACCGGGACCGCGCTGCCGCCCGTACCGCAGACGACGGCGATGGGCGCGCTGCTGATGCACATCACCGGCGGCGCGGATGCCAGGACGTTCCAGCCGATGAACGTGAACTTCGGCCTGTTTCCCCCGGTCGATGCCAGAGGCGGCCGCCGCGGCCGGGCGGTGCGGTACAAGATGTACACCGACCGCGCGAAGGCGGATTGGTCGGGATGGCTGGAAGGCACGGCCGCCCCCCTGGCGGCGGAGTGACGCGCACCCGCTTCGCCCCCTCCCCTACCGGGCCGCTGCATCTGGGCCATGCCTGGGCCGCCATGGTGGCGTCGGACCACGGCGCCATGCACCTGCGGATTGAGGATATCGACCCGCAGCGGTCGAAGCCCCGGTGGGAGGATGCGATCCACCGTGATCTGGATTGGCTGGGACTGGAGGTGGTCCCGCCCCCCATGCGGCAGTCCGAACGGCTCAGCGCCCATGCCGATGCCCTCGACCGCTTGTGGGCCTCGGGCGTCCTCTATCCCTGCACCTGCAACCGCCGGGACATCCGCGACGCTCTCGGCGCCCCACAGGAAGGCGTCCCGGTGCACGGCCCCGACGGGGTGATCTATCCCGGGACGTGCCGCGCACGGTCACGTGCGGGGCCGCGCCCCCGCGACCTGGCGCTGCGCTTGGATGCCGCTGCCGTCACCGAACCTTTGGCCTGGAACGACGAACGGCTGGGGCCGCATGCGATGGGCGCCGACACCTACCGCGATGCCGTGGGGGACGTCGTCGTGGCACGCCGCGACTTCGGGACCAGCTATCACCTGGGCGTCGTCGTGGACGATGCGGCGCAAGACATCGGCCTGGTCACGCGGGGCGAGGATCTGGCCGACGCGACGCCGATCCACGTCCTGCTGCAGCGGCTGCTCGGTCTGCCGACGCCGGCTTACCACCATCACGACCTCGTCCGGGATGCGACCGGCAAGCGCCTGGCCAAACGGGACGACGCGCGGGCCCTGTCGGAATACCGGGACGCGGGATGGAGCGCGGAGGCCGTGAAGGCATACCTGCGCCGAAGTCGGATCGCGCCGGATCCCTGATGGCCGCGTCCGTCAGCCGGGCGCGTCGAGATCCAATGCCAACGCGTGAATGCGCGGGACCACGTCGCCCAGCGCGGCGTGGACCATCCGGTGCCGTTGCACCCGCCCCACGCCCGCGAAGTCGACCGACCGCAGCACCACGCGCCAATGGCTCTGCCCCGACCCGTCGTCGCCGGCATGGCCCGCGTGGTGCGCGCTCTCGTTCACGACCTCCAGGGTGTCGACGGCGAAGGCGTCCTCCAGCCGGTCGCGGATCGTCGCCGCCAGTTCCATGAAAATCCGCCCCCGCCTCTTCCCTATCCGGCCCCCATGACTAGACTGTGCGCCCTGCGACCGGAAGGGGGCCCCATGAGCAAGAGCGATCCGTTCGGCTTCGACATGCGTGTGTCGAGCGCCAAGAAGAAGGGCGGCACCCGCGGCCGCCGGGGCATGTCCGGCGCGTTCGAGACGTCGACCCGCGTATGCGAGCACGAGGGCTGCCAGGAACCCGGACAGTACCGCGCGCCCAAGAGCCGGGACACCAGCGACGACTACTTCTGGTTCTGCAAGGATCACGTGCGCGAGTACAACCTGAAGTGGAACTTCTTCGACGGTGCAACGGAGGCCGAACTCGCGCAGAAGATCAACGACGACCAAGGTCCGACGCAGCCGTTCCGCAAGTCCGTCGAACAACGGGCCTGGGCCCGCCTGGGAATCGAGGACGCGCATCAGGTCCTGGGCGGTAACGCGACACAGAACCCCGGTCGCGCCCGCACGGGCCGTCGCCTGCCCCCGACCGAGAAACGCGCCATCGCGATCCTGGAGGTCCGCGACGACACCGCCAAGGCCGACATCCGCAAGGCGTACAAGAAGCTGATTAAGGTCCTGCATCCCGACATGAACGGCGGCGACCGGTCGCAGGAGGAGCAGTTGGCCGAAGTCGTCTGGGCCTGGGATCAGATCAAGGACAGCCGCAACTTCAAGTGATTGCGGGCCGGCGGGGGCGGCTCCGTCGCGGCGAAACGGCGCCCCCGCGCCCCTTGCCGCGCGGAACGGGATGTTGCATTGCCGCCCGGGATCCACGGAAGGACGGATACATGGCCGACGGAAGCATGGCACCGGATGCGCAACCGAACCACGACATCGCCGTGCGCGATGCCTTCGGGATCGACAGCGACATGGTCGTCAAGGGCTTCGCCGAGCCGGCGGAACGCACGCCCGCCATCGACCCCACCTACCGCTTCGACCCAGACACGACGCTCGCGATCCTGGCGGGGTTCGGCTGGAACCGTCGCGTCATGATCCAAGGCTATCACGGCACCGGCAAGTCTACCCATATCGAGCAGGTCGCCGCGCGCCTGAACTGGCCATGCGTCCGGGTGAACCTCGACAGCCACATCAGCCGGATCGACCTGATCGGCAAGGACGCGATCAAGCTGAAGGACGGCGTCCAGGTCACCGAGTTCCACGAGGGGATCCTGCCCTGGGCGCTGCGCAACCCCGTGGCCATCGTCTTCGACGAATACGACGCCGGACGCGCCGACGTGATGTTCGTTATCCAACGGGTCCTGGAATACGACGGCAAGCTGACCCTGATGGATCAGAACGCGATCATCACGCCGCACCCGTCCTTCCGCCTGTTCGCGACGGCGAACACCGTCGGCCTGGGCGACACGACGGGTCTGTATCACGGCACGCAGCAGATCAACCAGGCGCAGATGGACCGCTGGTCCCTGGTCGCCACGCTCAACTACCTGCCGCACCAGGCGGAAGTCGACATCGTCCTGGCGAAGAACCCGGACTGGTCCGACGACGCGGGCCGCCGGACGGTGCAGCAGATGGTGACCGTCGCGGACCTGACGCGCACGGCGTTCATGGCGGGCGACCTGTCGACCGTGATGTCGCCTCGCACGGTGATCGCTTGGGCGCAGAACACCCGCATCTTCGGCGACGTCGGCTATGCCTTCCGCCTGACCTTCCTGAACAAGTGCGACGAGTTGGAGCGCGAAACGGTGGCCGAGTTCTATCAGCGCTGTTTCGATGAGGAGTTGCCGGAAAGCGCGGCCAGCGCGTCGCTGGGCTAGGCCCGGACGACGCGATGGGAAAGGGCGGCCCCAACGGCCGCCCTTCGCATGATCAGCGTGCGTTCATCTGGCGGATGAACTGCTCCGCCGACAGCCCCTGCGGCAGCAGGATCACCGTCGATCCGTCGGGGCGGCGCTGCATCGTGGCGCGCGGCTGCTGACGCTGGCCGTCCTGCAGGGCGCGCTGCTGCTGCGCCTGCGCGTTCGCCTGCTGGCGGAACTGATCGAACTGCCGGCGTTCGCCCATCATCTGCCGGGCCGCGGCGGCGCGCATCTGGGTCATTCCGCTCACATAGCCCTGGCGGTATCCCTGCTCGAACATCTCGCGGGCGAACTCCTCCACGTCGAACTGGAAGCCCGACGAGGTGGTGATCGTCCCGTCGGATCCCGGCATCATCGCGTCTCCGCCCGTGCCGCCGATCGTGGCCATGTCCATCGCGCGGTCCGTGCCCTGCTCGAACTGCCGGTCATCGCCTGCGATTGTCGTGTCGGCCTGCAGGTCCGGTCCGTCGCCCAGGGGCGTGGTGCGGTCGTCGTCCGACGTGGCGGAGGCGTTCGCCGTGCCGGAAGCATCGGGGACGATGCGGGCGGCGTCGCGGTCGTCGTCCAGGGTGGCGGCCTGCGCCTCCTGTGCCCGGTGGACCGTGGTGGCGTCGTTCGTGGATCCCGCCTGCAACGTCGCGGCATCGTCCGCGCGCAGCTCGGTCGCGACCCCGTCCCCCAGCGCGCTCGCATCCGCATCGGCGCGCTGCGCCGCGTCGGGCGTGACGACCTTCGGGCCGCTGACGCCGTCCGCGCCGACCTGCGCCTGCGCGTCGCGCACCGGATCATCGGACTCCGCGATCGCGGCGGCGGTGCGCGCAGGCAGGCCGTCCGATCCGTCGGCATGGCTGTCGAACGTGACCGCGCCGCGACCGTCCGTCTGGATGATGCGGACGTTCGGGCGGCTGACGTCGCCCCAGGTCCCTTCGTTCGACTGCAACCCGGTCCCCGCATTCTGCGCGAAGGCCGGGGCGGCGAAGGTCAGCGCGGTGGCGGACAGCAAGGTGGCGATACGTGTCATCATGGTCGAACCTCTCCCGTGTTTCGGTCGGACATGCCGATACCCCTTGAACCCGGAGGATTCCCAAAGGGTTGCAATCCCCCTTTCGGCCCGCATTGCGCCCGCCCCCGGATCGCGTATGGGTGCGGGGCATGAGCAAGCCGCCCGACAATCCGGCCGACCCGTTCAAGAAGGCCCTGGCCGAGGCCACGAAGGTCCTCGCCGACGACGCCGAACTCGGGGTCAGCTTCAGCGTCGACCCCCCGGGCCGGACGAACGACAGCGTGCGGCTGCCGCAGGTCACGCGCCGCATGACCCGCGACGAGGTGCTGCTCGCCCGCGGCACGGCGGACGCCTTCGCCCTGCGCCATCGCCACCACGACAGCGGCGTCAACGCCCGCTACCTGCCCCAGGGCAACATGGCGCGCGAGCTCTACGACGCGATGGAGACCGCGCGCTGCGAAGCCATGGGTGCCCGCGCCATGCCCGGCACGGCCGGCAACATCGACGCGAAGATCGGCGCCGATGCCACCCGCCGGGGATACGGCGAGATCACGGAGAAGGCGCAAGCCCCCCTGGCCGCCGCGGCCGGATACTGGATCCGCCAGCGCGCCACGGGCCGCCCCCTGCCCCAGGCGGCGCAGAACGTGCTCGACCTATGGTCCGACTTCATCGACGGCGCCACGGGCGACAAGGGCGCGTCCCTGGACGACATCCTGCACGACCAGCAGGCCTTCGCGCGGCTCGCGCGGCAACTCATCGACGACCTGGGATACGGCGACCAGTTGGGCGACGACCCCGACCGCGACGACGACGACGCGCAGGACGAAGGCCAGCCGGAGGAGGAGGACGAAGAACCAGATTCCACGGGCGACGACGACGACCAGGAGGAGGCCGAAGCCTCTCCCGAATCCAGCCAGGAGGATCAGCAGGATCCGTCCCAGGCGGAAGTGTCGATGGACGACATGGCCGATCAGGAAGGCGCGGAGGAAGCGGACGTCCCGGACGCCGAACAGGCGACCGAGCTGCCGCCCCCCAACCCCGTCAGCGAGGCCGATCCCGACTACGAGGTGTTCGAGGATGCCCACGACGAGATCGTGGACGCCGCCGACCTGGCCGAACCGGCGGAGCTGGAACGCCTGCGGGCATATCTCGACCAGCAGCTCGATCCCTTGAAGGGTGCCGTCAGCCGGTTGGCGAACCGGCTCCAGCGACGTCTCCAAGCGCAGCAGAACCGATCGTGGGAGTTCGACCTCGAGGAAGGGCTGCTCGACGCCGGACGCCTGGCGCGCGTGGTCGCCAACCCGACCACGCCCCTGTCATTCAAGATGGAACGCGACACGGAGTTCCGGGACACCGTGGTCACACTTCTTCTCGATAATTCGGGCTCCATGCGGGGCCGTCCGATCAGCATCGCCGCGATCTGCGCCGACGTGCTGGCCCGCACGTTGGAGCGTTGCGGCGTCAAGGTCGAGATCCTGGGCTTTACCACCCGGGCGTGGAAGGGTGGACAGGCGCGCGAGGCCTGGCTGAAGGCCGGGCGCCCCGCCGCCCCCGGCCGGCTGAACGACCTGCGCCACATCATCTACAAGTCCGCGGACGCGCCATGGCGGCGCGTTCGTCCGAACCTCGGCCTGATGATGAAGGAAGGCCTCCTGAAGGAGAACATCGACGGCGAGGCGCTGGAATGGGCGCACCGCCGCATGGTGAACCGGCCGGAAGCGCGCAAGATCCTGATGGTCATCTCCGACGGCGCGCCGGTGGACGACAGCACGCTGTCCGTGAACCCCGCGAACTATCTCGAAAAGCACCTCCGCGACGTCATCGCCATGGTGGAACGCCGCAAGGCGGTCGAGCTTCTCGCCATCGGCATCGGGCACGACGTCACGCGCTATTACGACCGTGCGGTGACGATCACCGACGTGGAACAGCTGGCGGGCGCCATGACGGAACAACTCGCGGCCCTCTTCGACAGCGATCCGCGCGCCCGCGCGCGCGTCATGGGGATGCGCCGCGCGTCCTGAGGGATCGGCCCACGCCCGGCCGTGATCGCCGGACGCGATCCCGGCACCTCCCGCAGCGGGCCGACCGACCGGAAAAGGAAGCCCATGTTCCAGACCTTCGACACCCCCACCGATCCCGCCGCGTCGGCCGACCGCATCGCCGCCCTGCGCGGTTGGATGGCGGACCGCGACCTGGACGCCATCCTGATCCCCCGCGCCGACGCGCATCAGGGGGAGTACGTGGCCGCCCGGGACGAGCAACTGGCCTGGGCGACGGGGTTCACGGGTTCGGCGGGCTTCGCCGTGGTCATGGCCGAACGCGCGGCGCTGTTCACGGACGGGCGCTATACCCTGCAGGTCCGCCAGCAATCGGATGCGGCGATCTTCGAGTACGTCGACTGGCCCGCCACGTCGCTGACGGATTGGTTGAAGGACGCTCTGCCCCGGGGGCGCTTGGGCCTCGATCCCATGCTCCACACGATCGATCAGGTCGCGGCCCTGCGAAAGCTGAACGGGGTGGAGGTCGTGACGGACGGCAACGGCATCCCCGACATCTGGACCGACCGGCCCGACCGGCCCGCCGGAACCGCCACCGCCTGGCCCGTGGAACTGGCGGGCAAGGGGGACGAGACGAAGCGCGCCGAGATCGCCGGGGCGATCCGCGACGCCGGCGCCACGGCCGCGGTGCTGACCCTGCCCGACGGCATCTGCTGGCTCCTGAACATCCGCGGAACGGACCTGCCCCGCTATCCGGTTGTGCAGTGCTTCGCCGTGATCCACGACGACGCCCGGGTCGACCTGTTCACCGACCCCGGGAAATTCGACGATCTGGGCCCCGACCCCGCCATCGCCCTGCACGACTGGGACGCCTTCCTCCCCGCGCTCTCCGCTTTGGACGGCCCCGTCCTGGTCGATCCCGCCACCGCGCCCCATGCCGTCGCGACCGCCTTGGGCGACACGGCCGTCATCCACGCCCCCGACCCCTGCGCCCTGCCCAAGGCGTGCAAGACCGACGCCGAACTGGACGCGACGCGCGAGGCGCATCTCCGCGACGGCGCGGCGATGGTGCGGTTCTTGCACTGGCTCGACACCGAACGGACTCCCGACACGACCGAGATCGACGTCGTGCGCGCCCTGGAAGGGTTCCGCCGCGACACGAACGCCTTGCGCGACCTGTCCTTCGACACGATCTGCGGCAGCGGCCCGCACGGCGCGATCGTCCATTACCGCGTGACCGAGACGACGAACCGGACGTTGGACGCCGACACCGTGCTGCTGGTCGATTCGGGGGGACAGTACCTGGACGGCACCACCGACATCACCCGAACCGTTCCCCTGGGCGATCCGCCGCACGGCATCCGCCACGCCTTCACCCGCGTCTTGCAGGGCATGGTCGCGATCAGCCGCGCACGCTTCCCCAAGGGGGTCGCGGGGTGCCACCTCGACGCCCTGGCCCGCGCGCCGCTTTGGGCGGAGCACCGCGACTACGACCACGGCACGGGTCACGGGGTCGGCGTCTATCTCGGCGTGCACGAAGGCCCGCAGCGCCTGTCGCGCGCGAGCACGGTGCCCCTGCGGCCCGGCATGATCGTGTCGAACGAGCCCGGATACTACCGCACGGACGAATACGGCATCCGGATCGAGAACCTCGTCGTCGTGCAGCCGATGGCTCCGCCGCCCGATGGGGACGCCCGCGACATGATGGGGTTCGACACGCTGACCTACGTGCCCATCGACCGCCGCCTGATCGTGACGGCGCTGCTGTCGCGCGACGAACGCGACTGGATCGACGCATACCACGCCCAGGTGCTTGACCGCGTCGGCCCGCGCGTGGACGGTGCCCCCCTGCGCTGGCTGCGCGCCATGTGCACGCCGCTGGACGACTGAACACGGGACACGGCACAGGGGGAAGCACCATTGCCCATATCGAGATCACGGATGCGGGCGGCGTCTGGACGGTCCGCACGCCGGACGGCGTCCTGGTCGAAAGCCGGGCGGCCAAGATGCTGCACGAAGGATCGTACGCCCCGGTCGTGTACTTCCCGCCCGAGGACGTGGCCATGGCGCTGCTGGAACGCTCCGACAAGACCACCACCTGCCCCCACAAGGGTGTGGCCAGCTACTACGACTACGTCGGCCCGGCCCAGCGCATCGCGGACATCGCCTGGTCCTACGAGGCGCCGGACAAGGACGACGCTCAGCCCGTCGCGGGCCATCTGGCGTTCGACGGGGGCAAGGCCACGGTGGAGGAGCTGTAGCGCGGCCTCGCGGACTCGAGCGGGACATCCCCGGGCCCGCCCCGGGGGCCTCCCCTCACCGTCCGGATCATCAGACCCGACGCGGACAGTCCATCCCCCGCCCGCGCAGGGTGACGGCGCGCGGGCGCATCACCCCAACCGCGACTTGATCGCCGATCCGGCCGCGCCGAAGTCCATCTGCCCCGCGTGCTTCGCCTTCAGGTGGCCCATGACACGGCCCATGTCGCGGATGGTCGTGGCGCCCGTTTCCGCGATGGCGGCGTCGATCGCGGCCTCCACCTCGGCCTCGGTCAGCTGCCGCGGAAGGAACTCCTCGACCACCGCGATCTCGGCGCGTTCCTTCTCGGCCAGCTCCAGCCGCCCGCCCTCCTCGTAGGCGCGGGCGCTCTCCTGCCGCTGCTTGACCATCTTCGACAGGATCGCCGTCGCCTCCGCATCGCCGACCTCCCGGCCCTCCGCGCGCAGGGCGATGTCGCGATCCTTCAGCGCGGCGTTGATCAGCCGCAGCGTGCCCAGCCGCACGGCGTCCTTTTCGCGCATCGCGGCCTTCAGCGCCGCCTGCAACCGTTCCCGCAGGTCCATCCGGTCCACCCCGTTCCCAAGTCAGGGGGCCACCTAATCCCAAGCGGGACGGGCTTCAACGCCTCCCGCGCGCCTTGACGCCCCCGGCCCGTCCCGATACCGCGACGCGGATTCCGTCACCACGACCTAGGGGAGCGCCGCGATGCCGAAGCCCACCGCCTGCTTGGCCCTGGCCGACGGCACGCTGTTCCGCGGACACGGGTTCGGCGCGACCGGCACCGCCACGGCCGAGCTGTGCTTCAACACCGCGATGACCGGCTACCAGGAGATCATGACCGACCCGTCCTATGCGGGCCAGATCGTGACCTTCACCTTCCCGCATATCGGCAACACCGGCATCAACGCCGACGACGACGAGACGGCGGAACCGGTCGCCAGCGGGGTGGTCGTCAAGTGGGACCCGACCGAGCCGTCGAACTGGCGCGCCCAGGGGGACCTGGCCGACTGGCTGGCCCGGCGCGGGCGCATCGGCATCGGCGGGGTCGACACCCGGCGCCTGACCCGGGCGATCCGTCAGCAGGGCGCGCCGCACGTGGCGCTCTGCCACGACCCGTCGGGCGACTTCGACATCGAAGGACTGGTGGCGCAGGCCCGCGCCTTCCCCGGCCTCCTGGGGCAGGACCTGGCGAAGGACGTGACGACGGCGCAATCCTATCGCTGGACGGAAACCAAATGGGCCTGGCCCGACGGGCACGGCACGCAGGACGCGCCGCGCCACAAGGTGGTGGCCATCGACTACGGCGCCAAGCGCAACATCCTGCGCAGCCTGGCCCATGTCGGCTGCGACGTCACCGTCCTGCCCGCGACCGCCACGGCGGAGGACGTGCTCGCGCTCGACCCCGACGGCCTGTTCCTGTCGAACGGCCCCGGCGACCCCGCGGCCACGGGCGAATACGCCGTGCCCGCGATCCGGGACGTCGTGGACACGGGCCTGCCCACGTTCGGGATCTGCCTGGGCCATCAGATGCTGGCCATGGCGCTGGGCGCCCGGACCGTGAAGATGAACCACGGCCACCACGGCGCGAACCACCCCGTGAAGCGGCGCCTGGACGGGCGGGTCGAGATCACGTCGATGAACCACGGCTTCACCGTGGACGTGCAGACCCTGCCCCCGGGCGTGGAGGAAACGCACGTATCGCTGTTCGACGGGTCGAACTGCGGCATCCGCCTATCGGGGCGCCCCGTCTTCAGCGTGCAGTACCACCCCGAAGCCAGCCCCGGGCCCCACGACAGCGCCTATCTGTTCGACGACTTCGTGGCCGCCATGGACGACGCGAAGAAGGCCTGAAGGGTCGGTCAGCCGATTTCGGCCTCGCGGCGCAGGCGCACGGCGAAGGCGCGGCTCAGATGGTCGCGCATGGCCAGGGCGGCGGCGTCCTCGTCGCGGTCCCGGATCGCGGCGACGATGCGGTCGTGCTCCGCCAGGGCCGTCTCGCCCCGGCCCGGCACGGCCAGCGACGTGGTCGCCATCAGCGCCATCGACCGACGCACCATCTGCAACTGCCGCACCAGATGCCCGTTGCGCGACGCGCGGTGGATCTGCCCGTGGAACCGCCGGTTCGCGCGCGCCAGGGCGGCCGCGTCGCCCAGCAGCGCGCGGTCCTCGGCCACCATCTCCGACAGCACGGACACCTCCTCCGGGGCGGCGTGCCGGGCGGCCAGCTTCGCGGCCAGGGCCTCCAACTCGGCGCGCACGACGTAAAGCTCCGCCATCTCGTCGTGCGACAGCGACGCCACGATCAGCGACCGCCCATCGCGCACCAGCAAGGCCTGCGTCTCCAGGCGTTGCAGGGCCTCCCGGATGGGGGTGCGCGACATCTGGAGCCGTTCGGCCAGCTCCGATTCGACCAGCCGGTCGCCGGGGCGGAACGCGCCGTGGTCGATCGCGTCCAGGATCCGGGCATAGGCGTCGCGCGGCGGGATCTGGTTCATCGGGCCCCTCCCCCAGGGTCGTCGTCGCCGACGGCATACCGTCCCGCCCCCTTGCCGCGCAACCTCGCGGGGGCTAGCGCGCGGCCATGCATCCCGACTTCGCCCACGTGACCACCTGGGTCTTCGACCTGGACGAGACGCTGTACCCCGCCGGCAGCCCCCTCTTCCCCCAGATCGAGGAACGCATGACCGCCTGGATCACCAACTTCCTCGGCGTCGACGCGAGGGAGGCGGATCGCCTGCGCCGCGGGTGGTGGGAACGCCACGGGACCACGCTGGCGGGCCTGATGCGCGATCACGGCATCGACCCCGAACCGTTCGCCGAGGACGTCCACGAAATCGACTTCGGCGTGCTCGACCCCGACCCCGCCCTGGCCGCCGCGCTGGCCGACCTACCGGGCCGGCGCGTGGTCTATACGAACGGCACGATCCCCTATGCCCGCAACGTCCTCGCCGCCCGGGGCCTCGACGGCCTGTGGGACGCCGTCCACGGGGTCGAGACGGCGGACTGGCACCCCAAGCCCGACGCCGCCGCCTACGGCCGCGTGTTCCGCATCGACGGGCTCGACCCACGCCGCGCCGCCATGTTCGAGGACACGGCCCGCAACCTCCGCGTGCCCCATGCGATGGGGCTGCGAACGGTCCACGTGTCGGCCCATCCGGACGCCGGAAGCCACGTCGATCATCACGCCCCGGACCTGACCGCCTTCCTGCGGGATATCGTGGGGACCTGACGCCGCACTGGCCCCGCCCGCCCCGGCACCCTACCTGTTCCCCATGACAACCGACACCGACATCGTCGTCGTGGGCGGCGGGCCCGCGGGCCTCGCGGCCGCCTGCGCGCTGGGGGCCGAGGGCATCGCCGTCACCCTGCTCGATCCCGGCCCCGGCACCGTGCCCGAGGACGACAACCGCACGGCGGCCATCCTGCAGCCGGGCCGCGACCTCCTGGACCGGGCGGGCGCCTGGGACGGGATGGCGACCGACGCCACCCCCCTGTGCGTCATGCGCATGGTGGATGCCCGCGCCGACCCGCCCGTCACCCGCGACTTCGCGTCCGGCGACGTCACGGACGGTCCCTTCGGCTGGAACGTCGCGAACGCCGCGATCAGGCGCGCTCTGCTGGACCGCGCCGCGGCGCTGGACACGGTCGACCTGCGCTGGTCGACGGGCTTCGCCGACATGCTGGCCCGCGACGCCCATGCCATCGTCCGCAGCGACGGGGGCGAGCGCATCCGCACGCGCCTGGTCCTGGGCTGCGACGGACGCGACAGCGCCGTGCGCCGCGCCGCCGGCATCGGCGCGCGGCGCGTCACCTACGACCAGACGGCCCTCGTCTTCACCGTGGCCCACGACGCCCCCCACGGCGACGTCTCGACCGAAGTGCACGACACGGGCGGCCCCTTCACGCTGGTCCCCATGCCGGACCTGCCCGACGGGACCCACCGCTCCTCCGTGGTCTGGATGGACGCGGCGGCGGTCCAGCGCGAACGGATGGGGATGGACGACGACGCCCTGTCCGCCCGGGCCACCGAACGCTCGGCCGGCGCCAACGGCGCGCTGCGGGTCCTGACTCGACCCGTCGCCTGGCCGATATCCACCACCGGCGCGACCGCCATCACCGCCCGCCGCACCGCGCTGGCGGCGGAGGCCGCGCATGCCATGCCTCCCATTGGCGCGCAGGGCCTGAACACGTCGCTGGCCGACATCCGCGTCTTGCGCGACCTGGCGCTGGCGGATCGCGACGCCATCGGCACGCGCCCCTACCTGCAGGCCTATGCCCGCCAGCGGCATCCCGACATCGTCGCACGCCTCCTGGGCATCGACCTGCTGAACCGCACCTCCATCGCGGGGTCCGGCCCCCTGGCCTTCCTGCGCGGCCCCGGCATCCGCACCCTGCACGACCTGCCCCTCCTGCGGCGGACGGTGATGCGCATGGGCATGGGCGCGGCGTAGCACGCGCGGCCGCGACGATGCACCGGGTCATCCCCGGACCCGATCCGGGAACCTCCCGCGGCAAACGCGATGGGGACCGACCAAGCGCCTTGGGTCGAACCCGGGGATGACGGACGACGGCACCACTTCCCTTCCCCCCACCCATTCGCTAACCCGCGCGGGCCAAACGCGAAGGGCCCCGCCATGCCGATGGAAAAGACGTTCGACGCCGCCGCCGCCGAGCCCCGGATCAGCCGCGATTGGATCGAGGGCGGATACTTTTGCGCGGGCGCCAACGCGAAGCCGGGCGCGCCCGCCTTCTCCATCGTCATCCCGCCGCCCAACGTCACCGGCAGCCTGCACATGGGCCACGCGTTCAACAACACGCTTCAGGACGTCCTGACCCGCTGGCACCGGATGCGGGGCCACGACACGCTGTGGCAGCCGGGCACGGACCATGCCGGCATCGCGACCCAGATGGTCACCGAACGCGACATGTCCGCGAACGGCGAACCCACCCGGCAGGAGATGGGGCGCGACGCCTTCCTCGACCGCGTGTGGCAGCAGAAGGCGAAGTCCCGCGGCACCATCATCGGTCAGCTGCAACGCCTGGGCGCGTCCTGCGACTGGGAGCGGGAGGCGTTCACCATGGGCGGCGCACCCGGCGACCCCGACCCCACGCAACAGAACTTCCACGACGCAGTCATCAAGGTCTTCGTGGAGATGTACGAGAAGGGCCTGATCTATCGCGGCAAGCGCCTGGTGAACTGGGACCCCCGGTTCGAGACCGCGATCTCGAACCTGGAGGTCGAGAACCGCGACGTCGCGGGCCATATGTGGCACTTCAAGTACCCCTTGGCCGACGGCGCCACCTACGAATACGTCGAACGAGACGAGGACGGGGCGGAACTGTTCCGCGAAACCCGCGACTACATCGCCATCGCTACCACGCGCCCGGAAACCATGCTGGGCGACGGGGCCGTCGCGGTTCACCCGTCGGACGAACGCTATGCCCCCATCGTCGGAAAGCTGTGCGAGATCCCCGTGGGCCCGAAGGAGCACCGCCGCCTGATCCCCATCGTCACCGACGAATACCCCGATCCCACCTTCGGCTCCGGCGCGGTGAAGATCACGGGCGCGCACGACTTCAACGACTACGACGTCGCCAAGCGGGGGGGCATCCCGCTCTACCGGCTGATGGACACGAAGGCCGCGATGCGCGCCGACGGCGAACCCTATGCGGACGCCGCCGCGAAGGCGAAGGCGCTGCGCGAGGGCACAGAGATGTCGGAGGCGGAGGTCGACGCGATCAACCTCGTCCCCGACGAATACCGCGGCCTCGACCGCCTGGACGCCCGCGCCCGCGTCGTCGCCGACATCACCGCCGAAGGGCTGGCCGTGATGGTCCCGCCCACGGATCCGCGGCTGGGCGCCGCATCCCGGCCGAAGAGCCGGGACCCCGAGGTTGCAGAACAGAACGGTTCGGCCAAGAACAGCGGGGCCCCGGATCAAGTCCGGGGGGTACCTCCCCTCGCCCCCGAGGAAGGCGCCGACGCCCTGCGCACCGACGCGGATGCCCTCGTCCCCCTGGTCGAGCCCAAGCAGATCCAGCAGCCCCACGGCGACCGCTCCGGCGCCGTCATCGAACCCATGCTGACCGACCAATGGTTCGTCGACACCGACGCCATCGTCGGCCCCGCCATCGAAGCGGTCGAGGACGGCACCGTCCGCATCCTGCCGGAGGCCGACAGGAAGGTCTATTTCCAATGGCTCCGCAACATCGAGCCGTGGTGCATCAGCCGCCAGCTCTGGTGGGGGCACAGGATCCCGGTTTGGTATGGGCCCCCGCTAAAGCTCTTGACTGGAGCTGGGTCTACCGAACGCACGACGTTTTGCGCTCCTACGTATGCCGACGCGGCGGAGCAGGCTGACCAATTCTACAGATCCCAGCTAGAGGATCGTTTGAAAAAGAAGACGGCAGCGGGCGGCCATTGTTCGCTGTGCGTTTTAGAAGCCGATGAAGATACAATTGAAAGTGTTGGAGAACAGCGCGACCAGATTGAATGGATGCAATCGCTTGGAATAGAAGGAGCCGAGGGGCTGCAAGCGATCGACGCTTTCCAACAGCTAAGTAGCGGCGGCTTCCGTATTCAGAATGACCGTAAAACGGGCGATCAAACCCTTACAGTGAAGCTAGCTCAAGATCCCGACGTCCTAGACACCTGGTTCTCCTCCGGACTCTGGCCCCTCGGTACCCTCGGCTGGCCCGACGATACCCCGGAACTCGAACGCTACTTCCCCACCTCCGTCCTCGTCACGGGCTTCGACATCCTGTTCTTCTGGGTCGCCCGGATGATGATGATGCAGACCGCCGTGCTGCCCGACATGCTCCCCCTGAAGGACCGCGTGCCCTTCCGCGACGTCTATGTCCACGCCCTCGTCCGCGACGAGAAGGGCAAGAAGATGTCGAAGTCGCTGGGCAACGTGTTGGATCCGTTGGATCTGATAGATGAATACGGCGCCGACGCCGTCCGCTTCACCCTGGCCTCCATGGCGGCGATGGGACGGGACCTGAAACTGTCGACCGACCGGATCAAGGGCTATCGCAACTTCGGCACCAAGCTGTGGAACGCCACCCGCTTTGCGGAGATGAACGGCGCGACCCATGGGCAGGTCGGGCAGACGCAGGGCAGACGCGCAGCAGACGCGCAGCAGACACTCAATCGCTGGATCGTGGGCGAGGTCGCGCGCACCCGGGCCGAGGTCGATGTGGCCCTCGACGCCTACCGCTTCGACGACGCCGCGGGCGCGCTCTACAAGCTCGTCTGGAACGTCGTCTGCGACTGGTACGTCGAGCTGTCGAAGCCGATCCTCCAGGGCGAAGACACTGATTCCAAGGCGGAAACCCAAGCGACGATGGCCTGGGTCCTCGACGCCTGCACCACGATGCTGCACCCGTTCATGCCCTTCCTGACCGAAGAGCTGTGGTCGGTCACCGGCCACGAAGGGATGCTGGTCCATGGCGCCTGGCCTGAAGACCTCGACCCCGCGCAAGCCGTTGACGAGGCAGCCGAAACCGAGATCCGCTGGGTCATCGCCTTCATCGAATCCATCCGCTCCGCCCGCGCCCAGATGGGCGTCCCCGCGGGCCACTCCATCCCCGTCCTGCGCTTGGCCGAAGGCGACTCCGGCAAGGCGGCCTACGACGGCAACAGCGAGTTGATTCAGCGGCTTGCGCGGATCGACGGCGTCACCGACGCCGACGCGGCACCCAAGGGCAGCGCGACCGTCACCGTCGGCGCGTCCCGCTACGCCATGCCGTTGGAAGGCGTCATCGACGCGGCCGCGGAAGCCAAGCGGTTGGACAAGGCGCTGGGGAAACTCGACAAGGAGATCAAGGGCTTGTCGGGCCGCGCGAGCAACCCCAACTTCGCCGCCTCCGCCCCGCCGGAGGTGGTGGAGGAAACGAAGGCGAACCTCGCCGCCCGCCAGGCCGAACGCGACGTGGTCGCCGGGGCCCTTTCCGCCGTGCGCGAACTGACCTGAGACCGCACAGGCGCGCGCGCCCCGGAACTTGACCCGGGGCCGCGCTCGATGAAACACCCCGGGTCCCCGCCCCTGGAACGCCGACCCGTCGCCAGAGAAAATTTTCGTCACCCCCGCAGGATGCGGGCCTCACGCCACCGCCGGCACCGGCCGCGCCGCGACCAGGGCCAGCGCACTCGCCGCCACGCCGCACAGCGCGATGGCCGCCAGCATCGGCGTCGCCGTGCCGTCGAAGAAGGGTGCCGACGCCGCCACCGCCGCACCCCCGGCGACCATCTGCAGCGTTCCGCCCAGCGAGGACGCGAGGCCTGCGATCTCGCCATGCGGGTCCAAGGCCATGACCATCGTGCTGGGCACCACCAGCCCCAGGAACGCGTTCGCCAGGAACAGACCGCCCACCACCAGCGGCAGGCTCGCGCCGAAGACCAGCACCGCCCCGAAGGTCAGCACCGCCATCGCGGCGAAGCCCAACGTCGCCACCAGCACCATGCGCGCCATGCCCACCCGCATCCCCAGCGGCGCGGCCAGCTGGCTGGCCGCGAAGAAGCCCAGGGCGTTGATCGCGAAGGCTAGGCTGAACCCCGTCGGCGTCAGGCCGAACTGCTCGACATAGACGAAAGCCGCCGATGCCAGGAACACGAAGAACGACGCCATCCCGAACCCGCCCACGAAGGTCAGCGCCATGAAGGTGCGGTCCGTCAGCAGCACCCTGGCCCCCGCCCACATCGCGCGCAGGTCGACCGGCACGCGACGGGCCATCGTTTCCGGCAGGGCGAAGGTCACCAGGGCCAGGTCCGCCACCGCGACGGCCGCCAAGGCCCAGAAGATCAGGCGCCAGTCGCCCAACGCGATCAGCCCCGATCCGATAAGGGGCGCCAGCATCGGCGAGACCGAGATCACCAGCATGATCAACGCCATCAGGCGCGTCGCCTGCGGCCCGGTATGCATGTCGCGGATCACCGCGCGCGGCACCACCATCAGGGACGCGGCCCCCGCCGCCTGCACCGCCCGCGCCGCGATCAGCGTGCCCACCTCCGTCGCCACGGCGCTGCCGAGGCTGCCCAGCGCGAAGATGCCCAGCCCCACCATCAGGGGCCGCCGGCGCCCGACGGCGTCCGACCAGGGCCCGTACACCATCTGCGCCAGCCCGAAGACCGTGAAATAGGCGATCAGCGTCGCCTGCACGCCCTCGGTGGTCGTCGACAGGTCGTCCGCGATGGTGGGCATCGCGGGCAGGTACATGTCGATGGCCAACGGGCCCGCCGTGACCAGCAGCCCCAGCACGATGGCCGATCGCGTCATGCTCATGGCCATGGGGCGTCCTTCCGGGTTCGAGGTTGCGACCGCCCTACAGCGCCACCCGGGACGCCACGACCCCGTGCCGTCCGAACCCGGCCTTGCACCGATGCGGGGGCGACGGGATACCGGGCCGACCCGACCGCTCGATGTCCGGCGCGCCCCGATCGGGGCGCGCCGTTCTCCCTTCCACCGCGCGGACGCCCAAGCCTAGGACGGCGGCGCGCGACCCGTCACAGCGCGAACTGATAGCTTTCGGGCACCCAGCGGAACCCGTCGCCGTTCGCCTCGACGAAGCCCACGCCCGGATGCGGCATGTGATAGCCGACCATCGGGATGCGGTCGGTGGCCACCATGTCGAGGATCCGGCGGCGCGTCGCGGCCGCAGCCTCCTTGTCCATGTCGAACCGCACCTCCCAATCGGGATGCGCCAGCGACCAGACGTAATGGTTGGTCATGTCGGCGGCCAGGATCAGCTGGTCGTCGCCCGACGACAGCCGGTATCCCATGTGCCCCGGCGTGTGCCCGAACATCGCCGTGGCCGTCACGCCCGGCGCGATCTCCGCCCCGTCGGCGATCAGCTCGAACTGGTCGCGCAAGGGGGCCACGACGTTCGTGAACTGCTCGTTGGGGTTCTCGGCCCACGCGTTCATCTCGACCTCGCCGGTGATGTGCTGGGCGTTGGCGAAGGTCGGGCTGCCGTCGCGGGTCAACCCGCCGATATGGTCGCCATGCATGTGCGTGATGACCAGATGGGTCACGTCGCCGGGCGCCACGCCCGCCGCCTCCAGCACGTTTGTGATGCCGTCGGCGTTCAGCCCGGTGTCGAACAGGATGACGTCGCCCCCCGTCCGCACGACGGTGGGCTGGAACACGAACAGGGCCGCGTCCGTCGGGATGAAGGCCTCCCGGCTGACGTCCGCGAAGCGATCGGCTTCGACGTTCATGCCGAAGATCTCCTGCATGTCGCCCTCACGCACCGACTGCCCCGCCAGGAGCACGGAGACGTCCATGTCCCCGATCGCGAAGCTGCGGAACTGCGGGGCGGGCCCGTCGTGGCCATCGGCGCGGGCGGCGGCGGGCGCCAGGGCCGCGGCGGCGGGCATGGCGGCGGCGGCGGTCAGCGCCGCGCGGCGTGTCAGGTCGGTCATGGAAGGTCTCTCCGTTTCGATGTCCTGCCCCTCACCTATCCCGCGCGGGCCTGGGGGCGAGGTCACGGTTGCGTCAGGCTGGACTATCGCCCCCCCCGCTGGCATGGGGCCGCGCATGACCGTCACACGCTTCGCCCCGTCCCCCACCGGCCGCCTGCACATCGGAAACATGCGGGCCGCCCTGATGAATTGGATGATCGCGCGCAAGGCGGGCGGCACCTTCATCCTGCGGATCGACGACACCGATGCCGAACGCTCGCGCGAGGAATACGTGGACGGCATCCGCGCAGACCTGGAATGGCTGGGCCTGACCTGGGACCGGGAGGAGCGGCAATCCCGGCGCCTCGACCTCTACGCCCAGGCCGCCGACGACCTGCGCGCGAAGGACCGCCTGTACGAGGCGTGGGAAACGCCGACCGAGCTGGACCTGAAGCGCAAGAAGCAGCTGAACATGGGCCGTCCGCCCGTCTATGACCGCGCCGCGCTGGACCTGACCGACGCCCAGCGCGCCGCCCTGCGCGACGAGCGTGGCCCCGGCGTGTGGCGGTTCCGCCTGGACCGCGAGCGCATCGAATGGGACGACGGGATCCTTGGCCCCCTGTCCATCGACGCCGCCAGCGTGTCCGACCCGGTGCTGATCCGCGCGGACGGACAGGTGCTCTATACCATCGCGAGCGTCGTGGACGACACCGACATGGGCATCACGGACGTCGTGCGGGGGTCCGACCACGTGACCAACACGGCCACGCAGATCCAGATCATGGCGGCCCTGGGCCACGCCCATCCCCGCTTCGCGCATCACTCGCTTCTGACCGGGCCCGGGGGCGAGGGGCTGTCCAAGCGGCTGGGCAGCCTGTCGCTGCACGACCTGCGCGAGCAGGGGATCGAGCCCATGGCCGTCCTGTCGCTGATGGCGCGCCTGGGCTCGTCCCAGCCGGTCGAGCTTCGGGACACCCCGCAGGACCTGGCCCGGGCCTTCGATCTGTCGCAGTTCGGCGCCGCCCCGACGAAGTTCGACCCCGCCGACCTCCTGCCCCTGTCGGGCAACGTCCTTCAATCCCTGCCCTTGAATGCCGTGCGCGACGACGTCGCCGCCGCAGGCGTGCCCGCGGAGGATGCAGACCGGTTCTGGTCCGTGATCCGCGACAACGTCCGCACGCGCGCGGACATCGCGGGGTGGTGGAGCTTGCTGCGTGACGGCGCCGAACCCGATGTCCCGGCGGAGGATCGCGACTTCGTCCGCACGGCGCTGGACCTTCTGCCGCCGCAACCCTGGACGCAGGACACGTGGTCGGCCTGGACCGGCGCGGTGAAGGACGCGACGGGCCGGAAGGGCAAAACCCTGTTCAAGCCGTTGCGCCATGCCCTGACCGGGCGGTCGGACGGCCCCGACATGGGCGCCCTGATGCCATTGATGCGCGGCAGACCCCGCCTGGGATGACCCTCAGACCGTGCCGGTGGGGACGGCCGACGCCCCGATGCGGGGGTCGGGCCCGAACGTCGGCATGTCCCAATGGCAGGAGAACAGCAGCCCACGCTCCCGCCACTCGAAGCTGGGACGGCCGCTGAACGTCGCTGACGTCATCGAGTTCAGGACCCGCATGCCGAACCCGTTCTTCTTCGTGGGCGGGGTGATGGGGGGCGTGGCGTGTTCGTCCCACGTCAAGGTGAAGCCGCCATCCACGACCACGATCGACAGGGCGACCGATCCGGCATCGTCGCGCAGGGCCCCGTACTTGACCGCATTCGTCAACAGTTCGTTGAGCACGAGGACGACCGTCTGCGCCGCCGCGCCGTTCACCGCGACGTCGTCGATCGCCGCATCGATGCGCTTCGCCGCCACGAGGGGACCGAGCGTCTGGGACACCAGATCGGTTACGCGCACGGACCTGTCCGGGCTGGCGAAGGTCATGGCGTTCACCTGGGCCAGGGCCTGCAGCCGGCCGGTATAGGCTTCGACCAGCTCCTCCTTCGTGCCGGACGACCGGGCGGCCATGTTGAACATCCCCTGCACCAGGGCGAAGACGTTCTTCATGCGGTGCGCCATCTCCTCGGACAGCAGCACGGCCCGTTCCCGCGCCGACCGTAGCGTCGTGATGTCGTAGAGTGCGCCGACCAGCACCGACCGGCCGTCCGACGTGTCCGTCATCCGGCCCTGCCCGCTCAACCAGACGACCTCGCCCGGCGAGCGCTCGAACCGGTACTCCGCATGGAAGGGCGTGCCTTCGCGCACCGTCAGCGCCAGCTGGTCGCCCACGGCGTCGCGGTCGTCCGAGTGGATACGCGTGAAATAGTCCGCGGCCGGAAACGCACCGACCCGATCGAGCATGCCGGTCAGGCGCCGCATCGTGGCGTCCATCTGCGCCATCTCTGTCCGGGGGTCATAGACGAAGCGCCCGATCCCCGCGGCGGCGGGTGCGATCGCCTGCCAATCGGTCTCGGCCACGAGACGATCGAGGAACGTCGCGGCGTCCGCCTCCCGGTTCTGCTCCTTCATGACACTACCCCCGCGCCCTCGGCTGCGAATGACATGAATTCAGAATGGCTTGCAAGGGCGGCCTTCCCCCGGCGGCGGCGAAGCGCTAGCCCGATGGTGTGGCCGGAACGGATGGATCCATGCTCAAGCTCGACATCGTATCGGACCCGATCTGCCCGTGGTGCTACATCGGCAAGACCCACCTGTTCCGCGCGTTGGAGGAACGGCCAGCCCACGCGTTCGTCCTGGAATGGCACCCGTTCCAGTTAAACCCCGACATGCCGCCGGAGGGGATGGAGCGTCAGACCTATCTCCGGACCAAGTTCGGCGGCGCGGAGGGAGCCACAGCAGCCTATGCCCCTGTGCGGCAGGCGGCCGCCGCCGCCGGACTGGCCATCGACTTCGACGGCATCTCCCGCACGCCGAACACGGTGGACGCGCATCGATTGATCCATTGGGCAGGGCTGGAAGGACGGCAGACGGCCGTGGTCCACAAGCTCTTCGAGACCTACTTCGTCCACGCCCGGGACATCGGCGATCCGTCCGTCCTGGCCGACGTGGCGACGGAAGCGGGCATGGATCGCGCGATGACCGAACGGCTGCTGGCTGGGGATGCCGACGCCGACGACGTGAAGGCGCGCGATGCGCATACGCGCGGCCGCGGGGTGACGGGCGTGCCCACCTTCGTGATCGCGAACAGGGCGGTCGTCGCGGGGGCCCAGCCGCCGGAGACGTGGGTCAAGATCATCGACGACCTCGCGGCCCAGATCGCATCGGCTGGGCCGGCAGCGGACGCCTGACGGTCCAGGGTTTCCTTATCGGCAACAGCCTGTCGTTCGGTATGCCCCTGCCGCGAACGGATCTAATTTTCTATATGACAACCGATCCCGATGGCGATGACCGCTCTCGGGCAGGGCCTCGGACGGGGTCCATCCTTCGAGTTCCAGAGTTCGGGTGTCCGCCATGTTCAAGACTATCCTACGATCCGCCGCCGCCGCCACGCTGCTGCTGGCCGCGCCGGCCGCGCAGGCGCTGACCTTCGACTTCACGGGCCAGTCCCGCCTGAGCGCGCCGACCATCTCGACCAGCGCGGGCGGCATCACCCTCGACGCATCCGGGCGTCGCTGCGCCACCACGGGCTGCGCTACGGGGTCGGACGCGAACATCCAGCGTTGGGGCAACGGGCTCGGCCTGAAGGCGTTCTACCGCGAGCAGCATACGTTCGACGGCTGGGGTCCGAACGAGATGGCGATCCTCACCTTCGGCACGACGGTCGAGCTTCAGGCCCTCGACTTCCACTACGTCGAGGACACGCGCGATCAGTTCTCGCTGTGGACCCGGGGCGACGCGGGGTGGACGCAGATCACCCAGGCCCTGACCATCGGCAAGACGGCGAACGGCGCTGGACGCTTCAGCTTCGCGGACGCCATCCGCGGCCGGGTGTTCGGCGTGGCCACCACCGATACCGACGATGCCTGGAAGTTCCGCGGCGCGACGGCGGACCTGGCCGCACCGGACCTGGTGTCACCCGTGCCCCTGCCCGCCGGCGTGCTGCTGCTGATCGGCGGCCTGGGCACCCTGGTCGCCCTGCGCCGCGGCGCCCGAAGCTGACGAGACGGACCGGAAACGCGAAGGGCCCCGCAGAAGCGGGGCCCTTCGTCGTTCGACTGCCTACGACCAATCAGTGCGCGGTCGCGCCCGCGGCGGTGTCGTTCCGCCGGGCCGCCAGCGCGGCGGCCTCCTCGGCGGCCTCGTCCCATTCGATGGGCTCGGGCTGGCGGATCAAGGCGTGCCGCAGGACCTCCCGGACGTGTTCGACGGGGACGATGTCCAATCCGTCCTTCACGTTGTCCGGGATCTCCGTCAGGTCCTTCACGTTCTCCTGCGGGATCAGCACCTTCGTGATGCCACCTCGCAGGGCCGCCAACAGCTTCTCCTTCAAGCCGCCGATCGGCATTGCATTTCCGCGCAGCGAGACCTCGCCCGTCATGGCGATGTCCTTGCGGACGGGGATCTGCGTCAGCGACGACACGATCGACGTCACCATCGCCAAACCCGCCGACGGCCCGTCCTTGGGCGTCGCCCCGTCCGGCACGTGGACGTGGATGTCCATCGTGTCGAAGCGCGGTGGCTTCACCCCGATCTCCGGCGCGATCGACCGCACGTAGCTGCTGGCGGCGTCGATCGATTCCTTCATCACGTCGCCGAGCTTGCCGGTCGTCTTCATGCGACCCTTGCCCGGCAGGCGGAGCGCCTCGATCTGCAACAGGTCCCCACCCACGGAGGTATAGGCCAGCCCCGTCACCACGCCGATCTGGTCTTCCTTCTCGGCCAGGCCGTACCGGTACTTCTTGACGCCCAGATAGTCGTCCAGGTTCTCCGCATCGACGGTGACGCTGTCGACGTCCTTGCGGACGATCTTCGTCACGGCCTTGCGCGCCACCTTCGCGATCTCGCGCTCCAGGTTCCGGACGCCGGCCTCGCGCGTATAGGTGCGCACCATCTCCTGCAGGGCGCTATCATCCAGCGTGAACTCCGCCTTCTTCAGTCCGTGGTTCTTGATCTGCTTGGGCAGCAGGTGACGCTTCGCGATCTCGACCTTCTCGTCCTCGGTATAGCCGGCGAGGGGAATGATCTCCATCCGGTCCATCAGGGGACCCGGCATGTTGTAGCTGTTGGACGTGGTCAGAAACATCACGTTCGACAGGTCGTACTCCACCTCGAGGTAGTGGTCGACGAACGTGCCGTTCTGTTCCGGATCCAGCACCTCCAGCATCGCCGACGCCGGGTCGCCCCGGAAGTCCTGACCCATCTTGTCGATCTCGTCGAGCAGGATCAGCGGGTTGGTGGTCTTGGCCTTCTTCAGGGCCTGAATGATCTTGCCAGGCATCGACCCGATATACGTGCGGCGGTGACCGCGGATCTCGGATTCGTCGCGCACGCCGCCTAGGCTGATGCGGATGAACTCGCGCCCCGTGGCGCGGGCGACCGACTTGCCCAGCGACGTCTTGCCCACGCCCGGGGGGCCGACCAAGCACAGGATCGGACCCTTCAGCTTCGAGGACCGGGCCTGCACGGCCAGGTACTCCACGATCCGCTCCTTCACCTTCTCGAGGCCGTAGTGATCCTTGTCGAGGACCTCCTGCGCCTTCTTCACGTCCTTCTTGACGCGGGACTTCGTGCCCCACGGGATCGACAGCATCCAGTCGAGGTAGTTCCGCACCACCGTCGCCTCGGCTGACATGGGCGACATGTTCTTCAGCTTCTTCAGCTCGCCCTCGGCCTTTTCGCGGGCCTCCTTGGACAGCTTCGTCTCCTCGATCCGCTGCTCCAGCTCGGCGACCTCGTTCTGGCCCTCCTCGTTGTCGCCCAGCTCCTTCTGGATCGCCTTCATCTGCTCGTTCAGATAATATTCGCGCTGCGTGCGCTCCATCTGGGACTTCACGCGCGACTTGATCCGCTTCTCGACCTGCAGGACGGACATCTCCCCCTGCATCAGGCCATAGACCTTCTCCAACCGCTCCGAGATGGTCAGCATCTCCAGCAGTTCCTGCTTCTGCGCGACCTCGACGCCCAGATGCCCGGACACCAGGTCGACCAGCTTCGCCGGGTCCTGCGCCTCGGACACGGTGCCGAGCGCTTCCTCCGGGATGTTCTTCTTCACCTTGGCGTAGCGCTCGAACTCCTCCGCGACCGATCGCATCAGCGCGTCCACGGTCGCCTTGTCGCCCGTCTGCTCGGACAGGGGGGACGCCTCGGCCTCGAAGAACGTGTCGTTGTCCAGGAACCGGGTGATCTTCACGCGACCGCGCCCCTCGACCAGCACCTTCACGGTGCCGTCGGGCAGCTTCAGCAGCTGCAGGACGTTCGCTACGACTCCGATGCGGTAGATGCCGTCGGAGTCCGGCTCGTCGACCGACGGATCGATCTGGCTGGACAACAGGATCTGCTTGTCGTCCTGCATCACCTCCTCGAGCGCGCGGACCGACTTCTCGCGCCCCACGAACAGGGGCACGATCATGTGCGGGAAGACCACGATGTCGCGAAGCGGCAGAACGGGGTGAATGGTGCTCGTCATGTCTCTCGTCCCTTTCGCAAAGGTCCTGTGCCCCGTTATGGCGGCGTCTTGGACCCTCCGTTCACCGTCATCTGGGAACGGCGCGCCTGCGTATCAATGCACGCGACCGGATGGCCGGGGACGATACTGTGCGGACGCGCGGGCGCATGCAATGGGGGGGATCGCGCGGGGCCGGCTCACAGTGGCGCGATGTCCCCCGCCGCGCGGGTGGCGTGGAAGTCGGCCTCCCAGGCGGCGAACGTCCCCGCGGCGATCGCGTCGCGCATCCCATCCATGATCCACTGATAGTAGTGGAGGTTGTGCCACGTCATCAGCATGGACCCCACGATCTCCCGGGAGCGGACGACGTGATGCAGATAGGCGCGCGAATAGCCGCGGCAGGCGGGACAGTCGCATGCCTCGTCGAGCGGGCGCGGATCGTCGGCGTGCCGGGCGTTGCGGATGTTGACGACCCCGTGGCGCGTGAACGCCTGCCCCGTGCGGCCGGACCGCGAAGGCAGGACGCAGTCCATCATGTCGATGCCGCGCATGACCGCGCCGACGATGTCGTCCGGCTTGCCCACCCCCATCAGATAGCGCGGCCGATCCACCGGCAGCTGATCCGGGGCATGGTCGAGGCATCCGAACATCGCCTCCTGACCCTCGCCCACCGCGAGCCCGCCCACGGCATAGCCGTCGAACCCGATCGCGCGGAGGGCTTCCGCCGATTCCGCGCGCAGGTCCGGCTCCAACCCGCCCTGCTGGATCCCGAACAGGGCGTGGCCAGGCCGGTCGCCGAACGCGTCGCGCGACCGCTGGGCCCAGCGCATCGACAGCCGCATGCTGTCCGCGATGCGCGTGCGGTCCGCGGGCAGCGACGGGCATTCGTCGAACGCCATGACGATGTCCGACCCCAGCAGCCTCTGGATCTCCATGCTGCGCTCCGGGGTCAGGCGGTGGCGGGCCCCGTCGATGTGGGACCGGAACGTCACGCCCTCCTCGGTCAGCTTGCGCAGCCCTGCCAGGGACATCACCTGGAACCCGCCCGAATCCGTGAGGATCGGGCCGTCCCAGTTCATGAACCGGTGCAGCCCGCCCAGCCGGGCGACGCGTTCCGCCGTGGGACGCAGCATCAGGTGATAGGTGTTGCCCAGAAGCACGTCCGCGCCCGTGGCGCGCACCGATTCCGGCAGCATCGCCTTGACCGTGGCGGCGGTGCCGACGGGCATGAAGGCCGGCGTACGTATGTCGCCCCGCGTCGTCCGGATCGTGCCCGTGCGGGCGGAACCGTCCGTGGCATGGAGGGTAAAGGCGAAACGGTCGGTCACGGCCGCGCGGTATCGGTTGCGCCCCGCGCTGGCAACGGTCCCCCGGACCGGGGAACGGATTCGGGACCGGCAAGAAGGTGCCGGTAAGGTTACCGCCTGCAACGGTTCGTGACGGTCCCGGCACTTGCATCCCGGAGGACGGAACGACAGGTCGGGGCGGAACGGGGCCGAACGCTCCGTCCGCGAGTGATATAGAAGGACACCGAACATGCTTCGTACTGCATTCATCGCCCTGCCCGTTGCCGCGCTGGTCGCCGGCACCGCCACCGCCGGGAACGTCGAGCCCGTGGTCGTCCAGCCCGTGCTGGCCCCCTTGGCGCCCGCGCCGGCCTTCAGCTGGACCGGCGGCTACATCGGCCTCCAGGGCGGCTATCTGGACGTCAACGCCAACGACGGCGCCACGGACGACGACGACGATGATGATGACGACGACGACGACGATGACAGCTCCTCGATCGACGGCGACGGCGGCTTCCTCGGTCTGCGCGCCGGCTACGACTACCAGATCGGCAACACGGTGATCGGCGGTCTGCTGCAGTACGACGGCACGGATATCGGCCTCGATCTGAGCGACGGCACCGATGCCGGCGCCGATATCGACAGCGTCCTGCGCGCGGGCCTGCGCCTGGGCTATGCCCTCGACCGCACGCTGCTCTACGGGACCGGCGGCTACGCGAAGGCCGACACGGACAACATCGGCGACGCGGACGGCTACTTCGTAGGCCTGGGCGTGGAGCGGTTCGTGACGAACAACATCTCCCTCGGCGGGGAAGTGCTGTACCACGAGTTCGAGGACTTCGGCGACACGCAGATCGACGGCGACGCGACCACCGTCGGCGTCAATCTGAACTACCGCTTCTGATCGCGACGCGGCGGCGGCCCTGGACGGCCGCCGCCGCAATCCTTACCTTCACGGTCGGATACCGGCGCGAAGGAACCCCCTCCCATGGACGACCACGGCACCGACGCCCCGCTCGAAGGGGCGCCCCTGATCCGGCCCTCCACCACCGACCACCCGCTGCACGAGCAGGTGGTCGATGCCTGCCGCTCGGTCTTCGACCCGGAGATCCCGGTCAACATCTACGACCTCGGCCTGATCTACACGATCGACATCTCGCCTGAGAACGAGGTCGGCATCGTCATGACGCTGACCGCCCCCGGCTGCCCGGTCGCGGGCGAGATGCCGGGCTGGGTCGCCGACGCGGTCGAACCCCTGCCGGGCGTCAAGTCCGTCGACGTCGATCTGACCTGGGACCCCCCCTGGGGGATGGAGATGATGTCCGACGAGGCACGGCTGGAACTGGGCTTCATGTAAGGCCGATCACGCGGACCGGGCCGTTCCCCCCCCGGGGGGGAACGGGGTGCGACGATCTGACGTTGGGCCGACATGACCCGATACATCCGCGCGTTCGTCTTCGTCCTCCTCGCCATGGTCGCCCTGCCCGCCACGGCGCAGGACCCGTTCTTCGACATCGACGGGCTGAACGGCGGCCTGGGCGAACGCCCGGACGCGATGGACCTGCGCACCCCGCGCAGCACCCTGGAAAGCTTCCTCGTTGCGGCGGACGAAGGGCGCTGGGACGATGCGGCCCACGCGCTCGACCTGTCGGATCTCGACGACGCCGCGCAGGCGGGGGAAGGGCCGATCCTGGCCGCGCAGCTTCATTCGGTGATAGAACGGAAGGCCGTCCTCGACTGGTCCAGCCTGAACGACCGCCCCGACGGGCTCCAGCCCCTCGGCGGCCAATCGCAGGCGACGGCGGGCGATCCGCGGCGCTCGTTCCTCATCCGCGAGCTCGATCTCGACCCCGTGCCCGGTGCGATCCGGCTGAACCGCGTCAAGCCGGGCGAGGACGCGGACCCCGTCTGGGTCTTCCCCCGCGAAACGGTGGCCGACATCCCCGCCATGTACCGCGCCTACGGGCCATCCGCGTTCGAATCGAAGCTTCCCGCGATCCTGCTCGCGCAGGGGCCGGCCAGCCTGATGTGGTGGGAATGGATCGGCCTGCCGCTCCTGGTGGTCATCGCGGGGGTGCTGGGTTGGTTCACGGCCCGCCTGTTCGCCTGGATCCGGACGTCCTCCGACAACGGCATGGTGCGCGGCGTCACGCATGCGTTGAAATGGCCCGCGGTGATCGCCGCCGTCACCACCCTGGTCGCGGTCGTGTCCCGGCAGCTCTTCGTCTTCTCGGGCCAGATCGACACGGTCCTGTCGCCCCTGATCGCGATCGGCTACGTGACCGCGACGCTTATGGTCGTGATCGGCGTTCTCGACGCGGTGCTCGACAACCTCGTATCGCCGGGCGACGACATCGACCTGACCGTGGCCGAGCAGCAGGAGGCGCGCTCGACGGCCACGAAGATCAACGCGACCCGGCGCATCCTGACGATCCTCGTGTTCCTGATCGGCGCGGGCATCGTGCTGTCCACGGCCGACGTGTTCCGCGGCGTGGGCCTGTCGATCCTGGCCTCCGCCAGCGCGCTGACCATCATCCTGGGCTTCGCCGCCCGCCGCGTCCTGGGCAACATCATCGCCAGCCTGCAGATCGCGATGAACCAGTCCGCCCGCGTCGGCGACCGGATCATGTACAAGGGTGAGCTGTGCTACGTGGAGCGCATCCAGATGACCTACGTGCAGCTGCGCAACTGGGACAGCACCCGGCTGATCGTCCCGGTGGAGGAGTTCATCTCCGAGCCGTTCGAGAACTGGTCGATCGAGGATCCGTCCATGCTGCGCATCCTCAAGTTCAAGCTGCGCCCCGCCATCGACCTCGACGCCGTGCGCGACGCCTTCGTCGACGTCGCGCGGGAGGTGTCGGAGGACGAAGATCACGCCGAGTTCTTCGGTGACTTCGACTCGGTCAAGATGGACGTGACCGGGCAGGACGTGTTCGGGATCGACGTCTGGTTCTACGTGCCGTGCACGGACCCGAACAACTCCTGGGCGGTGTCGTGCGCGGTGCGCGAGCGCCTGATCGGCCGCCTCGCGGACATGGAGGGCGACGGCGACGCGCGCATCTTCCCCGATCCCGCCGCCGCCGAAGCCGCTTGAGCGCGAGGCCGCCCGACCCTAGGTAGGGAACCGAAGGAGCGCGCCCATGTTCGCCATACCCGGCCAGCCCCCCGTGACCGTCACCGACGCCGCCGCCGCGCAGATCACTCGGCTGATGCGCCGGTCGGATGCCTATGGCCTGCGTCTGGGCGTGAAGAAGGGCGGCTGCGCGGGAATGGAATACACCATGGACTACGTCCCCGAAGCCCAGCCCCACGACGAGGTCGTGGAGGTGGGCGAAGCGCGCGTCCTGATCGCCCCCATGGCGCAGATGTTCCTGTTCGGCACGCAGATCGACTACGAGACGTCGCTGCTCGAATCGGGGTTCAAGTTCCGCAACCCGAACGTGGTGGACGCCTGCGGCTGCGGGGAGTCGATCAAGTTCGACGAAAGCCTGGGCACCCCGTCGTGATGTGCTAAGCCCGTCGCGAACGACGGGAAGGGACGCCATGCCACGCAAGATCGCCGCCGGGAACTGGAAGATGAACGGCTTGCGCGCCGATCTGGAACAGGCGCGCGCCATCGCGGCCGGCGCGACGGACGGGGTCCACGCCGTCCTGTGCCCCCCCGCGACGCTGCTGGCGGTGGCGTCGGACCTGTCCGGCCTGGCGACCGGCGGCCAGACCTGCCATCCGGCGGCGAAGGGGGCGCATACGGGCGACCTGTCCGCCGCGATGCTGGCGGATGCCGGCGCGTCCTATTGCATCGTGGGCCATTCCGAGCGCCGCGCCGACCACGGCGAATCCGACGCGGACGTCGCCGCACAGGCCCGGGCGGCGCACGATGCCGGGCTGACCGCCATCCTGTGCATCGGCGAAACGCTCGACCAGCGCGAGGCCGGCGACACCCTCGCCATCCTCGAAGCGCAGCTGAACGGCTCGCTTCCCGACGGGGCCCATGCGGGCAACACCGTGATCGCCTACGAACCCGTCTGGGCCATCGGCACGGGAAAGGTCGCCTCGCCCGACCAGGTGGCGGAGGTCCACGACGCCCTGCGCGGCTGGATCGTGGACGTCGTCCCCGACGGGGCCGACATGGCGCTGCTGTACGGCGGCTCCGTAAAAGCATCTAATGCGGCGGAACTGTTCGCGTTGACCAACGTGGACGGCGCCCTCGTGGGCGGCGCCAGCCTTACGGCGGACGACTTCCTGCCCATCGTCCGGGCGCTGGCCGCCGCCTGACCGTGCGGGCCTTCGACCAGTCCCCGACCGATCCCGCCTTCGTCCAGGACCCCTATCCCTTCTACGATCGCCTCCGGGTGGCCGGGGATCTGGCGTTCTGGTCGGATTACGGGATGCCCGTTGCGGCGGGCCATGCGACCGTGGCCGCCCTGCTCCGCGACAAGCGCTTCGGGCGCGAGGATCCGTTCCCCCCCGACCGGCCGGACCACCAGCGCGCCTTTTGGTCGGTCGAGGATCACTCGCTGCTGCAACTCGAACCACCCGCGCATACCCGCCTGCGGGCCCAAGTGCTCCGCGCCTTCACCTCCGCCCGCATCGCGCGACTGGAACCCGAGATCGCCGCCCTGGCCGACGCGTTGATCGACGCGTTCCCGTCCGGTCCGTTCGACCTGCTCGACGCCTTCGCCCGCCCCCTGCCCGTCCGCGTCATCGCCCGCCTGCTCGGCGTGCCGGAGGACGACGGCCCCGACCTCCTGCGCTGGTCCAACGACATGGTCCGCATGTACATGGCCGCCCGCACGGTGGAGGCGGAACGCGGGGCCGCCGCGGCGGCGGCCGAGTTCGCGGACTATCTCGAGCGGGTGATCGCGGCCAAGCGCACGGCCCCCGCCGACGATCTGCTGACGCGCCTGCTGGAGGTGGAAGCCGACGGCGTCCTGACCAGGCCCGAAACGGTGGCGACCTGCATCCTCCTGCTGAACGCGGGGCACGAGGCGACCGTCCACACGCTCGGCAACGCGACCCTGGCCCTGCACCGCACCGGGCTGTTGGGACGCCCGATCGACGCCCCCCTGGTCGAGGAGGTAATGCGCATCGACCCGCCCCTCCACATGTTCACGCGTTACGCTACCGAGGACGTGGAGGTCTTCGGCCATCGCTTCGCGCGGGGCGATCAGGTCGGCCTGCTGCTGGGCGCCGCGAACCGCGACCCCGCGGTCTATCCCGATCCGGCGACCCTTCGCCCCGACCGCTTTCCCGACGCGCCCGCGCATTTGGGGTTCGGCGGCGGCATCCACTTCTGCCTCGGCGCTGCCCTGGCGCGGATGGAGATCCGTGTGGGCCTGGACGCTCTCGTCCGTCGCTGCCCCGACCTGACGATCTCCACGCGCACGAGCTACGCCGACGTTTATCACTTCCACGGGCTGGACACGCTGCATGTCGATCGCAGCCGCGATGCGCGCGCCACCCTTGCACCCGTCGGCGACCTGACCTAATGCACCCGCACCCCGGACGGGCGTTGGCCCGTCGAACCCGTGCCCGGGTAGCTCAGGGGTAGAGCAGCGGATTGAAAATCCGCGTGTCGGTGGTTCGATTCCGCCCCCGGGCACCACTTATCTCCCCCACGGACGGCGATCGCATCGCCGCGACGGTGTCCGACGCGGAGCAGACGCAGGGCAGACGCGCAGCAGACCCCGTCCGCCCCGCCCTTTTCGCACGCCCCGCCACGCCCGACCCGTTCGGGAAGCACTCGCCCGGTCCTTGTTCCCATGGCCCGGAACCCGACTTGCGTGCCACGACGCTCCCGGTCAGACTCCTGCTTACGGAGCCCCCCGATCGACCCCGAACGACGATCTCTTCGCCGCACCGCAGCATGGGCCGACGCCGCTATTCCAGCATCCGTCCGACCATCTCCGCCGTGTCGCGGCTCGTGGCGCGATCCCGCATCCGCCCCAGCGCGGCGCGCATCAACGCCTGGCGATCCGCGTCGTACCGCCGCCACGTCTCGAACGCGGCGGACATGCGCGCGGCCGTCTGGGGGTTCGACCGATCCATCTGGATCAGCCAGTCCGCCACGAAGTCGTATCCGCGCCCCGAAGCGTCGTGGAAGCCGGCGGGATTGCCCCCGACCAGGCCCCCGATCACCGCGCGGAAGCGGTTCGGGTTCGACGGGTCGAAGTCGGGATGCCGCGTCAGCAGGTCCGCGACGTCGACCGCCCGCGCGGGTGGGGCATGGGACACGCGGGCGGCGAACCACTTGTCCATGACCAGACGGTCGTGCTTCCAATCCTCCTCGAACGCCGCCGCGACGTCGTCGTCGCCCGCCTCCAGCAGGCACGCGAAGGCGGCCATCCGGTCGGTCATGTTGTCCGCCGCCGCGTACGCGCCGCGTGCCGCGTTCCCGTCGTCCAGGCGCGTCTGCAACCGCAGAAGGGTCGCCGCCAGGGCGCGCTTCCCGGCATCCGCGGCCTCCGGGACATAGGGTCCGGGCGTGGCCACCCCCGCCCGCAGGCGCGGCAGGTCGTCCGCCAGCCGTCGCGCCAGGGCGGCATGCGCATCCTCCCGCGCGGCGTAAATGATCGCCGGATCCGGAACCACGCCCGCATCGTGCAGCGATCCGGCCAGATCGTCCTCCGACGGCAGGCCCAACGCCAAGGAACGGAACGCCGGATCGGTGGTCTCGTCGGTGGCCAGGGCATGCACCGCGTCCAGCCAAGCGGCACCGGGCGCGGTCCGGTCGCGGACCATGCGCATCAGGCGGTCCTTCGCCAGCATCCGCCCGGCCTCCCAACGGACGAAAGGGTCCGTGTCGTGGGCCAGCAGAGTCAGTCGGTCCCCTTCCGTCAGGTCGATGTCCAGATGCACGGGCGCACTGAAGCCGCGCAGCATTGACAGGACTGGCCGCTCCGGGGTCTGGAACCGAAGCACGGCCTCCGGCACGTCCAGAACGTGCAGGCGCGTCGCCGCGATCTCGGTGCCGTCCGCTCCCAACAGGCCGAAGGCCAACGGGATCGGCATCGGAGATTTTCCGGTCTGCCCTGGCGTGTCGGGCACGTGCTGGCGCAGCGTCAGGGTATAGTCCCCGTCCGCCCAGTCCTGCCGGATCGTGACGGTGGGCGTCCCGGCCTGAGAATACCACAGCTTGAACTGCGACAGATCCGTGGCGCACGCCTCCTCGAAGCAGTGCAGCCAATCCTCAATCGTGGCCGCCGTGCCGTCGTGCCGCTCGAAGTAGAGCTGAACGCCTAGGTCGTACCCGTCCGGCCCCACGATCGAGCGCAGCATCCGGATCAGCTCCGCCCCCTTCTCGTAGATGGTGGCGGTATAGAAGTTGTTGATCTCGATGAACGATTCCGGTCGCACCGGGTGCGCCAGCGGCCCCGCATCCTCTCGGAATTGCCGGGCCCGCAGCGCCAGGACGTCCCCGATCCGCTGCACGGCCTCCGAACGCATGTCAGCCATGAACGACTGGTCGCGGAACACCGTCAGCCCCTCCTTCAGGCACAGCTGGAACCAGTCCCGGCAGGTGATCCGGTTACCCGTCCAGTTGTGGAAGTATTCGTGCGCCACGATCCGTTCGATGTTGGCGTAATCCGCATCGGTCGCCGTGTCCGGGCTGGCCAGGACGTAGCGGCTGTTGAAGACGTTCAGCCCCTTGTTCTCCATCGCGCCCATGTTGAAGTCGTCCACCGCGACCACGTTAAACACCGACAGGTCGTAGGCCCGCCCATAGACCCGCTCGTCCCAGGCCATGCTCCGCTTCAGGGCGTCCAGTGCGTATGCCGTCCGCCCATCGTCCCCCGGACGGACCCACAGGTTCAGCGCGACGTCCCGCCCCTCCATCGTCGTGAACCGGTCGGACGCGGCGACCAGGTTCCCCGCCACCAGCGCGAACAGATAGGTCGGCTTGGGACACGGGTCGTGCCACCGCCCCCGTGCGCCCTCGTCCCCGTTGGACAACAGCACCGGCAGATCCGCGTCGATCGCCACGTCGTAGGTCGCCATCACGTCCGGTCGGTCCAGCATCCAGGTGATGCGACGGAACCCCTCGGCTTCGCATTGGGTGCAGTACATGCCGTTCGACATGTACAGGCCCGACAGCGCGGTGTTGCGGTCAGGCGCGATCTCGACCTCCGTGCGCAGGACGAAACCGTCGGGTGCATCCGCGATCGTCATGCGATCGCCGTCGATCAGGTCGTCGTGCGGCAGGCGCATCCCGTCCAGTTCGACCGACAGCGTGCGCAGCCCCTCCCCGTCCAGCACCATCGGCCCCGGACCCTGCCGCCGGCAGGTCAGGGTGGCCCTGACGCGGGTGGCCTGCGGGTCCAGGCGGAAGGCCAGATCGACATGCGTGACCGTGACCGGGACGGTGGCGTAGTCCTTCAGATGGGTCTTCGTCTGGGCAGGGGTGGCGTCGCGCATCGGGCAGGCTCCTTTGGCCGTGCAGCTAGCACCCGCCGTGTCGGGTGCGAACCCCGCGCGGACGATGGCGCACGGGCGCCCCCGATCAGATTCCGGTGGAACCGTTCGCTGCTTGCCCATAGATGCATCACCGGCGGCCCCCGCAGCAGCATCGTGCCGCGCAGCCATGGAAAGGCGACATGCGCGACCGACTCGACCCGCTGATCGCCGAACGCGCGCCCTGGCTGTTCCGGCCCACCCTGACCGCCCGCGCCGCCTGGATCGTCCTGGGCCGCATGCTGGCCTACGAACGGTCGGTCGAGATCGGGACCCATTACGTCGATCAGGACGTGCCCGCCATCATGGCTGACCTTGCGCGGCGCATCGCACGGCGCGTGACCTTCGACGGGCTGGATCACGTTCCCGCGTCGGGGCCCGCCCTGATCGTGGCGAACCACCCGACCGGCATCGCCGATGGGATCGTCCTGCACGATATCCTGACCCGCCTGCGCCCGGATCCGTTCTACTACGCCAACAGCGACATCCTGCGCGTTCTGCCGCAGTTCGCCGACATCGTGGTCCCCGTCGAATGGCGCGCGGACCGCCGCAGCGTATCCAAGACTCGCGAAACGATGCAGGCCACGCGGCGGGCCCTCGACGCGCGGCGGCTGGGCGTGATCTTCCCCGCGGGCCGCTTGGCCAAGCGACGCGGCCTGCGACTGCACGAACGCCCCTGGATGGCGTCCGCTGCGATGATCGCGCGCAAGAACGCCCTGCCCGTGGTGCCGGTCCACATCCGCGCACGCAACTCGGCGATGTTCTACGCGTTCGACGCGTTCCACCCCACCCTTCGCGACATCACCCTGTTCCACGAGACGTTGAACAAGGACGTGCAGCCCTATCACGTGATCTTCGGCCGCCCCCTCGACGGCGGCGCCCTTCCCAAGAACGCCGAGGAGGGAATCGAGGTGCTGCGCGACGCCACGCTGTCCCTCGTGCCCGATCGCCACGGCACGATCGACCTGACCCGGAACCGCCCCGGCTGGCGACGGCTCCCGCATCCGACATGACAACGGCGATTGACTCGACGACAAAACTAGACTTCTAGTCGTGTATGTTCGATCCAGCCCTCGTCGCGCGCGCTTTGACGGCCCTGGGGCACGAAGCGCGCCTTTCCATCTTCCGCCTCCTGGTCCGCGCCGGATGCGACGGCCTGACGGTGGGTGCCATCGCGCAGCATGTCGGACTGCCCCCGTCGACCCTCGCGCATCACCTCCGCAAGCTGACGGAGGCCGGGCTCGTCCTGCAGGAGGGTCATGGCAGGACGACGGTCAATCGCGCCGATTTCGCCGTACTGAAGGGTGCGTTGGCCTACCTGACCGCGGAATGCTGCCGGGGCGTGTCACTCGTGCGGGAGGACGCGACATGATCACCCCGGTCGAATTGATCGCGGCCCTGACTGGCGCACCTGCCCTCCCGGTCCGCATCGTGGTCGACGGGCACGCCTTGCGGGCAGGCTATCACGTGACCGAGGTCAAGCTGGCGCGCTATGCTTCCCTCGATTGCGGTCGGGGCCTGCACCATTGGGAGGAGGCGGTGGTCGAAATCCTCGACGGCTGCGGCGGCGATCCCATGACGGCCGCCAAGCTATCGGGCATCGTGGCGGAAGCCGTCGACCGGATGCCGGCCCTGGCGGAAGCGCCCCTCGTGGTCGAACATGGTACGCGGGGGGTGATGCGATATGGGGTCGCGCTCATGCGTGATGTCGATGGATGGACGATGCACCTGCAACCGCTGCGCGCGACCTGCAAGGCCGCGAACGCCCCTGCCCCGAAACGGTCCGCGTGCTGTTCGGGATGACACGCTTCGATGACGGCCGATCGGCCGTCCATCTCGGGCATGGCAGGGACCCTGGTGCGGTCGGGGGGACTCGAACCCCCACGGGTGTTACCCCACAGCGACCTCAACGCTGCGCGTCTACCAATTCCGCCACGACCGCGTAACCGAAGGCCCGCTCCCTGTATCCGGGGGTCGGGTCCTGCTCAAGGGTGAAACGTCGATCTATGGCCCAACCCGCGGGCGATCCGGAGCGCGATGGGTGCGGCGGAGCGTTCGAGCGACCTGGGTGCCGAGGATCCGTTACTCCCATACGGGGACAGGGCTTACGGGCAACGGCCAGACCTGTCCTAGGAACCACCGCGTCACGTCTTGATTTCCGCGCCCTGGGTGCCCAAGCCTAGCCCCATGAACGCCGCCCCCCGCGCCATTGCGGCACTGGAATGGATCACGTCGACCGCGCCAGTCGCCTATGCCACCGCCCTGGCGGAGATGGAGGCGCGGGTGGCGGGCATCCTGGACGGCACGGCCGGTGAAGCCGTCTGGCTGTTGGAACATCCGCCGATGTACACCGCCGGCACGTCGGCGAACGTGGCGGACCTGCGCGACCCCGATCGCTTCCCGGTCCACCAGGCCCGCCGGGGAGGCCAGTACACGTATCACGGTCCGGGACAGCGGGTCGTCTATGCGATGCTGGACGTTGGCCTCCGAGGTCGTGACGTCCGCGCCTTCGTGCAGACATTGGAGGGATGGGTGATCGACGCCCTGGCCGAGTTCGGCGTCCGTGGGGTCGTGCGCGACGGTCGCGTTGGCGTCTGGGTGACCCGCCCCGACAAGCCCCCCCTGCCCGACGGCACCCCGCGGGAGGACAAGATCGCCGCCATCGGCATCCGCCTGCGCCGCTGGGTCAGCTTTCACGGCCTTTCGATTAACGTCGAACCGGATCTGTCCCACTTCGACGGCATCGTCCCCTGCGGGATCACGGGGCACGGCGTCACGTCGCTGGTCGATCTGGGCCTGCCCGTGACGATGGACGATCTGGATGCCGCCCTGAAGCGGACATCCCCGTTCCGCCCCGGCTGACGTAACGGTCGCATACCCCCCGATCGGCTTGATCCGCCCCTCCGCCGGCCCATGTGCCGTATCCACTCGCATCGTCCAGCGTCCGGGGGGCAGACATGGAGCGACCCGTGGCCATCCGGGGCCTTTCCACCCAGACCGCGCCGTACGACCTGCCGCAGGACATCGTCGGCCGCCGCGCGCAGGAGGTATTGGGCCCTCGCTATCCGCAGTTCGCGCGCTTGCTGTCCACCTTCGCTTCCGCCGGGATCGAACGGCGGCAATCGGTCGTGCCGTTCGAATGGTTCAACGATCGCAGCGTAGGATGGGCCGAACGCAACCGGGCATGGCACGACGGCTGCCTGGCCCTGTTCCGGGCCGCCGCGACCCGGGCCCTGGACGAGGCCGGCTGGCATGGATCGGACGTGGACGTCGTCGTGACCGTCAGCTCCACGGGCATCGCCACCCCCACCCTCGAAGCGGTGGCCGCCGACGAGTTGGGCCTGCGTGCCGACGTCCTGCGCGTGCCGGTCTTCGGCCTGGGCTGCGCGGGCGGTGCGTCCGGCTTGTCGATCGCGGCCCAGTTGGCGCGCGGCGCGCCCGGGAGCAAGGTCCTGCTGGTCGTGGTGGAGGCCTGCACGACCTCGTTCCGGACCGACCGCTTGCAGAAGGCCGACATCATCGCGACGGTGCTGTTCGGCGACGGCGCGGCGGCGGCCTGCCTGACCACCGGCGACGGTGCGATGACCTGCGCCCCCGGCGCGCAGCATCGGTGGTCCGACACGCTCGACATCATGGGTTGGGACGTCGACGACGAGGGGCTGGGCGTCATCTTCGATCGGTCGATCCCCGATTTCGCCGCCCGCCACATGGCGGACGCCCGCGATGCCGCCTTCGCCGCGATGGGGCGGAAGCGCGACGATGTCGACCGTTTGATCTGTCACCCCGGCGGCGCGAAGGTGATCGCCGCGCTGGAGACGGCCCTGGAACTCGGACAGGGGGCACTGGACCTGGAACGCGACGTTCTGCGCCGCCATGGCAACATGTCCGCGCCCACCGTCCTGTTCGTGCTGGACGCGGCCCGTCGGACGGGCGTGACGGGGCGTTGCATGACGACCGCCCTCGGTCCGGGCTTCTCCGCCGCGTTCACGCCCGTGGAATTCGCGGCGTGATGGCGGCGGCGGCATTCCTGGCGTTCCTCGTGCTGCAACGGTTGGGCGAACTGTTCCTCGCCAGGCGCAACACCGCGCGCCTGATGGCCACGGGCGCGGTCGAGCATGGGGCCGGTCACTACCCCGTGGTCGTGGCGCTCCACACGGCGTGGATCGGGGCGATGGGCATCTGGGGTTGGAACGCGCCCATCCATCTGGGATGGCTGGCCGCCTTCGTCGTGTTGCAGGGCTTGCGCATCTGGGTCCTGGCGACGCTCGGGCCGCGCTGGACCACACGAATCATCGTGCCCGCAAACCCCGGCGCGGGGGTCGTGCGCCAGGGGCCGTTCCGGTTCATGCGCCACCCCAACTATGCCGTCGTCTGTGCCGAGATGGTGGTCGCGCCCATGGTCCTGGGATTGCCCTGGATCGCCGTGGTGTTCGGTGTCGCGAACCTAGCGTTCCTCGCCCTCGTGCGCATTCCGGCGGAGGCCCGCGCGTTGGAGCCGCTGCGCCGCACTACCCTCTGACTGCGACGATTTTCCCGCCCGCCGCGCGTTGCCCTGCCCGGGCGGCCCCGCTAGAACCCCCGCAACCGGGAGGGGTGCGTTTGCGTCTCACCGCCACCAGACCAACCACGACGGAGCGACCGCATGGCTGACGCCGCCATCACGGGCCACGACCATCATGAGAAGCCCGGCTTCTTCACCCGGTGGTTCATGTCCACGAACCACAAGGACATCGGGATCCTGTACCTGCTGGTGTCGGGGTTCGCGGGCTTCATCAGCGTCGCGATGACCGTCTACATGCGCTTGGAATTGATGGATCCGGGCGTGCAGTACATGTGCATGGAAGGCGCGCGCCTGACGGCTGCCGCCGCAGGGGAATGTACGCCCAACGGCCATCTGTGGAACGTGCTGATCACGGGTCACGGCATCACGATGATGTTCTTCATCGTCATCCCCGCGCTGTTCGGCGGATTCGGCAACTACTTCATGCCGCTGCATATCGGCGCGCCGGACATGGCGTTCCCGCGGCTGAACAATCTGTCCTTCTGGCTGTTCGCGGCCGGCACCGCGCTCGCGGTCCTGTCGTTGTTCGTGCCAGGCGGCAACGGACAGAACGGGTCGGGCATCGGTTGGGTCCTGTATCCGCCCCTGTCCACGACGGAGGCCGGCTTCTCGACCGACATCGCGATCTTCGCGGTCCACGTGTCGGGCGCGTCGTCGATCCTGGGCGCGATCAACATCATCACGACGTTCCTGAACATGCGTGCGCCGGGCATGACGCTGCACAAGGTGCCGTTGTTCGCGTGGTCGATCTTCGTGACCGCCTGGCTGATCCTGCTGGCCCTGCCCGTGCTGGCCGGCGCGATCACCATGCTGCTGACGGACCGCAACTTCGGGACGACCTTCTTCGACCCGGCGGGTGGCGGCGACCCGGTGCTGTACCAGCACATCCTATGGTTCTTCGGCCATCCGGAGGTCTACATCGTCATCCTTCCCGCCTTCGGCATCATCAGCCACGTGGTCAGCACGTTCTCCAAGAAGCCGATCTTCGGCTACCTGCCGATGGTCTACGCCATGGTCGCGATCGGCGGCCTGGGGTTCGTGGTCTGGGCGCACCACATGTACACTGTGGGCATGTCGCTGACGCAGCAGGCCTACTTCATGGTGGCGACCATGATCATCGCGGTGCCGACGGGGGTGAAGATCTTCTCGTGGATCGCGACGATGTGGGGCGGCTCGATCGAGTTCAAGACGCCCATGCTGTTCGCCATGGGGTTCATCTTCCTGTTCACCCTGGGCGGCGTGACCGGCATCGTGTTGTCTCAGGCCGGCATCGACCGGGCGTATCACGACACGTACTATGTGGTCGCGCACTTCCACTACGTGATGTCGCTGGGCGCCGTGTTCGGCATCTTCGCGGGCATCTACTATTGGATCGGCAAGATGTCGGGGCGACAGTATCCCGAATGGGCCGGCAAGGTGCACTTCTGGGTGTTCTTTATTGGCGCAAACCTGACCTTCTTCCCCCAGCACTTCCTGGGCCGTCAGGGCATGCCGCGCCGCTACATCGACTATCCGGATGCCTTCGCGCTGTGGCATTACGTATCGTCCTGGGGTGCGTTCCTGTCCTTCGCCTCGTTCCTGTTCTTCATCGGGATCGTCGCCTACACCGTGTGGTTCGGGCGCAAGGTGTCGGAGCCGGCCTATTGGGGCGAGCACGCTGATACGCTGGAATGGATCCTGCCGAACCCGCCGCCCGAGCACACGTTCGAGCAGCTCCCCACCAAGGAGATCTGGGATAGGCATCCCCATGCGGACGCCCCGGCTAGCGCGGCCGTGGACGGGGCCCGACGATAGGTCCGATGCCCTTTCGGATCATCGAACCAGACCAGGCCCCGGCATCGCCCGGGGCCTTTTCGTCAGGCGGGACGGACGACCGTCTGACCATCCGTCTTTGGCCCCATTCCAGCCTGACGCCGGAAGGCTTCGTCGGCATGATCGGCGTCAGCTTCGCGATGCTGTGCATTCCCTTGCTGGGGTTGATCGGCACCGCGGCGTTGTGGGGGATCCTGCCCTTCGCGATCGGCACGTTGGGACTGTTGTGGCTGGGACTGAAGCGGTCTTGGCGCGACCGTTCGATCGAGGAGACGTTCGAACTGACCCCGCGCGAGGCGCATCTGACGCGGAGGGACCCCGACGGTCGGATCCGGGATTGGCGTGCCAATCCCTACTGGGTCCGGGTGGAGATGTCGCACGAGGACGGCCCAGTGGAAGACTACCTCACACTGCAGGGTGGGCCCCGCCCCGTCGAGATCGGCGCGTTCCTGACACCGGAGGAGCGTCGCGCCCTCCGCGACACGCTGCAGGCTGCGCTGGCCGGTGTCCGGAACGCGACGCGACCGGGGTGACGGGCCTGCGGGCGCTGATCCTGGTCGTCCTCGTCGCGGGTTCGGGCACCGCCGCCTCGGCGCAATTGATCGCGCAGGGGGAGTTGACCCGGATCGAGGCGGACGTCCGCGCCGTCGCCGATGCCGTGCTGACCGTCATGCCGATGGACGAACCCGTCCGATTGGAAGCGAAGACCTGGGTCACGAACGCCGTCGCCTATCGTCGGGACGACGCCGCGTGGATCGGGTTCAACCCGCTCTGGGTGCAGGGGATGCTGACCCGCCCCGAAGGCGACCGATGGCCGTTGATCGCGGTGGTCGCGCACGAGATCGGCCATCATGTCGCGGGCGATACCCGGGGGCCGGTCCGCAGGGGCCACGCCGCCGAACTGTTCGCGGATGCCCGCGCCGGTGCAGTCCTGCGACGCATGGGCGCGCGCTTGCCCCAGGCACAGGAGCTTTGGCGGGACTTCGCCGTTCGCGGGTCCGAAACGCACCCACCCCGCGCCGCTCGCCTGGATGCGGTGGAACGAGGCTGGACGGAGCCGGGGGCGTGGTTGGACCGATCGGACGCCTTCAACGAATGATGTGCCGTTCCGCTAGGTGCGTTCCATACCGCTCGCGCTCGCCGGACCGCGGAAGGCAACCGACCACGCGCTGCCGGGCATGAGATCGACACTCCGAGGCGCGATGGCTTGGAAGCGCGAGGCGGGTGCTGCGATATCAGCCGGACACGCCATGCCCAGCGCCAAGGGTCCGACCACTCGGCGGATGTGCCGGGTTCCGTCAGGCGTGTTCCTCTGCCGCCGTTTCCGCAAGGGCACGACTGAACACGCGCAGGGCATCGACGTGAAGCACGACGCCGACGATCTCCGGGGCGGCCTCGTCCTTCAAACGGGCGACGGTCACGAACTCGACGCCGCCCTGCTCGAACATCGGCATCGCCTTCTCCAGGGTGTCGCTCGGTGCCACGAACCGCCCGTCGTTCAAGGCGCGGCGGATCGCGTCCGCCGCGGGGGATCGCGGGTGTTCCGGCGCGCGCATGATCGACGACACCCGAATCGTCGACAGCAGGTAGCGTTGCGGTCCGGCAGCCAGATGCACGCCGCGCCGCTCCAACTGGGTCAGGAAGAACGATCGATCCACCAAGCGCGACGCGAGGGCAGATGCGATCGACACGGTCACCATCACCGCCAGCCCGGTCTGCCAGTCCCCCGTCAACTCGAACACGATCAGCGTCGTTGAGATCGGCGCACCGAGCACGCCCGCGGCCACGGCGCCCATCCCCGCCAGCGCGTATAGCGTCTCCGCACCCGAGATCTCCGGCAGGAGGGCCGTCGCCACGCCGCCGAAGGCCAGCCCCGTCAACGCTCCCACCATCAATGCGGGCGAGAAGACGCCGCCACCCATGCGCCCCCCCATCGTGATCGACACGGCCGCGACCTTCAGCACGGCGAAGACGATTGCCTCGTGCCACAGCAGATCCCCGGACAGCGCATCGGAGGTCGTTTCGTACCCGACCCCGATAATGTGCGGAAACCAGATCGCCATGCCCCCGAGGAGCAGGCCCGACAGCGCGGGTCGCAGCACGGCGGGAATGTCGAACCGCGATTGCATCGCGGTCGCCACGTCTTCCACCAGGAAGATCGACCGCATCAGTGCCACCGCGACCAGTCCGCAGGTCAGGCCCAGCAGAACGAAGGCCGGCAATTCGGCATAGAAGGCCAGCGCCCCCGGTTCGGGCAGCGTGAATTCGGTCACGTCGCCGAAATGCACCCGGCTGATGACCGACCCCGAGGCGGCGGCGATCGTGATCGGGGCCAATGCGTGTACCGCGAAATGTCGAAGCACCACCTCCAGGGCGAACAACGCTCCGGCCAAGGGCGCGTTAAAGCTGGCCGCCACCGCGGCGGCAACGGCGCAGCCCAGGATCTCGCGCCCCGTCACGCCATCGGCGTTGATGCGGTTCGACACCCAGCCCGCGATCAGACCGGTCATATGGACGACCGGCCCCTCCCGCCCGGACGAACCACCCGAAGACAGGGTTATCAGCGATGCCGCGATGGACGCGAGGCCCGCGCGCTGCTCGACCCGCCCCTCCCGCAGCGCGGCCCCCTCGATCACCTCTGCGACGCCGCGAACCCGTCCATCGGGGGTGAAACGATTCAGGACGAACCCGACGACGAGGCCCCCGATGGCGGGCAACAGAAGGATCCACCACCAAGGCAAGGTGGCGGCGAAGCTGTGCAGGTTGCGGGGATCTTCCGTCCCGTACAGGAACGTCTGAAGCGTGCGGATGGCCGTCATGAACCCCACGGCGACATATCCGCTGGCGATGCCGATCCCCAAGGCGATCAACCAAAACTGGACTTGGTTCGGCCCACGGTCCCGCACCAGGTCCCAGGCCGCCCGCAGGCGGGCGGGAATCAGTGCGGTGCGGGGTTGGACGCCATCGGACACGGGGGAAGCCTAGGGGGCCGGCCCGTCGCCCTCAAGCGGCGTCCAGCAACGCCTCCGCCGCGGCGCGTGCGGCATCGGTGACGCTGTCACCCGACAGCATGCGCGCGATCTCGTCGATGCGGTCGCGTCGCGCGACGGGCACCACGCGACTCAGCGTGATCTCACCCTCCACCCGCTTCTCGACCCGCCAGTGATGCGCCCCCAGGGCGGCGACCTGCGGCGAGTGGGTGACGACAAGCACCTGCCCTCCGTCGGCCAGCGCCTTCAGGCGGCGCCCCACCGCGTCGGCCGTGGCTCCGCCCACGCCTCGGTCGATCTCGTCGAAGATCAGGGTCCGCGCACGGTCCCCGCCCGTCAGGCAAACCTTCAGGGCTAGCAGGAAGCGCGACAACTCGCCCCCCGACGCGATCTTCGACAACGGACCCGACGGCGCGCCCGGATTCGTGGCGACTTGGAACGTGACCGTTTCCGTCCCTTCCGGGCCGGGATCGGCGGGCTCCACCAGGGTCGTGAAGACGGCGCGTTCCATCTTCAGGGGGGCCAGCTCGCCTGCCATCGCGACGTCCAGCCGTGCCGCCCCCTCGCGTCGCAACTCCGACAGCTTGGCCGCCGCCACGTCGTAGTCGGCCTGCGCGGCGGTCAGCGCGGCCTCGAGATCGGACAATCCCCGCGCCGATCCGTCCAGCTTGTCCAGCCGGTCCCGTAGATCGACGGCGAATGCGGACAGGTCGTCGGGGACGACGCCATGCTTCCGGGCCAAGCCGCGCAGCGCGAACAGCCGTTCCTCCGTCCGTTCCAGTTCCGACGGGTCGAAGTCCAACGCATCGAGCGCGTCCTCCACCCCGGCCTGGGCCTCCGACAGTTCGGCCAGCGCACGGTCCAGGGCGGCCAACGGCGCATCCAGGACCTCGCCCGCACCATCGCGCGCGCCTTCCAGCCACCGGGCGGCGTCCGTCATCGCGGCCTCGGCTCCGGAGGGCCCCAAACCCTCCAACGCACGGGCCACGTCATGGCGGACTCGTTCCGCACCCTGCATCCGACGACGCTCGGCATCCAGGGTCGCATCCTCCCCCGGCTGTGGATCCAGTTCCTCCAATTCCGCGGTGTTGTGCCGAAGGTACTCCTCCTCCGCACGCAGGGCTTCGATCGCCTCGCGGGCCTGTGTCAGATCGGACCGGGCCGCCGCCACGGCCCGCCACGTCGCCCGGACCTTCGCCGCCGCGGGCCCCGCGCCCACGAACGCGTCCAACAGCGCGCGATGGCCCCGCGGGTCGAGGAGGCCACGATCATCGTGCTGACCGTGCAGTTCCAGCAACGTGTCGGACAGGGCCCGCAACGTATCGCCGGATACGCGTGTGCCGTTCACCCAAGCCGTCTTGCGTCCATCGGCGGTGTTCACTCGCCGCAGCAGCAACTCCCCATCTTCGGCCTCGATGCCCGCATCGGACAAGACGGCGTGGGCGGGATGACCGTCGGGCAGATCGAAGGTCGCGGTGACCTGCCCCTGCGCCGCGCCAGATCGGACAAGGGCCGCCCGGCCCCGCCAGCCCAGCACGAAACCCAACGAATCGAGCAGGATCGACTTTCCCGCCCCCGTCTCGCCGGTCAGCACGTTCAGCCCGCCGCCGAGGTCCAGCGACAGGCGGTCGATGATCAGCATGTCGCTTATGTCGAGGCTGCGGAGCATGACGGAACAGTTAATCCGCCCCATGCCCCTTGGCGAGGGGCGCGGTCGCGCCGATCGCCGTCAGAGCCAGCGGCCGCGGATCGTCCGATCATAGACGGAGCGAAGCCAGGACCGTCCCGCCGCCTCCGGGGCGAGGCCACGACCCGTCAGCTGCGCGAAGGCGTCATCGTAGAAGGGCGAGCCCTGGAAGTTGTATCCCAGGATCGCACCCGCGGTCTGCGCTTCCTGCGTCAGCCCCAGGGCGAGATACGCCTCGACCAGCCGCAGCAGGGCCTCCGGCGTGTGCGTGGTGGTCTGGAACTCCTCCACCACCGCGCGGAACCGGTTGATCGCGGCGGAATGATGCCCGCGCTTCAGGTAATAGCGCCCGATCTCCATCTCCTTCGCCGCCAGGTGGTCGAAGGCCAGATCGAACTTCAGGATGCTCGACCGCGAATATTCCGTATCGGGATACCGTTCGATCACCGTTCGCAGCGATTGCAGAGCCTGGAAGGTCAGGCCCTGGTCACGGCCCACCTGATCGATCTGGTCGTAGTAGGACAGCGCAAGCAGGTACTGCGCATAGGCCGCATCCTCGTCACCCGGATAGAAGTCGATGAACCGCTGCGCGGCGCCACGGGCGTTCTCGTAGTCTCGATCTTGGTGATAGGAGAACGCCTGCATGATCAGCGCGCGCTTCGCCCATTCCGAATAGGGATAGAGCCGTTCGACCTCGGCGAACAGTAGCGCCGCATCGTCAGGGTCGTTGTTGGCCAGTTCCGCCTCGGCCTGCTGATAGATAGCTTCAGGCGCGGTGTTCTCCAAGTCGATGGCCTCGTCCCGGCTGCAAGCCGCCGCCGCGACTGCCATCGCCACGAGACCCGCGCCCCGCGTCCATCGAAGCCAGTTCTCGTTCATCGACCCCTCGTCCGCGCTGTCCGCCCGTCGCCGCAGACCATAACCCGCGGTCCACCGGGTGTGAAGCGCACGCGTCACCCGCGCGTCAGAAGTGCGCGAAGCGGTCGTGCTCGATCCCGGCGCCGGGAAGAACCCGCGCCTCCGCCGCGGACAGCGTGCGGATACGATAGCCGAGCGGGTCGGCGAACAAGGCATGCAGCAGGCGGTTCGTCATCGCATGTCCCGCCCGGATCCCGGAATAGCGACCAAGGATCGGGGCGCCGGCCAGGGCGAGATCCCCCAGGGCATCCAGCATCTTGTGGCGCACCGCCTCGTCGGAGTGGCGCAGACCACCGGGGTTCACGACCCGATCACCGTCGACCACCACCGCGTTGTCCAGCGACCCGCCCAGCGCCTTGCCGGCCGCACGCATCGCGTCGACGTCCGACTGACGGCAGAAGGTACGGCTATCGGCCAGTTCGCGCGCGAAGGTGCCGTTCGACAGGCGCAGGGTCTTGTGCTGGTGTCCGATCGCCGCGTCTGGGAAGGCGATGTCGAAATCGATCTCCAACTCGCCCGCCGGCGTCAGTTCGGCATAGGCATCGCCGTGCCGGACGGCGATGCGGCGCAGGACCTCGATCGCATGTACGGGGGCAGCCTGCCTGCGGATGCCCGCATCCAGGATGGCACGGACGAACTTCGCTGCCGACCCGTCCAGGATCGGAACCTCCGGCCCGTCGACGTCGACGATGGCGTTCGTGATGCCGCAACCGCACAGCGCGGCCATCAGGTGCTCGACCGTCGACACCGAAACGCCCGCCTCGTTCACCAGCAGCGTGCACAACGGCGAGAGTTCGACCGCATCGTGGCGCGCGGGGATCATGTTGTTGCCGTCCACATCGGATCGGCGGAACCAAATGCCGTGGTGGATGCCGGCCGGATGGATCGACAGGCGCGCGGCCTCGCCGGAATGGAGGCCGACGCCCCCGAGGTGGATCGCCGTCTTGATCGTCTTCTGCATCGGATGCCCCTAACCGCTCGATCCGGTGGGCATTCTGCGCGCCCTTCCGTGGACGATAGATACGGACCGCGGGGGCGACCGACAAATCAACCACCGTTACGATCTGCAACAGACCCGCCACCGATCGGCGGGAAAGGAACGACCGACGATCACGCGGAGCCAGTTTCTCCATTGGCGGAAGGGGTTTGCGTCCCGGGTCGCAGCGAAACCCACCCGACGAGGGCGTCGAAAGTGTTACCGGAAACGCATTGCGGCGGCCCCGGGGGGCCGCCGCGATCCGGGGGGCAGGGCACCCCGGCGTGTCGTTCGATCAGTTGGCCTGGCGGCGCAGGAACGCGGGGATCTCGATCCGCTCCTCCTCCGGGGCGGGGGCGGCGGCCCGGGGCGCCGCGGACGGCTCGTGCCGTGCAGGGGCCGCACCTTCGGGGGTTCCGGTCATGCGGTTTATCAGCGACCCGATGCCGAACCGCGCGCTGTCGGGACGGTCGGCCTGACCTCCGTCGTCCGGGCCGTTCTTGCGCACGGCGGCACGCAGGCGGTCCATGACTTCCGGCGAGGGTTGGGCCCCGCCGCGCTGGGCACCGAAGCTGGGCCGGATCGGTTCCGGCGCCGGGGCGGGCGCCCGGGCTGCCGGCGCATAGGCCGGGGGCGGCAGGTCGTCCGCGGCCGGCCGGCGCGCAGCGCGACCGAAGAACGCGTCGGCGGCGGACTGCTCCTCCACCGCGTGGACATCGCGGGCATCGAAGAAGGACGGCTCGGCGGGGGACTGGGGCGCGTCGGGACGCGCTTCCGCGATTGGCGTGACCGGGGCCTGCGTGTCCACCGCGGCGGGCATCTCGACGGGAGCGGGGACGGCCTCGGGCGCCACGCGGGCCGCGGCGGCCTGCTGGGTCGCGGCGGGCGCGGTGGCCTCCGTCAGGCGACGGCGCGGGGCGGGCGTGTCCTGCACGGCGACGGATGCGTCGATGCCGGTCGCGACGACCGAGACGCGCATGGCGCCGTCCATGTCGGGATCCAGCGTCGAGCCGACGATGATGTTCGCGTCCTCGTCCACCTGCTCGCGGATGACGTTGGCTGCCTCGTCCATCTCGAACAGGGTCAGGTCATAGCCACCGGTGATGTTGATCAGGACGCCCTTCGCGCCCTTCAGCGACAACTCGTCGAGCAGCGGATTGGCGATGGCCTTCTCGGCGGCGACCTGGGCGCGATCCTCGCCGGATGCCTCGCCGGTCCCCATCATGGCCTTGCCCATCTCGTCCATCACCGAACGGACGTCGGCGAAGTCGAGGTTGATCATGCCGGGCCGGACCATCAGGTCGGTGACGCCCTTCACGCCCTGGTACAGCACGTCGTCGGCCATGCTGAACGCTTCGGTGAAGGTAGTCTTCTCGTTGGCGAGCCGGAACAGGTTCTGGTTCGGAATGATGATGAGGGTGTCGACGACCTTCTGCAGCGCCTCCACGCCCTCCTCGGCCTGGCGCATGCGCTTCGATCCCTCGAAGGCGAAGGGCTTGGTCACGACGCCTACCGTCAGGATGCCCAGTTCACGCGCGGCCTGCGCGATGATCGGCGCGGCGCCCGTGCCGGTGCCACCGCCCATGCCGGCGGTGATGAAGCACATGTGCGCACCCGCCAGACGGTCGACGATCTCCTCGATCGTCTCCTCCGCGGCCGATGCCCCGACGGAGGGACGCGCGCCCGCGCCCAACCCTTCGGTGACGCGCATGCCGAGTTGCACCCGGGTCTGCGACTTGGACTGCGTCAGAGCCTGCGCGTCCGTGTTGGCGACCACGAAGTCGACCCCGTCGAGATCCTTCTCGATCATGTTGTCGACGGCGTTGCCGCCCGCCCCGCCCACACCGAACACGGTGATCCGCGGACGCAGGTCGTTATCGGGCCCACCGCCCGGCATCGTCAGGTTCAATGTCATCTGCTCGTCCACCTGTGCTTTGGCCCTGCCTTGAGGCCCGTTACCGCTTTGCGCGTTGTTCTTGGGGTACAGGCCTAACGAATGGTTTCCCGCCCGTCACGCGAAAAAACGAATCGGACCGGCCAACTCCGGCACGAAAGTCGCAGGCCTTGCCAAAGGGTTAACGATCCGGCCCCGTCGCACTGACGTCCTCGCATCAAGTTCGCCACGCATCCCACTCAAAAGAATGGCTACCATATGGTAGCCGCCCCATCGGCAGGGACCTGCCAGGGGCGATCGCCATCCGATCAAATCGTCACCAATTCTCCGCGAACCAGCGCAACGCCCGCTTCACGGGACGGCCCGCGTCGCGCGGACCGACGGCGTCGAAGTCCCAGAACTCGTCCTGGGGGGCCGCGGCGTGCATGCACAAGCCGACGCAGGCCGCGAAGGACGGCCCCTTCGCCATCTCGGGCAGGCCCTGCACGCGCATCGGACGGCCGAGGCGGACTTGGTTCCCCAGGATCCGCGTGGCGAGCCCGTCCAGGCCCGGGATGTGGCTGGCCCCGCCCGTCAGCACGATGCGCTGTCCCGGCAGGTGGTCGAACCCGGCCTCGTCCAGCCGGATGCGGGCAGCCTCCAGCACCTCCTCCAGGCGCGGACGGACGATGCCGATCAGCTCGGTCCGCGTGACCGAACGGCGGTCATGGTGCCAATCGCCCGTCTCGGCCTCCAGGGCGATGCGCTCGCGGTCGTCCTGCCCCGTGGCATGGACGCCGCCGAAGCGGCACTTGATCCGCTCCGCCACGTCGTGGGGCACGCGCAAGCCCTGGCTGATGTCGGCGGTGACGTGGTCGCCCCCCATCCGCACGGTCGAGGAATAGATCATGTGCCGCCGCGCGAAGATCGTGACGCCCGTGGTGCCCGCGCCCATGTCGATGCATGCAGCGCCCAGTTCCTTCTCGTCCTCCACCAGCACGGCCGTGGCAGCGGCATAGGGCGCGCTGGCCAATCCCGCGCATTCGAGGTCGCAGCGATGCAGGCAGGTCAGCAGGTTCTCGATCGCATGGGCATCGACCGACAGCAGATGCAGGTCTGCGGACAGCGCCTCGCCGGTCTGACCGCGGGGATCGCGCAGCTGCGTCCGGTGGTCGATCCCGAAGTTGACGGGCTGGGCATGCATCGCCTCGCGCCCCTCGCCCAGGTCGGGCGTGTCGATGGAGGCGAGGACGTGGGCGACGTCGTGGACGTCGCAGGGTCCGTCGCGCAGTGACGCCTCGCCCTGCAGGGCGATGCTCTCGGGCCGGCCGCCGGAGAAGCTGGCGATGACGTGGTCCACGCGCAGGCCCGCCATTTTCTGTGCAGCCTGGACGACGGTGCGGATCGCGCGCTCGACCTCCGGCATGGTGTCGACCTCGCCCAAACGCATGCCCCGGGCCTGCGTGGTGGCCGCGCCGATGACTCGGACGTTGGACTGGCCCGCCATCTGGCCCACCCCCTCGCCCGTCGGCGTGTTCTGCTCGAACCGCAGGACCAGGCACGTGGTGTTGAACGTCCCCACGTCGAGGATCGCCACCACCCCGCGGGCGAGGGCGGCCTGCCGCTTGCGGCGCATGGCGCGCTGGGCCTGGAACAATCGGCTCATCGGGTCGTCTCCGCGATCTGTGTTTCGGGGCCGCCGGCGCGCAGGCGGTGCAGCTCATCGAGAGCGCGCGCCGACAGCCGAAGGACGGGGCGTCCGCGCAGCCGCATGTCCAGCACGGCCACGTCGCGCGATAGCACGTCCTTGGCCGCATGCATCGCCAGCGCTCGGTCGAGGGCTTGGACCGGCGCGGCCTCCGGCAGCAGGATGCGGCGGTCGTCCGACAGCACGAGGTCCCAGCGCCGCTTGCCGACCCGGACGAGGCCCACGAGGTCATCCTCCAGCGGCGCAGCGGCGCGCGTCAGCGCCAGCGCCTGGCCAACCGCGTCCTGCGCACCCGGACCCGCGATCAGCGGCAACGCGCCCGCCTTCGCCACGTCGTCCAGGGTGGCGACGCGATGACCGGTCGCATCACGCGCCGTGACGGTGCCCGCCTCGAGGTGGGCGACCACGGCACGGCGCTCCGCCACGCGGACCAACAGAACGCCGCCGGTGCGGAGCATCGCCTCCGCCGAATGGACCGGGTCGAGCGCCTCCAACCGCGCGACCAGGGCCGGCAGGTCCAGGTCGAAACGGCTGACCGGGAAGCGCAGGTCGGCGACCTGCGCGATCGCAGTCCGCAGCGATCCGTCGGCCCCCTCCACCCGCAATTGCGTGACGGCGAACTCCGGACGGCCGCGGATCGCCTCCGCGACGGTCTGCGCCGACTGTGTCATAGCCGCGCGACGGTCGGGATCGGACGCCCAGACCAGACCGGCGGCGAGCGCGGCCGCCAGGGGCAGCCCGCGCAGCACGGCCAAGCGAATCCCGCGCCGCAGCCACAGGCGATTCAATCTGTAGGACAGCACCGAGGGGGCCGGGTCGGCCCTGCGTGTCACCGGATCCATGCATCCTCCACCAATCTGCGGCACAATGCCCCGAACGGGATTCCCGCCTCGGCCGCGGCCTCGGGCGTCAGCGAGGTCGGCGTCATGCCGGGCTGGGTGTTCGTTTCCAGCACCAGCAGCCCTTGCCCGCCCTCGTCCCAGCGAAAATCGGTCCGGCTGAGCGAACGGCAGCCCAGCGCGTCGTGGGCGCGGCGTGCGAGGTCGCGGCAGGCCTGTGTAACCTCATCGGGGATGGCGGCGGGGATCACGTGACGCGATCCGCCCGGCGCGTACTTCGCGTCGTAGTCGTACCAGCCGTCCGTCACGATCTCGGTCACGGCCAGCGCCACATCGCCCAGCACCGTGCAGGTCAGCTCGCGCCCGGGAACATAGGCTTCGACCATGACCGTGTCGGGCATGTCGTCGCCCAGGGCGGGCGGGCGGTTTGCGCCCTGGGGCACGATATAGACGCCCACGGACGACCCTTCGTCGTTGGGCTTCACGACATAGGGGGGGGGCATCACGTGCAACGCGGCGGCCCGTGCCTTCGGAACGATGACGCCATCTGGAACCGGTATCCCCTGCGCGCGGAACAGGTCCTTCGTGCGCGTCTTGTCGATCGCCAGCGCGGAGGCCAACACCCCGGAATGGGTATAGCGCAGCCCGAGCCAATCCATCAGTCCCTGGACGCGCCCGTCCTCGCCGAACGGCCCGTGCAGCGCGTTGAAGACCACGTCGGGCGCCAGGTCGATCAGGCGCGCGGGCAGATCGGCGCCGGCATCCAGTTCCGTCACGTCGAACCCCTCGCCCCGCAGCGCCACGGCGCAGCCACGCCCTGTCGAGAGCGAAACCTCGCGCTCGGCCGATCGGCCGCCCATCAGGACGACGACGTGCTTGGGTTGCCCCTCAGACATGCCCGTACCCACTGCCCTATGCGGGACGCTTGTGCCGCGCCCTCGCCGTTACCGCCTCAGCCCCGCCCGGTCTCGTCGCCGGACGTTCGGGGCCCCACCGGTTCTCCGACCCGCTTCACTTCCCAGTCTAATCGTATCCCGCTGTGGCGGAAGACCCTTTCGCGGACCTCCTCGCCCAGTTCCTCAAGGTCCGCGGCGGTCGCGCCGCCCCGGTTGACCAGGAAGTTGGGGTGCTTGGGCGACATGACCGCCCCGCCCCGCACGTGACCCCGCAGGCCGGCATCGTCGATCACCTTCCACGCCTTCAGGTCGTGGACGTCGTCCGCCCGGCCCGTGCTGCTGAACCCCGCGGGGTTGCGGAACGTGCTGCCGGCGCTGCGGTCCTTCGTCGGCTGCGTCGCATCCCGGCGGGCGAGCTGCTCGTCCATCCGCGCCGCCAGTTCGGCCGGTTCGCCGCCCGGTGCGTCGAACGTGGCCGCGACGATCAACGTTTCGGGATCCAGTCCGCTGCTGCGATAGGCCAGCGCCAGGTCCCCCGCCGGGATCGTCACGACGCCGCCCCCGCGCGTCACGGCACGCACCTCGACCAGATGGTCCGCGACATACGTGCCATAGCATCCGGCGTTCATGGCGACCGCACCCCCGATGCTGCCCGGGATGGTCCGCAGGAAGGTCAGGTCAAGCCCGTCGGTGGCGGCCCTCCGCGCGAGATGCGCATCCAGCATCGCTGCACCCGCGGTGACCGTGTGGCCGTCGCGGGCATAGGACGCGAAGGCCCGTCCCAAACGAACGACGACGCCGCGGATGCCCCCGTCGCGCACGATCAGGTTGGACCCCACGCCCATCGGAAAGACCGCCACGCCCGCAGGCAGATCCCGCAGGAACGCGGCCAGGTCCGCCTCGTCTGCCGGTTGGAACAGCCAGTCGGCCGGGCCGCCCACGCGGAGCCACGTCAGCCCGTCCAGCGGCCGGTCGCGGGTCAGCGTTCCGCGAACCGGGGGCATGTCCAGCAAGGCGGTCACGCCGCCATGCCATTCAGCCGTTCGGGCAGGGCGCGCGCCCAGGCGCTGATCGTGCCTGCGCCCAGGCAGACGACGATGTCACCTGGTCGGGCCTGCTCGCGGACCAGACGCTCCAAATCCGCTTCGTCCACCACGGCGCGGGCGTGGCGGTGGCCCGTACGGATCAGACCCGCGACCAGGTCGTCGCGGGTCGCCCCCTCGATCACATCCTCGCCCGCCGCATAGACGTCGGCGATGCCCACCACGTCGGCATCCGTGAAGCAGCCGCAGAAGTCGTCGAACAGGTCGTGCAACCGGGAATAGCGGTGGGGTTGGTGGACCGCTATCACGCGGCCCTCGTCCCCGATGGCCTGACGTGCGGCCCGCAGCACGGCCGCGATCTCGACCGGGTGGTGTCCGTAATCGTCGATGATCGGCACGCCGTGCCAGTCGCCGACCCTCGTGAAGCGGCGGTTCACGCCCCCGAACGACGCCAGCCCGTCGCGGATCACGTCCTTCGGCACGCCGAGCTCGCGGGCCACCGCGACGGCGGCCAGCGCGTTGCTGACGTTGTGGTCCCCCGGCATCGGCAGGCGGCACCCTTCGATCATCTGATCCTCCGCCTGGAGGGCCACGTCGAAATGCGCGACCCCGGCCTCGTAGCGCAGGTTCAGCGCACGGATGTCGGCCTGCGCGTTGAACCCGAAGGTCACGACCTTGCGGTCCGTGATCCGGCCGACGAGGGCGCGTACCTCCGGATGATCGGTGCAGCAGATCGCCACGCCGTAGAACGGAATGTTCGACACGAAGTCGGTGAAGCCCTGGCGCAGCCGCTCGATCGTGCCCCAATGCTCCATATGCTCCGGGTCGATGTTCGTCACGATCGCCATCGTCGCGGGCAGCCGGTTGAAGGTGCCGTCGCTCTCGTCGGCCTCCACCACCATCCACTCGCCCTGCCCCTGCCTGGCGTTGGAGCCGTAGGCGTGGATGATGCCTCCGTTCACGACGGTGGGATCCTCCTCCGCCGCGTCCAGCAGGGCCGCGACCATCGTCGTGGTGGTCGTCTTGCCGTGCGTGCCCGCGACCGCGATGTTCGACTTCAATCGCATCAGTTCGGCCAGCATCTCGGCCCGGCGCACGACCGGCAGGCCCCGGGCCCGCGCCGCGTCCAGCTCCGGGTTGCCCGGCTTGATCGCCGACGAGATGACGACGACCTCCGCCCCTTCCAGGTTGTGCGCGCGTTGCCCGATGAAGACCCGCGCACCCAGCGTCTCCAACCGACGGGTAATGTCGCTGGCCTTCGCATCCGATCCCTGCACGACGAAGCCCTGGGACATCAGCACCTCGGCGATGCCGGACATGCCGATGCCGCCGATGCCCACGAAGTGGATCGGTCCGGTCTGGTTGGGCAGCTTCGTCGCGTTCATGGCGTTCTCCCATGGGTGGTGGCGATGGATTGCACAAGGTCCGCCAGCCGATCGGCGGCGTCCGGTATAGCGGTCGACAGGGCCGCGCGAGCCATCTGCTGCGCGCCCTGCTCGTTCGACAGGATCAACTCGACCTGCTGGGCCAGGCTGTCCGGGGTCAGCTTGCTTTCAGGCAGCAGGATCGCGGCACCCGCATCGACCAGCGCGCGGGCGTTGGCCGTCTGCTCGTCCCGGATGGCGGATGCCAACGGCACCAGGATCGAAGGCCGCCCGATCACGCCGATATCGGCCACCGTGCTGGCCCCCGACCGGGCGATCACCAGTTGCGCGTCGGCCATGCGGTTGGGCACGTCCTCGAAGAAGGTCTGGATGTCGGCCGCGATCCCGGCCGCATCGTAGGCCGCGACTACGCGGTCCACGTCCTCGGATCGGGCCTGGTGGGACACGCGCAGATGCGTGCGCATCGCGTCCGGCAGGGCGGCCAGGGCGGCGGGCACGACGTCCGACAGGATGCGCGCGCCCTGCGATCCGCCCAGCACCAGCACCGACATCGGATAGTCCCCGGGCGGGATGTACGGCGCGCCCGCACGGTCCAGGACGGCGCCGCGGACGGGGTTGCCGGTATGGACGCCCTCGACGCCGCCGGGCAGGTCGGCCGGCCAGGTGCCGCAGGCGACCGCATGCACGCGCCGCGCGAACAGCTGGTTCACCCGACCCAGGACCCCGTTCTGTTCGTGAATCAGACGCGGCAGCTTCATCGCCGCCGCGGCGCTCAATGCGGGGATGGCGGGATATCCGCCGAAGCCCACGACCACGCCGGGCCGATCCCGCCGGAACCGCGTCCACGCAGCCGCCACGCCCGCCCCGATGCGGAGAGGGGCCGCCAACCGACCCGCCGCGCCCCCGCGCGCCGGCGTGGCCGAGGACACGACCTCGACCGGCACGACGTCTGGGAACCCGCCCGCATAGCGCGCGCCGCGGGCATCGGTGGACAGCGCGACCGACCAGCCCCGGTCCAGCATGACCTCCGCCAGGGACTGAGCGGGGAACATGTGCCCCCCCGTGCCGCCCGCCGCGATGACCAGATGCCCCCGGGCCGTCACCGCGCCCCCCGCAGGAGGTGATCGCCGATATCGTTCTGTGGCCGCGTCCGGGTGAACGCCAGCAGCATCCCCGTCAACGCACCCATCGCCACCAGCGACGACCCGCCATAGCTGACGAAGGGCAGCGTCATGCCCTTCGCGGGCAGCAGGCGCACGGCGACGCCCAGGTTCACGAAGGCCTGCGCCGCGAACAGAACCGTCAGCCCGGTGCCGGCCAGCCGACAGAACAGGTCCCGCTCCCGCGTCAGTCGCATCAGGCAGCGCAGGGTCACCGTGGCGAACAGCGCGGTGATGAACAGCACCATGACCAGACCGTACTCCTCCGCCGCGACGGCGACGATGAAGTCGGTATGCGCGTCGGGCAGGTTCCACTTCACCTGCCCCTCGTTCACGCCGGTCCCGAAGATGCCGCCCTCGCGGATGGCGTCGGTGGCATAGCCGAGCTGCGTCCTTGGATCGATCTCCGGGTTCAGGAACCCGTCGATGCGTCGCGCGAAGTGCTCTGAGTTGTGATAGGCGAACAGCCCGACCAGGACCACGGCGGCGACCACGCCCGTCAGCAACGCGATCGGCGCGCCCGCCACGAAATAGATCGACGACCACGCCACCAGCGTCAGCATCGCCTGCCCGAAATCGGGCTGCAGGGCCAGGAACGCCAGGATGACCACCGTGATGGCCGCCGAGATCGTCTTGCCCGGCGGCCCGTGCGGCGCGTGGCTGGCGGCCATCAGCCAGGCGGTCAGGATGACGAAGACGGGCTTCAGGAACTCCGACGGTTGCAACGAGGCGAAGCCCAGCGAGTACCACCGAACCGCCCCCTTGCCGAAATCCGTTCCCAGCACCGGCAACAGCGCGACCGCGACGAAGGCGCCAACGAAGCCCAACACGCCCAACCGGCGGATCGCGGTGGGCGACATCGCGCTGGCCACGGCCATGACGGCAAAGGCCATCACCCCGAACACCAGTTGCCGCTCGACGTAGTGGAAGGGCCGCAGGCCGTTCCGTTCGGCCAGGGGGACCGAGGCCGCGAGGCCCAGGAGGATGCCGACGGCGAACAGCGTCAGAAGGCACCCGAGGGTCACCTTGTCCACCGTGCGCCACCAGCGCGACAGGATGGCCTCGCCCGGGAGGGGCGCGACCGTGCCATGCGCGATCTCGGTCATGTGTCCGCCTGCATACTGCCCGCGCCCGGTTGATCCGGGCTGCGGGGACGACCTTAGCGCAAGCCGATTCGTCCGACCAGAGAAAAGGGGTTAAGCGGGGGTTAACGAGGGGCCCCGGGGGCCGCGGCGGGGCGGACGGACGGCGACGGCGACACGCCCGGCCACGTGGCGGGCAACGCAGAACCGGCGAAGATCGAGGGGATCGACGCGATCGGCCGAAGGCTGCCGACGGGGTCGGGCACGCGCCCGGGGTCGCCCATCAGCCCCCGTGGACCAGCGTCCCGAACAGCCCCGGCTCCAGCGTCGGGGCCTCGAACAGCGCGCCCGACGTCAGCACCGACACCGCGTCGTGGCTGTGCAGGCTTTCCTGGTGGCTGGCGACGACGCGGAAGTCGCCGACCCCCTCCATCCCGTCCAGCCCCTGCGCGAACAGGCGCACCGCGTCCTCGACGAAGATCGGGTTGGCCGCGTTGAGCTCGGCGAAGGCCTGCTCGTCCTCGCGCTTGACCATGACCTGCGTTTCGGTGGGGACCTGCGCGCGGCACATCTCGATCACGTCCTCCACCCCGACGGCACCCGTCACCTGCAGCGACAGGCGGGCGACCGAACGCTGGGAATGCGGCGTGGCCAGGACACCGCGGGTGCGCCGCGCGTGCTCCGACAATTCCAGCGAACAGGGGCATGTCGACGCGTACACGTAATCCAGGTGCAGGACGCGGTGGCGCGCGCCCCCGTCCCGCACGACCTCCAGCGCCGCGTCGTAGTACTGCCAGCCCGTCAGGCCGGACCGCAGCGCAGACACCGGCAGGGGCACCTGGAAGCGGATCAGCAGGCGGGCATCCACCGCCGCCAGATCGGCGAGATAGGCCCGAAGGACCCCCTCCACCGAAGCGAAGTCCAGGATGCCGGGACCGGCCTGGAACGTCCGCAGGATCCGGCTCATGTTGATGCCCTTGGTCCCGGCCTCCAGCGATACGGTGCCGGAGACGTGGGCGTCCACGGGGCGCGGTCCCGCCCGCAACGGCAGGGTCAGGGGGGTGCGGAACCCCGCGACGCCGACGTGCTGGATGCGCCGGTCCGTCCCCCGGATGGTCGCCGCCGGGGCGTTCTGCAGATCGGGCAGCGTCGCGCGATAGGCCGCGTCCGCCACGTGCCCCGCATCGTAGGACGCTGCCAGGTCGGGATAGAGGTCGGGCGCCGGCGCCGCCGCGGCGCCCGCCCGGGCGCGATAGCGGCGCAGGACGTCCATCGCCGCCTGGGCGTCGGCGAGCGTCGGGTCACGGTCCAGGCCGGAAGCGTGCACGGTCATTCGGGTCCCTCCCGTTCGGCGCCGCGACACGAGGGAACCCCCGCCCCTTCCGCGGCGTCGCCGGCAATATAGGGGGGACGCGCCACGATCAGAAGCCGGAAAGCGACCGGCCGCCCCCGGGAGGCAATCCGCGACCGCCGCCGGGGACCGCCTCCGGGGTCACGCCGCGCCGGCAGCGTCCAGCGCGCCCATGACGTCGGCCAGCAGGTCGCCCGCATCCTCCAACCCGCAGGACAGGCGCACCAGACCCGGCGTGATGCCCAGAATCGCCTTCGTCTCGTCGGACAGGCGCTGATGCGTCGTGGTGGCGGGATGGGTGACGATCGACTTCGCATCGCCCAGGTTGTTCGAGATCACCACGATCCGCAGCGCGTTCAGGAACCGGAACGCCGCCTCCTTGCCCCCCCGGAGGTCCAGCGACAGCACCGTGCCCCCCTTGGCCATCTGCGCCTGCGCCAGCGCCGATTGCGGGTGCGTCGGCAGGTGGGGATGGATCACGCGGGCCAGCGCGGGGTGCCCTTCCAGCGATCGGGCCAGGTGAAGGGCGGTGTCAGCCTGCGCGTTCACCCGCAGGTCCATGTGCTCCAGCCCCTTCAGCATGACCCAGGCGTTGAACGGCGACATCGCCCCGCCGGTATGCTTCAGGTACGGTTCCGCCACGCCCCGCACGAAGTCGCGCGTCCCGCAGATCACGCCGCCCAGGCAGCGCCCCTGCCCGTCCACGTGCTTCGTCGTCGAATACACGACGACGTCCGCCCCCAGATCCACCGCTTGGCTGAAGGTCGGCGTAGCGAAGACGTTGTCCACGATCACCATGGCGCCCACCGCGTGGGCCAGGTCGGCCACGCCCGCGACGTCCACCACTTCCAGCGCCGGGTTGCTGACGCTCTCGAAGAAGACCGCCTTCGTGTCGGGACGGATGGCCCCGTTCCAGGCGTCCAGGTCGGTCCCGTCCACGAAGTCCACCGCCACGCCATAGCGGGGCAGCACGTCCTCCAGGATGTACAGGCACGACCCGAACAGCGCGCGGGCCGACACCACGTGGTCCCCCGCTCGCAACATGGACGTCAGCGCGCCGTTGACCGCGGCCATGCCGCTCGCGGTGGCGAACGCGTCCTCCGTACCTTCCAGGGACGCGATGCGATCCTCGAACATCGCGACCGTCGGATTGCCGTAGCGGGCATAGATGAACTCGTCCGGGCCCGCCTTCTGGAACCGCGCCTCCGCGATCTCGGCGGTGTCGTACACAAAGCCCTGCGTCAGGAACATCGCCTCCGACACCTCGCCGTATTGCGACCGGCGGGTGCCGGCATGCACGGCGCGGGTGCGCGCCGACAGGGTGCGGGGATCCTGGGTGTCCTTCATCGCGGCCTCCTAAAGCCTGCTCTCACATCTCCGGGAGTGGCCGGGCCGCATGCGTGGCGGCCCCGAACCTCTTTAGCGGTATGTTTCACGAGGGCCGCAAGCCGGACGACAAATCCCCTCCGGCCCATCCGCTAGCGGTCGCGCGACGATGGGTCAAGGCGGCGGGGCTTGCGGGCGCGCGGGCGCTGCGCGACCGTTCCGACGCACCGATCCGAAAGGCCCGCCCATGACCGTCCCCATCGACCTGCACTTCTGGCCCACGCCCAACGGCTGGAAGGTCTCCATCGCCCTGGAGGAGATGGGCCTGCCCTACGACGTCCACCTCGTGAACATCCGCGAAGGCGATCAGCGCAAGCCCGAATACCTGAAGCTGTCTCCAAACGGACGGATGCCGGCCATCGTCGATCCCGAGGGCCCCGACGGCCACCCCATCGCGATCTTCGAATCCGGCGCGATCCTGCAATACTTGGCGCGCAAGACCGGCACGTTCGGCGGGCGCACCGAACGCGAGCGGATCGCCGTGGACCAGTGGCTGATGTGGCAGATGGGCGGCGTCGGTCCCATGGCAGGCCAAGCGCACCACTTCCTGAAGTACGCGCCCGCGATGGACCCGCCCCAGGACATCCCCTACGCGAAGGACCGCTATCGGGGGGAGGTCGCGCGCCTCTACGGCGTGCTCGACCGTCAACTGGAACGTCACACCTTCGTCGCCACGGACGAGCCGACCATAGCGGACTTCTCGGTCTGGCCCTGGGCCTCGCTCTGGGAAGGGCAGCGGCAGACCCTCGACGACAAGCCGAACCTTGCCCGGTGGCTCGACGTCATGGCCGCACGCCCCGGGGTCCGTGCGGGCCGCGCGCTCCACGCCGATCTGCGGCAGGACGGCGGTGCGGACGCGAAGGGCAACGCCAACCTGTTCGAACGTCGCTGATCGAAGGCGCGCACAGGTCCGCTGGACCCGTTCGCCCTGTCGCACGGCACTGGTGCAACCATCACCCGATCCCTAGGTTAGGATGGGTCTGAGGAAGGGATGCGAACGACGTGCCGATGACGGGTCTGCAGAAGGTGGCCTTCGCCGCGCTGGCCGTGCTGGTCGGCCTGACCGCGACCGGCATCCTGGGCGGGGGTCCGTTCTGATGGCCCAACGCTATGGCGGCGCCTTTTCCCCGCAGGCCGGTCGCGGCACCGGCGCATCCGCATCCCCGACGCCCGAACTGCGCGGGCCGCTGCCCGGCCGCGCGCGCGTCAGTCTGCTGATGGCCGCCGCCGTCCTGGGCGTGCCCTTCGCGTTCCTGGGCGGGGGCGCCACCGAGCTTGCCACCCATCTGGGCGGCGCGGGCCTGGCCTTCGGAGGCGCCGTGCTGACGCGGGAGGGGCTGAAGGCGCAGGCTGCCTGGGCCGCGCGCAAGGTCGCCCGTCGCCCCGCGATACCCCGCAAGATCTTCGGCGCCCTGACGGTGGGTGCGGGCGCGGGGCTGATGTCGCTCGACGGTCTGGCCGGCATCCCGTCGGGCGTGGTGTTCGGCGCCGTCGCGTCGGCGCTGCACCTCGCGGCCTTCGGCCTAGACCCGATGTCCGACAAGGGCATGGAAGGGATTGACCGGTTCCAGTCGGACCGCGTGGCCCGCACGATCGAGGATGCGGAGCGCACGCTCGCCGCCATGCGCGACGCGGTTGCCCGCACCCGCGACCGGCAGGCCATCGCGGCGGTGGACCGCTTGGCCGTGACCGTCGAATCGTTGTTTCGCACTGTGGAGGACGACCCCCGCGACCTGACCGCCGCGCGGAAGTACCTGGGTGTCTATTTGGACGGCGCGCGCGACGCGACGGTCAAGTTCGCCGACTTCCACGCGGCGACGAACGACGACACCGCGAAGGCGGACTACTTGGACTTCGTGGACGACCTGCGCCGCGGCATGGAATCGAAGCGCGAAACGCTGTTGATCTCCGACCGGACCGCGTTGGACGTCGAGATCGAAGTCCTGCGGGACCGTCTGCGACGCGACGGCCTGCCAACGGGAGAGACCTGAGATGGAAGACCAGACCCGCGCACAGGCCAAGGCCCTGACGGACGAGTTGAGCCGGGTGGCCGCGCCACTGCCGGTCCCCGCCCCGGAGGCGGACGTCGTACCATTGCAGCAGGCGAAACCGGAAACGCAGGACGCGATCCGCCGCCGCATGGACGAGATCGACCTGTCGAACAGCCAGTCCATCATCGCCTTTGGATCGGCCGCGCAGGCTGAGCTGCAGCAGATCAGCCAGGCGATGCTGCAGGACGTGAAGTCGAAGGACGTGGGCCCCGCGGGCGATTCCCTGCGCGATATCGTCACCACGATCCGCGGCTTCAGCATCACGGAGCTGGACACCCGCCGGAAGCTGTCCTGGTGGGAGAAGCTGATGGGCCGGACCGCGCCCTTCGCCAAGTTTCTGTCTCGCTACGAAGACGTGCAGGAGCAGATCGACCGCATCACCGACGAGTTGCTGCGCCACGAGCATACGCTCCTCAAGGACATCAAGTCGCTCGATAAGCTCTACGAGAAGACGCTGACCTTCTATGGGGAGCTGGGTCTCTACATTGCCGCGGGCGAGGCCAAGCTGGCGGAACTGGACGCGACGACGATCCCCGCGAAGGAAGCGGACGTCGAGGCCGCGCCGGAGGACGACAAGATGATCCGGTCGCAGGAGCTTCGCGACTTGCGAGCGGCACGCGACGACCTGGAACGCCGCGTCCATGACCTGAAGCTGACGCGCCAGGTGACCATGCAGTCGCTGCCCTCCATCCGCCTGGTGCAGGAGAACGACAAGTCCCTGGTCACGAAGATCAACAGCACGCTGGTCAACACCGTGCCGCTTTGGGAAACCCAGTTGGCCCAGGCGGTTACGATCCAACGTTCACGCGAGGCCGCGAACGCCGTGAAGGAGGCGTCGGACCTGACCAACGAGCTTCTGACCTCCAATGCCAAGAATCTGCGCGAATCCAACAAGGTCATCCGCGCCGAGATGGAGCGCGGCGTCTTCGACATCGAGGCGGTGCGCCAGGCGAACGACGAGCTGGTCGCGACGATCAACGAATCCCTCCAGATCGCCGACGAGGGCAAGGCCAAGCGCGCCGCCGCGGAAGTCGAGCTCCAAAAGATGGAGGCGGAGCTTCGTGACACGCTCGCCGCCGCGCGGGCCCGTCGCGACGGCACGGGCGACAACGCCGCGACGTCGGTCCCCCCCGCGTGATCCGCGCCGCCGCCCTGGCCCTGGCCGCCCTGGGCGTGGCGGCGTGCCAACCCGTCGTCGCGCCCCCGCCGCCGTCGGACCCGCCGCCACCGCGCCCCGTGGTCGCACGGCCCGCGCCGCCGCCCCTGGCGGCGCCGTCCGCCGAAAGCGTGCGCCTGGCCGCGTTCTACCGCACCACGGAAGCGCGCTTGTTGCGACAGGGCCTCCTGCGACGGGACCGCGAGCCCGCCGACGCGCCCTTCGGCCCCGACCGCCTCGCACGCGACTTCGAACGTGTCGCCCTCTTCAGCGAATACACCCTGGTCGGCGGGCGCTACGTCGCGCAGCAATCGCGCGCCAGCCTGCGCCGCTGGCAGGGTCCCGTGCGCGTGCAGCTCCACTTCGGGGCATCCGTGGACCCCGTGATGCGCCGTGCCGACACGGCACGACTGGGCGCCTATCTCGATCGCCTGCGCCGTGCGACCGGGCATCCCATCGCCCTGGTCGAAGGCGGCGGCAACTATCACGTCTTCGTCGCCTCCATCGACGAGCAGCGTGCCCTCGGCCCCAAGATCGCGCGGGTCGAACCGGGTCTCGGCCGCGACATCGTCCGCGAGATCACGTCCTTCGGGCCATCCACCTATTGCGCGGTCTATGCGTCCTCCACCGCCGGGCGCCCCGATGCCTACGTTTCGGCCATCGCGCTGATCCGGGCGGAGCATCCCGACCTCATGCGGCTGGCCTGCTACCACGAGGAACTGGCGCAGGGCCTGGGCCTCGCGAACGACAGCCCCGCCGCGCGCCCGTCGATCTTCAACGACGACGACGAGTTCGCGCTCCTGACCCGCCACGACGAGCTCCTGCTGCGCATGCTCTACGACCCCCGCCTCCGCCCCGGCATGACGGCGGAGGAAGCCCGCCCCCTGATCCGTCGGATCGCCGCGGAACTGGTGGGACAGGGGCCGGTGTGAAACAGACGCGCACGGCGTGATTTGCGTCGGGTCGGTCGATCGTATACGCCCGTCGGATGGCTATTTCGAGGACGCTCGGCAACCGATACGTCTCGAGGTGCATCGCGATCGTCGCCGCCGTCTCCGCCGTTCTCGTCCTGTCACCGCTGGTCTTTCCGGCGGGGGTGGAGGTTCTCTTCGGCGAAGATGGCCCCGTCGAGATGGGAGGGGCGATCGTCTTCCTGCTGGCAGCGATCGTCGTCTCGATACGCGCGTACCGGGAACGACGCTGGACCCTCTGGTACACGGCGGCCACAGCTGCAGGCCTGCTTGCGTTCCTGAGCGAGGTCAGCTTCGGGGAACGCATCTTCGGCTTCACCCCGCCCCGGGTGGCGGACGTGCACGTCGATGCGGTCCACGACCTGTTCAAGGTCGCGCGTCGACTCCTGGATCGCGCGACGGACGACGATCCCTCCATCCTGCTGGCAGGTGTCGGTTTCGGCTGCATCGTTCTGTTGACGAGCTGTGTCCTCGTCATGCGCCGGCCCCGCCCGCCCGGGGCCGTCTTGTTCGTCGGATCGGTCCCGCTCGTGACGGCGGCGATCGTCATCGACCTGAAGATCCCAGGACTGGAGTTCGGCTACCGGCGCGGTCTCGTGATCGAGGAGACGATCGAGTTCACCGCTTCGCTCCTCCTGCTCGCCTTCGCCGTCGCACCGACGGTCGCCGATCGCCGAAACGCGGCGCCGCGCGCGAAGCGGGTTGCCACGGATCCCCCGAGGCACCACCTATCGTAGGCCGACCAAGCCACCGAGAGACGCCGATGCCCATCATGAACTTCATCAAAGGCCAGTTCATCGACGTCATCGAATGGACGAACGACAGCCGCGACACGCTGGTGCACCGGTTCGAACGCCATGGGCACGAGATCAAGTACGGCGCCAAGCTGACCGTGCGCGAAGGGCAGGCCGCCGTGTTCGTCCACGAGGGGCAGCTGGCCGACGTGTTCATGCCGGGCCTCTATATGCTCGAAACGAACAACATGCCGATCATGACGACGCTGCAGCATTGGGACCACGGGTTCCGCAGCCCGTTCAAGTCGGAGATCTACTACGTCGCGACCCGCCGCTTCACCGACCTGAAATGGGGCACCAAGAACCCCGTCACCCTGCGCGACCCCGAATTCGGCCCCGTCCGCCTGCGCGCCTACGGCACCTATGCGCTCAAGGTCGCCGACCCCGCCCTCTTCCTGCAGGAGATCGTGGGCACCGACGGCGACTTCCGCCAGGACGAGATCCAATTCCAGATCCGCAACCTGATCGTGCAGGCCGCCAGCCGCGCGCTGGCCGGCAGCCGTATCCCGGTCCTCGACATGGCAGCCAACACCGACGAATTGGGCCGCATCGTGGCCGAGCAGATCACAGCCACCGTCGCGGAATACGGGCTCGCCGTCCCCGAACTGTACTTCGAGAACGTGTCCCTCCCCCCCGCGGTGGAGGAGGCGCTGGACAAGCGCACCTCGATGGGCGTGCTGGGCGACCTGAACAAGTACCGCGATTTCGCCGCCGCCGAAGCGATGCAGGACGCCGCCCGCACCCCCAACAGCACGATGGGCGCGGGCATCGGCATGGGGATGGGCATGGGCATGGCCGGACAGATGGCCGCCGGTCCCTGGGGCCAGCGTCCGCAGGCGCAGGCCGCCCCCGTCGCGCCCCCGCCGCCGCCCGTGGAACACGTCTGGCACGTGGCCGAGAACGGCGCGACGAAGGGCCCGTTCAGCAAGGCCCGCCTCGGCCGCATGGTGTCCGATGGCGAGGTGACCCGCGAAACCTACGTCTGGACGCAGGGCCAGGACGGCTGGATGAAGGCGGAGGACGTCCAGGAGCTCGCCCAGCTCTTCACCGTCATGCCCCCGCCCCCGCCACCGGGGGCGTAGCGGACCCTGCGAAACACGGTGGTTTCGGGCTCGACCGAAGGACCTTCCGCGGACAGGATCCTCGGACCGCGCCTTGGGACGGCTCCTGGCCGCATGACCCGTTCGGTTCCCCTCCCGCCCCTCCTGTCGTAGCCTCCCGCCGATGCGCCAATACCTGCCCACCCGCCGCACCTACCTGAAGGTCCTTCACTGGACGATGGTCCCCTTCTTCGTCTGGTTCCTGATCGTCACGCCCCCCATGGTCGCGGGATGGGGGCGGTTCTGGATCGACCTGCATTCCGTGTTCGGCCTGATCTTCGTCACCATGGCGCTCGTGTGGACGGGCGACCTGCTGTGGCGGGGCCTCGCCTCCCGCCCGGGGCCCAAGCTGCGGGGCTGGGCGCGGCGGGTGCACCGTCCCCTGCACCTGACCCTGATCTGGGGGCTGTTCGGCGTCGCGCTGACCGGGTTCCTGCTCGGCCTGACGTCCTCGCGCTTGCTCTTCGCCGGAACGGTCGTCCCCATCGCCCCGCCCCTGGGGCTTCCCACGGCGAACGACTGGGTCGGCTTCGTCCATACGGTCGAGTTCTACGCCCTGGGCGTCGTCGCCGCGGGGCACGCCTCGTTCCACATCTGGCGGCACCTGCGCCTGCGCGACAACGCCTTGCGGATCATGGCGCCCCGCGCCCTACATCGGCTGCTATGACGAACATCCCCGACGTCCCGCGCGCGCCCGACGCCCCCCGCCCGCCGGAGGTGCCGACGACGCAGGAACATCGCTTCCCCTGCGACACCTGCGGCGGGGACATGCGCTTCGATCCGGGCGACGACCGCCTCGTCTGCGACCATTGCGGCCACCTGGAGCCGCTGACCCCCCGCACGGACGCCATCGCCGAGATCGCCATCGCCCGGGGGCTGGACGCCGGCACCGCCCCGCAGGAGGAGACGCGCGTCGCCGACTGCCCCAATTGCGGCGCCCGGTTCGAGTTCGATCCCGCCATCCACGCCGCCGAATGCCCGTTCTGCGCCACGCTGGTCGTCACAGACACCGGCACCGACCGCCACATCAAGCCCGCGGGCCTGGTGCCGTTCCAGTTGGAGCAGGCGCAGGCGAAGGACGCGATGAAGCGGTGGCTGGGCAGCCTGTGGTTCGCCCCCAACGGCCTGACGAAGTACGTCCGCGATGGCGGGCGGCTGAAGGGGATGTACGTCCCGTTCTGGACCTTTGACGCCCAGACCGACACGGCCTATACGGGGATGCGCGGCGACACCTACTTCGTGACGCAGACCGTGATCCGCGACGGCAAGCCCGTCACGGTGCAGGTGCCCAAGATCCGCTGGACCCCGCGTCGGGGCCGCGTGCGGCGCTTCTTCGACGACGTGCTGATCCTGGCCTCGCCCAGCCTGCCCAAGTCCCACACCGACGCGCTGCAACCCTGGGACCTGTCCGGCCTGACCCCGTACGCGCCGCAATACCTGGCGGGCTTCCGGGCCGAAGCCTATCGCGTCGAGCTTTCCGACGGGTTGGAGGAGGCGAAGCAGAAGATGCGCGAGGTCATCACCCGCGACGTGCGCATGGACATCGGCGGCGACCAGCAGCAGATCACCGGCATGCAGACCCGCATGTCGGACGTCACCTTCAAGCACATCCTGCTGCCGATCTGGATCGCGGCCTACAAGTATCGCGGGCGGTCCTTCCGCTTCGTCGTCAACGGCCAGACGGGGCGGGTCCAGGGCGAACGCCCCTATTCCGCGTGGAAGATCGCCTTCGCCGTGATCGCCGCGTTGATCCTGGCGGGCATCGCCGCGTTCCTCTACGCAGGCGCGCAGGGCGGGTTCGACATCGGCGGGGCGGGCGGCGGGTTCGGGGTGCCGGGGGGCGACCGGATCGTCGTCCGCGACGTCGGCGGGCTCGGTCCGGCGAACGCACCGTCCTGGCTGGACGACTGACGCCGGTCGCCCCAGCCCCGCGCAGAAACCTCCCGTAACCTAAGCCGATCAGACCGGGGCCGGGACGCCCCGCCGGGACCGGAGCCTACTCCCCGCTGCGCAACTCCGCGATCGCTTCCTCGACCCGAGCCACGCGCCGCGCCAGCTCGCTCGTCCGGCGGATGGCGAACTCGCCCGCACGGGACAATTCCGTGGCTGCGTCCAGATTCGATTCGGTATCCTCGTTGCGCTGAACCAACGCATCCAGGCGACGATCCACACCGTCGAACCGACGGTCGATTCTGGCGAAGCGTCCATCGACGTAATCGGTTATTTCCTGGAACTGCGCCGCGACCCGCTCGAACTGCTTGTCGATGCGGGCTTCCATGCCTTCCAGATACTCGCGCGTCTCTCTGTCCATGCCGACTCCATCACTCGTGCCGGACGTAGCGCAGAACGACCGGAATGTCATCGCCCGCGATCCGCGATGCGATCGGGGCGCCCTTACCCCGTTCCCGCCGCCACCCGCGCCGCATCGTCCATCAGTTGCGCCAGATCCCCGAAATGCCCGTCCGACCGCGCGGGCCGGTTGGGGTCCGACGTGATCGCCAGCGACAGCGCGAGGTCCGGGACCACCGCCATCACCTGCCCGCCATAGCCGCGCCCGTAATACGCGTCCCGCCCCGCCAGCCGGGTCAGGAACCAGCCGTACCCGTATCCGTCCCCCGACCAGGGCGACCGCGCGCGGCGGATCCACGACGTCGCGATCCAGTCCCTCGGCACGACCGCCGTGCCGTTCCAGACCCCGCCCCGCCGGACCATCTCGGCCACGCGGACCAGGCCGCGCGGCGTCAGTCCCATCTGGTTGCCCCCCAGGTACAGGCCCTGCGGGTCGCGGTCCCAGCGCGGGATCTCGATCCCCAGGGGCCGGGCCAGCCAGTCCCGCGCCAGCGCGTGCAGGTCCCGCCCCGTGGCGCGCGCCAGCACCGCGCCCAGCACGTGCCACCCCCCCGTGGAATAGATGAACCGCCCGCCGGGCCGCCCCGCCGGGTCCGCGTCGAGCACGTAGTCGACCCAGTCGCGCGACGAGACCCACGCGCCGTAGTTCGGCCCCGACGTGGACGCGAGGCCCGTCTGCATCGACAGCAGGTGGCCCACCGTCAGGTCGTCGCGCGCGTCCCCCGTGGCCGGCCGCCCCAGCAGCGGCAGCACCCGCGCGTCGGGGCCCGGCAGATGCCCCCGCTCGATCGCGACACCCGTCATCAGGGCCAGCAGCGTCTTGGACACCGACTTGACGTTGGCGATCCTATCCAGGCCCGGTCCGCGCGGCGCCATCGCCACGACCTCGGCCCCGTCCCGCAGGACGACCATCGCGTGCAGTTGCTCCAGGGCACGCGCCCGCGCCGCCACGGCGTCCCACCCCGCCCCCTGTGCCCGGACGGGCAACAGCGGCAGGATGGACGCTGCGGCGGCGCCGGACAGGACGGATCGGCGGGTCTGCGGCATGGGGCGGGCTCCTTGATGACGACCCTTCGAAGATGGGGACCGGACGCCGCGGTGGAAGACCCGCGCCGATCACGTGCCGGTCAGCCCCGCCCTTGCCACGCACGCGATCCGATGGCACCCGCATGCCGATCGAAGTCACGGACCGAGACCCCCATGATCCTCTGCGCCGGCGAAGCCCTGATCGACATGCTGCCCCGCGACACGCCCGAAGGGTCGGCCTTCCTGCCCGTGGTCGGGGGGTCCGTCTTCAACACCGCGCGCGCCTGCGCGCGCTTGGGCGCGCCCACGGCGATGTTCACGGGCCTGTCCACGGACCTCTTCGGCCAGCGCCTGCACGCGGCCCTCACGGCGGACGGGGTCGCGGATCGCACGCACCGGTCCGACCGGCCCACGACCCTGGCCTTCGTCACGCTGACCGACGGCCAGGCCGAATACGCCTTCTACGACGAGAACACGGCCGCCCGGACCGTGGACATCGCGGACGCGCCCCCGATGGACGACGTGACCGCGCTGTTCCTCGGCTGCATCAGCCTGGCGGTCGAACCCTGCGCCACCGCCTACGAGGCGCTGGCCGATGCCAACCCCGGCCTGCCGCTCTACCTCGACACAAACATCCGCGCGGGCTTCGTGGCCGACGAGGCGGCGTACCGTGCACGGCTCGACCGGCTGATGTCGCGCGCGGCGATGGTGAAGATGTCCGACGACGACGCGGCCTGGTTAGGCCTGTCCGCTGCCGACGTCCTGGACCGGGGCGCGTCGGTCGTCTGCACCACGCACGGCGCGGATGGCGTCACCGCGCACACGGCGCGCGGACGGGTCCACGTCCCCGCCGTCGCGGTCACGGTGGTCGATACCGTCGGCGCGGGCGACACGTTCAACGGCGGCTTCCTCGCGGGCCTGCACGAAGCGGGCGCCCTGCACCGCGACGTCCCCGATGACGACGTCCTGCGCCTGGCCCTGGAGCTCGGCGCGCGGGCCGCGGCGATCACCGTGTCCCGCGCGGGCGCCAACCCGCCCACCCGGGCCGAGATCGTTTGAGGGCGCTGGTCCAGCGCGTGACGGCGGCGGAAGTCGCCATCGGTGGCGCGGTGGTCGGCGCCACCGGGCCCGGACTGCTGGTGTTGGTCTGCGCGATGCGCGGCGACGTCCAGCGGAACGCCGACGACCTCGCCGCGCGCGTGGCCCGGCTGCGCGTCTTCCGCGACGACGACGACCGCATGAACCGGTCGCTCCTCGACACCGGGGGCGGTGCGTTGGTGGTCAGCCAGTTCACCCTCGCCGCCGACACGTCGCGCGGCAACCGCCCCGGCTTCTCCGCCGCGCTGGGCCCGCCTGATGGCGAGCGTCTCTACGACCGGTTCGTCGCCGCGTTGCGGGACCATGGCGTCTCCGTGGAAACCGGCCGCTTCGGCGCCGACATGGCCGTGACCCTGACGAACGACGGCCCCGTGACGGTGATGCTGGAGCGTTAGGTTCTCCAGCGGTCCGTGAACTGGCAGACCCTGGTGCGGGCCCACGACGAGCCACGCGACGAGGCAATCGCCGTCTCGGGATCCGTCGGACGCACCCCCCGCACGGAACGCTGCCACGACGCAACCCCGGCGCAACGCGCGGTCCCTGTCAGCCATTTCGTATGTACGGGGGGTGCACGGGGGGTGTACGGGGGGTGTACGCCGGTTTTCACCCCATTGCGTCCGTCGGAAAGTGCCTTATCGCTACCGCGAACGGAGGCCCCATCATGCCAGACACGACCCTGCCCAACTCCTGGGACGCCCGTGCCAAGGGCACCAGCTTCTTCGGCTTCACCGACCTGCCCAGCATCCGCGACCGCGGCGCCATCGTCCTGACCCACGGCCAGGGCAGCCACGTCTACGACACGGACGGAAATCGGTATCTCGATGGGAATTCAGGGCTTTGGAACATGGTCGCGGGCTTCGACCATCCCGGTTTGACCAAGGCCGCGCAGGACCAGTACGCCCGCTTCCCGGGCTACCACGCCTTCTTCGGACGCATGGCCGACACGACCGTGCAGCTATCCGAGACCCTGGTCGACCTGTCCCCCTACGACGACGGTCGCGTGTTCTACACGAACTCCGGGTCAGAGGCGAACGACACGATGGTCAAGATGCTGTGGTTGCTCCACGCCGCCGAGGGAAATCCCAACAAACGCAAGGTGATAACCCGCACGAACGCCTATCACGGCGTCACTGCGGTCAGCGCGTCGATGACGGGCAAGCCCTACAACGCCGTCTTCGGCCTCCCCTTGCCGGGCTTCCTGCATCTGACCTGTCCGCATTACTGGCGCGAAGGCCGCGACGGGGAATCCGAAGCCGACTTCCTGGCCCGCCTCGTGGACGAACTCGAAGCCATGATCGCCCTAGAAGGGGTTGACACCATTGCGGGATTCTTCGCCGAACCCGTCATGGGCGCTGGCGGCGTCATCCCGCCCGTGGACGGCTACTTCGACGCGATGCTGCCCGTCCTGCGCCGGCACGGCATCCCGGTGGTATCGGACGAGGTCATCTGCGGGTTCGGCCGCACCGGCAACGTTTGGGGCTGCGAGGAATACGGCTTCGTGCCCGACGCCATCGTGGCGTCCAAGGCCATGACGGCCGGCTATTTTCCGATGGGTGCGGTCATCCTGGGTGACGAGTTGGCGGACCGCCTCCAGCGCGCCACCGACGCGATCGAGGAGTTCCCCCACGGCTTCACCGCGTCCGGCCACCCCGTCGGCTGTGCCGTTGCCCTCAAGGCGGCGGAGGTCATCCTGACGGGCCCCGACCCGCTGATCGACCGGGTCCGCGCGCTGACGCCCCGCTTCCAACAGGGGCTGAAGGATCTGGCCGATCATCCGCATATCGGCGAATGGCGCGGCGTCGGCCTCATGGGCGCTCTAGAGGCCGTGAAGGACAAGGCGACCAAGACGCCATGGGACGGGCACCTGTCCGTGTCCGAACGCATCGCCAATACCTGTACCGACCACGGCCTGATCTGCCGTCCGCTGGGTCAGGCGATCGTGCTCTGCCCGACCTTCGTGATGACCGACGCGGAGATGGACGAGATGTTCACGAAGCTGAAAGCCGCTCTCGACCAGGTGTTCGACGGATTGACCGCCTGACCGAACCATCCGCGCCGAGACCGCGGAATCCCACCGAACGGAGTCCTGTGACGTAGCGCGCGTTTACGACTTGTTCATCTTCGCGAGCAGCGTTTGCATGTCCGCCAACTGCTTGCGGATGGCGTCCAGCTCCTCGCCCGATGCGTCCTTCTCCGGCACCGCAGGGGGGGCGGGGGCGTCGTCGGGGGCCAGTCCACCCGGCCACCCGCCCGCCATGCCGCCCGTCATCGCCTTGAAGAACGCCGCCTGCTGCTCGCGCATGGCCCGGAACCCGGGCATCTGCGTCATCGGATTCATCACGGCCATGTTCTCCATCATCTGCGACTGACCCGACCGCAGCATCTCGAACGACGCGGCCAGGAAGTCGGGGACCACGGACTGAGCCGTTCCGGTATAAGACCGCACCAGGTCGGTCAGCACCGCCAAAGGCAGGACCGATTCCCCCTTGCTCTCGTGCTCCGCGATGATCTGCAGCAGATAGGACCGCGTCAGGTCGTCCCCCGACTTCAGGTCCACGATCTGCACCTCGCGTCCCGCCCGGATGAACCCGGCGATGTCCTCCAGCGTCACGTAGTCGCTGGTCTCCGTGTTGTAGAGGCGCCGGCTCGCGTAACGTTTTATCAGCAACGGTTTGGTGTCGTCGGCCAAGGTCGTCCCTTTCGGTCGGTCGTGGAACGATACTCCGGATGGCCCCGCGCGCAACGCTTAACCGCGCTGGTGGACAGTGCGGGATCGGCGCAAGGTGGTCGACGAACGACCTGGGAGGCCAGAACGATGCGATGTCTGGTGGTGGGTGGAACGGGGTTCCTGGGCGGCGCGATCGCCGCCGCCCTGGCGGAAGCGGGTCACGACACCACCGTGCTGTCGCGCCGCCGCGACCCGCAGGGCCTGCCGGCGGGGATGCGGGCGATTCGGGGCGACCGGGACGCGGACCTATCCGCGCTGTCGGGGGCAGCGTTCGATTGGGTGTTCGACACCTGTGCCTATGCGCCCGACATGGTGGAGCGTCTGCTCGACGCCCTGCCCGCCCCGCCGGCCCGCTACGTCCTGGTCTCCTCGATATCGACCTACGGCACCTTCGCCACCCCCCGGCGGGAGGACGAGGCCGTCGCGGCGGCCACCGACGCCGATCTGGCGCTGGCCGCCGCCGTCCCGGCGGGCGAACGAGCCTCCGCCTTCGCCTATGGCGCGTCCTACGGCCCGCTCAAGCGCGCCTGCGAGATCGCTGCGCTGGACAGGCTGGGGGATCGCGCGACGATCCTGCGGGTCGGGCTGCTGGTGGGCGTGGGCGATTACACGAACCGCCTGACGTGGTGGGTGCGCCGCCTGGACAGGGCCGCGGTGGAGGGCGGTCCGGTGCCAGCCCCGACAGCCGGCGTCGCGCAAATGATCGACGTCCGGGACGTGGCCAACTTCGCCCTGCGCCTGGCGGCGGAAGGGCGGAATGGAACATGGAACGTGACCGGTCCCGCGACCCCCCTCGCCGACGTGCTGCACGCGGTCGCGGACACGGTCGGTCATCGACATGGATTCCACTGGCTCGCGCCAGATGCCATCACCGCGGCAGGGGTGGAGCCATGGACGGACATGCCCCTGATGTCCCCGCCGGATCCAGACTTCCGCTGCTTCATGGACGTCGACACGACGAAGGCGATGGCAGGGGGGTTGGCCCTGCGCCCGCTCGAACGGACGCTGGAGGCCCTGTTAAGCTGGGACCGCGCGCGCAGGAACGTCCCCCTGAGCTGTGGGCTGTCGCCCGAGCAGGAACGGCAATTGTTGGCGATCGACCCCGCCCCGGGAACGAAGAAGGGCGGGCCCGCGATGGACCCGCCCCGAATAACTCGTGAACCGTAATACCGAACTTCCGATTCCAGCGATGCGACCGTTACTTCGCGGGAACGGCGGCGCGCTTCGTGGCCGTCGTGGCCTGGGCGGTCGCCTGCTTGACGGCGACGGAGGCGTCTTCCTGCGCTTCCTTGCCGGCCGCCATCATGACGTCCATCGTCTCCATCTGGACCTTCTTCGCGACCTCGGCGAAGGCGGCCATGTTCTCGGCCGACACTTCGGCATAGGCCGACGCGAAGTCGGTCATCGCCTTGGCATAATCGGAGGCGTCGTCCTTGACCGTGGCGACGGGGGCCATCTTCTCGAGCGTCTCGCGCGTCCACTTATGGCTGATCTCGGCCGACTGCTCGGCGCCCTGCAGGGCGATCTGGCCCAGCTTCTCGGCGAAGGCGGCTTGCGCCTTGAACGCCTCGGACATGGCGGCCGTGTCGACCGGCATCATGCCCATCATGTCAGTCATGTACTTCGTGAAATCCTGCGTCTTGTTCATCGGTCATCTCCTGTTCTATGCCGGACGCTCGCCACGGAGCGTTCTGGCCGCCATATCTGCGGATGAGAAACACATAGATGCTGCGCTGCGGCATAGCAAGGACTTTCTGCACTGCAGCATCGAAAATCGATTGTCGATCAGTCGTTAGGGGCTGGGCAGTTTCGTCAGGGTAGTCAGCCCCCTTCGGGCCGACGGACATAGGTTCCCGGTGCGGAGTCGAGGATCGGATATCGTTTCGAACCGGGCACCCGCGCCGCGACCTTCGCCCCAGACCGCTTCCGCAGCCAGCCTTCCCAGCGGGGCCACCACGACCCTTCGGTGAAGGCCGCCGCCGCCCGCCACTCGTCCGGTTCGCCTTCCACGGCTCCGTCGCGGGTGTAGTGCCCGTACTTCTTCTTCGAAGGCGGGTTCACGATGCCCGCGATGTGTCCGCTTTCGGATAAGACGAACGTCTTGTCCTCCGCCCCCATCCGCGCAACCCCCGCAAAGGACCCCTTCCAATGCGCGATGTGATCCGTCTCGCACGCGATGGCCATCAGCGGCACGCGCACCTCGTCCAAGGTCAGCCCCGCCTCGCCCGCCAGGTCCAAGCCATCCATGGCCAAGTCATTGCCCATGCACAGGTCCCGCAGGTACTTCGTGACCATCGGGCCCGGCAGGTTGGTCCCGTCGCCGTTCCAGTGCAGCAGGTCGAAGGCCGGCGGGGCGTCGCCCAGCATGTAGGACCTGATCGCCGGTCCATATACCAAGTCGTTGGACCGGAGGTAGCTGAAGGTCCGCCCCATGAAGAACCGGTCCAGATATCCCTTCCGCGCGCTTTCCCGCTCGATGCCGGACACGAAGTCGTCGTCGAGGAAGACGCCCAGTTCCCCCGGATCGGCGAAGTCGGTAATCGTTGTGAAGAACGTCGCCGACCGGACCGTGTCGTCGCCCCGACGCGCCAGCAGTGCCAGCGTCGCGGCCAAGGTCGTCCCCGCGATGCAATAACCGATCGCGTTGACGTGCTTCTCCCGCGTGACGTCCTTCACCACGCGCATCGCCTCCAGATACCCTTCTGTGACGTAGTCGTCCAAGGTCACGTCGGCGAAGCTCTCGTCAGGGTTGGCCCAGGATACGACGAACAGCGTATAGCCTTGGTCGACGATCCATTTGATCAGGCTGTTCTGGGGCTTCAGGTCCAGGATGTAGAACTTGTTGATCCAAGGGGGGAACAGCAGAAGGGGCGTCCGGTGGACCTCGTCCGTCGCCGGCGCGTACTGAATCAACTCGAACATCCTGTTGCGGAACACGACGCTGCCCAGGGTCGTGGCGATGTTCTCCCCCAGCGTGAACGCGTCAGGGTCGGACAGGGTCACCAGCCAGTCGCCATGGTTCGCCTCGATGTCGCGCACGAGGTTCTCCAAGCCCTTGACCAAACTCTCGCCCTCCGTCTCGACCGCGCGCTTCATGGCCTCCGGGTTCGTGGCTAAGAAGTTCGTCGGCGCGAACAGGTCGAGGATCTGCTGACTGAAGAACTCCACCCGCTTCCGGTCCGCGGCGGACAAGCCGTCCAGGTCCACCACGGTGTCGTGGATCGCCTGCGCGCCCACCTGGTACTGCTGTCGGAGGTACGAATACCACGGATGGTCCCGCCACAGCGGGTCCCGGAACCGCTTGTCGCCCGGCAGATCGTCGTCCGCCGCCCCGCCCTGCAGCATCGCCTGCTGCGCCGCGACCGCGTGCTTCAGCGCCTGGCCCCAATAGCCGACCTGCTTCTCGATGATCTTGGCGGGGTTGGAGGCCAGTTCGGCCCAATACGCCGCCATCGCCTTCGCGTACAACTCGGGCCCCGGCCCCTGCAACGCATGGTCCGCCCCCCGCCGCTGCGCCAGCGCGGTGACCAGACGCTTGGTCAACTCGTCCATCCGGGCGAGGTTGCGGTTCAGCCTGGCGAAGGCCTCCGGGGGGTGTGCGCCCTGCGCATCGGGGGTCACGTCGTCCTTCGCCGTATCGGTCATTCCTTGCCTTCCGCCGTTTATGCTGCAACTGCATACGAGCCGTGGATCGGTACCAACGCGGGTGCCCCGTCTTTTGCTCCGCTGCAAGGACGCGCGCACGTTTCCGCGTTGGCCTCCACCGGCATGACAGTCCGCGGCCCGCCCGCGACGGAAAGGACGAACCGATGCGCTTCATGATGGCCTACGACCTGATGGAATCGGCGCGCAATACGAATGCGTGGCTCGGCGCGACGGCGCGGACCTTCGGATCCTACCCCGCCACCGCGCTGGCCCCCCATCCCGCTTTCCGACTGATGGCCGCCTGGGGCGAAGTGACGGAGCGGACCTTCCAGCGCATGGTCGTGAAGCCCGGCTGGAACCTGCCCCCCATCCTTGGCTCCGATGGGACGGAGGCCGTGGTTACCGTGCAGTCCGAACTGTCCCGTCCCTTCGGCGACCTGATCCGCTTCGACGTCGCGGGACGCGCGCCGATGGCGCGGCGCATCCTGCTGATCGCGCCGATGTCGGGGCATTACGCGACCCTGTGCCGGTCGACCGTCAACTCGTTGCTGCCCGACGCGGATGTCTGGGTGACCGACTGGCACAACGCGCGCGACATTCCGGTCAGCAAGGGCAAGTTCGATGTCGAGGATTATACCCTTTACCTAACGGACTTCATGCGCCGATTGGGGCCGGACCTGCATGTCGTCGCGGTGTGCCAACCCGCGCCCCTTGCGTTGGCCGCGACCGCCTTGCTGGCCGAACAGGACCAAGCCGCGCAGCCACGCAGCCTGACGCTGATCGGTGGCCCCGTGGACCCCGACGCCGCCCGGACGGAGGTGACCGATTTCGGGCGCCGCGTGACCATGGGCCAGTTGGAGCAGTCGATGATCCAGCGGGTCGGCTTTCAGTACGCGGGCGCCGGACGCATGGTGTATCCGGGTCTTCTGCAGCTCGCATCGTTCATGTCCATGAACGCGGAAACGCATGGCACCGCGATGTGGAACCAAGTCCTGCGCGTCGCCGACGGCTCCGCCAGCGACCACGACAAGCACAATCGGTTCTACGACGAGTATCTGGCCGTCATGGACATGCCGGCGGAGTTCTACCTTTCGACCGTCGAGCGGATCTTCAAGGGCCTGGAGGTCGCGCGGAACCGCTTCACGGTGGGCGGCCACCCCGTCGACCTGGACAAGATCACCTCCGTGGCGGTCAAGACGGTCGAAGGCGGGCAGGACGACATCAGCGCACCGGGGCAATGCGTCGCCGCCCTGCGTCTGTTGACGGGCCTTCCCGACGAAAAGAAGGCCGCGCATCTGGAACCCGAAGCCGGACATTACGGCATCTTCGCCGGCCGCTCCTGGCGCAACAACATCCGCCCGCTGGTTCTGGATTTCATCGACGCGAATGCGGTCGGTCCGGAGAACGACACGGCGTTGCGGAGCGTGAGCTAGGCGACAGCGGGTCGCACGTACCCACGGCGCGTCGTCAGTTCGGTCGATCCGGCCGTTCCGTTTCGCGCTCCAGCGCGTCCGCCGCTTCCTCCGCATCAGCGGGGTCGGTGGACGGCACGGCATAGCCGCCCGTTATCCAGCGCCCCAGATCGACGTCGGCGCACCGGCGCGAGCAGAAGGGGCGATACGCCTTCGCGGTTTCGGCATTGCAGATGGGACAGGTCATGTCGGCTCCTCCAGGGGACGACGCTCCCGCTTGCGGGTCAGCTCCACGTGGCCCAGGGGCGTCCAACCGACGAACGTGGTGTCGACGGGATCGGTGCGGAAGGCCGCCTTCAACGCGGATTCGAGCGTGCGGCGATCCTTCTTGGGCATCGGTGCGGGATCGATGACGATCTGCCCCCCCAATCCCCGGACCCGCAACAACCGCGGCAACCCGCGCACCGCTGCGATGTTCGCCTTCAGCCCACCCGCCGCGCCCAGGTCGGCGGTGTTGACGTCCACGGCGACCAGCGCGCGGGTGGGTTCCACGAAGAGGGTCGCCCCACCGACGGACTGACGGGCCGCGAAGACGTCGGGGATCAGATCGACGGCGACCGCCCAGTCGTGGGACACGTCGGCTGCGACCGGCCAATCCCGCCAGGCCAGCTCGTGCGCATCGGGTGCCGCCAGCAGCAGTTCGGGCTCGCCTCCGGCATCGCCCGTCACCCGCATGGCCAGGTCCCACGTCGCCGCGACGTCGTCCGACACCGCCTCGTGATCGGCCGCCGCGCAGGCAGACCGCAGGATCAGGCCAGCCTGCCCGCGCTCCGCCGGCAGGGCGTCATGCGCGGCCTCCAGCAACACGTCGCGCAGTTCGTCGTCGCGGATGGACCGTGCGACGTTCAGACCCGGCGCACCTGGGGTAACGATGCAGAAGCGCGACTTGAACAGGGGGCGTGCCGACAGCGGAACGGCCTTCCCATCCTCCGCAAAACCGGTCGCCTGGACCAGAAGCGCATCGCCCGGCGCGATCCCCTTCACCCCCCGGAGATAGCCGGTGCGCCCCCCGCCCAAGCGCAGAAACACACCGCCCTGCCCTTTGGCGGGCCGGTCGCAGATGCCGCGGAAGACCGCGCCGGGGCCGATCTCGGCATCGGGTCCGTCGATCAGCAGGTCGTCGAGCACGCCCTCGCGGATCAGGGCCGCGGCGGGCCGGTCCGCTACCCGTCCAAGGACGATCAGCGTGCCCTTCACCGCCACACCGGCAGACCCGCGGCCTGCAGCAGATTGGCCGTCTCGTGCAGGGGCAAGCCGACCACGCCGGTGAACGACCCCTCCATCCAAGCCACCAGGGCACCCGCCGGTCCCTGGATCCCGTAGGCCCCCGCCTTGCCCTCCCAGTCCCCCGTCGCGACGTAGCCGTCGACCTCCGCGTCGGACAGGACCTTCATCTTGACGCTCGATATGACCAACCGGTCCCACCGCCGGTCCCCGCGACGCACCCCCACAGCGGTCAGGACCCTGTGACGGCGCCCCGATAGCCGCCGCAGCATCGCGCGCGCGTCGGCCGCATCGGCCGCCTTGCCCAGGATGCGACGCCCCAGGGCGACGGTCGTGTCCGCGCACAGGACCACATCGTCGGGATCCGCTCGGACCGCGTCCAACTTGGCCGATGCGATCCGGGCGCAATAGTGACGCGGCAGTTCGGCCTTCGCGGGCGTCTCGTCGATGTCGGGGGGGCGAACGGCATCGGGCGTCAGGCCGATCTGCGCCAGCAGGTCCAGGCGGCGCGGGCTGCCCGACCCGAGGATCAGCCGTGGCACGACGTCACTTGAAACGGTAATTGATCCGTCCCTTGGAAAGGTCGTAGGGCGTCATCTCGACTTGGACCTTGTCGCCCGCCAGCACGCGGATGCGGTTCTTGCGCATCTTGCCCGCGGTGTGGGCGATGATCTCATGGCCATTCTCGAGCTCGACCCGGAACGTCGCGTTGGGCAAAAGCTCCTTCACCACGCCTGGGAATTCGAGCATCTCTTCCTTGGCCATGTTCTCTCCGTTCTCAGGCAATGGATGCGGCGATATGGTCGGAAACGTACGCGGTTTCAAGTGGCCGCGCGTCACCGCCCGCCATCGGTCTGGGTAACCCGAACCTCACCGGTGATCTGTCGTAGCCACTCGGCCTGATTCCAAAACATCGAGATGCGGCCGACAAGGCCATCGCGTGCCGTAAGGAACATCCCTGCCGGCAGGACATAGCTCTGACCGTTGGCCACCGGCAGGCCGTGTATCGATCGGAGGTAGGATCCGTAGATCGTGAATTCGATCGCATGGCGGCCCGGAGGACCATCCAAGATCACCACGTCTTTCCACCTCTCCCGGCGGGTGCGGGCCAGATCGCGCAGGTAGTCGGCCAACCGCTCGACACCGACTTGCGTGCGGCCTTGACTGACGTTGTGAACCACGTCGGGGGTGACACTGTCGATCACTCCATCTCCGTCGCCGGAAGCCCAGGCTTGCGCCAGTTGCGCGACTGCGTCGTCGTCAGGGGTCATATTGGGAACCGGTCCCTCAGCCTGCTGGCGATCTGGTCGCGCGATTGGCGATATGCGGCCAACTTGTCCTCCCGCCCGTGGCCGAGGCCGGTCGGATCCATGATCGGCCAGTATTCCACGTCGATATGGGCGTGACGCGCCATTTCCTGCGCCTGTCGCTGGCTTGCGGGGGATAACGCGACGATCAGGTCGAACTGTTCCAGGTCATCGCCCCAGTCACGCATCTCCTCGAAGGACCTAGTGCGATGGCGCGACAGCTCCACCCCGACCTCGGCACAAACGGCGATGGCGAAGCCGTCGATCTCGAGGTCGTTCATGACGCCAGCCGATTGAACATAGACGGCGTGCCCGTGAAGTTGCTTCATCAGCCCCTCGGCCATGGGCGAGCGAACCGCGTTGTGGTCGCAGCAGAACAGCACGGCCTGCGGCATGTCGGGGGCATGGCTCATCCGCCGAAATGCAGGACGCAGATCAAGGTGAACAGACGGCGGGCCGTGTCGGTATCGACGGCCGCCTTTCCCTCCAGGCGCTCCTGCAGGATGCGAGCGCCCTCGTTGTGGATGCCGCGTCGCGCCATGTCGATCGCCTCGATCTGGCTGGGGGGGAGCTTCTTCACAGCGTCGAAATAGGCTTCGCAGATCTGCCAGTAATCCTTCACGACCTGTCGGAACGGCCCGAGGCTCAGGTGGAGTTCGCCCGCGGGCGTGCCACCCTCCGTGGTCAAATCCATCGCGAGGCGCCGATCGCGGATTCCCAGATGCAATGCATAGGGACCGGCGGGGGCCCCGTCGCGCAGGATGGCAAAGCTGTTATCCTCCAACAGATCGAAGACTGCGACGGCGCGTTCTTGCGCGATCTCGGGGGTGGGGACGGGCAGGTCGGTATCGTCGATCTCGATGGAGGTGATGCGGCTCATTGAGTCACCTCTGCCCCAGCCCCACACAGGGGGCAATGGATCAAAGGACGATGGCCAGCACCAGGGCGCCCGCACCCGCCAATCGGACCGCCAGCCTATCCGACACCGGCGTCAGCACCGGTGCAAGGAACGGCAGCAGGACCAAGGCGATCCAATTCGACCCTGTCCTCGGATCGACCGTGCGATCCCATAGAAACAGACCGATCCCGAGCAGGGGCATGACGAACGCGGCCCAAATCGCGAAGCGACCCGACGCGTCGGGCCGAAACTGACGGTCGAGACGGGTGCGGGCGGCACCGGTGGGGGGTTTACCCGTTGCGAACATCATCACGCCAAAGAGGATCGCGCCGCCCAACCAGATCCACGGCGGGACCGAGTCGCCCATCGCGCCCATAGCCAGGATCATCACCACGAACCACCAGACCGCATTCGTGTACGCGACCAACACCCGGTGCATCGTGCGCCCCGTGCGGGCCCACAGGAGCGATGCGGACGCATGACAGTCCGACAGCAACAGGAACGCAGCCGACGTCAACAAGCCGGCTCGCCAGGGGGCGAGGATGCCGTCGCCCGACCCCATGAGGGTGGTCAGTCCATAGATCGTCGTGCCCAACGCGATGCCGGCAAGGAGGGTGGCCGCGATGGGCCACTCGTACCAAAGCCTGTGCAACGAGATCCGATGGGGGGCGTGTTCGTCAAGCGCCTTCATGATCCTGGACCGCCATGTCCGTGCCCTGCCGCGTATATCGCTCGGGTGAGGCGCCCGTCACGACCCCCCGGCACGGTTGACCGCGCGCAGGCGGCTTTGCACCGACAGTCCATGCGCCTCCAATCCTTCGGACCGGGCAAGGGTCACGGCGGCCGGGCCGATAGCGGCCAGGGCGTCGGGCGTCATCTCCGTCAGCGTGGTGCGCTTCAGGAAGTCCATCACGGACAGGCCGCTGCTGAACCGCGCCGATCGAGAGGTCGGCAGGACGTGGTTCGGGCCTGCCACGTAGTCGCCGGCCGCCTCCGGCGTCCAGCGACCGAGGAAGATCGCGCCGGCATGGCGGATCCTGGCGGCCAGTGCCCGCGGATCGGCGACCGCCAGTTCCAGGTGCTCGGCCGCGATCCGGTTCGCGAGCGTCGTGGCCTCGTCCATGTCCCGGACGGTGACGATCGCCCCGAAGTCCCGCCAGGACGCGCCTGCTATCTCGGACCGCTCCATGATCCTCAGCCGGTCCTCGACCGCCCGCGCGACCGCTTCCCCCAGGGCGGAATCGTCCGTGATCAAGATGCTCTGCGCGCTCGCGTCGTGCTCGGCCTGCGCCATCAGGTCCAAGGCCAGCCAGTCCGGATCGTTGTCGCCGTCTGCGATGATCAGTACCTCGGACGGGCCCGCGATCATGTCGATGCCTACCCGCCCGAAGACCTGCCGCTTGGCCGCCGCCACATAGGCGTTGCCGGGCCCGGTGATGACGTCCACGGGCGGGATCGTGTCGGTGCCGTAGGCCATCGCCGCCACAGCCTGCGCACCACCGATGCGATACACCTCGTCCACGCCGGCCAGTCGGGCCGCCGCGAGGACGAGGGGGTTCAGCACGCCGCCCGGGGTCGGCACGCACATCGCCAACCGTTGCACCCCCGCCGTGCGCGCCGTGACCGCATTCATGAGGACGGAGGACGGATAGCTGGCCAGCCCGCCAGGGACGTAGAGGCCGGCCGCGTCCACGGGCGTCCAGCGCCATCCCAGCCTGACGCCTTCGTTGTCCGTCCAATCCGCGTCCGTGGGTAGCTGCCGTTCGTGGTAGGCCCGAATCCGATCGGCGGCGAGGCGCAGGGCGTTCAGATCGGCATCGGGAACCTCCGCCACGGCGGCGTCGATCTCCGTATCGGTGACCCGCAGTGTGTCGGGGGTCAGGGACTGGCGGTCGAACCGTTCGGTCAATGCGATCACTGCGGCGTCGCCTTCCGCGCGGACGGACGCGATGATGTCGGCCACCGCGTCGTTCACGTCCTGTGCGTCCTCCCGCTTCGCGGACAGCACGGCGTCGAAGCGCGCGGAGAAGTCGGGCGCATCGGTCGTCAGGAATTGCGGCATCGTCCCCTCCGGCAGAACCGGGGCGCTGTTACCCTGCGCCCCCGACCACAGCCACCCCCCGCGACACGAGGTCTGTCGGCGGAAGGGTCGGCAGGGGGGCGGAAGCCCCGGACCCGTTCGCTATGCCGACGGCGACGCCGCAACGGGGGGTCAGTTCCACGCGGCGCGGATCAGCGACAGCACTTCGCGCGCAGCATCGGGGATGTTCGTCCCTGGTCCGAAGATGGCGGCAACGCCGGCCTCCTTCAGGAACGCATAATCCTGTGCCGGGATGACGCCGCCGCAGACGACCAGGATCTCGCCTGCACCCGCTTCGCGCAAGGCCGCGATCAGCTTCGGCGCCAGCGTCCGGTGCCCCGCCGCCTGGCTGGATATGCCGACGACGTGAACGTCGTTGTCGATGGCGTCCTGCGCGGCTTCCTCGGGCGTCTGGAACAAGGGGCCGACGTCCACGTCGAAGCCGATATCCGCGAAGGCCGTGGCGATGACCTTGGCGCCACGGTCGTGGCCGTCCTGACCCATCTTGACGACCATCATGCGGGGGCGGCGGCCCTCCTCCTCGGCGAACGCCTCCACGTCCGCTTGGATCGCGGCGAACCCGTCGTCCCCGTCGTAGGCCTTGCCGTACACACCCGCCAAGGTCTTCACCTCCGCCCGATGGCGGCCGAACGCGGCTTCCATCGCATCGCTGATCTCCCCCACGCTGGCGCGCGCGCGGGCGGCGTCCACGGCCAGCGCCAGCAGGTTGCCGTCCCCCTTCGCGCCTTCGGTCAGCGCGTCGAGCGCGGCCTCGACGACCGCATCGTCCCGCTCGGCGCGGATGCGGTTCAACCGTTCCACTTGCCGACGGCGGACGTCTTCGTTGTCGATGGACAGGATGTCGAGTTCGTCCTCCACCTCGCGGCGGTACCTGTTGACGCCGACGATGACATCCTCGCCCCGGTCGATGGCGGCCTGTCGCCGGGCTGCCGACTCCTCGATCCGCAGCTTGGGCATCCCGCTGGCGACGGCCTGCGTCATGCCGCCCATCGCCTCGACCTCCTCGATCAGGGCCCAGGCCTTGTCGGCCAGCTCGGCAGTCAGGGACTCGACGTAGTAGCTGCCGGCCAGGGGATCCACGACGTTCGTCACGCCGGTCTCGTGCTGCAGGATCAACTGCGTATTCCGCGCAATTCGGCTCGACGTCTCCGTCGGCAGCGCGATCGCCTCGTCGAAGCTGTTGGTGTGCAGGGACTGGGTACCGCCCAACACCGCAGCCAGGGCCTCGTAGGCCGTGCGGACGACGTTGTTGTAGGGATCCTGCTCCTGCAGGCTGACGCCGGACGTCTGGCAGTGCGTGCGCAGCATGGACGACTTCGGGTCCCTCGGCTCGAACTCCGCCATGATGCGGTGCCACAGCAGCCGGGCTGCGCGCAGCTTGGCGGCCTCCATGAAGACGTTCATCCCGATGGCGAAGAAGAACGACAGGCGCCCCGCGAACCGGTCCACGTCCATGCCCCGCGCGATCGCGGCGCGCACGTATTCCCGCCCGTCGGCCAGCGTGAAGGCCAGCTCCTGCACCAGATCGGCCCCTGCCTCCTGCATGTGGTAGCCCGAGATAGAGATGGAGTTGAACCGCGGCATGTGTTCGGCCGTGTATTCGATGATGTCCGCCACGATCCGCATCGAGGGCTCGGGCGGATAGATGTAGGTGTTGCGGACCATGAACTCTTTCAGGATGTCGTTCTGGATGGTCCCCGAGAGGGCCGCCCGGTCCGCGCCCTGTTCTCCGCCCGCGACGATGAAGCTGGCCAGTACCGGGATCACCGCACCGTTCATGGTCATCGAGACCGACACTTGGTCCAGCGGGATGCCGTCGAAGAGGATCTTCATGTCCTCCACGCTGTCGATGGCGACGCCCGCCTTGCCGACGTCGCCCTCCACGCGCGGGTGATCGCTGTCGTAGCCGCGATGGGTGGCCAGGTCGAAGGCCACAGAGACGCCCTGCTGCCCGGCGGCCAGCGCCCGCCGGTAGAAGGCGTTCGACTCCTCCGCCGTGGAGAAGCCCGCATATTGCCGGATCGTCCAGGGACGGCCGGCGTACATCGTGGCCTTGGGCCCGCGGACGAACGGGGCCTGTCCTGGAATGCCGCCCAGATGGTCCAATCCGTCGAGGTCGTCCGCGGTATAGAGGGGACGGACGTCGATCCCCTCAAGCGTTCGCCAGATCAGGTCGTCGGGAGAACGGCCGCGCAATTCCCGTTCCGCGATTACGCGCCAAGCTGCCTTCGGATCATGCCGGTCGCCGTCTGCCATCCCGCTCATCCCCCTGCAGCGGCGCGGACGAAATGCGGCCCGCGCGGTCGCGGCACGTGATCAACGCGCCCGCGCCGTGATGCAGCCAGGCCGCATCCTCGGCGTCGGCACGGGCCAGTATGCCGTGCCATGTCCTTGTGGCCCAGGGCGGCGTCGGGGGCAATCGGTCGGCAGACGATGGCGGTTCGGCGACCCCGCCCGCCAGACCGCTCCCGGCCGACGGGGCCAACCCCGTCATGCGCTGAAACGCGGCCGCGGCCGATCGGGGGTCGCCCCCCTGCGTCCAGACGTCGATGCGGGCGTCGGGAAACGCCCGTGACACTTCCCCGATCAGGTGCCGCCACCCCCGATCGGGGCGGCCGCGCATTCCGCTGCGGGGAATGGCGCGGTCGGCGAGCCGATCTTCTGCCGCCTCCCACCAATCGGGAAGCGGACGGATCGCCAAGTGGATGACGTCAGGATCGGGAATGGCCAGCCGCAGACGGTCCAGCCGCTCCCCCGCGGCACCGTAGAGGATCCCCTGCCCCGCCCCTTCCGAAAGGGGTCCGAGGAGATCCGGGTCCGAGACGATCAGCCGGCGGGCGCCCGCGCGGGCCGCCGCCTCGCATCGCAGGGCGACCCGGGCACGGGTGCGAGCGGTCTTGTGCAGTCTGCGCAGGGTGCGAATGCCCTGAGGTCCTGTCACCCCATCGAGCGTGCCCCCGCGGGTCTGCGCATGGGTCCAGACGTGGACGCCCGCCGCGAGCAAGGCCGGACGATCCCGGGCGAATGCCCGGTGCAGGGCGGGCGCCATGCACAAATGCGCGCCGAGGTTCAGGATGATCTGCATCGCCGCCACGATCGCACCGGCATCGTTGCCGTCAGATTAACCCGGAGGCACGTCGCCGCGGACCCTTCGCGCAGCCCCACCCGCGACCTATATCCATTCCGAGACCATCGAGGACCCGCATGCGCACACGATTGACTGCCGTTCTGGCGATGGCCGCCCTGCCCGTCATGGCGGCCTTGGCAGCCGGCCACGACACGACGCCCCTGGCCCGATGGCAGGCGGAGCCGCTCACCGTGTTCGACGCCGCGGAGGTGAACCTCGATGAGTTCGTCTATGCCGCCCGCCCCGTGATCGTCTTCGCCAACTCGCCGAACGACCCCGCCTTCATCGAGCAGATGGAGGAACTGGCGCAGGACGGCGATCGCCTGATCGAGCGGGACGTGGTGATCCTGACCGATACGGATCCTCTGGCCCGATCCGATATCCGCCTGCGCCTGCGTCCGCGGTCCTTCATGCTGGTCCTGATGGGCAAGGATGGCGAGGTCGAGCTGCGAAAGCCGCTGCCGTGGACGGTCCGAGAGCTTTCCCGATCGATCGACAAGATGCCGGTCCGCCAACGGGAGATGCGCGAAGGCGGCTGATTGGGTCTTGCGTTACGCAAACGTTCTTGCTATGTTCTCGCTATCGGCATCGTTCGCATGGCTATGCCCTTGTCTGATGTGGCCTGCGCCTTCATATCTTGGGGATATGGAGGTGTCTCCCTATGGAACGCGATCCCGACGTCCCCTTGTCGCCGTTTCCAGACCTTCCGGGTCGGAGCGGACCGAAGCCCTGGTACTGACGACCGCCCGCGTGGGCGGACCGTATCAGCGCTGCTTCATTCGTTGGAGCAATCGTCGCGCGGCGTCCGGCCCCCCGTCGGCATAGGCGTCGATCAGTTTCATCGCCCGCTGGCCGATCGCGAAGGCTCGCCTGCGCATCTCATGATAGCTGCGATACACGGCCTTCCGGCGTTCGACGTCCAAGGTCGCGAACTGCTCGCCCCGCATATCCTCGACCAAGGCGGCGATGGACCCCACCGTGGCATAGAACGCCACTATCGCGTCGATCGTCTGACGCGGCAGGATGTCGATCTGCGGCAGCAGCGCCTGGAAGACGCGGTCATGGACCTCCCGTGGGAAGAACGGAGTGAAATCGGGATCGGCATCAAGCTTGGCCAGCAATTGCTCGTCGAGTTGGTCCGCCTCCCCGTTGGCCCAGAAGTCGGAACAGGCATTGCGGATCTCGGCGAACAAGGCACGATGCGCGTCGCGCAGCCGTTCGGCCCTTAGGTTCTCCGCCTGACGGCGGTTCTGTCGACCGTTGAATACCCACCCCAATGCTACGACCGTGCCTGCGATTAGGGCTTGCAGCACCCGTGCGTCGAGCAGGCCGTCCATCGTGCTCATTCGAACTCCAGGATCACCTCGTCGACGGCGAGGCTGTCGCCCGGCGCCGCGTTGACCTTCGATACGGTGCCCGCGCGTTCGGCGCGCAGGACGTTCTCCATCTTCATGGCCTCGATCACGGCCAGCGTCTGCCCGGCTTCGACCCTTTCGCCCTCGGACACGTCGACGCGGACCATCAAGCCCGGCATCGGGCACAGCAGCAGCTTCGACGTGTCGGCCTCGACCTTCACCGGCATCAGCTTCGTCAGTTCCGCTTGGCGCGGGCTGAGGACCAGGACCGAAAGGTCCGCGCCCCGGTGGCGGATGCGAAACCCGTGGGTGACCTTGTCGACCTTCATGGCGATGTCTGATCCGTCCACGGACAGGATCGCGAGCGTGTCGCCGGGGGTCCAACCGCTCTCCACACGATGTGCGGTGCCATCGACCGTGACCGTGGCCCCGCCCGGGTCCGCGGCGATGTGGCAAGCCAATTCAGCTTCCGTGTCATGGCCCCGGATGCCGACGACCCAATCGTCGCCCACCACGCGTTCGTGATTGTCCATCCGACCGGATACGCGGGTGCGCCGGATCTCCGCCACGCGGTGCATGGCGGCGGCGGCGGCGGCGATACGAGATAGGACGTCCACCGGCAGGACCGACCCGTCGAAGCCGTTCGGAAACTCATCCGCGATGAAGGCGGTGGTAATGTCGCCCGACCGGAACTTCGGATGATCCATGACCGTGGACAGGAAGGGCAGGTTGTGGCCGATGCCTTCCACTTCGAACCGGTCGAGCGCATCCGACATCGCGTCGATCGCCGCGATGCGGGTCGGCGCCCAGGTGCAGAGCTTTGCGATCATGGGGTCGTAGAACATGCTGATCTCGCCCCCCTCGAACACGCCGGTGTCGTTGCGGATCACGGTGTCACCGGCCTCGGAGGCGAACGTGCCGGGGGCATAGGCATTCGTTTCCGCCGGGGGTCGATACCGCGTCAGCCGACCGATCGACGGCAAGAAGTTGCGGTAGGGATCCTCGGCGTACAGGCGCGATTCGATCGCCCAGCCGTCCAGCCGCACGTCGTCCTGCGTCAAGGGCAGCGTTTCGCCGTTCGCGATTCGGATCATCTGCTCGACCAGGTCCACGCCGGTGATCAACTCCGTCACGGGGTGTTCGACCTGCAGCCGCGTGTTCATCTCGAGGAAGTAGAAGTTGCGGTCGCCATCCACGATGAACTCGACCGTGCCGGCGGAGGCATAGCCCACGGCCTTCGCCAACGCCACGGCCTGCTCGCCCATGGCCCTCCGCGTGCCTTCGTCGAGGAAAGGCGACGGCGCCTCCTCCACCACCTTCTGATTGCGACGCTGGATCGAGCATTCCCGCTCACCCAGGTAGATGCCGTTGCCGTGCCGGTCGCACAGGATCTGGATCTCGATATGGCGGGGCTGGGTGACGAATTTCTCGATGAACATGCGGTCATCGCCGAAGGACGCCTTGGCCTCGTTCTTCGACGCCTGGAACCCCTCGCGAGCGTCGTCGTCGTCCCAGGCGATCCGCATTCCCTTACCGCCGCCGCCGGCGGAAGCCTTGAGCATGACGGGATAGCCGATCTCGCGGCTGATCTTCACCGCCTCCTCGGCATCCTCGATCAGACCCATATGGCCGGGAACGGTGCTGACGCCCGCCTCGGCCGCGATCTTCTTCGACGTGATCTTGTCACCCATGGCCTCGATGGCGCCCACGGGCGGGCCGATGAAGGCGATGCCCTCGGCCTCCAAGGCCTGCGCGAACTTGGGGTTCTCGGACAGGAAGCCGTAGCCCGGATGCACGGCCTGCGCGCCGGTGGACTGGATCGCATCCATCACCTTATCGATGACGATATAGGATTCGGCCGCCGGGGGCGGGCCGATATGCACCGCCTCGTCGGCCATGGACACGTGCAGCGCGTTCGCGTCGGCATCCGAATAGACCGCCACGGTGGCGATCCCCATGCGACGCGCCGTCTTGATGACGCGGCAGGCGATCTCGCCCCGATTGGCGATCAGTATCTTACCGAACATACGCATCCCCCACGCCCGGTCTTGCGCCGGGTCCGTCGTCCAGGGGCCCGATACGGCCCCGGCCCTCGCTTCGGCCTTTGCGCCTTACAGCGTGCGGCCAGCAACGACCGCGCCGGTTCCGCCGATCACCGCACCCTCCGCACAGGCGTCGTCCACGACCTCGCCCACCGCGCATCCGACCAGTGCGCCGCCGACGCCGTTACGCACGTCGCTGTCGGTCACGCAGGCCGATAGGGAAAGGATCAGGCCGACGGCCAGGAACGCGATGCGGGTCATGTCGATGTCCTCTGCTAATGGCGGCGGTGGCACGCCGGATGCCACAGGGGTCGGCTATTCGATTGCCCAAGGCAAGCGCGGATGATGCCGTCGCGTTCGGTGGGCCCTCGACGTCCCGATAAAAAACCGGACGACGAAGCACCCGACGGGGTGCCCCGCCGCCCGGCAGGGGAAGGGGTACGGTTCCACAATCGCCGCAACCAACAGGTCGGGGCTGACCCGGATCTGCCGCATCGCAGACTGTGCGCACAGCAGAAATCGAGGGGACGACACGGGTTCGGCATGCCCCCGCCACCTGCCGCGCCGGATCGGCGGAAAGGTGCCAGACATCGGTTCGGGCATTCGGGCTAGCTCAAGTCCGGCGCCCTCGCGGTGGTGTCATCGTCGAACAGGTCGGGGAAGCCACGGCGCGCCGCCACGGCATCGATACGAAGAAGCGTGTCATAGCTGGCCGGGTCGGGATCGTCCTCGACGAACACGACCTCACGGCCAAGCAGCCACGACAGGCGTCCGGCATCGAGGTTACCCCGCGCGAATGGAGCGTCGCCGAAATGGGTCCACAGGGCGGAAAGGAATGCCGCATCGGCCGTCCGGTCGGCGGGTTTCCGGTCGCGGTGCCGTTCCCGCGCCTTCAAGGGCGTGACGCCCCGGGGATTCGCGCGTCGGATCGTGAACTGGAAGTCGGTTCCAGACAGTCGCCCGGGAAAGCCGCGATGCTTCAACATGGATGCGGGCGCCGTCGGATGGCGGGACCGGCGGTGCGATCGCCGCCGCCGGTCCCGGAGCGATCAGAACTTCGTCGTGACCGGATCGACCGTGATCGGGTCGACGATGACGATGTCATCGTCGTTGTCCGACGCACAGGCGGCCAGGATCACGGTGACGCCGAGCACGGCGAAGGCTTTGAGCATCTTGGGCATGGAAGTCTCCAGTTGCACGAATCGCGACGGTTCCGAGTTGTGCGATCCTCCAGATCGTATCAGCACGAATCCCCGCCTCGATCCATCGCCAGGGCGGGTTTGCCGCTTTACAGCGCGTCCTCCGTGCAACGCCCCTCCTCCACCGTGAAGGCCCCGAAGAACTGGATGGCCTGAGGGTCCGTCGTGCCGCGCGGAACCGGGCGGTCCATCAGGGTGACGACGATACCCCCGGTCGGGGCGTTGGGAAGGCCTGCCACCGGAACGCCGTGGGTGTCGCACAGCCAAGCCAGGTCCGCCTGCACATCGTCCGGATCGACCCCCGCGACGCCGGGGGCGATGAAGCGCAGGACGGCCTGGGGCATGTCCCCACCGCCCCGCTCCCACAGGATCTGCCAAAGCACCGCAGCCTGACCAGACGGCAGCGTCTCCGCCGATGCCGGTCCGGCCAGCAGGCAGCACAGGGCGAAGATCCGGCCGGGGCCCGTCACAACGGCATGGTGTCGTGCTTGCGCCAGGGCCGATCCTGCCGCTTGCGGCGCAGGGACGCGAAGGCCCGGGCCACCCGCCTGCGGGTGTTGCGGGGCAGGATCACCTCGTCAACGAACCCCTTCTCGGCCGCGACGAACGGGTTCGCGAAGCGGTCCTCGTATTCCCTGGTCCGTGCCGCGATCTTATCCGGGTCGCCCGCTTCGCCGCGATACAGGATTTCCACTGCGCCCTTGGCCCCCATCACGGCGATCTCGGCACTGGCCCAAGCATAGTTGAAATCGCCTTTCAGATGCTTGGACGACATCACGTCGTAGGCCCCGCCATACGCCTTGCGGGTGATGACCGTCACCTTGGGAACCGTCGCCTGGCCATAGGCGAAGAGCAGTTTCGCCCCGTGGCTGATGACGCCGCCGTATTCCTGCGCGGTGCCAGGCAGGAAGCCGGGGACGTCGACGAGCGTCAGGATCGGGATGTCGAAGGCGTCGCAGAATCGTACGAACCGCGCTCCCTTCCGGCTGCTGTCGATGTCCAGCACACCTGCCAGCACCATGGGTTGGTTGGCGACCACGCCCACCGTCCGCCCTTCCAAGCGCAGGAAGCCCGTCACCATGTTGCCGGCGAAGTCTGGCTTGATCTCGTAGAAGTCCCCCTCGTCCGCCAGACGCCGGATCAGCTCCTTGATGTCGTAGGGCTGGTTGGGGTTGCCCGGGATCAGCGTGTCGAGCGCGGGCTCCACCCGATCGGGATCATCGAAGAAGGGTCGGGTCGGCACGCCGTCGCGGTTGTTCAGGGGAAGGAAGTCGAACAGGCGGCGGATCTCGGCCAGGGCCTCGACATCGTTGGCGAAGGCCCCGTCCGCTACGCCCGATCGCCTGGTATGCGTAGCCGCACCGCCCAGTTCCTCCGCGGTCACGACTTCGTTGGTAACGGTCTTCACCACGTCGGGACCGGTCACGAACATGTAGGACGTGCCGTCCACCATGAAGATGAAGTCCGTCATCGCGGGGGAATATACCGCGCCCCCCGCGCAGGGACCCATGATGACGCTGATCTGCGGGACGACGCCGGAAGCGTCCACGTTGCGCTGGAACACCTCCGCATAGCCCGCCAGCGACGCGACCCCTTCCTGGATGCGCGCGCCACCGGAATCGTTCAGCCCGATCACGGGGGCGCCGTTCTGCAGCGCCATGTCCTGGATCTTGCAGATCTTCTGCGCGTGCGTTTCCGACAGGGATCCGCCGAAGACGGTGAAGTCCTGACTGAAGACATAGACCAGCCGCCCGTTGATCGTGCCCCAGCCCGTGACGACGCCATCGCCCGCGGGACGCTCGTCGGCCATGCCGAAGTCCACCGCGCGGTGGGCCACGAACATGTCGAACTCCTCGAAGCTGTCCGCGTCCAGCAACAGGTCGATGCGTTCGCGCGCGGTCAGCTTACCCTTCGCGTGCTGCGCGCCCACCCGGCGCTCGCCCCCGCCCCCGCGGGCCTGGTCGCGGCGGCGTTCCAGCTCAGCCAAGACGTCCTTCATACGTGCCCTCCCCGTCGCGTCGCCGCATCCCTAGCGTGCGCGGGCCCCGCCGCGCCAGACGAAACCCACGACAGCCACCCGGCCGGAACGCGCGTCACCCGCCGATGCACAAGCGCCTGTGCGCCGGCGGCATTGGATCGGACGGTCGCCACGGCGTAGATGCCACCCATGGCCGTTCAATCCCACACCCCGACCGCACGGCGGTCGCCGCCGCATATCTTGACGCTGGTGGCGCTGGTGGGCGTGTCGACGCTTGCCATGAACGTCTTCCTTCCCAGCCTGCCCGCGATGGCCGACTGGTTCGCCACGGACTATGCCACGATACAACTGGCCGTCGGCGGATACCTCGCGATGAACGCCTGCCTGCAATTGGTCGTTGGGCCCCTGTCGGACCGATACGGCCGGCGTCCCGTGATCCTGTGGGGGATCACGCTCTTCATGGTGGCGACCGTCGGTTGCCTGCTGGCTCCCGACGTCGAGACGTTCCTGTTCTTCCGGCTGGCGCAGGCGGCCATCGTCACGGCGATGGTCCTGTCGCGTGCGGTTGTGCGCGACCTGTACCCGCAGGACAAGGCTGCCAGCATGCTGGGCTACGTCACGATGGGAATGTCGGTCGTACCCATGGTCGGGCCCGCCATCGGCGGGGCGTTGGAGACGTCCTTCGGATGGCAGTCGAACTTCTGGCTGCTCTTGGGGGCGGGCGGCGCGCTGTGGGCGCTGGCCTATCTGGACCTGGGCGAGACGGCGCCCCAGGCGGGCGGGTCGTTCCGCGCGCAGACGCGGCAGTATCCCGAGTTGCTGACCTCGCCGCGGTTCTGGGGGTACTGTGCGGCCGCCGCGTTCGCGTCTGGATCGTTCTTCGCCTATCTCGGTGGGGCGCCCTTCGTGGGCCGTCAGATCCATGGCCTGACCGCGGCGGAGTTGGGTCTGTTCTTCGGGGCCCCCGCGCTGGGCTACTTCGCGGGCAACGGGATCTCCGGGCGGTTCTCGACCACGTTCGGCGTGGACCGCATGGTCCTGGCCGGCGCCCTGTTGCAGGCGTCGGGTCTCGCCGCGTTGATGATGATGCTTCTAGCGGGGGCGGAAGGGCCTTGGGTGTTCTTCGGGTTCATGACGTTCCTGGGGCTGGGCAACGGCATGGTCATCCCGAACGCCACGGCGGGCATGCTGTCGGTGCGCCCCCATCTGGCGGGCACGGCAAGCGGCCTGGGCGGCGCGATGATGATCGGCGGCGGTGCGGCCCTGTCCGTCCTGGCGGGCTGGGTGCTGGAACACGGCGGTGGCGAGATCACGCTGGTGGCGCTGATGCTGACTTCGGGCGCGGCCAGCGTCGTGGCCATCGCGCTGACGATCCGGCGCAATCGGACGCTGGCGGCGCGGGGCGTGGCGTGACAGGCTGACGCGGTCGACGACGGGGGAGGACGACATGGAACTGACCGGCAACCGCACCATCGCCGCGCCGCGTGAAACCGTTTGGGCGGCGCTGAACGATCCCGACGTCCTGCGTGACTGCATCCCAGGTTGCACGGACCTGACCGGTTCCGCTGAGGATGGCTTCCAGGCGACCGTGAAGCAGAAGGTCGGCCCCGTCTCGGCCACGTTCAAGGGCGAGGTGACGGTGGAGGACGCGATCCCGCTCGAACGCTATCGCTTGTCCGGCGCGGGCAAGGGGGGCGTGGCGGGCTTCGCGAAGGGCCATGCCGACGTCGTCCTGACGGACGTGCCCGATGGCACGGAACTGTCCTATGCGGTGAACGCGAAGGTCGGCGGCAAGATCGCGCAACTGGGGAGCCGGGTGGTCGACAGCTTCGCCGCCAAGATGGCCGACGCTTTTTTCGAACGGTTCAAGGATCGGGTGGAGGCGGGCTGACGGCCCGTCGTTTGGCCACGGCTTCGCGCCAGGCGATGAAGCTGACCGCGGACAGGATGATCGCGCCGCCCAGGACGACCCAGACGTCCGGGGGCTCCGCGAAGATGGCCCAACCCAGCAGGACGGCCCAAACTAGCTGCAGGAACGTCACCGGTTGCGTGACCATGACCGGAGCGACCCGGAACGCGCGTGCCATGGCGTAGTGACCCGCCGTGGCGAAGACCGCGACGAGGAACATCCAAGCCAGATCGACGGGGGTCGGGCGCACCCAATCGAGCGCGGCCAGCGGAGCCAGGGCGATCGTGACGGTAATCGACAGCATCGCCACGATCATCGGCGCCCCGTGGTCGTCCGACAGCCGCTTCGTCAACAGGTAGGACGCCCCGAAGAACATTGCCGTCAGGACCATGGCACCGTGCGCGGCGGATACCTCGCGGAAGCCCGGGCGCAGGATCACGAAGGCCCCCAGCAGGGCCGCCGCGATCGCGAGGACTCGGCGCAGCGCCAGACGCTCGCCCAGGAACAGCGCCGCCCCCAGGGTCACGTAGACGGGTGCCAGGTAGTTCATCGCCGTCACCTCGGCGATGGGAAGGCGCGTCATGGCATAGAACCATAATGCCACCCCTAGCGCATGCACCGTGCCCCGTGCCCCGAACAGCACCCAGTCGCGTCGCACCAGCCGGGCCGACAGAAGCGTCCGCGCCACGGGCAGCAGAAAGACGAGCCCCAGCAGATAGCGAAGGAACCCGGCCTGCGCGGCGGGCAGGTCCTGGGCGGAGAACTTGACCACCACGGTCACCGCGACGAAGCATACCCCCGTGGCGACCATCCAGGCGATGCCTTCCAGGGGGCGCGGGGCGGCGTGGTCCATCGCCCGGACCCTGACCCCCCGCGCCTCACGGGCGCAAGCGCGGTTGCGCCTTTGCGGCGGTCAGCCCCGCCTGCGTCGCATCACCGCGAGGGTACCGAGCCCCGCCAGCAGCAGCGGCGCGCCCGCCGGCAACGGGATGGGCGGGACCTCCGAGATGCTGATGGTCGCTAGAAGGACGTCGCCGTCCGTCGGTCCCGTCACCGGGCCCAGCCCACCGACACGCGGGAAGCCGTCGAGGAAGGACAGGTTCCGCAGGGCCGTCACGACACCGTTTTCCCCGTCGCCCGCGAGGGGCTGGAAGCCAGGCGTGAAGGCCGCATCGTTGGTTGCGTCCGGCGTCCCGTTGCGTTCCGTGCCGGCGTCGTACGCGTTCGACGCGAAGACCTGGATCGGGTCTCCGAAGACGAAGGTTCCGGTCGCGTCGTACAGCCGGTATGCCATCGAATCGTCGTTACCGATGAACACGTCGTTCGACGGGATCACCATCGTGAGGAACGAGAACCAGTCGTTGCCCGCGTCCAGCTCGATTTCGAACGCGACCGACTCGCCCGGGTCGATCACCGGCGCGCCCCCGAACCCGCCTGGGGCCGCCGTCGTGATCGCTTGCCCGCCCGCGTCGCGGACGTTCTCGGCCTGACCGCGCGTGACGTTCAGCCCGGCATTCGCGCCGTTGACGCCGTCCTCCGCGATCAACTCGACGCCCGCGCCGGCAGCCTCCCCGACGGTGAAGTTGTCGAAGGTCCCGTCGTGGAACGCGCTGAAGAGCGGGGTGAAGAAGAATCCGGCTGCCGTCTGATCGTTGGTGAACTCGACGCGCACGGTGCGGGCATCGGTCGCCCCCGCGGCAAGGGTGGTCGCGGCGATCAGGGCCGCGGTAATGGTCAATCTCATGGTCCGTCATCCTGTTGATCCGCCGCCCCTCGCGGACGGCAGGAACCGGTTAACGAACCGTCGGGCCCCGTGGGGTCACACCTGCCTCACGTCGTCGTCAGACCATCGTGAGGGCCGTCATCCGTTCCGCATCCGCTCCACCCCCCGGGCCCGACTAAGCAGGACGTAGGCCATGGCGCCGACGAAGGCGAAGATCAGCAGGCCCAGCCCGCGTTCATAGAGACCGTCCCACGCATCGGGCACGATCAGCATGAAGGCGGGCGCGGCGGGGATCCACAGGATCGTCACGACGCGGCAGGCCCACTTGGCGGCGTTCGACTCGGTGCCCGCCCCATAGGACATGGCCCAAGGGACGACCGCGAACAGCACGCCCAGGGCCCATACCAACTGCCCATGGATCACCGCGCCGTCCTTGTCCGCGTCACCGTATTCGTTGCGTGCGCCCACCAGGAACACGATTAACCCGGCGAGGATCAAACCGAAGATGCCGAGCGACCAGGCCTTGCCGCCCAGATGACTGTGCGCCGATCCCACCGCGCAGGCGATCAAGGCCGCCGAGAACGAATAGATGCCGATGTCGACGATCCATTCGCGCTTGCCCGCCCCCAGGTCGCTGATCGTGTCCGCGACCCAATCATGGTTCGGCACCGCGAAATCCGCGATCAGGATGCTGATGGCGAGGATCGCGCAGCCGCCCAAAGCCAAGGTGGCCAGGAGGCGCAGGAAGGTGGGTCGCTCCGCGCCGGGATCGTCCGGCCGCCCGGTTCCGTCCATCGTGTCATAGATCGCCATGGACGCATCCTTCCGTTACCCTGGGCAACGGGACCGGTGGACGGGGGGTTCCATCCGCCGTTGGGTCGCGGTGCGTCAGGCGTCCCCCAGTTGGGCCATCACCTCGTCGGACGCTTCGAAGTTGGCGGTAACGGCTTGGACGTCGTCGTCGTCCTCCAACGCCTCGATCAGGCGCATCAGGCCCTGCATGCCATCGAGGTCCAATTCGGTCGTCGTGGTCGGGCGCCAGACCAGCTTGGTGGCTTCGCTTTCGCCCAATTCGGCTTCCAGTGCGGTGCTGACGGCGTTCAGATCGCTGTCCGCGCACCAGATCACGTGGGATCCGTCGTCGGATTCCACGTCCTCCGCGCCTGCCTCGATGGCAGCCAGCATCACCGTGTCCTCGTCGCCTACGTCTGCCGGATAGACAACCTGTCCCTTGCGGTCGAACATAAAGCCGACGCTGCCCGTCTCACCCAGGTTGCCCCCGTTCTTCGAGAACGTGCTGCGGACGGTGCTGGCGGTGCGGTTCTTGTTGTCGGTCATCGTCTCGACGATGATCGCGACGCCGCCGGGACCGTAGCCTTCGTAGCGGATCTCGTCGTAGTTCTCGGCGTCGCCTCCGGACGCCTTCGCGATGGCCCGCTCGATGTTGTCCTTGGGCATCGAGTTGGACTTGGCCTCCTTCACGGCGAGGCGCAGGCGTGGGTTCTTGTCCGGGTCGGGATCGCCCATCTTGGCGGCGACGGTGATCTCCTTCGACAACCGGCTGAAGATCTTCGCCCGCAGCTTGTCCTGGCGGCCCTTGCGATGCTGGATGTTCGCCCATTTGCTGTGGCCCGCCATGGCGCCCTCCCCTAACTGTCCCGTCGCGGCAGGGCGATATAGGTTGCCACCCATACCACCCGCAAGTCCGGAGACGCTCCCATGCTAAACGTCCACCAGATCACGCCGTTCGTCACGGTCCCCGACTTGGGTGAGGGCATCGCGTTCTTCGAAGGGCTCGGCTTCGAATGCACGTTCCGCGGCTGCGACCCCGATTACGCCTTCTTGCGCTGTGATGGCGGCGCGATCCGGCTGCTGGCTGATTCGTCGGCCACTGCGACGGCCGCGATGGCCCAGGCGATCGTCTATGTCGACGTTGCGGACGTGGACCAATTGCATGTCGCACTGCGCCCATTCCTGAATTCCTGCGCCGACGATGTCGCCAATGGCCCACGCGATCAGCCCTACGGTCAGCGCGAACTGATCGTGCGGGCACCTGGCGGGACCCTGATCTTCTTCGGGAGCCCTATCAAGTGAGTCAAGATCAGGTCGGGTTGCGATACGTCATGCGCCGGACGCTGCCCGTCTTGGAGCGCATCAGCACGGTTTCGGCCGTCAGGTATCCAACCTCACGCTTGATGCCGTCGAGGATGGACCCATCTGTGACGCCCGTGGCCGCGAAGATCACATCGGACGTCACCATGTCGTCGCGGGTATAGACGCGGTCGAGGTTGGTGATGCCTGCCTTCTTCGCGCGCCCGCGCTCGTCGTCGTTGCGGAAGGTCAGGCGGCCGTACATCTGTCCGCCCATGCACTTCAGCGCCGCGGCGGCCAGCACCCCTTCAGGTGCGCCACCCGACCCCATGTACATGTCGATGCCCGTCTTTTCGGCCTCCGCGCAGTGGATCACGCCGGCCACGTCGCCGTCGGTGATCAGGCGGATGGCGCAGTCGGTGGTGCGCAGCTCCGCGATCAGATCCTCGTGCCGGGGACGTTCCAGGACGCAGACCGTGATGTCGTGCGTGCTGGCCCCCTTCGCGGCGGCGAGCGCATTGACCCGCTCGGCCGGCGTCATGTCCATCGTGACCACGCCGTCGCGGTAGCCCGGGCCGATCGCAAGCTTGTCCATGTAAACGTCGGGCGCATGCAGCAGCGTGCCACGCGGCGCCATGGCGATGACGCACAGCGCGTTGGGCATGTCCTTGGCCGTCAGGGTCGTGCCTTCGAGCGGGTCGAGCGCGATGTCGACCTCCGGCCCCTGCCCCGACCCGACCTCCTCGCCGATGTAGAGCATGGGCGCCTCGTCCCGCTCGCCCTCGCCGATGACGACGGTGCCGCGGATGTCGAGCATGTTGAGCTGCTCGCGCATGGCATTGACCGCGGCTTGGTCGGCGGCCTTCTCGTCCCCCCGCCCGATCCACGCGGCGGAGGCCAGCGACGCGGCCTCCGACACGCGGGCCAAGCCCAGGGACAGCATGCGGTCGTTGAAATCGGTCTTGGCCATGGGATGCGGGCTCCTTGGATGTCGGTCGGGGCTTACCCCGCGCGCGACGTTGGCGGAACCCTATGGTTGCGCAATCGCCGCCGGCGGCGCGTGGCAGACCAGGGCGATCTTGTTGCCGTCCGGATCGCGCAGATAGGCGCCGTAGAAGTCGGGGTGATAGATCGGACGCAGGCCGGGGGCGCCTTCGTCCGAGCCGCCCTGCGACAGGCCCGCCGCATGCCCGGCATCGACCGCGGCACGGTCCGGCGCCTCGAAGGCGACCGTGACGCCGTTGCCGACCGACGCCGCGGCACCGTTCCGAGGGCGGACGACGTAGAAGCGCGCTACCCCGTCCCCGCCCTTCCAGGCGGCGAAGGCGCCCGGCTCCGACGGGGCGAGTTCCAGTCCCAACCGGGCCAGGACGGCGTCGTAGAAGGCTCGAGCCCGATCCAGATCGTCGGTTCCCAAGGTGACGTGACTGAACATCAATCCGTCTCGGACGACTTGGCCCAAAGGTTCAGGTCCGCTTCGCCGGACACCGCGTCGATGCGCGCCAGTTCGTCCGCGGAAAAGTCCAGATTCGCGACCGCGCCCGCGCAGTCCTCGATCTGGGAAACCTTCGACGCGCCGATCAGCGCGGTCGTCACGCGACCACCGCGCAGGACCCATGCCAGCGCCATCTGTGCCAGGGTCTGACCACGGGCGGCAGCGATGTCGTTCAGCGCGTTCAGCGATTCGACCACCCGCGGCGTCACCATGCCGGGGTCCAGCGATTTGCCCTGCGTCACGCGGCCCTCGTCCGGGACGCCGGCGAGGTAGCGCCCCGTCAGGATCCCCTGCGCCAGCGGCGTGAAGGCGATGGACCCGATCCCCTCGTCGGCCAGGGTGTCCAGCAGGCCATCGTCCTCGACCCAGCGGTTCAGCAGGTTGTAGCTCGGCTGATGGATCAGGCAGGGCGTGCCCAGGTCGCGCAGGATGGCGGCGGCCTGCCGGGTGCGGTCCGAATTGTAGCTGCTGATCCCGGCATAGAGCGCCCGGCCGGACCGGACGATATGATCCAGCGCGGACATCGTTTCCTCCAGGGGCGTGTCGGGATCGAAGCGGTGGGAGTAGAATATGTCGACGTAGTCCAAGCCCATCCGCTTCAGCGACTGGTCGCAACTGGCGATCAGCGACTTGCGGCTGCCGTATTCGCCATAGGGACCGGGCCACATCGCGTAGCCCGCCTTGGAGGATACGATCAGTTCGTCCCGATACCCGCGGAAGTCGGCGCGCAGGACCTCGCCGAACGCCTCCTCCGCCGACCCGGGCGGCGGGCCGTAGTTGTTGGCCAGGTCGAAATGGGTGATGCCGTGGTCGAACGCGGCCCGGCACAGATCGCGCTTGGTCTCATGCGGCGTGTCGTGGCCGAAATTGTGCCACAGCCCCAGCGCGATCGCGGGCAGCTTCAGCCCCGACCGGCCGCAGCGGCGATAGACCATCCGGTCGTAACGGTCCCGCGCGGGGACGTAGGGGATCACGGGGGGCTTGGGCGGACGTTCGGGCATGGCAGTCAGACCCCCTGGATCTGCAGGGCGACGGGCGTTCCGGCAACGAAGGGGACGTCGCCGATCCGGCCCAGCGCGGCGTCGAGTTCGGCGGGGCGGCAGGGGTGGGTGACGATCAGGACCGGCGCGTCCCCCCCATCGTGGTCATACTGGCGCATCCGGTCGATGCTGATGCCGTGCTCGCCCAGGATGGTGGCGACACGCGCCAGGGCGCCCGGCTCGTCGCGTAGGGACAGGCGTAGGTAATGGGCATGCGGGCTGGCGGTGGCGGCGCGTCTGGCGGGGGCCAACGTCTGGGCCGGTACGCCGAAGACGGGGACGGCGCAGCCTCGCGCGATGTCGCAGACGTCGCCCATCACGGCGGACGCGGTCGGCCCCTCGCCCGCGCCCGCGCCGCGCAGGACGATCTGGCCCACCGCGTCGCCTTCGATGACGACCATGTTGGTCGCCCCCTCCAGCTGACCCAATGGACTGTCGGCGGGAACCAAGGTCGGCCGCATCGACTGCTCCACCCCGTTCGCTCCCGCCTGGGCGACGCCCAGCAGCTTGATGCGATACCCCATGTCGCCCGCGCGGCGGATGTCGTCGATGCTGACCCGCTCGATCCCCTGCAGGGTGACGCCCTCGAAGTCGACGCGCTGCCCGAAGGCGATGGCCGACAGGATCGCCAGCTTGTGGCCCGCGTCGATCCCGCCCACGTCGAGCGTCGGGTCTGCCTCCAGGTAGCCCAGGTCCAACGCCTCGCGGAACACGTCGTCATAGGGCAGGCCGGCCCCCTCCATCCGGGTCAGGATATAGTTGCAGGTGCCGTTCATCACGCCCATCACCCGGGTCACGCGGTTGCCGGCCAACCCTTCCAGCAACGCCTTCACGCAGGGGATGCCGCCCGCGACCGCGGCCTCGAACCGCAAGGGGACGCCTGCGGCATCTGCGGCTTCTGCCAGGGCCTGACCATGCAGGGCCAGCATGGCCTTGTTCGCCGTCACCACAGCCTTGCCCGCCGCGAGCGCGGCTTCGACGGACGCTTTGGCCGGCCCGTCCGACCCGCCCATCAGTTCGACATAGACGTCGACGTCGTCCCGTTTCGCCAGTGCGACGGGGTCGTCCTCCCACCCATAGGGCGACAGATCCACGCCGCGGTCGCGGTTGCGGGTGCGCGCACCGACGGCGGCGATCCGGATGGGTCGTCCGCAGCGGGCTTCCAGCAGGTCCGCCTGCCCCTGCACGATCTTCACGACGCCCGCGCCGACGGTGCCGAGCCCCGCGATCCCGAGGCGGAGGGGGGTGGTCATGGCGCGGCTCCGTGATGCGGTGATGTCCGGGCGGAGGCGTAGCCGCAGGGTGCGGCGGGTGCAAACGGTGGCCCGGACGTCCCGACCCCCTATTCCGCCGCGTCCACCTCGTCCGGGGTGACCAGCCCCAGCCCGCGGAGGTATATGCCGATCCCGGCCTCCAGCAGATCCTCAGGCGGAAAGGGGACGTTGGCGCCGGTGGGGTTGCGCGCGAACAGCTCCACCACGCCGTGGGACATCGCCCAGATGTGGGCCGAGAACATCGACGGCGGGGGCCGGCGGTCCGCGGGTATGCGTTCGGCCAGCGCACCGGCGGCGCGGTCCAGCACGGCGGCGGAGCGGCTGGACGCGCGCGACAGTTCCGGTGTCTGGCCGCGGGCCAGGCCCGATTCGAACATCGCCATGTAATGGCCGGGAAAGCGGCGGGCGAAGGCCAGATAGGCGCGGCCCGTCGCCTCGAACGCGGCCAGGGCGGAGGGCTGGCCGTCGCGGTAGGCATGTTCCATCAGGTCGGCGAAGATGCCATGACCCTGCACGGCGCATTCGACGATCAGATCCTCGCGTCCCTCGAAGTGGCGATACACGGCGGGGGGCGTCACGCCCGCCTCCCGCGCGGCCTCCGACAAGGTGAAGCCGGTCGGACCCTTCGCCTCGATCAGCCCGAGGGCGGCCTCGACCAACGCCTGCTTCAGGTTGCCATGATGGTAGCCGCGCTTAGGCACCTTCGAGCCAAAGCCCCGTCCCACCCGCGATCGCATCGTCGATCCGCAGCGCGCCGTCATCCCGTCCGTCGTAGGGCAGGCGCACCAGGACGCTGCGGATGGCGTTCAGGCGCGCGCGCCGCTTGTCGTCCGACCGCACCACTGTCCAGGGGGCGAAGTCGAAGTCGGCCCGGTCGAGAGTCTCGCCGATGGCAACGGTGTAATCGTCCCACTTCGGCAAACCGTCCACGTCGATGCGCGACAGCTTCCACCGCTTCAGTGGATCGCCCTCGCGCGCGAGCATGCGGCGCAACTGCTCCACCCGGCCGACGTTCAGCCACAGCTTCACCAAGACGATGCCGTCGTCGGTGATCAGCTTCTCGAACGCCGGCAGCTGGTCGAAGAACGCATCCCGTTCCGCGTCGGTGCAGAAGCCGAACACCTTCTCGACCACGGCGCGGTTGTACCAGGACCGATCGAAGATCGTCATCTGCCCCGCGGTGGGCAGATGCGCGACGTAGCGCTGGAAGTACCATTGCCCGGCTTCCGTCTCGGTCGGCGCGGACAGGGCGACGTGCTTGGCCCTGCGGGAGGACAGGTTTGCCGTCAGGCGCCGGATCGCGCTGCCCTTGCCGGCCGCATCGCGTCCCTCGAAGACGACGGCGACCCGTGCGCCGGACCGGTCGATCCAGTCCTGGCACTTCACCAATTCGATCTGCAGGGCGTCGAGCTGATCCTCGTAATCGGACTTCTTCATCCACTTGTCGTAGGGATAGCCGTCGGTCACGACCTCCCTCCTGCCGACGGAGGTCACGGCCGCGCGGACGTCTTCCGGGGCTCCCTCCTCGGCATAGCGGCTGATGGCGCCGTCGAACGGTTTGGTCATGAGGTCGTCCTCCGCTGGTTGGCCGGGAACCTAGCACGCGACGTCATTCCTGCACCCGCCCGATCCGGTCCAGGTCGAACGGCGTCGTCTGGTAGATCTGGTTGATCCAGTTCCCGAACAGCAGATGCGCATGGCTGCGCCAGCGGTTCAGCGGCGCTTTCGCCGGGTCGTCGCCGGGAAAGTAGCCCAGCGGGGGATCCACCGGCGCCCCTTCGGCGACGTCGCGGGCGTATTCGCGCGCCAGGGTGTCGCTGTCGTACTCGAAGTGGTTGAAGATGTGCAGGCACCGCCGGGCCGCATCCTCCACCAGGCAGGGACCGGTGCGGTCGGAAGCCAGCAGCACCTCCATGCCCGCGTCCTCCAGCTCGTCGCGGCGCGTCTCGGTCCAGCGGGAGACCGGGATCACGCAATCGTCGCTGAAGCCCCGCAGATAGGGGGACGCGGGACGTTCGACCGTGACGCGGTAGCAGCCGAACGCCTTGGCCGGCAGCATGTGCTTGGGCACGCCGTGGAAGTGCCAGGCCATCGCCATCGCGCCCCAGCAGACGCCGAAGGTCCGATGAACGTTGGTCTGCGTCCAGTCCATCACCTCCGTCAGCTCGTCCCAGTACGTCACGTCGGCGAAGGGAAGGTGTTCGATGGGGGCGCCGGTGACGATTAGGCCGTCGAAGCGCTCACCCTTCACGTCCTGGAAGGAGCGATAGAACGCTTCCATGTGCTCGGGCGCGGTGTGGCGCGACACGTGCTCCGTCATGCGCACCAGCGTCAAGTCGATCTGGAGCGGCGTGGCGCCGATCAGGCGGGCGAACTGCGTTTCCGTCGCGATCTTCATCGGCATCAGGTTCAACAGCGCGATGCGCAGCGGGCGGATGTCCTGGCGCGTCGCGGCGTCCACGCCCATGACCATCACGCCCTCGTCCGACAGGACGCGATAGGCGGGCAGGTCGCGGGGCAGCGTGATCGGCATGGGGACGGGTCCGATGGCGGTGGCGATAGCGGCGGCGTCCGGACCTATGCGGCGGCGGCGTGCCTGCCAAGGGCGTCCTCGACCATGGCGATCACGTCCGTGGCATCCCGGGCGAGGGCCACGTCGGCCGCCGGAACCGTCACGCCCCAGTTGCGCGCGATGGCCGCATAGCGCGGCTGGCGTTCCGCGATGGCTGCCGCATAGGCATGGCGCGCGAAGTCGTCGGGCACGACGTCGTCGCCATGGGCGGCGGTGAAGGCCGTCCACTGCGCCATCAGGAACTCCGGCCGGTAGCACATGGGCTTGGGCGCCGCCGCGAAGCGGTCGATCAGGGTCTGGGTGTGGTCGGGCGCCCCTTCGATCCACACGAGAAGCGTATTGTCGGCCAGGGCGCGAAGGGCGGGGTCCCGGGGGTCGTCGGGATCCACAACCTCGCAGGTGGAGCCGCCGGTGTCGCAGGCGAAGTGATCGTAGCCATACAGGTCCACCGCGCGCTCGATGAAGTGCGGGGTATCGATCAGCGCGTTGACCTCCGCCCGGCGGTGCAGCTCCTGGCGGCGCTCGTACTCGTCCAGGGGCAGGCCGCCCCGGTCGGGATTGCCGGGCTGCCCCAGATAGGCGGACAGAGGCTCCAGGTTCTCGAACGTCATGTTCGAGCCGATCCAGATGCTGTCGGACCGTAGCAGCTTCGCCAGATAGGGAACGGTCATCGCCGCGCGCTTCAGCTCGTCGGCGATGTGCTCGCCCATATAGGCCGTGCCGATCCGGTAATCGACTGAGTAGTGGAACCACGGCCCCTGCCCGCGCAGCATCCGGCACACATGGGTCTTGCCCAGGCCCGACATGCCGAAGAACGTCACGCGTCGCGAGTTCGCCTGCCGCCAGGCGCGGGGGCCGTCGTAGATCATCCCCGTCCGCTAGCCGGGCGGGCCCAGGCGGTCAATCGCGCCCAGGCGCGGCCGTCCAGCACGATCAGGCCCAAGGCCAACAGGGCAAACCCCGCGAAGGCGTTCGCGCCCAGCGCCTCGTCGCGTGCCCACGCCCCCAGCACGATGGCGACCGGCGCCACCAGCAGCGTGCACAGCATCAGGTTGCCGGACCCCGCCACCCGCAGGATTCGGAAGTACAGCAGATAGGCGAAGGCCGTGGCGATCACGGCATAGTACGCGACCGCCGCCCAGGTGTCCGGCTGGCGGGGCCAGACCGCGCCATCGATCCACAGCGCCGCGGGGATCGCGACCAGGGACGATCCGGTCAGCATGCCCGCCGCCGACACGACGGGGGACAGGCCGCTCAGGCGGGTGCGCGCCCACACCCCGGCGAACGCATAGCTCACCGTGCCCGCCAGCACCGCCAGCTGCGCCAAGGACCGCGGGTCGACGTCCAGCAACGCGCCGGGCCCGATGGCGGTCACGACGCCCGCGAAGCCCAGCGCCACCCCGACCGCGCGCTTGGGCGTCAGCCGTTCGTCGGGCAGGAGCAGGGCCGCCACGAGCACCCCGAAGATGGCCGTCGCCGCATTCAGGATCGAGGTCAGCCCCGTCTCGATGAAAAGCTGCCCCCAGGCCATCAGCCCGAAGGGCAGCACGTTGTTCAGCAGCCCCATCACCAACAGCGCCCCCCATACGCGCGGATCGTGCGGCACCGACAGGTTGCGGACGACCACGACCGCCCAAAGGACCAGCGCCGCCAGGCCGACCCGCCACGCGACGGAGGTGACGAACGGGATTTCGTCCAGCGCGGTGCGGATCGCGAGGAAGCTGCCGCCCCAGATGGCCGACAGGAGCAGCAGTTCGAACCAGGCGCGGGTGGTGAGGACGGGGGCGGCCATGACGCGGCGGCTAGCACCCCTGCGGCACGTTCGCGACCTGGATCGTGCGGATCCTCACTCGGCGCGTTCGGGCGATCCCTGGGGGTGGACCTCGCCGAGTTGATCGTCGCCGCCCAGCCAATAGTTCGCAGCATAGCCATGGATCAGGATGGACAGGATGATCGTGACCGTGGCGACTCGCCAAACCGCGTCGATGTCCCCGAACTGCGCGTGGTTCTGCGCGTAGGCGATGTAGAACACCGACCCCATGCCCCGGATCCCGAAAAAGGCGATCTTCTGGCGGCTGGTCCGGCGGCACTCGTGTCCCAGCATGGCCGCCAGGCCCGCCAGCGGTCGGATCAGCAGGATCAGCGCGAGGGCGAAGGCGACCTCCTCCCACCGCAGGCCGGACAGCGCCCCCATGCCGACGAAGGTGCCGAGCCACAGCAGGAGGATCGCCAGGAGGATCGCCTCCAGCTGCTCGGCGCCGTGGTGCGCGAACTTCTCGTAGCCCTCGTCGTTGGTGCCGCGGGTCCGCGTCCGAGCGGCCCGCGCCGCGAAGAACACCGCGAGGAAACCGTATCCATCCACCCCCTCGGTGATGCCATAGCTGAGCAACGTGGAGGCCAGCGTCACGACCACCGCGTTCCACGCCCCGTTGGATCCATCCCCCAGGGGCGAGAAGATCACCCACGAGATCGCCCATCCCACGGCGTAGCCGATCACCACGCCCGTCACGACGCGGTATGTCAGGTCGAAGGACAGCCACGACCACAGCCAGGCCTCGCCCGTCGTCACCTGCGCCACCCCATAGGTCGCGGCGTGGATCGCGAGATACACGAAGGGAAAGGCCAGGCCGTCGTTCATCCCGGCCTCCGCCGTCAGCGCCAACTCGCTCGGCGCCTCGTCCTGGCCGGGCGGGGCGACCTGCACGTCGCGGGCCAGGACGGGGTCGGTGGGCGCGAGGGCGGCGGCCAGCAGCAGGGCCGCGGGCAGGCCCATGCCCAGCCAGGAATGGCCCAGCACGGCCACGGCTACGATGGTCAGCGGCATGGCTACCATCAGCAGCCGCCAGGTCGGGTTCCAGTTGCGCCACGACATCGGAGTGTCGATGGCCAGCCCCGCCCCCGCCAGGCTGATGATGACGATCAACTCGGCCGCATGCTCGATCACCGCCGTCTGCAACCCGCCGGCGAGCGGGTTGACCAGGGCGATGCCGAGGGCGGTGAAGCCGAACCCCGCGATGACGTAGAAGAGCGGCAGGTTGAAGATTCGGTAGCGCGCCAACGCAGGCTGCAGTGTCAGGCCCATCAATCCCAGACCCACCATGGTATAGACCGCATCCCGCGCGTCGATCGTGGCCCACATGGCGATCCGTCCCCTTCAGGTCATCGGGAGGTAAACCGTTGCAACCGTTTGGCGAGAGTCGCTCGTTAGGTTGCCGCCACCTTGGCCAGGTCCTTGGCGATGGCGAAGCCACCCTTGATGCGATCGGCTTCGGCGGTGGCGTCCGCGCGGATCACGAGCTTGTCGCCCTTGACCTGCGCCGCGCCCTTCCAGGCCTTGATGTAGTCGACCAGCCCGGCGGGGTTGGGGAACGTGCCGCCGTGGAACTCGATCGTGGCCCCCTTTCCGCCGACGTTCAGCTTCTCGATGTTGGCGCGCTTGCACATCGCCTTGATGCGGACGACGCGCAGCAGGACGTTCACCTCGCGCGGGAGGGGGCCGAAACGGTCGATCAGCTCGGCCGCGAAGCCTTCCAACTCCACCTTCGTCGACAGCCCCGACAAGCGGCGGTAGAGGCCCAGGCGGACGTCGAGGTCGACCACGTAATCCTCCGGGATCAGGACGGGCACGTCGAGGCTGATCTGCGGCGACCATTCGTCGGACAGCGCGTCGGCCAGACCCGCATCGCCGGCCTTCAGTTTCTGGATCGTCTCCTCCAGCATCGAGTTGTAAAGCTCGAACCCGACCTCCTTCATCTGGCCGGACTGTTCCTCGCCGATGATGTTGCCGCCCCCACGGATATCAAGATCTTGGGAGGCGATGTTGAAGCCCGCCCCCAATGCGTCGATGCTGCCCAGCGCCTTCAGACGACGCTCGGCGGCGGGCGTCAGCTTTGCGCGCGGCTTCGTGGTGAGGTACGCATAGGCGCGCGTTTTGGAGCGACCCACCCGGCCCCGGATCTGGTAGAGTTGCGCCAATCCGAACATGTCAGCCCGCCAGATGACCATCGTGTTCGCGGTGGGGATGTCGATGCCCGACTCGATGATCGTGGTGGACAGCAGGACGTCGAACTTGCCGTCGTAGAAGGCGTTCATGCGTTCGTCCAGGTCGCCCGCCGCCAGCTGCCCGTGGGCGATGACGTAGGTGACTTCGGGGACCTGCTCGCGCAGGAAGGCTTCCATCTCCGACAGGTCGGCGATCTTGGGCACGACGACGAAGGACTGCCCACCGCGGAAATGCTCTCGCAGCAGGGCCTCGCGGATGGTGACGGCGTCGAACTCGGACACGTAGGTGCGGATCGACAGGCGGTCGACGGGGGGCGTGCCGATCACGGACAGGTCGCGGACGCCGGTCAGCGACATCTGCAGCGTGCGGGGGATCGGCGTGGCCGACAGGGTCAGGACGTGGACGTCGGAGCGCAGCTCCTTCAAGCGTTCCTTGTGGGTCACGCCGAAGCGCTGTTCCTCGTCGATGATCAGAAGGCCCAGGTCGCGGAACTTGACGCTCTTCGCCAGCAGCGCGTGGGTGCCGATGGCGATGTCCACGGTGCCATCCGCTATCCCCGCGCGCGTCGCGGCGGCGGCCTTCGCCGACACGAACCGGGACAGTTGGCGCACGTTCAGCGGGAAGCCCCGGAAGCGGTCCTTGAAGCCCGCCGCGTGTTGGCGCGACAGCAGCGTCGTGGGCGCGATCATCGCGACCTGCTTGCCGCTGGCGGCGGCCACGAAGGCGGCGCGCATCGCCACTTCCGTCTTGCCGAAGCCCACGTCGCCCACGACCAGTCGGTCCATCGGGTTGCCCGATGCCAGGTCCGCGCGCACGTCCTCGATCGCCTGGAGCTGGTCGTCCGTCTCCTCGTAGGGGAAGCGCGCCTCGAATGCGGCGTACATGTCGGCGGGGGGTTCGAGGATGGGGGCCTTGCGCAGCGCCCGTTCGGCCGCGATCCGCATCAGCCGTTCGGCGATCTGGCGGATGCGTTCCTTCAGCTTGGCCTTGCGCGATTGCCAGGCACCCCCGCCCAGCTTGTCCAACAGGCCTTCGTCGTGGCCGTAGCGGGACAGGAGCTCGATGTTCTCGACCGGCAGGAACAGACGGTCGCCGCCCGCATATTCCAGCGCGATGCATTCGTGGGGCGCGCCCGCGGCGGTGATCGTCTCCAACCCCAGATAGCGTCCGACGCCGTGATCGACGTGGACCACGAGGTCGCCGACCGACAGGGCCTGCGCTTCCGTCAGGAAGTTCTCTGCCCGCCGTTTCTTCTTCTTCGTGCGGATCAGGCGTTCGCCCAGCACGTCCTGCTCGGACACGACGGTAAGGTGGGTGCCGTTCCAGGGTCCTTCGAACCCGCGGTCCAGGGGCCATACGGCCAAGCCCAGCTCGCCCGCGCCGACTTGATCGGCGCGGCTGACGTCGCGCAGGCCGGGGACGTCCTGATCCTGCAGCAATCCGGTCAGGCGTTCGCGGGCGCCGGCCGAATAGCTGGCGATCACGACGCCGCCCCCGTCGCGCTTGTCGGCGACGTGGTCGGCTAGTTCGGCGAACAGGTTGACGTCGGACCGCTGGCGTTCGGGGGCGAAGGACCGCCCGACCCGGCCGCCGAAGTCCAAGACGCCCGGACCGGGCGCAGCGGCGAAGGGGGACAGGTGCAGGACCCGGCGTCCGTCCAGGGCCCGCGCCAGCGCGTCAGGCGACAGGTACAGGCCGCCCGGGGGGGCGGGCTTGTAGACCGCGTCGACGCGGGAGCGGGACTTCATCGCGTCCAACCTATTGTCGTACATGTCCTTTATGCGGTCCCACCGTTCCGCGTGGCGGGCGATGGAGCCGTCGTCGAGGACGAAGGCGGCGTCGGGGAGATAGTCGGCCAGCGTTTCCAACCTCTCGTGGAAGAACGAGAGCCAATGCTCCATGCCCTGCGCCTTGCGGCCCGCGCTGACGGCTTCGTAGAGGGGGTCGTCGCTGCCGGCGGCGCCGAACTCCGCGCGATAGGTCTGTCGGAAGCGGGTGATCGCCGGACCATCGAGTATGACCTCGGATACCGGCGCGAGTTCGATGGCTTGCAGCGTCTCGACCGTGCGCTGCGTGGCGGGGTCGAACCGGCGCAGGCCGTCCAGGACGTCGCCGAACAGGTCCAGGCGGACGGGTTGGGGCTGACCGGGGGGCCAGATGTCGATGATGCCTCCGCGGGGCGACCATTCGCCGGGTTCCGTGACGGTGGGGGATTGGGAAAAACCCATCCGGACCAGGAAGTTGCGCAGCGCGTCCTCGTCGATGCGCCCGTCCACCCGGGCGGCGAAGCCCGCGCCCTTCAGGGTGGCTCGGGCGGGGATACGCTGGGACAAGGCGTTCAGGGTCGTCAGCACCACCAGTCGGCCCGACAGGCCGTGCGCCAGGGCGGTCAGGGCGGCCATGCGCGCGGCGCTGATGTCGGGGGCGGGCGACACCCGGTCGTAGGGCAGGCAGTCCCAGGCCGGCAGGCGCAACGTGTTGGTTCCAGGGGAAAAGAAGCGGATGGCCGATGCCATCGCTTCCAACCGCTTGTCGTCGCGGGCGACGTGGACGACCGGGTGCCCACGCTCCAACTCGCGCAGGAGGACGGCGGCGTCGAAGCCTTCGGGGGCGCCGCCCGCCCGCAGGTGGCCTGCCTGCAGAGGCGCGATGGAAAGGGAGGAATCGTCCGGCATGGGCGGCGACGTAACCGGGTGGCGTGGGGTGTCAACGGGCCCCGTGCGGTGGGGGGCACCCCCCGTGCACCCCCCGTGCATACGCAGAGGCACCGTCTCCGGTCGACGTCGCGTGACATGCGACCGTTCCGATCGGGGGGCGGTGTCCGCCGGTCCGCCCGGTCAGACGCCCAGGACGTTCGCGTTCAGGTTTGACCACATGCCCCACAGGGAGGTCGCGAAGACGGACACGAAGCCCAGGGCCTGGACGATGCGGCGGTGGCGGATCAGCAGGGGCGCCACGTCTTCCGGCGGGGTGACGACGACGCGGCGGGCGGTTGCCAAGGCCAGTCCGCCGACCAGCGCCAGGGGGACGACCAGGAGGGCCACGGCCTGCGCGAACTCGACCCCGTAGATCAGCGCCAGGACCAGCAGCACCGTCAGCGCGAAGGTCCCGATCGCGGTCAGGGCCAGGCCCGAGGCGTCGGCGATGTGGATCATGCGGCGGGCGTGGACGTCGGCCAGGACGACCGTGTCGTGGAGAGCGACCGCGTCGCCATCCAGCGCGCGGCGCAGGAGGTCCACGGGCACACCGACGGCGCGATAGGACGCAGCCGACCAGACCGTGCCCAGCGCGATCCAGAACCACAGGTTCGAGAACGAGCGGAGGTCGATCACCTCCATCGCGGTTTCAAGGAAATACGCGTCCACGCCGACCCTCCGACCGGGGGTGTGGCAAGCGTGACGCAGGCGTGCAAGCGCGCGCGGTTGCGGGACACGGGCGTCCATGCCACGCAGGCGGGCAAGTGTCGCAAAGGTGCATCATGGCCGCCGTCCACCACCCCGCCCCCCTGCCCCTGTCGCGTCCCCGCCGCCTGCGCCGCACCGCCGCCCTGCGGGGGCTGGTGCGCCAGGATCGCCTCCATGCCGACGACCTGGTCTGGCCCCTTTTCGTGCGCGACGGCGAAGGCGTACTGGGGGAGGTGCCGTCGAGGCCCGGCGTCGGGCGCCGGGCCGTGGTCGGTCGGGGCCGTCCACGGGCGCGGCGCGCAGGGCCAGGCCCATCTCGGCCATCGTCGCCATGAGGTCGCGCAGGGTCATCCCGTCCGCGCGCGCCGTCAGCGCGGCCCGCGCCCGGCA
>NZ_JARGZA010000030.1 GCF_030973515.1 Jannaschia maritima
GTGGCGTCCCCTGCTGGACCGCACGGGCGTCGGCGAACGGTTGGGGGTCGGGTCGTGAACGCGGCCCGGATCCTGGCCACGGGCGCGGGCGGACAGGTCGGCGCCGAGCTGGCGCGCCTGGGGGTCACGGTCGTCGGGCGCGACGCGATGGACCTGTCGGACCCGGACACCTGCGCCGCCGCGATCCGCGACCGCGCGCCGGCGGCCGTCGTGAACGCGGCCGCCTATACCGCCGTGGACCGCGCCGAGAACGAGGAGGCGCTGGCGACCCGGATCAACGGGGACGCCCCTGGCGCCATGGCGCGGGCCTGCGCCGACCTTCGCATCCCGTTCGTCCACCTTTCCACCGACTACGTGTTCGACGGGGAGGGGGAAGCCCCGTGGGAGCCGTACGACCCGGTGGACCCGGTCAACGCCTATGGCCGCTCGAAGCTGGCGGGCGAGGACGCGGTCCGCGACGCGGGCGGGGCGCATGTGGTGCTGCGCACGTCCTGGGTGGTGTCGGCGCACGGGTCCAACTTCGTCAAGACGATGCTGCGGCTGGGGGCCGAACGGGACGCGCTGTCGATCGTCGCGGACCAGGTCGGCGGCCCCACGCCCGCGCGCGACATCGCAGGCACCTGCGTGCTGATCGCGGATGCGCTGTCGCGCGATCCCGTGCTGGCGGGGACGTACCATTATGCCGGGACCCCCGACGTCAGCTGGGCGGACTTCGCGCGCGCCGTCTTCGATGCGGCGGGGCTGGATTGTCGCGTGACGGACATTCCGACCGCGGACTATCCGACCCCCGCGGCGCGCCCCTTGAACTCGCGGCTGGACTGTTCGGCCACGCGGGCCGCCTTCGGGATCGCGCGACCCGACTGGCGCGGCGGCCTGACCCGTATCCTGGAGGATCTGCGATGAACCGGAAGGGGATCGTCCTGGCCGGCGGCTCCGGCACGCGGCTCTATCCGATCACGCTGGGCGTGTCGAAGCAGCTCCTGCCGGTCTACGACAAGCCGATGATCTACTATCCGATCAGCACGCTGATGCTGGCGGGCATCCGCGACATCGTGGTCATCACCACGCCGGAGGACGCGGCCCAGTTCCGGCGCACGCTGGGCGACGGCACGCAATGGGGCCTGCGGTTCACCTTCATCGAGCAGCCCAGCCCGGACGGTCTGGCGCAGGCCTATCTGCTGGCGCGCGACTTCCTGGACGGCGCGCCTTCGGCGATGGTCCTGGGGGACAACATCTTCTACGGCGCGAACCTGCCCGGGATGCTGGCCGCCGTGCCCGCGGACGGGGGCACGGTATTCGGCTATCACGTGGCGGATCCCGAACGATACGGCGTCCTGGGCTTCGACGCGGACGGCACCGCCACGCAGATCATCGAGAAGCCGAAGGTGCCGCCGTCGAGCTATGCGGTGACGGGCCTCTACTTCCTGGACGGGACCGCGCCGGACCGGGCCGCGCGGGTCCGGCCGTCCGACCGCGGCGAGCTGGAGATCACGACGCTGCTGGAAAGCTATCTGGCCGAAGGGGCGCTGCGCGTCGAGCGGATGGGCCGGGGCTTCGCCTGGCTCGACACGGGCACGCATGCCAGCCTGCTGGACGCGGGCAACTTCGTCCGGACGCTGACCGCGCGGCAGGGCCTGCAATCGGGTTGTCCGGACGAGATCGCGTTCCTGAAGGGGTGGATCGACCGGGACGGTCTGCGCGCGCGCGCGGACCTGTTCGCCAAGAACGAGTACGGCGCGTACCTGTCCCGCCTGCTGGACTGACGTTGCGCGCGCGCGCCTCGGAGCCTAGACGCCTCGGATGACCGACGCCTTGGAGACCGGACGGGACGTCCTGCGGACCGAAGCCGCGGCGCTGCACGCCATGGCGGATGCGATGCCGGACGGGTTCGCGGACGCGGTCGCGCTGATCGCCGGACTGTCGGGCCGGGTGGTGACGTCGGGCATCGGAAAATCTGGCCACGTCGCGCGCAAGATCGCGGCGACCCTGGCCTCCACCGGCACGCCCGCGCTGTTCCTGCACCCGTCGGAGGCCAGCCACGGCGACCTGGGCATGATCGCATCCGGCGACGCGGTCCTGATCGCCAGCAATTCCGGCGGCAACGCGGAGCTGGGCGACGTCATCGCTTATACGCGGCGGTTCGGGATCCCATTGCTGGCCATATCGTCCCGCCCCGATAGCGCGCTGGGCCGCGCCGCCGACATCCCCCTGATCCTGCCCCCCGCCCCGGAGGCGTGCGGCCTGGGCATGGTGCCCACGACGAGCACGACCATGACGCTGGCGCTGGGGGACGCGCTGGCCGTCGCACTGCTGCGCGGCCGCGGGTTCCGGGCGGAGGACTTCAAGGTGTTCCATCCCGGCGGACGCCTGGGCGCGCAGATGGCGCGGGTGGGCGACCTGATGCACCGCGACGTGCCCGCGGTGGCCTCCGACGCGCCGATGGCGGACGTGCTGCTGGCGATGACGTCGGGCGGGTTCGGGCTGGCCGTCGTGGTGGATGGGGCCGGCGCGCTGGCGGGGATCGTCACGGACGGCGACCTGCGGCGCAACATGGCGGGGCTGATGGAGCGGACCGCGGGCGCCGTGGCCACGCGCGACCCCGTCACGGCGAGCCCCGACATGCTGGCCGCGCGCGCGCTGGCCGTGATGAACGAGCGCCGGATCACGGCGTTGATCGTCCGCGACGGCGACGCCCCCGTGGGCGTCGTCCGCCTGCTGGACCTCCTGCGCGCCGGCGTGGCCTGAAGGAAGACCCATGAAGACAGCCATCGTCATACCCGCCCGCTTCCAGTCGAGCCGATATCCTGGAAAGCCCTTGGTCCCGCTCCGGCAGGCCGACGGGTCCACGAAGTCGCTGATCCGGATGACCTGGGAGGCGGCGGTGGCCATCGAGCGGGTGGATGCCGTGCACGTCGCGACCGACGACGACCGCATCGCGGACCACGCCCGCGGGTTCGGGGCGTCCGTGCTGATGACCTCGCCCGAGGCCCGCAACGGCACCGAACGCTGCGCGGAGGCTTCCGCGGGCATCGACGCGGATCTGATCGTCAACCTTCAGGGCGACGCGCCCCTGACGCCGCCCTGGTTCGTCACCGATCTGATCGACCGCATGGCGCGGGGCGGGGCCGACATGGCGACGCCCGTCCTGCGCTGCGACGGGCGCACCTATGCCATGCTGCGCGAGGACAGGCAGGCGGGCCGCGTCGGCGGCACCACGGCGGTGTTCGACGATCTGAACCGGGCGCTCTATTTCTCCAAGGAGGTGATCCCCTACATCGACCCCGCCAGGGTGCCGGAGGCCGACATCCCCGTGTTCCACCATGTCGGATGCTACGCCTATACCCCGGAGGCGCTGCGCGCCTATGTCGACTGGCCCGAATCCGACCTCGAACGGGTGGAAGGGCTGGAGCAGCTGCGCTTCGTAGAGCACGGGGTCCACGTCGCCTGCGTCGAGGTGGACGCGCGGGGCCGTACCTTCTGGGAGCTGAACAACCCCGAGGACGTGTCCCGCATCGAGGCCGTCCTGGTGGAGGAGGGGTCGTGATGGACGCCATCGCGTCCCGGGTCATCGACGTCGGCGGCATCCCCGTGGGCGGCATGGAGCCGTTCGCGCTGATCACCGGCCCCTGCCAGCTGGAAGGCCTGGACCACGCCCGGATGATGGCCGAGCGCATCGCCGAGGCCTGCGCGCCGACCGGAACGCGCTGGTTGTTCAAGGCGAGCTACGACAAGGCCAACCGCTCGTCGCTGTCCTCCACCCGCGGCCTGGGGATGCAGGAGGGGCTGCGCGTGCTGGACGCCATCCGGTCGGAGTTCGGCTGCCCCGTGCTGACGGACGTGCACCTGCCCGACCATTGCGCGCCGGCGGCGGAGGTCTGCGAGGTGATCCAGATCCCCGCCTTCCTGTCACGCCAGACCGACCTCCTGCTGGCGGCGGGCGAGACGGGGGCCGCGATCAACGTCAAGAAGGGGCAGTTCCTGGCGCCCTGGGACATGGCCAACGTCGCCGCCAAGATCGCCAGCACGGGCAACGAGCGCATTCTGCTGTGCGATCGCGGCACGTCGTTCGGCTACAACACGTTGGTCAGCGACTTCCGCGGCCTGCCGGTGATGGAGGCGACGGGCCATCCGGTGGTCTTCGACGCGACCCATTCGGTGCAGCAGCCCGGCGGGCAGGGCGCGACGTCGGGCGGGCAGCGGGAATACGCGCCCGTGCTGGCGCGCGCGGCCTGCGCCGTGGGCGTGTCCGGCCTGTTCATCGAAACGCACCAGGATCCCGACAACGCCCCGTCGGACGGTCCGAACATGATTCCCGTGGACCGCATGGGCGATCTGATCGCCGCGCTGCGGGCCTTCGACGACCTGCGCAAGGGGCGGACGTTCACCGACCGTTGACACCGGCGTCCTAACCTCGCCATCACCCGCCACGGCCGTCCTGGCGAACAGACAAGATGGAGTCCCCGCATGAGCCCCGCCGACGCCCCGCCCAGCCTGTCCGACGTCCATCCGGTGATCCTGTGCGGCGGTTCGGGCACGCGGCTGTGGCCCCTGTCGCGCAAGTCCCGCCCGAAGCAGTTTGCCGCGCTGATGGGGGACACCACGCTGTTCCAGGCCAGCCTGGCGCGGGTGCAGGGCGACGGCCTGCGCGCGCCGGTCGTGGTCACGGGCGAGGATTACCGCTTCGTCGTGCTGGAGCAGCTGGACGAGGCCGGCGTGTCGCCCGAAGCCGTGCTGGTCGAGCCCGCCGCCCGCAACACGGCCCCCGCCGTGCTGGCCGCCGCGCTCCTGATCGCCGCCCGCGACCCGGACGCCCTGATGCTGGTGCTGCCCTCCGATCACGCGATCCCCGACGACGCGGCCTTCCGCGCCGCGGTGGGGCAGGGGGTCGGGGCCGCACGCGACGGACGCCTGGTCACCTTCGGCATCCGCCCCGACCGCCCGGAGACGGGGTACGGCTACCTGAAACTGTCCGATCCGGACCAGCCGGACGGCCCCCAACCCTTGCGGGGCTTCGTCGAGAAGCCCGACGTCGAGCGGGCCGCCGCCATGGTGGACGGGGGCGGGCACCTGTGGAACGCGGGCATCTTCCTGTTCCGCGCCAGCGCCTTCGTCGATGCGGTCCGCGCGCATGCCCCCGAGCTGCTGGACCCCGTGTCCCGCGCCGTCGACGCCGCGAAGGGGGATCTGGGGTTCCAGCGTCTGGACGCCGAAGCTTGGGCGGGCGCGACCGACATCTCGGTCGACCATGCGGTGATGGAGCGGGCCGACAACCTGTCGGTGGTGCCCTTCGCCGGTCGCTGGTCCGATCTGGGCGACTGGCAGGCCATCTGGCGCGAAAGCGGTGGGGCCGATGCGCAGGGCGGCACGATCACGCGCGGCGACGTCACCGCCATCGATTGCGAAGGCAGCCTCCTGCGGGTGGAGGGGGACAACCGCGTCCTGGTGGGGGTGGGCCTGACCGACGTCGTCTGCGTCGCCATGCGCGACGCGATCCTGGTCGCGGACCGCAACCGCGTGCAGGACGTCAAGCTGGCCGTGTCGCGGATGAAGGCCGAAGGCCTCCCCCAGGCCGACCAGCATGCCGTCGATTATCGGCCCTGGGGGCATTACGAATCCCTGGTGGTGGGCCAGCGGTTCCAGGTGAAGCGGATCGTCGTCCATCCGGGCGCGCAGCTCAGCCTGCAGTCCCACCACCACCGGTCGGAGCATTGGATCGTGGTCCAGGGCACGGCGAAGGTCACCGTGGACGACGACGTCCGGCTGATCAGCGAGAACCAGTCGGTGTACATACCCCTGGGCGCCGTCCACCGGATGGAGAATCCGGGCAAGGTCGACATGGTCCTGATCGAGGTCCAGACCGGCACCTATCTCGGCGAGGACGACATCGTCCGCCTGGAGGACGCCTACGCCAGGGAGTGATCGCGCTCCGCCGTCGCGATCGGGAGGGTGGGCGTCGAATTATCGCCACCGCGGCACGCCCCGGCGTCTAGCGTCCGCCTGCCGGGGGCGGGTGCACGGACGTCGTGCAACCGTCGGGTCCGGCGCATCGACCGACGGCGGGGTGACTTTCCGGTTGCTTCGTTTTGCCCAACATGAATATTTGTTGAACCAGGGTGAAGGGGAGGGACGGACATGCTCGACGGCAGGCAACCCGACGCGCCACGCGGCGGACGGCGCCGCGGACGTACCGCCCCCAAGGGGCGTCAGTACGACGACGATGCCCTCGCGGAGGTCCGCGCGCTTCTGGGCGACTGTCCCCGCCGCCGGGACCTCCTGATCGAGTTCCTGCATCTGGTGCAGGATGCCCACGGCCACCTCTCCGCCCGCCACCTGCGCGCCCTGGCGGAGGAGCTGCGGCTGCCCATGGCCGCGGTGTGGGAGGTCGCGACCTTCTACGACCATTTCGACCCCCTGCGGGAAGACGACCCCGTCCCCCCCGCGCTGACCATCCGGGTCTGCGACAGCCTGTCGTGCGAGATGGCGGGCGCGCAGGCGCTGATCGCGGCGCTGCGGGACGGGACGGACCCGGATGCCGTGCGGGTGGTCCGCGCGCCCTGCATGGGTCGTTGCGACACCGCCCCCGTGGCGGAGGTCGGTCATGCCCATGTCGATCGCGCCACGCCGCAGGCCGTGCTGGACGCCGCGAGCGCGGGCCACGTCCACCCGACGATCCCGGACTATCAGACGCTAAACGCCTATCGCGGGGACGGCGGCTACGCGGAACTGGTGCGCCTGCGCGCGGACGGGGACTGGGCCGCGGTCCAGGACGCGGTCGCCGCGTCCGGCCTGCGGGGCCTGGGCGGGGCCGGCTTTCCGTCGGGCAAGAAGTGGGGCTTCGTCCGGGCCAATCCCGGCCCCCGCCTGATGGCCGTGAACGGCGACGAGGGGGAGCCGGGCACGTTCAAGGACCGCCACTACCTCGAACGCGAACCGCACCTGTTCCTCGAAGGCATGTTGATCGCCGCCTGGGCGGTGGAGGCCGAGCGCGTGTACCTTTACATGCGCGACGAGTACCCCGCCGTGCTGGAGATCCTGCGCCGCGAGATCGCCGCGCTGGAGGAGGCGGACCTTATCGCGCCCGGGTACGTGGAGCTGCGGCGCGGCGCGGGCGCCTACATCTGCGGCGAGGAATCCGCGATGATCGAGTCGATCGAGGGCAAGCGCGGCCTGCCCCGCCACCGGCCGCCCTATGTCGCGCAGGTGGGGATCTTCGGACGGCCCACGCTGGTCCACAACGTCGAGACCCTGCACTGGATCGCCCGGGTCGTGCGCGAGGGGCCGCAGGTCCTGTCGGCGCACGAACGCAACGGGCGCCGGGGCCTGCGATCCTATTCCGTATCGGGACGCGTGAGGGATCCGGGGGTCCACGTCCTGCCCGCGGGCTCCACGATCGCGGACGTCATCGACGCGGCGGGCGGCATGGCCGACGGACACACGTTCGCGGCGTATCAGCCCGGGGGGCCGTCGTCGGGGCTGCTGCCCGCATCGCTGGACGACGTGCCCTTGGACTTCGACACGCTGCAGGCGCACGGGACGTTCATCGGATCGGCGGCCGTCGTGGTGCTGTCGGACCGTGACAGCCCGCGGGCCGCCGCCCTGAACATGCTGCGCTTCTTCGAATCCGAATCCTGCGGGCAATGCACACCCTGCCGCGTCGGCTGCGGCAAGGCCGTCAAGCTGATGGAGCGCGACGTCTGGGACGCGGACACGCTGTCCGATCTTTGCGACGTGATGGCCGACGCCAGCATCTGCGGGCTGGGCCAGGCCGCGCCGAACGCCATCCGCCTGACGCTGAAGCATTTCGGCCCCGGCTTCGCGGACGCGCCCTCGCCCGGCAACTATCCCACCGACCAGGCCCTGGAGGGACGGACATGATCGAGGCGTTCGTCCTTACCTGGCTGGGCGTCCTCGCGGCGCAGGCCTCCCCTGGCCCGAACCTGGTCGCCGTCGCGTCCGTGGCGCTGGCCGAAGGGCGGCGGCCGGCCACCATGGTCGTCGCGGGCATCGCCGCGGGCATGCTGGTCTGGTCCCTGGGCACCACCTTCGGCCTGGGCGCCCTGGTCGCGGCCTTTCCCCTGTCGCTCCTGGCGATGAAGCTGGTGGGCGGGGGCTATCTTCTGTTCCTGGGGCTGCGGGCGGCGCGCGCCACGTGGCGGGGCCGGTCCGCCGCCATCCGGCCCGACCACGGCGCCCTGACGGACGGAGCGGCCTTCCGGCGCGGGCTGCTGGTGGTGCTGACGAACCCCAAGGCCGTGCTGATGTGGGCGGCGGTGGCCACGTTCCTGTTCGGCCAGGGGCTCGGCTCCGTGCAGGTGCTCGCCTTCGGTCCCGTCGGCGCCCTGTCGGGCTTCGCCGTCTACGGCACCTATGCGTGGCTCTTCTCGACGGGGCTGGCGGGCCGCACCTACGTGCGGTTCGCGCGATGGGTCGAGGGGGCGTTCGCCGCGGCCTTCGGCGTCATGGGGGGCAGCCTGATCCTGTCCGGTCTGCGGGAGGCGCGGCAATGAAGGACACCCTGGACATCGCGACGGTCACCCTGACGCTGGACGGCGCGTCCGTCACGGTCCCGCAGGGGACGACGATCTGGGAGGCCGCGCATGGCCGCGGCCTGACGATCCCGCACCTGTGCCACAAGCCCGCGCCCGGCTACCGCCCGGACGGCAACTGCCGCGCCTGCATGGTCGAGGTGGAGGGCGAGCGCGTCCTGGCGGCCAGCTGCATCCGCGAGGTCGTGGACGGCATGGTCGTGCGCACGGACACCGACCGGGCCCGGAACGCCCGCGACACCGTGGTCGAGATGCTGCTGGCCGACCAACCGGCGAAGGCGGAGGCGCACGACCGCGACGGCCGGTTCTGGGACGTGGCCGACGCGGCGGGTCGGTCCGCCGGGCGCTTGCCGGCGAAGGACCGCGTGCCGTTGCTGGACGACAGCCACGTCGCGATGCGCGTGAACCTGGACGCCTGCATCCAGTGCGGCCTGTGCGTGCGTGCCTGCCGCGAGGTGCAGGTCAACGACGTGATCGGCATGTCGGGGCGCGGGCACGACAGCTATCCCACGTTCGACTTCGCCGATCCGATGGGCGACAGCACCTGCGTGGCCTGCGGCGAATGCGTGCAGGCCTGCCCCACGGGCGCGCTGGTGGAAACGACCATGGTGGACGCCGCGCAGCGTGGCGGTGGCGACGACTGGGACGCGGAAACGAAGACCGTCTGCCCCTTCTGCGGCGTCGGCTGCCAGGTCAGCCTGAAGACCCGCGGGGACCGCATCGTCCGCGTCGACGGCATCGACGGTCCCGCGAACGAGGGCCGTCTCTGCGTGAAGGGGCGGTTCGGCTTCGACTACGTCCACCACCCCGCGCGGTTGACGAAGCCCCTGATCCGCCGCGACGACGCGCCGGCGAAGGGCTTGAACGTCGACCCCTCGGACCCCCTCACCCACTTCCGCGAGGCTACGTGGGAGGAGGCGCTGGGGGTCGCGGCCCGCGGCCTGCGCGGACGGGGCCGGCAGGTCGCGGGCTTCGGGTCGGCCAAGTGCACCAACGAGGAGGCGTACCTGTTCCAGAAGTTCATCCGCCAGGGCTTCGGGCACAACAACGTCGATCACTGCACCCGGCTCTGTCACGCCTCCAGCGTCGCCGCGCTGCTGGAGAACGTCGGCTCGGGCGCCGTCACGGCGACCTTCAACGAGATCGAGAACGCGGACGTCGCCATCGTCATCGGCGCGAACCCGGTCGAGAACCATCCCGTCGCGGCGACCTACCTCAAGCAGTTCGCGGCACGCGGCGGCACGCTGATCGTGATGGACCCGCGCGGCCAGGCCCTGAAGCGCCACGCCACCCACATGCTGCAGTTCCGCCCCGGCGCGGACGTGGCGCTCCTGAACGCGATCATGCACGTGATCGTCGACGAGGGGCTGGTTGACCGGCAGTACGTCGCCGGCTTCACCGAGAACTGGGCCGAGCAGGAGGCCCACCTCGCGGGGTTCGCGCCCGAGGGGGTGGAGGCGCTGACCGGCATCCCCGCCGAACGGATCCGCGCCGTCGCCCGCGCCTTCGCCGGCGGCCGGGCGGGCATGATCTTCTGGGGCATGGGGATCAGCCAGCACGTCCACGGGACCGACAATTCCCGCTGCCTCATATCGCTCGCGCTGATGTGCGGGCATGTGGGGCGGCCCGGCACGGGGCTGCACCCGCTGCGGGGGCAGAACAACGTGCAGGGGGCCAGCGACGCGGGGCTGGTCCCGATGTTCCTGCCCGACTATGCCAGCGTCCTGTCGGACGACGTGCGGGGGCGTTACCGCGACGCCTGGGGCGGGACGGAGGTCCTGGCTGAGAAGGGCCTGACCGTGACCGAGATCATGGACGCGGTCCATGCCGGCGACATCCGCGCGATGTACGTGCTGGGCGAGAACCCGGCCATGTCGGACCCCGACCTGACCCATGCCCGCGCGGCCCTGGCGATGCTGGACCACCTGGTTGTGCAGGACATCTTCATGACCGAGACGGCGATGTTCGCCGACGTGATCCTGCCGGCTTCGGCCTTCTTCGAGAAGGCGGGCACCGTGACCAACACCAACCGCCAGGTCCAGATGGGACGCCCCGCGCTGCCGCCTCCGGGCCAGGCGCGCGAGGATTGGCGCATCGTGGTGGACCTGGCGCGCGCCTGCGGGCTGGACTGGCGCTACGACCACCCGCGCGAGGTCTTCGCCGAGATGGCCGCGCTGATGCCGAGCCTGGCGAACATCACCTGGGACCGCCTGGCCACCGAAGGGGCGGTCACCTATCCCAGCCTGTCCCCCGACGATCCGGGCCAGCCCATCGTGTTCGGGGACGGCTTCCCGCGGGACGGGGGCCGGGCGCGGTTCACGCCCGCCTCGATCGTCCCGCCGGACGAGCAGCCGGACGCCGCGTACCCCATGGTCCTGACCACGGGCCGGCAGCTGGAGCATTGGCACACCGGCACCATGACCCGGCGCTCGCGCGTGCTCGACGCCGTCGAGCCGGAGGCCAACTGCTCGCTCCATCCGTCCACCCTGCGCCGCCTGGGCGTCGAGCCGGGCGGCCAGGTGCGGCTGACCACGCGCCGCGGGGCCGTCACCTGCCTGGCCCGCGCCGACCGCGCCGTGGCCCCCGACATGGTGTTCCTGCCCTTCGCCTACGTCGAGGCGGCGGCCAACATCCTGACCAATCCGGCGATCGACCCCTACGGCAAGATCCCGGAGTTCAAGTTCGCCGCCGTGCGCGTCGAAGCGGCCGCCGACGCGGCCGACCCCCAAACCCACGCAGCGGAGTGAGACGCGCGCCATGACCACCGACATCGAGATCGCGCGCGCCGCGACCAAGAAGCCCATCCGCGAGATCGGCGAGGCCCTGGGCATCCCGGAGGCCGACCTCCTGCCCTACGGCCACGACAAGGCGAAGGTCGGGCAGACCTTCATCGACGGGCTGGAGGGGCGGCCCGACGGCAAGCTCATCCTCGTCACGGCGGTGAACCCGACGCCGGCGGGAGAGGGCAAGACCACCACGACGGTGGGCCTGGGCGACGGGCTGAACGCCATCGGCCGGAAGGCCATGATCTGCATCCGCGAGGCGTCGCTGGGCCCCAACTTCGGCATGAAGGGCGGGGCCGCGGGCGGCGGCTACGCGCAGATCGTCCCGATGGAGGAGATGAACCTCCACTTCACCGGCGACTTCCACGCCATCACCTCGGCCCACTCGCTCCTGTCCGCGATGATCGACAACCACGTCTATTGGGGCAACGAGTTGGAGATCGACGTCCGCCGCGTGCAATGGCGCCGCGTGGTAGACATGAACGACCGCGCCCTGCGCAACGTCACCCTGTCGCTGGGCGGCGTGGCGAACGGGTTCCCGCGCGAGGGCGGCTTCGACATCACGGTCGCCTCGGAGGTCATGGCCTGCCTGTGCCTCGCGCGCGACCTGTCCGACCTGCAACGCCGCCTGGGCGACATGATCGTCGCCTACCGCCGCGACCGGACGCCCGTCTTCTGCCGCGACATCAAGGCGGACGGCGCGATGACGGTGCTCCTGAAGGACGCGATGCAGCCCAACCTCGTGCAGACGCTCGAGAACAACCCCGCCTTCGTCCACGGCGGCCCGTTCGCCAACATCGCGCATGGCTGCAACTCGGTCATCGCCACCAAGACCGCGCTGAAGCTGGCGGACTACGTCGTGACGGAGGCCGGCTTCGGCGCGGATCTGGGCGCCGAGAAGTTCATGAACATCAAATGCCGCCTGGCGGGCCTGCGGCCGTCCGCGGTGGTGCTCGTCGCCACGGTGCGCGCGATGAAGATGAACGGCGGCGTGGCCAAGGGCGACCTGGGCGTGCAGGACGTGGACGCCGTGCGGAAAGGCTGCGCGAACCTCGGCCGCCACATCGAGAACCTGAAGTCCTTCGGCGTTCCCGTCGTGGTCGCGGTCAACCATTTCTCCGGCGACGCCGACGCGGAGGTGCAGGCGGTGCAGGACTACGTCGCCACCCAGGGATCGGAGGCGATCGTGTCGCGGCACTGGGCCGACGGCGGCAAGGGCGCGGAGGCCCTGGCCACCCGCGTCGCGGAGATCGCGGACAGCGGCGTCGCCAACTTCGCGCCGCTCTATGGCGACGACCTGTCCCTGATGACCAAGATCGAGACCATCGCCAAGCGCATCTACCGCGCGGACGAGGTCCTGGCCGACAAGAAGATTCGCGACCAGCTCAAGCTTTGGGAGGAGCAGGGCTACGGCAAGCTGCCGGTCTGCATGGCCAAGACGCAGTATTCCTTCTCGACCGACCCCGCGCTGCGGGGCGCGCCGACGGGCCATTCCGTCCCCATCCGCGAGGTTCGGCTCTCCGCTGGCGCGGGCTTCGTGGTGGCCGTGTGCGGTGAGATCATGACGATGCCCGGCCTGCCCCGGACCCCCGCGGCCGAGACGATCGGCCTGAACGAGGACGGACAGGTCGTGGGGCTGTTCTGATGGCCGACGTCCAGGGCGCATCGCGCACCGTCACCCCGCCCGGGGCGGAGGGGCCGAACGGCGCCGCCGTGATCGACGGCAAGGCCTTCGCCGCCCGCATCCGCGGCCAGGTCGCGGACCACGTCGCCCGCCTGAAGGCCGACCACGGCGTCACCCCGGGCCTCGCCGTCGTCCTGGTCGGCGCGGATCCGGCGTCAGAGGTCTATGTCGGCCACAAGCACAAGGCCACCCTGGAGGTCGGCATGACCTCGTTCGAGCATCGCCTGCCCGCCGACGTCCCGGAGGGGGAGCTGTTCGCCCTGATCGACCGGCTGAACGCCGATCCGGCGGTCCACGGCATCCTGTGCCAGTTCCCCGTCCCCGACCACCTGGACGAACGCCGCACGGTGGCGCGCATCGACCCGGGCAAGGACGTCGACGGCCTCAGCGTGGTCAATGCGGGCCTTCTGGCGACGGGGGGCGACGCCCTGGTCAGCTGCACGCCGCTGGGCTGCCTGATGCTGCTGCGGGACCGCCTGGGCGACATGACCGGCCTGGACGCCGTCGTGATCGGGCGGTCCAACCTGTTCGGCAAGCCCATGGCGCAACTGCTGCTGCGCGAGAACTGCACCGTCACCGTGGCCCATTCCCGCACGCGGGATCTGGCGGCCGTCTGCCGCCGTGCCGACATCCTCGTGGCCGCCGTGGGACGGGCCGGGATGGTGAAGGGCGATTGGATCAAGCCGGGGGCGACCGTGATCGACGTGGGCATCACACGCCAGCCGCATCCCGACAAGCCCGGCAAGACCCGGCTGACGGGGGACGTGGACTTCGCGCAAGCCGCCGGGGTGGCGGGCGCCATCACGCCGGTCCCGGGCGGCGTCGGTCCCATGACCATCGCCTGCCTGCTGGCCAACGCCCTGACTGCCTGCTGCCGCGCGCACGGGTTGGATGCCCCCGAGGGCCTGACGGCGTAAGACAGGTACGGGTCATCCCCGGGCTCGACCCGGGGACCTCCCGCACGGATACGACACCGCGCCCCGGGCCTGACCCGGGGCCGCCATCCACATCACGGGACAGTGGCAACGGGCCGATCACGGTCCCGGGTCAAGCCCAGGACGCTTCGCTCACAACCCCAGCGACGCGATCGCCCCGAACACCACCACCACCGCGCCCCAATGCAGCGGCTTCAGCCGCTCCCGCAGGAACAGGGCCGCCAGCACCACGGTCACCAGCCCGAAGGTCGATGCCGCCACGGCGGCGTATTCCGGGTTCTCGAACGCGCCCGCGCCGGTGACGCTGGCCAGCGCGATGGCGTCCAGCGTGCCCATCAGCGCCAGCAGCGGGACCATCGCCCGGCCCGGGATCATGCGCACCCGCAGGGCCAGGCCCACGGCCACCACGACCGCCAGCGCGGCCAGGCGGGTGGGGGCCTGAAGGGCCAGTTCGCCCCCTTCGCTGCTTGCGGCCTGACCGATGGCGAAGGTGGCCGCGAACAGCGTGCCCGCAGCGACCGACCACCCGACCGCCTGTCCCCGCGACGCGCCGTCCGTGCCGTCGTCCGCGCTGGCCGCGACATAGCCCACGCCCGCGATCACCACGAAGACGGCCAGCCAGTCCCAGACCGCGATGCCGCCGCCCGTCGTGGCGGCCCAGGCGACCGACAGGATCGGATAGGCCCCGATGATCGGTGCCACCAACCGGACGGGGCCGATGGAGAACGCCTTGTAATGCGCGATCCCCGCCAGCCCGAACAGCACGCCCGACACGATGGCCAGCGTATAGGCATCCGCCCGCCCCGGTGCCTCCGCCGACCACAGGCCGACGGGCACGGCCAACAGGAGTCCCGTCGTCAGGACCGCCACCAGGGACGCGAAGATGCCGGTCTTCTGGCTGACCTGCCGCACGCACAGGTCGTGCAGACCCCACGCGAAGGCGGCCACCAAGCCGAACGTCAGGCTGGCCATGGGGGTGCTCCGATGCGGTCTCGGGTTGCCCGATCGGCGGGACCGGCATATTCTTTGGATGCAACTTTTATTCCGCTGATGCAAACTCGCGGAATGCCATCCCGGGGGAGGGGGCGATGCTCGACGAATATCCGACGGTCTCCGGCCCGCCCCGTCCCAGCCGCATCCACGAGGCTGCGGCCCTGTCCCTGCCGCCTGGCACGGAACGGTACGAGGTGCAGGGTTGCGGCGCGGTCCTCCTGCGGCTGGAAGCGGGCGACGTCCTGACCGTGTCGAACGTCGAGGGCCGCCAACCCTGCGAGATCGTCGTCGCCGACCCGGACGGACGCGCGATCGACCTGCTGGATCGGTCCGCCGATGGTCCGGCCGATGGCCTGCGCCGCCTGCTGGCCGGTCCGGACCGGTCCCTGCGCGGCCTTCGGATGGGGTTGCAGGCCCGCGGCATGGACCCGGCCGCCCTGCGCGCCATCCGACTGTTCGAAGGCACGACGCCGGCGGGCACCGAACAGGCCTTCACGGCGCAGTCGGACGGCGTCGCCGTGATCGCCGCGCCCCATCCCACCGGAGCCATGGACTTCGAAGCGCAGGACACCGCCTCGCCGCTCGCGGTCACGATCAGGCGCGCCACGGTGATGCGGCCCCGCCGCTTCGCCCTGCCGGACCCCCTGGCCGACCCGGTGGACGACATCCGCATCCATTCGGCGACCGCGCGCAGCTATTTCGTGAAGGCGGGCGACTACATCCAGATCCAGGACGTCGACGGGCGGCAATGCACGGACTTCCAGTGCTTCGCCGCGCGCAAGCTGGACCGGGGCGTCGAGCATGCGCTGGACGTGACGACGACGCGCACGCTGATGGGCCATGCCTATCCCATGCCGGGGCTGCACGCGAAGTACTACGATCAGGACTTCCTGCCCCTGGTGGAGGTCGTGCAGGACACGTGCGGGCGGCACGACGCCTTCGCCATGGCCTGCGCCGCGAAGTACTACGACGACCTGGGCTATCCGGGGCACGTCAACTGCACCGACAACTTCAACGCCGCGCTGTCGGATCGCGGGGTCGCGGCGCGGCCGGGCTGGATGGCGGTCAACTTCTTCTTCAACACGGCCATCGACGCCCACGGCGTCCTCGTGGCCGACGAGCCGTGGTCGCGGCCCGGCGACTACGTGCTGCTGCGGGCGCTGACGGATCTGGTCTGCGTGTCCTCCGCCTGTCCGGACGACACGTCGGCGGCGAACGGATGGGACCCCACCGACATCCACGTCCGCACCTATGACGGGGGGGAGGATTTCGGGCGTTCCATCGCCTTCCGCGCCACGCCCGACTCGGAGCCGAAGATGACCAAAGAGACCGGCTTCCACGCGAAGTTCGCGCAGCACACCCGCAACTTCGTCGAATACAACGGCTATTGGCTGGCCAACTGCTTCGCGCAGGCGGGGCCGCTCGACGAGTACCGCGCGTGTCGCGAGGCCTGCGTGGTGCTGGACCTGTCGCCCCTGCGCAAGTTCGAGGTGACGGGCCCGGACGCCGAAGCCCTGTGCCAGTGGGTGTTCACCCGGAACGTCGCCAAGCTGCCCGTGGGCGGCGTGGTCTATACGGCGATGTGCTATCCCCATGGCGGCATGGTCGACGACGGGACCGTGTTCCGCCTGGGCCGCGACAACTTCCGTTGGATCGGCGGGACCGATTACGGCGGCGAATGGATGCGCGAGCAGGCGGAGGCGCTGGGCCTGAAGGTCATGGTCCGGTCGTCCACCGACATGCAGCACAACGTCGCCGTGCAGGGACCGACGAGCCGCGACCTGTTGCGCGAAATCGTCTGGACCGCGCCGCACCAGCCGCGACTGGACGAATTGGGCTGGTTCCGCTTCACCCCCGCCCGGATCGGGGGCGAGGCCGGAACGCCGATCGTCGTGTCGCGCACCGGCTATACCGGCGAGCTCGGATACGAGATCTTCTGCCATCCCGGGCGCGCGGACGAGGTGTTCGATGCCGTCTGGACGGCGGGCCAGGGCCACGGGATCAAGCCCATGGGGTTGGAGGCGCTGGATATGGTCCGCATCGAGGCGGGGCTGATCTTCGCGGGCTACGACTTCTCGGACCGCACGGATCCGTTCGAGGCCGGGATCGGGTTCACCGTGCCGCTGAAGTCGAAGCCCGACGACTTCGTCGGGCGGGACGCGCTGATCCGCAGGAAGGAACACCCGACGCACAGGCTGGTCGGCCTGGACATCCACGCGAACGTCGAGGTCGGGCACGGGGATTGCATCCATGTCGGGCGCGCGCAGGTGGGCGAGGTGACGTCCGCCATGCGCTCGCCGCTGCTGGGACGCCAGATCGCGATGGCGCGGGTCGACGTGACCTATGCCGATGCGGGGACGGCGCTGGAGGTCGGAAAGCTCGACGGCCACCAGAAGCGCCTGCCCGCGACGGTGCGCGCGGATCTGGCGGCGTACGACCCCCAGAAGACGCGGCCCCGGTCCTGATCGGGCCGGCCGCTGCGGCGCCGCCGCCGCCCGGGGGCCGGGGACGGACGACGAAGGGCGGCCGCGCAGCGTCTGCCGAAGCGCGGCCATGCATCGAACGCCACCGCGCGGCAAGCCCCCCCCCGCGCCGGGGGGGCCGTATGCCGCCCCGTATGCACGGGGGGTGTACGGGGGGTGTACGGGGGGTGCATGGGACGATCTGACGCGACTGGGGATGCATCGAATGCACCGCACCCGCGCAACCCCCTCATCCCGCTGGAAGAAATCCCGATGCGTCGGATTCGATGCAAACGGTCCCCGTTCGCCCCGCGTTCGGGCATAGGACACCACCACCGAACCGATGCCCCGAACCGGATCCCGGGTCAGTTCCGGAGGTACGCCTCCAGGCTGTCGTCCATCGCGTCCTTCCAGGGCGTGTGGTGCTTCGGCGCCATGGTCCCGGTCATCACGGACCGATAGCCGTTGTCGCGGAACGTCATGATGCCCTGCTTCTTGTGGCCCTTCCATTCCTTGAACGCCTGGCAGGCCCCTTCGACGTCGAAGTCCGGATAGTCCGTCTCCGCGATCAACTCCTTGACGTAATCGCCCTGGTACCAGATCGCGTCGTAGTCGGTCTCGCCCGCATCCTCGCGCGCGACCCGGTCCTCGACGTCGGCCTCCATCGCCGCGCGATCGGGCAGGGCGATGCGGCCCATGATCACGTCGCGCACCCACCACGCCTGGGCGTCGAACATGTTGAAGGTGAACCACTGGTCCTGCATGCCCAGGTAGAACAGCTTGGGGTTGGGCACGAAGCACACCCCCTTGTAGAGCATCGCGGTCGCGAGCCGGTTCGCCGTCCGAAGCCGGAGGTCGTCGGCCATGAACGGGAAGTGGTGCTGGTACCCCGTGCACAGGACGATGGCGTCCACGTCCCGGCTGGTGCCGTCCTTGAAGTGCGCCGTCCGCCCCTCCACCCCGGTCAGCAGGGGCACCTCGGCCCAGTTGTCCGGCCAGTCGTACCCCATCGCGGCGGTGCGGTGGCTGACGGTGATCGACCTGGCGCCGTACTTCCAGCACTGCGAGCCGATGTCCTCCGCCGAATAGCTGGTGCCCACGATCAGGATGTCCTGCCCCTCGAACTCCACCGCGTCGCGGAAGTCGTGGGCGTGCAGGATGCGGCCGGGGAACGATTCGAACCCGTCGAATTGCGGGACGTTGGGCGTGCTGAAATGGCCGGTCGCGCAGATGACGTGGTCGAACGCCTCCGTGGTCTGGGCCCCCGACGGCAGGTCGCGGACGGTGACGTGGAACAGTCCCGCCGCGTCGTCGTACTCGACGTGCTTGACCGCCGTCTCGAACCGGATCCAGTCGCGCACGCCCGCCTTCTCCACCCGCCCTTCGATATAGTCGAACAGGACCGCCCGGGGCGGATAGCTGGCGATCTGCTTCCCGAAGTGCTCCTCGAACGTATAGTCCGCGAATTCCAGCCCTTCCTTGGGGCCGTTGGACCAGAGGTAGCGATACATCGAGCCGTGCACCGGCTCGCCGTACTGATCGACCCCGGTGCGCCAGGTATAGTTCCACAGCCCGCCCCAATCGGCCTGCTTCTCGTAGCAGACGACGTCGGGGACGTCCGCGCCCTGCGCGGCGGCGGACTGGAAGGCGCGCAGCTGCGCCAAACCGGAAGGCCCGGCGCCCAGCACGGCGATGCGTTTCTTGGTCATGGTCGTTCCCCCGTCGTCGTCGCGTGTCCCCGGTCGCCGGGGCTTAGATGTCCAGCGTGTTGTCCTTTTCCCATTGGGAGAAGTGGGAGACGTAGCTGTCCCATTCCCCCTTCTTCATCTTCACGTAGGAGCGGGAGAACTCGTCCCCCATCGTGGAGGCGAGGACGCGGTCCTTCTCGTAGGCACGCACGGCGTCCAGCATGTTCAGGGGCAGCTTGGGTGCGTCGCGGACCTTGTGGCCGTCGGCGTACATGTCGATGTCGTGGCGCTTGCCCGGGTCGGCGTTCGTGCGGACGCCGGACAGGCCCGCGGCGATGATGACGGCCTGGAGCAGGTACGGGTTCGCGGCGCCGTCGGGAAGGCGAAGCTCGAACCGGCCGGGGCCGGGCACGCGCACCATGTGGGTGCGGTTGTTGCCGGTCCAGGTCACCGTGTTGGGCGCCCAGGTGGCCCCCGACGTGGTGCGCGGCGCGTTGATCCGCTTGTAGCTGTTCACCGTGGGGTTCGTGATTGCGGCCAGCGCGCTGGCATGCTTCATGATGCCGCCGAGGAAGGCCCGGCCCTTGTCGGACAGGCCCAGCTCGGACGTCTGGCTGCCGGGCGCCGGGTCGATGGCGAAGACGTTGGTCCCGGCCGCGTCGCCCGGCGCGTCCCAGACGCTGATATGGGCGTGGCAGCCGTTGCCGGTCAGCCCCTCGACGGGCTTGGGCATGAAGGTCGCGCGGAAGCCGTGCGCCTCGGCCACGGACTTGGTCATGAACTTGAAGAAGGAATGCTTGTCGGCCGTCCGCAGCGCGTCGTCGAACGCCCAGTTCATCTCGAACTGGCCGTTCGCGTCCTCGTGGTCGTTCTGATAGGGTCCCCAGCCCAGGTCGAGCATGTAGTCGCAGATCTCGCGCACCACGTCGTAGCGGCGCATCACGGCCTGCTGGTCGTAGCAGGGCTTCTCCGCAGTGTCGTACTCGTCGCTGATGCGGCTGCCGTCGGGGGTCAGCAGGAAGTATTCGGCCTCGATCCCCGTCTTGACGTGCATGCCTTCGGCCGCGGCCTCGTCCACCAGGCGGCGCAGGACGTTGCGGGGGGCCTGGGCCACGTCCTCGCCCTCCATGACGCAATTGGCCGCGACCCAGGCGACCTCTGGCTTCCAGGGCAGCTGGATGACCGACGACGGGTCGGGGACGGCCAGCATGTCGGGGTGGGCCGGCGTCATGTCCAGCCAGGTGGCGAAGCCCGCGAAGCCCGCGCCGTCCGCCTGCATCTCCGCGATGGCCTGCGCGGGCACGAGCTTGGCCCGCTGGCCGCCGAACAGGTCGGTGAACGAGATCATGAAGTACTTGACGCCGTTCTTGCCGGCGAACTTTGCGAGGTCGGTGGTCATCGGCTCTTCCCTGTCGGTCCCGTCGAAAGGGCCGGCGCCATGACGGCCCGGCCCTTCGTGTCGTGTCAGTAGGTCGTGCCCGGCTTGCCGGGATACCAATCCGTGCCCGCCAGGGGGATCTTCGCCATGGCCGCGGCCTCCATGGTCAGGGCGCACAGGTCCTCCGGCTCCAGGTTGTGGAGATGGTTCTTGCCGCAGGCGCGCGCGATGGTCTGCGCCTCCAGGGTCATGACCTTCAGGTAGTTGTTCAGCCGCCGCCCCCCTTCCAGGGGGTCGAAGCGCGCCATCAGCTCCGGGTCCTGGGTGGTGATGCCGGCGGGGTCGTTGCCCTCGTGCCAGTCGTCGTAGGCGCCCGCGGTCGTACCAAGCGCGTTGTACTCCGCCTCCCACCGGGGGTCGTTGTCCCCCAGCGCGATCAGGGCGCCGGTGCCGATGGCCACGGCATCCGCGCCGAGCGCCATGCACTTGGCCACGTCGGCGCCATGCCGGATGCCGCCCGACACGATCAACTGCACCTCGCGGTGCATGTCCAGATCCTGCAGGGCGCGCACCGCTTCGCGGATGCATGCGAGGATGGGTTGGCCCACGTGTTCGATGAACACGTCCTGCGTGGCCGCCGTGCCGCCCTGCATCCCGTCCAGCACGACGACGTCGGCGCCCGCCTTCACCGCGAGCGTCGTGTCGAAATAGGGCCGCGCGCCGCCCACCTTGACGTAGATCGGCTTCTCCCAGCCCGTGATCTCGCGCAGCTCGAGGATCTTGATCTCCAGGTCGTCGGGG
>NZ_JARGZA010000031.1 GCF_030973515.1 Jannaschia maritima
CTCGGCGCTTGAACATTTATCCTGTGCAGGCCTAAATCCGCAACCCATGGAACCCGATCATCCTCATGAGGCCGCCGTGTCCGTGGAGGGCCTGGACGAGCGCCCCCCCGACCGACCGGTCATCTTCTCCGCGCCCGCCGTGCCGAAGTCGGGCCCGGCAGAGGCCGCGGCGCGCGAGATGGTGTACGTGGACGCGACCTGCCCCTTGGTCAGCAAAGTCCATATCGAGGCCGCGCGCCATCACGAGGCGGGCTTGCAAATGGTCATGATCGGCCATGCCGGCCACCCGGAAACGGTGGGTACGATGGGCCAGCTGCCGCCGGGCGAGGTCCTGCTGGTGGAGACGGCGGACGACGTGGCGACGCTGACCCCGCGCGACCCGGGCCGGCTGGCCTTCATCACGCAGACGACGCTTTCGGTGGACGACACGGCTGACATCGTGGCCGCCCTGAAGGCGCGGTTCCCCGCCATCGTGGGGCCGCACAAGGAGGACATCTGCTATGCCACCACCAACCGGCAGGAGGCGGTGAAGGCCATGGCGCCGGACATCGACGCGCTTCTGGTGGTGGGTGCGCCCAACAGCAGCAACTCGCGCCGCCTGGTCGAGGTGGGGGCGAAGGCCGGATGCGGCTATGCCCAACTGGTGCAGCGGTCGGGCGACATCGACTGGCGGGCGCTCGACGGCGCGCGGGCGGTCGGCATCACGGCGGGGGCGTCGGCGCCGGAGGTGCTGGTGAACGAGGTCGTGGACGCGCTGCGGGCGCGCTACGACGTGACGATGCGGGACGTGGTGACGGCCGAGGAGAACGTGGAGTTCAAGGTGCCGCGCGTGTTGCGGGTGCAGGGGTAGGGCGCGCGGTCGCCGCCGACCGGCCGAGCCCCCGACCCGACCCTCTTCCCGGTGGGGTCCATGTCGAGACCACCTCGATCATCGGGGACGCCCTATCGCGTGTCGACCCGGTCGGTTCCCTCCCCCGGGGGGAGGGCAGGGGTGGGGGCGGATCGGGTTCGACCTGAGGATGGAAAGGGACCGATGGCGTGCCGGCGGCGGGAGGTCCCCGGATCGAGCCGGGGGATGACCCGGCGCGTCGGGAATACGTCGCGGAACTTACGCCGCGGCGCCGCCCACCGTCAGGCCGCCGATCATCAGCGTGGGCTGGCCCACGCCCACGGGCACCCATTGGCCGGCCTTGCCGCAATTGCCCATGCCCGGATCCAGGGCCATGTCGTTTCCGATGCCGCGCACCTGCGTCATGGCCGTGGCCCCGTCGCCGATCAGGGTGGCGCCCTTGACCGGCGCGCCGACCAACCCGTCCTTCACGCGGTAGGCTTCCGTGCAGGAGAACACGAACTTGCCGTTCGTGATGTCCACCTGCCCGCCCCCGAACCCCACGGCGTAGATGCCGTCCTTCAGGTCCGCCAGGATGTCCGCGGGGGCCGCGTCGCCGCCCAGCATGTAGGTGTTGGTCATCCGCGTCATCGGCGCATGGGCATAGCTTTCGCGCCGCCCGTTGCCCGTGGCGGGCACGCCCATCAGGCGCGCCGACTGCCGGTCCTGCATGTAGCCCCTGAGGATGCCGTCCTCGATCAGGGGGGTGGATTGCGACGGCGTGCCTTCGTCGTCGATCGTGATCGACCCCCGCCTGTCGGGGATGGTGCCGTCGTCCATCACGGTCACGCCGGGGGCCGCAACGCGGCTGCCCATCAGGCCCGCGAAGGCGGACTGGCCCTTGCGGTTGAAGTCGCCTTCCAACCCGTGCCCCACCGCCTCGTGCAACAGGATGCCGGGCCAGCCGGGACCCAGCACGACGTCCATCACGCCCGCGGGGGCGGGGACGGAGTCGAGGTTGACCAGCGCGATGCGCAGCGCTTCCTGCGCGACGGGTTCCCAATGGTCGCGTTCCAGCAGGCCCGCCAGGCCGATGCGCCCGCCGCCGCCCGCCGACCCGCTTTCGCGGCGGCCGTCCCGTTCGGCGATGACGGACACGTTCAAGCGGACCATCGGTCTGACGTCCCCCACCTCGCCGCCCTCGGGGCGCAGGATCACGACCTCCTGCAACGACGCCGCGGCGGAAACGGAGACCTGGACCACGCGGGGATCGGCCCCGCGCAGGAAGGCGTCGATCTCGCGCAGGGTGTCGAGCTTCACCGCGAACGCCGCGCCCGCGATCGGGTCGTCGTCGCCGTAGAGCTTGCGGTTCGTGGCCTGGGGGGCGTCGGCCAAGGTGCCGCCCCCGTCGCCGACGGCGAGTCTGGCGGTCTCCGCCGCGCGCTTCAGCGACGCCTCCGATATCTCGGTCGAATGGGCGTAGCCCGCGACCTCGCCCCGCACGGCGCGCAGGCCGAACCCTTCGGACGCGTCGTAGGAGGCGTTGCGCACGCGGCCGTCGTCGAAGACTACCACCTCCGACCGGCGGCGTTCGAGGAACAGCTCCCCGTCGTCGGCGCCCGCGGTCGCGTCGCGCAGCACGGACAGGGCGGCGTCGCGGTCGAGCATCGCGTCGAACGGGCGGAAGGGGGCATCGGTCATGGGGGGCGGTGTCCTGCTTGGCGGGTTCCGCAGGATGTGGCATCGCGGAACGCGTTCGTCCACCGCGCGCGGGGGTCGCGGCGGCCATCGACGACCCCGCGTCCCAGGTGCGGCACGTGGTCCGGCGGGCGCGCGGGGCCCTTGCGAAGGGGGGCGTCCCTATGATCTTAGGCCCGGGTGGTGCCGCCGGGCGCCGCGAATCCCGTGAACGACCGTGAGACGCGCGATGAAACAGCTGCTAGCCTCGATCCCCTTGGCCATCCTGGCCCTGCCCGCCGCGGCCCAGCAGACCGCGCGCGAGATCTTCGGCGAACTGCCGATCATCGGCCAGCCCCAGGATGGGGGGATCGGCTTCCAGCCCGCCGTGACATCGATCGCGCGCGACATCCACTGGCTGGACGGCTTCCTGCTGATCATCATCACGGCCATCACCCTGTTCGTGATGGGCCTGCTGCTATGGGTGGTCGTGAAGTACCGCCGCCACGTCAACACGAACCCGGCGCGGTTCACCCACAACTCGCCCCTGGAGGTGACGTGGACGGTGGTGCCCATCGTGATCCTGGTCGCGATCGGCGGGTTCAGCCTGCCGGTCCTGTTCGACCAGCAGCGCATCCCCGAGGGCGACGTGGTCGTGAAGGTGTCCGGCTTCCAGTGGGCCTGGGAGTACGAGTACCCCGACGAGGATCTGGTCTTCCAGTCCTACATGATTGGGGCCGATGCCGGGAACATGATGACCGACGAGGTCCGCGCGCAGCTGATCGACGCCGGCTATACGGAGGACCACTTCCGCCTGGCGACCGACACGTCGGTCGTGGTGCCCGTGGGCCAGACGATCGTGATGCAGGTGACGGCGACGGACGTGATCCATTCGTGGACCATCCCCGCCTTCGGCGTGAAGCAGGACGGCATCCCGGGCCGCCTGGCGCAGCTGTGGTTCGAGGCCGATCAGGAGGGGATCTACTTCGGGCAGTGCTCGGAGCTTTGCGGGATCGCGCACGCCTACATGCCGATCACGGTGAAGGTCGTCTCGGAGGAAGCGTACGCGCAGTGGCTGGAGGCCGTGAAGGCCGGCGAGCTGCGGAGCTGGTGACCCCAACCCGATCGGAGGCGTGACCTTGGCCGACACCTCGCTGCACGACGACGCCCGCGCCGCGTCCCGCCCGGAAGCGGCGCTGGGGGATTATTGGGCGCTGCTGAAGCCGCGCCTGATGTCGCTGTGCGTGTTCACGGCCCTTGTCGGCGTGGTGGTGGCGCCCGCCTCCATGCACCCCATCCTGGCGCTGGCGTCCGTGCTGTTCATCGCCCTGGGCGCGGGGGCGTCGGGCGCGCTGAACATGTGGGTCGACCACGACATCGACGCGGTGATGAAGCGCACGCGGTCGCGTCCCATCCCGGACGGGCGCGTTGCGCGCGACGACGCGCTGGCGCTGGGCCTGGCGCTGTCGGGCGGGTCGGTCGTGATGCTGGGGCTGGCCGCGAACTGGCTGGCGGCGGGGCTGCTCGCCGCGACGATCGCGTTCTATGCCGTGGTCTATTCGATGTGGCTGAAGCGGCGGACCGACTGGAACACCGTGCTGGGCGGCATCGCCGGGGCCATGCCCCCCGTGATCGGCTGGGCCGCCGCCACGGGAACCGTCGGCTGGGAGGCGGTGGCGATGTTCGCGTTGCTGTTCGCCTGGCAGCCCCCGCATTTCTGGGCCTTGGCGCTGTTCGTCCGCATGGACTACCACCGGGCGGGGATCCCCATGCTGACCGTGACCCGGGGCCGTGCGGCAACGCGGCGGCAGGCGCTTGTCTGGGCCGGGCTGACCGTGCCCGCGTCGCTGTTCCTGGCCGTGTCGTCCATAGGCGGACCGCTGACGCTGGCGGTGGCCGTCGTGGCGAACGCCGTCTGGCTGCATCGGGCCTGGGCGATGTGGCGGCGCGATGACGCCGCGGCGGAGGCCGACGGCCACACGGCCGAGAAGGCCCTGTTCAAGTGGTCGCTCGTCTATCTGTTCGCGCATTTCGCCGTCCTGGCGTTGGAGGCCGGGCTGCGCGGCGCGGGCCTGGGGGGCTGGTGATGTACCGCGAGTCGGAGACCCACAGCCGCAGGCGGGGCCGCAACTTCGGCGTGTTGGGCGTGCTGGTCGGGTTCATCGTGATCGTGTTCGGCATCACGATCGCCAAGATCCAGACGGGCGGCTTCTCCGAAGGATTCGATCACGTCGCCCGGCCCGCCTTGGCGGCCGAACCGATCGAAGGGGAGACGACCGAATGATCCGCGCGTGGTTCCGCAACCTGTCCCCGAACGGCCAGGTCGTGGCGGGCACCGTCGCCACGGTGATCGGCATGGGGTCGCTGGGTTGGGCGGCCGTGCCGCTCTATGATCTGTTCTGCCGGGTCACGGGCTATGGCGGGACGACATCGCGCGCGGAGGCCGGGTCGGACACCGTCCTGGACCAGACGATCAAGGTGCGCTTCGACGCGTCGCGCGAACGCGGCATGCCGTGGGAGTTTCGCCCCGTCCAGCGCGAGATGACGGTCCGCATCGGCGAGACGGCGCTGGCCTTCTACGAGGCGCACAATCCGACCGACGAGGCCGTCGCGGGGACGGCCAGCTACAACGTGGCGCCGTTCGCGGCGGGGGCGCATTTCGTGAAGATCCACTGCTTCTGCTTCGAGGAGCAGATCCTGGAGCCTGGCCAGACGATCAGCATGCCGGTCACGTTCTACGTCGATCCCGACTATGTGGACGATCCCGAATCCCGTGGTATGCCGGAGGTCACGCTCAGCTACACGTTCCACGTGATGGATCTGCCCGAAGACTATGCCGCGCTGGACCCGACCCGGCCCGCGACCCAGACGAACTGAGAAGGGACCCCCATGGCCGCCCACGTGAAGAACCACGACTATCACATCCTGCCGCCGTCGATCTGGCCGTTCGTGGGCGCGACCTCCGCCTTCGTCATGCTGTTCGGCGCGGTCATCTGGATGAAGGGGTCCGTCGACCTGTGGGGCATGACCCTGGCGGGGCCCTGGCTGTTCGCGGCGGGCTTCATCGGCGTCCTGGGCGTGATGTTCGCCTGGTGGGCCGACGTCGTGCGGGAATCGAACGTTGGCGATCATACGCCCGTGGTGCGGATCGGCCTGCGCTATGGGTTCATCTTCTTCATCATGTCGGAGGTGATGTTCTTCGCGGCGTGGTTCTGGTCGTTCTTCAAGCACGCGATGTACCCGATGGGCCCCGAGGCCCCGGCCGTGGACGGCGTCTGGCCGCCCGTGGGGATCGAGACGTTCGACCCCTGGCACCTGCCCCTGATCAACACGCTGATCCTGTTGCTGTCGGGCGCCACGCTCACCTGGGCGCACCACGCCCTGGTCCACGAGGACAACCGCAACGACGTGAAATGGGGCCTGATCCTGACCGTCGTGCTGGGCGTGATCTTCACGGGGTTCCAAGCCTACGAGTACAGCCACGCGGCCTTCGGCTTCGCGGGCAACATCTATGGCGCGAACTTTTTCATGGCGACGGGCTTCCACGGGGCGCACGTCATCATCGGGACGATCTTCCTGGCCGTGTGCCTGTTCCGCCTGCAGGCCGGGCACTTCACGCCGGAACGCCACACCGGGTTCGAGGCGGCGGCGTGGTACTGGCACTTCGTGGACGTGGTGTGGCTGTTCCTGTTCGCGTCCATCTACATCTGGGGCAGCTGACCGCGGCCCGGCGGGTGCTCGGGCCGTGACCGACCGGGGCCCGGCCCGCGCTTCGCGCGCGCGACGCGCACGGTTCGGCCGGATGGGCTGGCTCGCCGTCGCGGCGATGCCGATCGCGGCTTTGGTCTCGCTCTGGGCCGGGGCGCGCATCGCCTGCCGCCTGGGCCCCTGCGACGGGCCCGGTCCAGCGGATGGCTGGGTCATGGTCTGGGCGATCCTGACCATCTGGGGAATCGGAAAGGTCGCGCTGGCCCGCGTCGCGGGCATTGCCGCCCCCGCCGTTCTGGCGGCGATCGGCTTCGCCGCCATCCCCGTCCTCGCCGCCGGCGTGCCGGCCGTGCAGACCGCGGGGGTCTGGGCGGTCATGACGACCTGCACCGTCCTGGCGATCGTCGGCGTGGCGCGTCCCGCCGTGGCGGACCCCACCGGCGTGGCACTCTATGGGTTCCTCGGGGTGGTGGTGCTGTTCGGGCTGGGCGCGTGGCAGCTGGACCGCGCGGCCGAGAAGGACGCCTACATCGCCGCGGCGAACGCGCGGCTGGGGCAGGAGTACGGCGCGCTGCCCGACGTCCCCGATCCATCCGTCGACCGGTTCCGACCGGTGGCGGTGGACGCGACGGTGGCGGGCCCGGCGATCCCCGTCTTCGGCACATGGCGCGGATACGGCGCTGGGACGCGGCTGATCGTGCCCCTCGCGGTGGGGCAGCGGCGGGTCCTCGCCGACCTGGGCGCGGCCGCGTGGACGTCCGGCACGTCGCCCGCGCAGGCCGCGACCTTGGCCCCGGCCCCCGGAACGGTCCTCGTCGTGCGCGGCCATCTGGATTGGCCCGACGAGACGGGCGGCCCGTCCGAGGACGGCGCATGGCTGCAGCGCGATCTGGCCGCCCTGGCCGCGGCGGCGGGAACGGAGCCGGTGCTGCTGATCACCGCCGAGACCGTGCCCCCCGTGACGGGCGTGGCGCCGCTGCCGATGGGGACGGAGGCCATCGCCGACAATCACGTCGGATACGCGGTCCAATGGTCGGGGCTGGGGTTGGTCTGGGCGGGGATGACAGCGTTCGCGCTGTGGCGTATCACGCGCCGCGCCGCGTAAGGATCGAGTGACACATGCGATACGTCTCCACCCGGGGCCGGGCCCCCGTCCTGGGGTTCGAGGACACGATGCTGACCGGGCTGGCCCGGGACGGCGGCCTCTACGTGCCCGAGGCGGTTCCCGTCCTGTCGCGCGCCGACGTCGCGGCGTTGGCGGGCCTGCCCTACGAGGAGGTCGCCGTGCGCGTGATGGCGCCGTTCGTGGCCGACGCGTTCGACGAGGCGACGCTGGCCGACCTCGTGCGCGACGCCTATGTCGGGTTCGGGCACGAGGCCCGCGCGCCCCTGGTGCAACTGGCGCCGAACCACTTCCTGCTGGAGCTGTTCCACGGGCCGACGCTGGCCTTCAAGGACTTCGCCATGCAACTGATCGGGCGGATGTTCGACCACGTCCTGCGCCGGCGGGGCGAGCGGGTGACCATCGTCGGCGCCACGTCGGGCGACACCGGTTCCGCCGCGATCGAGGCGTTCGGCGGGCTGGACGCGGCGGACGTCTTCATCCTGTACCCCCATGGCCGGGTGTCCGACGTGCAGCGCCGCCAGATGACCACGCCCGACGCCGCGAACGTCCACGCCCTGGCGCTGACGGGGCATTTCGACGATTGCCAGGCGCGCGTGAAGGACATGTTCAACGACTTCGCTTTCCGGGACCGGACCCGGCTGGCCGGCGTCAACAGCATCAACTTCGCCCGCGTCCTGGCGCAGGTCGTGTACTACTTCACCGCCGCCACGGCCCTGGGCGCGCCGCATCGGTCCGTGTCGTTCGCCGTGCCCACCGGCAACTTCGGCGACGTGTTCGCGGGGCACATCGCCAAGCGCATGGGCCTGCCGATCGAGACGCTGGTGGTGGCCACCAACCGCAACGACATCCTGCACCGTTGCCTGACCACGGGCGCGTACCGGGTGGGTGAGGTCGAGCCGACCATCTCGCCTAGCATGGACATCCAGGTGTCCAGCAACTTCGAGCGGGCGCTCCACCTGGCCTATGGGGGCGACGGCGCGGCGGTGGCGCAACTGATGGAGGAATTGCGGGCGGAGGGCGGGTTCACCGTGTCCCAGGGTGCCGCGCAGGCCCTGACGGAGACCTATGCTTCCGGCCGCGCGTCGGAGGAGGAGACGCATGCCGCCATCCGCGACGCCCTGCATCGGACGGGCGAGGTGCTGTGTCCCCATTCCGCGGTAGCCTATCACGTGGCGCAGGACCATCTGGGCGATGCGCCGATGGTCACGCTGGCGACCGCGCATCCGGCGAAGTTCCCCGATGCCGTCGAGACGGCGACCGGCCGGCGGCCCGCCCTTCCGCCCCGCATGGCGGATCTGTTCGACCGCCCCGAGCGCATCACCCGCGTCGATAACGACTTGACCGCCATCGAGGCGGTCGTGGACCGGGAGCGCGCGGCGTGACGGCCCGTCTGGACCGGCTGCCCAACGGCGTGCGCGTGGTGACGGAACGCATGCCGGGACTGGAATCAGCATCCGTGGGGATCTGGGTCGGTGCGGGCGGACGCCACGAGGCGCTGCATCAGAACGGCATCGCCCACTTCCTGGAACACATGGCGTTCAAGGGCACCGCGCGGCGGTCCGCCCTGTCCATCGCGGAGGAGATCGAGGACGTCGGCGGGTACATCAACGCCTATACTTCGCGCGAGGTGACGGCCTATTACGCACGGATCCTGGCGGGCGACGTGCCGCTGGCGGTGGATCTGATCGCCGACATCGTCCTGAACCCGACCTTCGACGCGGCCGAGATCGAGACGGAGCGCGGGGTCATCCTGCAGGAGATCGGGCAGGCGATGGACACGCCCGACGACATCGTCTTCGACTGGCTGCAGGAAGCGGCCTATCCCGAACAGCCGATGGGCCGGACCATCCTGGGCCCGTCGGAGCGGGTCGCCGCGTTCCAACGGTCGGACTTCCGGGACTTCACCGCGCAGCATTACGCCCCCGACGGACTGATCCTGGCCGCCGCCGGGGCGATCGACCACGATGCGGTGATGCGCTTGGCGGAGGACGCGCTGGGCCACCTGACCCCCCGCGCGCGTCCGGTGCCGGAACCGGCCGCGTTCCGAGGCGGGGAGGTGCGCGTCGTCAAAGCGCTCGAGCAGGCGCATTTCACCATGGGCCTGCCGCAGCCCGGCTATCGCGACGACGCCATCTATGCGGCGCAGGTCTTTGCGGGGGTGCTGGGCGGGGGCATGTCGTCCCGCCTGTTCCAGGAGGCCCGCGAGAAGCGGGGCCTGTGCTACAGCATCTTCGCGCAGGTCGGCGCCTATGCCGATACGGGGCTGCTGACCGTCTATGCGGGCACGGGGGCGGAGGACGTGGGCGCGCTCTCGCACCTGGTCGTGGACGAGCTGCGGCGCATGGCGGACGACGTGACGGAGGCGGAGGTCGCGCGCGCGCGCGCGCAGATGAAGTCCGGCATGCTGATGGGGCTGGAAAGCGCGTCCAGCCGGGCCGAGCGGCTGGCCCGCGTCGTGGCCGTCTGGGACCGCGTGCCCCCGCTGTCGGAGGCCATCCAGAAGATCGACGCGGTGGATGCCGCGGCCATCCGCGACCATGCGGGCGCCCTGGCCGGCGAAGCGCCGGCACTTGCGCTCTATGGCCCCGTGGACGGCGCACCGGACGTCGCAGCCATGGCGGAGCGGCTGGCCGCCTGATGCTCGGACGCCTGCGCCGCCCCAGGATCGACACGGACCGCATGATCCTGCGCCTGCCGCAGCACGCCGATTACCGCGATTGGGTGGCCCTGCGGGAAGGGTCCGCCGACTTCCTGCAACCGTGGGAGCCCGCCTGGGCGCGGGACCATCTGTCGCGCAAGTCGTTCACGAACCGCGTGTACTGGGCCCAGCGCAGCCAGAGCCAGGGGACCGCGCTGGCCCTGTTCCTGACCCGGCGCGGCGACGCCGCGCTGCTGGGGGCGATCACGCTGGACAACGTCCGGCGCGGCCCGGCCCAGTCCGCGACGCTGGGCTATTGGATCGGGCGGAGCCACGCGCGCCAGGGTTACATGCGCGAGGCCATCGCCGCCCTGTCGCACCACGCGTTCCGCCGCATGGACCTGTCTCGCCTGGAAGCCGCCTGCCTGGAGGAGAACGCCGCGTCGCGCGGGCTGCTGGAGGCGTCGGGCTTCAAGTACGAGGGCGTGGCGCAGTCCTATCTGCAGATCGCGGGGCGATGGCGGAACCACGTCCTGTATGCCATGCTGCGGTCGGATCGTCGCGGCCGGGTGGAGGGGGTCTGACCCCGGCCTAGGTCACGAGGGGGAGGGAACCGTCCAGTGGGGGACATGACCATGCGACCGCTCGCCGTGCTTATCGCCGCCTTCGTGCTGCCCGCCGCCGCGGCGGCGCAGGAGCGCAGGGCCAGCCACTGCATCGCCGTGGCGCAGGCGCCGGGGGTCGAATACGTCCACCGCGCGTCCTATGGCGCGCCGCTGCCCGACGACTTCACGGTGCGGTTGTCCTATGTGGACCATTCCATGTTCATGCTGGAAACGCCGGGCGGGCTGCGGGCTGTCACCGACTACAACGGGTTCGCGGGTGCCATCGCGCCGCCCGACGTCGTCACGATGAACCGCGGCCATATCAGCCACTGGACCCCCGACCCGGACGAGGGGATCGCCCATGTCCTGCCCGGGTGGTCGGACGATCCGGGCGAGCCCGTGGATCACCACCTCGACTTGGGCGAGATGCTGGTGCGGTCCGTCAGCACCGACCTGCGCCCCGGGCGCGGGGGCGAGCGGAACGGGAACAGCATCTTCGTGTTCGAGGTCGGCGGCCTGTGCATCGGGCACCTGGGCCACCTGCACCACGAACCGTCGCCGGAGCAGTTCGCCGCGCTCGGCCGCCTCGACGTGGTGATGGCGCCCGTGGACGGCGGCCTGACCCTGCCGCACGAGACGCTGGTGCGCACGCTGGGCCGCCTGCGGTCGAGCGTGGTGATCCCCATGCACTGGTTCGGGGAGGGCAACCTGCAAGGGTTCCTGGACCGCATGTCGGACGACTTCCTGATCGACCGCCGTGGCGACGCGTCGCTGGAGGTGTCGCTGCGGAGTTTGCCGTCCGAGCCCACGGTCATCGTCCTGCGCCCGAGCTTCCTGCGCGAATGAACACCCATGCCGACATCGGCGACGCCCTGCGCGGTGCGCTGCCTGCCGGGGCTTTTCCCGACCTGACCCCCAACTATCTGGAGGAGCCGCGCGGCCGGTGGGCCGGTCGGGGCGGTCTGCTGGTTGCGCCCGGAACGACCGAGCAGGTGGCCGCCGTGGTTCGGGCCTGCGCCGCGGCCCGGGTGCCCGTCGTCCCCTATGGCGGCGGGACGGGCCTGGTGGGGGGGCAGGTGTCCGACGACCTGGAACCGGTGATCCTGTCGCTGCACCGCATGACCGCTATCCGGTCCGTCGATACGGTCGAGGGGGTTATCGTGGCCGAGGCGGGCGTGATCCTGCAGCACGTGCAGGAGGCCGCCGCCGATGCGGGCCGCCTGTTCCCCCTGACCATCGCGGCGCAGGGATCGGCGCGGATCGGCGGCATCCTGTCCACCAATGCGGGCGGCGTGAACGTGCTGCGCTATGGCAACGCGCGCGACCTGTGCCTGGGGCTGGAGGCGGTGCTGCCGGACGGATCGGTTCTGCACGGGCTGTCGGCGCTGCGGAAGAACAACACCGGCTACGACCTGCGGCACCTGCTGATCGGGGCGGAGGGGACGCTGGGGATCATCACCGCCGCCACCTTGCGCCTGCATCCGCGCCCGCCGCATCACGCCACCGCGCTGATGGCCGTGCCCTCGCCACGGGCGGCGCTGGATCTGCTGAACCTGACGCGCGACGTGGTGGGCGACGGCGTGTCGGCGTTCGAGCTGATCGGAGGGATGGGCCTGTCCTTCCTGGCAGAGCATATGCCGGATGTCCGCCTGCCGCTGGGCCGGCCGGACTGGTCCGTCCTGATCGACCTGGGCATGGCCGCAGATCCGGAGCCCGCGCTGGAGGACGTGTTCGTCCGCGCTTCCGAGGCGGGGCTGGTCGGCGACGGGGCCATCGCCCAGTCCGAACAGCAGCGCGAGGACTTCTGGACGGTGCGCGAATCGATCCCGGCGGCGAACCGTGCCGTGGGCGCGGTCAGCAGCCACGACATATCGGTGCCCCTGGCGCGCATACCCGATTTCATCGAACGCGCGCCGCGGGCGCTGGCACGGGTCGGCGACTTCCGCGTGAACTGCTTCGGCCATGTCGGAGACGGCAACCTGCATTGGAACGTCTTTCCCCAGCCGGGCCGGACGCGAACCGACCACGCGGACCAGCGCGATGCGATCAAGGCTTGCGTGCACGACCTAGTCCACGAGATGGGGGGATCCGTATCGGCGGAGCACGGGGTCGGACGCCTGAAGGTGGGCGATCTGGAACGCTATGTCGACCCGGCCAAGCTGGCCGCGATGCGGGCGATCAAGGCGGCGCTGGATCCCGCGGGCATCATGAACCCCGGGGCCATCCTGCGCGCGGGCTAGATGCCGTACGAAGGGTGAATGCTGGATTGGCGCATCCCGTCGGGGTAGTGACGGGATGCGCCGGTCGTGCAGCAGCGACGCCCCCCTCGTATCACTCGGAGGTTGTCACTGGGACGAATAACACACGCTCCGCGTGATGCAAGCGATGGTGCGCAGACGAACGGAAGTCCCAACGAGTCGCGCCCTGCCGGGGGAAGGGCAGGGCGCTGGGGGAATGAGTGGCCGCGACGGCGACCACGCGAACAGCATTAGCGCACGAAACCTTACCAAATTGTTTACACGTGGAAGGTTGTCCTATTCCCCATCGAACTCGCAGAGCGTGTGGACCGGAATGTCCATCCGTTCCAGCAGGGTCCGCCCGCCGAGGGCGGGCAGGTCGATGACGAAGGCGGCGGCCACGATCTCGGCGTCCAGCTTGCGTAGAAGCTCGATGCCCGCCTGCGCCGTGCCGCCCGTCGCCAGCAGGTCGTCCACCAACAGCACGCGCGCGCCGGGCTTCAGGGCGTCGACATGGACCTCCATCGTCGCCTGTCCGTACTCGAGCGTGTAGTCCTGGCTATGCGTCCTGCCCGGCAGCTTGCCCTTCTTGCGCACGGGCACGAACCCCTTGCCCAACTGATGCGCGATGGCCCCGCCCAGGATGAAGCCGCGGGCCTCCAAGCCCGCCACGGCGTCGATCGTCTCGCCTGCGAAGGGGGCCAGCATCTGGTCCACCGCCAATCGCAGGCCGCGGGCGTCGGCGAACAGCGTGGTGACGTCCCGGAACAGGATCCCCGCATGCGGGAAGTCCGGGATGGTGCGGATGTAGTCCGCGACGGTCTTCTTCTGCATCAGGGGTCTTCCTTCGGATAGTGCAGGCGGAGGGCGGCGGCGTCCTGGTCGGACAGCCGGATAGCGGTGTTCGCGTCCTCCGCGAAGACCGAATCGGAATAGGCCGGTCCCGCGATGTCGGTGATGGGCCCCAAGGCCTGCGTCACCTCCTCCAGCATCACGGATTGCAGCGACCGGCCCGCGACGTGCATCGACAGGCCGATGGTGGCCGCCGTGATCGTGCCGTCACGGGATCGAAGCACGACATGGCCCAGTCCCAGCCGCGTGCCGTCCAGAAGGGGGTCGCCCGTGCCCTCGACGATCCGTCCCGGGGGCGTGGCCAGGACGTGGACCGCGATCTGGGGTCGCGCGCCGCGGGCCAGGATCACGTCGGCCCCGACCGCGTTCAAGCGTGCGACCGCGCGATCCAGCGCGATGCTGAACGCCCGGCGTCGAGGCGCCGCCAGCATGTCTGGCCAGGACACGATGCCCACGCGCAGCGGTCGCCGCCGTTCCGCGGGCCACCGCAGCATCGGCTTGCGGCAGAGGCCGCCGGGGTCCGCCGCGCAGGCGACGGCGCGATGGAAGTCAGCATCCGACACCCGATCCGGCAGGATCACGAACTCCTGTGCCGGAGCTGATCCGGCCCAGGCCAGCGACAGCGCCGTCGCCGCACCCGCCAGGATCGCTCGGGGCGTCACAGCACCCGGTCCGCCACCATGCGCAGCCGCTCGACCATCACCGGGTCGCGCTTGACCGTCGCGGTCATGACGGCGTCGTCCAGCGCATGGGCACATCCCGTGGCGCAATGGCCCCCCACGACGTATTCGGGCAGCGCCGCGACCAGTCCGCGCGCGGTGGCGGCATTGGCCTTCAGGGTCGCGACCACGTCCGCGGTGGTCACGGCCCCGTGGTCGGGATGCCAGCTGTCGTAGTCCGTGACCATCGCGACGGTCGCGTAGTGCAGCTCCGCCTCCCGCGCCAGGCGTGCTTCGGGCAGGTTGGTCATGCCCACCACGTCGCACCCCCATACGTCGCGCCAGATGCGCGACTCGGCCTTCGTGCTGAACTGCGGCCCCTCCATGGCCAGATAGGTCCCGCCCCCGTGGACGGTCGCCCCCGCGGCCCGGCCGGCCGCCGCGCAGGCCAGCGCCAGATCCTCGCAGACGGGATCGGCCATCGAGACGTGGGCCACGCAACCCGGTCCGAAGAAGCTGGTCGGACGGCCCTGCGTGCGGTCGACGAACTGGTCGACCACGACGAAGTCGCCGGGGGCCATCTCGTCGCGGAACGAGCCGCAGGCCGACACGCTGACCAGATGCGTCACGCCCGCCTCCTTCAGCGCGGCCACGTTGGCGCGGTAAGGCACGGTCGAAGGGTCGTAGGTGTGACCCCGTCCGTGGCGCGGCAGGAAGACCATCCGGCAGCCCCCCATCTCGCCCACCAGCAGGTCGTCCGACGGTGCCCCCCAGGGCGTGTCGGTGCTGTGCCAGTCCCCCATCAGGCCGGGGATGTCGTAGAGGCCCGAACCGCCCACGATGCCGATCACTGCTTCCATGCTGCGTCCCTTTTCGACGATTCGCGAAACCGCGCGGCACATTGGGTCCGAGCATGCCCCATGGCAACGCCCTGCGCTTCCCATGGGGTTCCACCTCTGCTAGGGCGCGCCCGACCCCCGACACGGACGACATCACATGCCCGCCAATCTGACAGCGCGGCTCGGCGATCTGTTCCCGAGCCCGGACCTCCGCATCGCGCCGACCGACCCGTTGACCCCGTCCCGCCTGAGGATCGAGATCCTGGCTGGCCTGACCGTCGCCCTGGCGCTGGTGCCCGAGGCGGTGGCCTTCGCCTTCGTCGCGGGGGTCCATCCGCTCGTGGGCCTCTATGCCGCGTTCATCGTGGGGCTCATCACGGCGTTGATCGGGGGTCGGCCCGGCATGATATCGGGCGCCACGGGGGCGCTGGCGGTCGTGATGGTCAGCCTGGTCGCGCAGCACGGGGTCGAGTACCTGTTCGCCACGGTGGTGCTGATGGGATTCATGCAGATCGTGTTCGGCGTGATGCGGTGGGGCAAGTTCATCCGCCTGGTGCCGCACCCCGTCATGCTCGGCTTCGTCAACGGCCTGGCCATCGTGATCTTCCTTGCGCAGCTGACGCAGTTCCGCGACGCGGACGGCGGCTGGCTGCCGCTGGACGGGATCGTCCTGATGCTGGCGCTGGTCGCGTTGACGATGGCCGTGATCTGGGGGCTGCCCAAGCTCACGAACGTCGTCCCCGCACCCCTGGCGGGGATCGCGATCACGGCGGCCCTGGTGCTGGGCTTCGGGATCGACACGCCCACGGTCGGCGACATGGCCTCGATCGCGGGCGGGCTGCCCGCCTTCCACGTGCCGATGGTCCCCCTGACCTGGGACACGTTCCAGATCATCCTGCCCTATGCCCTGATCCTGGCCGCGATCGGCCTGATCGAATCCCTGCTGACGTTGAACCTGGTGGGCGAGATCACGGGCCAGCGCGGGGGCGCCAGCCAGGAATGCATCGCCCAGGGCGCGGCGAACACGGTCACGGGGTTCTTCGGCGGCATGGGCGGCTGCGCGATGATCGGGCAGAGCATGATCAACGTGAAGTCGGGCGGACGGACGCGGGTGTCGGGGATCGCCGCCGCCCTGTTCCTGCTGGCCTTCATCCTGGTCGCGGCCCCCCTGATCGAGCGAATCCCCCTGGCCGCGCTGGTGGGCGTGATGTTCATGGTCGTGATCGGCACCTTCGCGTGGAACAGCCTAATGATCCTGCGCCGGGTGCCGCGCACCGACGCGGTCGTCATCGTGCTGGTCACCGCCGTGACGGTCGCCACCGACCTGGCCATCGCCGTCATAGTGGGCGTCATCGTCTCGGCCCTGGCCTATGCCTGGCAGAACGCGACCCGCATCCGGGCCAGTACCTACGTCACGCCGGAGGGGGCGAAGGTGTACCAGGTGAAGGGACCGCTCTTCTTCGGATCGGCCACCGGCTTCACCGAACTGTTCGATCCCGAGCGGGACCCCGGTGCGGTGATCGTGGATTTCGCCGACAGCCGCGTCGCGGACCAATCCGCCCTTCAGGCGATCGAAGCGATGGCCGGGCGCTACGAGGATGCGGGGAAGACGTTGCAGCTGCGCCACCTGTCCCGCGACTGCCACCGCCTGCTGCGCCGAGCCGGTCATCTGGTGGTCGACAGCGACGACGACCCCGACTACGCGATCGCGGCAGATTACGGCGTGCGGACGGGCATCCTGGGCGGTCACTGAGGCGGGGGCAGTCCCGCCAAGGGGGGCGCCCCGGGCGGCAGCAGCCCCAGGACCTTGAACAGGTCACCCATCTCGTCCGGATGGGCGAGACGCCTGTGGGCGGCGATCAGGTCATCGAGGGCTTGTCCCCGCGACTCCCGTGCAAGCGCTTGGGCGCGCTGCGTCAGGCCGAGGCGTTCCAGCCACATGCCTTGTCGTTCCATTCCGGTCGCGGCGGCGGGAGCGGCGGCGTTCGCGACGACTTCGAAGTCGACATGCGCGGTCAGGTCCGCTCCGCCCGGATCCGCCAACGGATCGACCATGCGCCCGGCCCGCAACGCCTGGAGCGTGTCGCCCCGCGATCGCCAGTCCCCGTAATCGACGAACAAGGCGGCCCCGCTCCGCGCCACCCGGGATGCCACCGCGCCCACCACGCCGGGCAGGGCGGGGCATCGTTCGACCACGCCGCCAGGCGGCACGTCGGTTCGGTGGGCCAGCGCTGGCACAGGCCCGGCAGGCGCGCGGGCCAGGGCCAGGGCTCCCTCGCGCAGGGTCACCACGGTCTCGGCCCAACCGCCTTCCGTTCGGGTCCATTGACGGATGGGCAGGGCATCCAGGAACTCGTTGGCGATCAGCAGGGCGGGGCCGTCGGGCAGGGCGTCGACATGGTCGTGATGGGTGACGTCGACCCCCGCCAGCGCGGTCCGCTGCGCGGCACGCAGGACGGGCGAGACCTCGACCAGGTGGACGCGTACTGCCTCGTGGAAGCCTGGCACGGCGGCCGTCGCGCGCAGGGCGTCCGCCATCAGCGTGCCGCGCCCAGGGCCCAGCTCCGCCAGGGTCATCGGCCCGCGCCCTTGGTCCTGCCACGCCTGCGCCAGGGCGAGGCCGACCAGTTCGCCGAACATCTGGCTGACCTCCGGTGCGGTGATGAAGTCCTGGCCCAGGGGGTCGTGCGTGACGTAGTAGCCGTGGACCGGATGGGTCAGGCATTCGGCCATGTAGGTGGAGAGCGGGATCGGTCCGTCCGCCCGGATCCGCGCGGTCAGGAGGGTCCGCAGGTCGGTCACGCCTGGTGGGGACCCCGGGCAGGCGCGGCCCGCAGGGACAAGGCAATGCCGCCCAGGCCCACGACCAGCATCGGCAGCGACAGGACCTGCCCCATCGACAGCCCCCAGACCGGCCCGCCGATCACGTGGCCCAGGGGGTTGTCGGGGGTGATGTACTGCGCGTCGGCCACGCGGAAATGTTCGGCGACCATGCGACCCAGGGCGTAGCCCGCGAGGAACACGCCCGTGACCAGGCCCGGCCGGCGGAGGGCCCCCGATGCGGCCATGGCCCACAGGACGACCAGCAGCAGCGCGCCTTCCAGGGCCGCCTCGTAGAGCTGGCTGGGGTGGCGGGCGCAGAGCTGGCCTGCGGTCGCGCAGGCCTGCGCGGCCTGTCCGGGGAAGATCACGCCCCAGGGGGCGTCCGTGGGGCGGCCCCAGAGTTCAGCGTTCACGAAGTTCGCGAGCCGTCCGCAGAGAAGGCCCAGGGGCGTGACCAGGGCGGCCAGGTCTAGGATGCGGCGCAGGGGGATGGCATGGCGGATCGCGAAGACGATCAGGCCCAGCCCGGTGCCGATCAGGCCCCCGTGGAAGGACATGCCCCCCTGCCAAACGGCGAGGATCTCCGCCGGGTGCTCGACGTAGTAACCGGGGCGATAGAAGAACACGTATCCGAGCCGACCGCCCAGCACGATGCCCAGGGTGACCCAGGTCATCGCGTCCTCCAACTGCCGTGGGGTCATGGGGGCCTGTTCCCCCGGCCACCATTCGGCGCGATGCAAGGCGTAGCGCGCCAGCGCCCAGCCCCCCACGATGCCGACGATGTATGCCAGCGCGTACCAGCGCAGGGCGAAGGTGAATCCCCCCAGCGTGACGGAGAAGATCTCCGGCGAGATGTCGGGGAAGGGGATGGCGGCGGCGATCATGCGCGGGGTTAGGCGCGAGCGCAGGGCGGTGTCAACGGACCCGCCTTGAGGGGCGCGGCCGGACCGCCCATATCTATCCCAGCAGCAGGAGAGCGACGATGCAGACGCGCAACCGATTCATGGATGATTTCAGTCAGCTGATGACCAACGCGATGGGCGTTGCCCAGGGCGCGCGGGCGGAGGCGGAGACGGCGTTCAAGTCGATGATGGACCGCTGGATGGCCGACCGCGACTTCGTGACCCGCGAGGAGTTCGACGCCGTGCGCGCGATGGCTCAGAAGGCGCGCGAGGAGAACGAGGCGCTGAAGGCCCGGATCGAGGGCCTGGAAGGCAAGTGAGGGCGCTGGCCTTCCTGACCGAACGATTGATCGCGTGTGCCGAGAAGGCGGGCGATCTAAAGGGCTTGGCCGGCGAGGGCAAGCCACTGCCGCCGGTCGAGGGCGGAGCGCACGTGGACGCGACCGAACAGGCGGGGTTCCGCATGATGGCCAAGGAGGGGGCGCTGCCGCCCGAGGTGGTGCTGGCGAAGGAAGCCACCGCGTTGCGCGCGGAGTTGAGGGGGACGGAGGGGGAGGAGGCGCGCAGGGCGGTGATGCGCAGGTTGGCGGATGTCGAGATGCGCCGCGCGATGCGGATGGAGGCCCGCCGCCGGGGGCGGTAGGGCATAGATTTGCAACTGGGGGGTGCCGACGCGGTGTTTAACATGCGACCCCTGGACAGAAGCGTGAACCAAAGCCTCGTTTCGTAGATCGCGCACAGGATCCGGGATCTCGACGTCGGAACCCAGGTCGATCAGGTCAGAATGGGAGATCGGTGATGTCGAGGGAATTCGATGATCGGTACGGCGCGCAGAATCGGGACATCCTGGAAACGCGGACGGTGGACGAACTGCGGTCCGTCGCGGGCGGACGGGTGATTGGTGATGGCATCTACCGGGTGTTGGACGACGATGCTGTCGGCATGATCGGGCCGTCGATCGACACGATGTTTCCCGACCGCGCGGGCGCCCTCGATCCGTTCGCGACCGACTGGCTGGGCCGCGTCTTCGCGACCCGCGCCGATCGGGTGGGGACCGTCGCGATCCTCGAACCCGGCACTGCCGAGGTTCTCGACACAGGGATCGACCTCGCCGCGTTCCACCGAACGGAGATCGTCGAACAGGCTGACGCCGCGTTGGCGGTCGACTTCTACGGGGCGTGGCGCGACGGGGGCGGGGCCGTTCCGGCTGCCGACCAATGCGTTGGATATCGTAGGCCGCTGTTCCTCGGCGGCGGCGATGACGTCGAGAATCTCGAATTGGGCGACATGGACGTGTACTGGTCCGTGATGGCCCAAACGGTGGAGCAGATCCGCAGGCGCACGGCGTAGCCTTCCGACCACCGCGTATGCGGCGCGGCCCCGAAGCAGGGGCTGCGCGGTGCGTCCGGTCGATCGCAACCATCGCCGCGGGCGCCTGGAGCGGCGGACGCCGACCGAGGCGGACGCGCTTCGGCGACCGGCGTTCGATACTTGCGCGGAGCAGGCGGCCGAGCGTTGTTGCACGCGGCGACTACGTCGTGCGACGCGCCGATCAGTATGGCGAACGTTCGAGTGTCGAGATTGCGGTTCCGGGACGCGGCGCCGCCACCGGTCGGACAGGTCACATGCGGTCGGGTCGGGTTCGAGAATGCGATGGATCGCTCAGGCTTGCCACGCCGTTCGCAGGCCTCATGCGGTGTCACTTCCGACAAATGATGCAAGCGAACACAAGTTGCTGCTAGCGGCGTGCCGGTAGGCCGCATCCATGCGAGACGGCGCGGTGACACAGCTGGGGCGCTTCATCAGGGCCGGTTCGGGGGTTTTGAGATGCCGCCGGGGCA
>NZ_JARGZA010000032.1 GCF_030973515.1 Jannaschia maritima
GGTCCCCCACCTCGCGATCCATCCCCGCCGCCGCCCCGGCCGACATCGCCATCTCGCCCATATGGGTCGAGACGCGCGCGACGTTCGGGGCCTGCGCCCCCTGGGCGACGACGAGGCCCGGCCATGCGGCGAGGCATAGCACGGCCAGCGCGGTGCGGATGGAGGTCATGCGTGAAGTCCTTCGACGAGGGGGGGTGAGGAGGATCGTCCGTCGCGTCGTCATGGCATGGACCTTCCGGTTCGGGGAAGCGATCCGGGCCCGCGTCGCGGCGCGGGCCCGGCCCGTCGGTCGGGTGACCTAGGCGTCCGGCGCCTCCGCGCCGTTCCATTCCATTACCATCGCAGGCGCCCGTTCGCCCTGCACCTCGATCGCGTCGAGCGCGGATGTCAGATCCGCCAGCTCCGCGTCGGTGAACGAGACCGAGGCCGCATCGATGTTGTCGCGCAGGTGGGTGACGTTGGTCGTTCCCGGGATCGGTACGATGTCGGGGCCCTGCGCCATCAGCCACGCCAGCGCGATCTGCTCGGGCTCGGCGTCCTTGCGGGCCGCCCAGTCGCGGGCGAGGTCCACGAGGGCCATGTTGGCTTCGCGGTTCTCCAGGTCCATGCGGGAGGTCCAGCCGCGGAAGTCGCCCGGGGCGAAGGCGGTGGCCATGTCGATAGCGCCCGTCAGGAAGCCGTAGCCCAGGGGCGCGAAGGGCACGAAGCCCACCCCCAGCTCGCGCGTGACGGGCAGGATGTCCGCCTCGCGCCCGCGATAGAGCATGGAGTACTCGGACTGCACGGCGGCCAGGGGGCGTTCGGCATGGGCCCGGCGCAGCGTTTCGGGCCCGCACTCCGACAGGCCCCAGTGCAGCGCCTTGCCCTCGTCCATCAGCTCGCCCACGACGCCCGCCACCTCCTCGATCGGCACGGTCGGGTCGACGCGGTGCTGATATAGGAGGTCCACCCGGTCGGTGCCGAGCCGCCGGAGCGAGCCCTCGACGGCCGCGCGGATGCCTGCGGGGTCGGACGTCACGCCCGCGATGCCCCCGTCGTCGCCGATGTCGAACCCGAACTTCGTGGTGATCTGCACCGCGTCGCGGAAGGGGGCGATCGCCTCGCCCAGGATCTCCTCGCAGGTATAGGGGCCATAGACTTCGGCGCAGTCGAAGAAGGTGATGCCCTCCTCGTAGGCGGTGCGGATCAGCGCGACCATGTCGTCGCGGTCGGGCACCAGCGTGGTGAAGGTCCGGTGCATGTTCTGCACACCCAGGCCCAGGGCGGACGTTTCCAGCCCGCCCAGCATCCGGCGATCCGCCGGCAGGTTGCCTTGGGCGCGGGCGGGCGTGGGCCGCAGCGCGAGGCCGCCTGCGGCGACCGCGGCGCCCGCCACGGCCGCGCCGGTCAGAAGGCCGCGCCGCGATGGGCCGGTGGGGGTGGGATGATCGGTCATGGGCTCTCTCCGGTTGGGATGGGGGTGGTCGGGCGTCTGGGGGAAGGGCCGCCGCATCGGGCGATCAACCGCCCGGGGTGTCACGGACGAAGTCGTTCCCGCGCTCCATGCGGTTCCCGGCATGGCCATGGCTCGTCATCGTGGCCGCGTCGGCCTGGATCCGTTCGGGTGCGGCGGTCTGTGCGCCGGTCGCGTTCGACAGGACCAGCGTGGCCACGATCGTCGTGAGGATCGTTCTCATGGGTCGTCTCCCCGTCCCGGTCTGGCTCGTATCGTGCGGTTCACCATGGGATGCATCTGCGGTCGCGGAAGAAGCCGCCCGTCGGTCCATCGGCCGGCAGGGCGGCGAGCCACAGCGCGGTATCCGCGCCCTCCTCGGGCGACCGGCTCGCGGACGGCCCGCCCATGGCCGTGCGCACCCAGCCGGGGCACATCGCGTTGACCTTCACGTCGCCCCGCGCGCAGCCCGCGCCCAGCACGGTGGCGGCGTTCAGTGCGGCCTTGGAGATCGCATAGGCCGCATGGCCCCGCGCCAGCCCTTCCGCGAAGGACCCGCCGCCGGAGGAGACGTTCACGATCCGACCGCGACGGCGGTCGTTCATGCCGGGCAGGACGGCCTGCATGACCGCGACGGCCGCCACCGCGTTGACGTCGAAGTCCCGGCAGATCGTTTCGACGTCGACCGAAAGGAGGTCGCCAGGCGTGTAGATGCCCGCGACGTTGAACAGCACGTCGATCGGAGCGGCATCGGCGATGACCGCGGCGACGTCGCCGGGTTCGTCGGCCAGATCACCGGTCACGCGGTGTATGTCCGCGCCCCGGTCCGCCGCCCGGTCCACCACCCGGTCGAGCGCGTCGACCCGCCGTCCGTGCATCACGATCGTCACGCCCCGTGCGGCGACAGCGTCGACGATCGCCCCGGCGATGCCCCCGGTCGCCCCGGTCACCGCGACGGTGCGGCCGGCGAAGTCCCACGCGTCGGCGGACCGGTCCATCCGCGCTCCCTGTGCCGATGTGGCGTCGTCCGGCATCGTGGTCCTCCGGCTGCGTCGCATCGATCGCGACGGTCCTGCATGAAGGGGGCGGGAGGGGCATGGGGTTTCCCAACTCCGGAGGATCGGGACGTTTCGCGGCGAACATCGGAGGATCGGGACGGTGTCGCGTCCGATTTTCTGCTATGGTCATCGCACATGAACACCGTGGGAACATCCGTGGAGGTCGAGTTGAGCGGCGCGCGCGCCGTCTGGTTCCGCATGCCCGCCACGACCCAGGACCCCCACCGCTCGACCACCGGCACCGACACGATGGGCGTGTCCTTCACAGGCCATCGCGGCGCGGTCGTCGAACGTCCCTCGGGGCGCCGCGACAGGTTGGAGGTGCGGCGGAACGCCTTGTTCGTCACGTGCGGCGAGCCGTTCGACTGGGTCCATGTCGGCGAGCCCTACGAAGGCGTCGAGTTCGAGATCTCGGATGCGCTGACGGCCGAGATCGCGGAAGCGACGGGCATCGCGCCGACCGCGACGGGCGGCGGCGGCGTACTCGATCCCGACCCGGTCTTCTGGGCCGCGGCGGTCCGGCTGCGTCAGCACGCCACCGGCGCACGCCTCCTGGGCGATCTGGAAGGCGACGACCTCGTCCGCGGCGCGTTGATGCACGTCGCGTGCGAGCGCTATGGCGGCCGGCCGCCCCGCCGGAACGCCCGCCCCCTGGACGGACGCCGGTTGGGACGGATCGTCGAGCATGTCGACGCCCACCTGAGCGAGCGCCTGTCGGTCTCGGACCTGGCGGAAACGGCGTCGATCAGCATCAGCCACTTCCACGAGGCGTTCCGCAGCGCGACGGGCCTGACACCGCACGAGTTCGTCACCGCCCGGCGGGTCGAGCGCGCCCGCCGGCTGCTGGCCTACGGCCTGACCCGGGAACAGGCGGCCCGCGCCGTGGGATACACCGCAGGCCACGCGTTCCGACGCGCGTTGAGCCGGTACGGGGGGTGAACGCCGTTCGGTCGCCGGCGGATGCGCCGCATGGGGCACGGCATCGCCGATGCGGCGTCCGACGTCGCAGCCCCCTAGACGTCGACCATCCGCTCGAACAGGCGGGCCACGGCCTCCGCGCCGGGGTCGACGTGACCTTCCAGTTGCGCCGCATTGACATAGGCCGCCCGGCCGGCATTCGCGCGCGCCATCGCGGCGGTGCCGTCGGCACCCGCGCGGGCGGCGGCGGCGGCACGCGTCAACCCGTCGTCCAGGGCGTCCAGGGCGGGGGCCAGGGCATCGACCATGGTGCGGTCGCCGATCTCCGCCCCGCCGATCTGCTGCATCCGCGCCAAGCCCGCCCGCAGCGCGTCCCGCGTGGTCATGCCGGACGACGCCGCGTCCCCCGCCGCGGCGAAGAAGATAGCCAGCAGCACGCCCGACGACCCGCCCATCGTCTGCGACAGCTCCTGCCCCAGCGCGCGGAAGAGTTGCGTGTGATCGGACAGGGGCAGCGTGTCCATCGCCCCCATCAGCGCGCGGGCGGCGTGGGCCAGGGTCGACCCGGTGTCGCCGTCGCCCGACTTGGCGTCCAGCGCGTTCAGGTCGGCTTCGGATGCGAGCAGGATCTCGCAGCAGCGGATCAGGAAGGCGCGGGTCGGCGCGTGGTCCGATGCCAGCGGCTTGATCGGCGTCAGCCCGTCGGGCAGCGGCAGGACGTCGGCCGTCGCCATGGGCTTGGCACCCGGCCAGGCCGACGTGCCCGTCCCGGTCGCCAAGCGGTCGGCGTCCCCGTCCCCCAGCGCCATCACGGTGACCGAGAACCCGCGCATGTCGAGCGAGGTCATCAACGCGGCGGGTCCTACCAGCATCGATAGCCGTCCGGCCAGATCCGAACGCATCAGTTCCCGCGACAGGACCGCCATCTCCAGATCCGACAGGCCGCCCAGGTTATTCAGGAGGGCGACGTGGTCGCTGTCCCCCATCCCGTCGGCCAGCTTCGCGGTCACGGCGGCCATCGCGGTCGCCGCATCGCTGTACGCGACCTGCTCGACCCCCGCCTCGCCGTGGATGCCCAGGCCCAACTCCGCCTTGCCCGGGGGGATCCGGTCCTCCTTGGGGGAGCCGGGAATGGTGCAGGTGTCCAGCGACATACCGATCGACCGGGTGGCCGCGATGACGCGGTTGGCTTCGGCCTCGATGGCGTTCAGATCGACGCCCTCCTCCGCCAGCGCGCCCGCGATCTTGTGGACCAGCAGCGTGCCGGCCACGCCGCGGGCCTGGGCCAGATGCGGCAAGGCCACGTCGTCGTCGACGATCACCATGGCGACCTTGCGTCCGAAGGCCCGCGCACGTTCGGCGGCCAAGCCGAAGTTCAGCCGGTCCCCGGTATAGTTCTTGACGATCAGCAGGCAGCCCGCATCCCCCGTCACCGCAAGGATCCCCGCCAACACGGCGTCGACCGAGGGCGAGGCGAAGATGTCCCCGCATACGGCGGCCGTCAGCATGCCCCGTCCCACGAAGCCCGCATGGGCCGGCTCGTGCCCCGACCCCCCGCCGGACACCAGCGCGACGCGGCCCCGGTCCCAGTCGGCGCGCATGACGACCTTGATGTGCGGGTACCCGTCCAGCCGCGTCAGGATTCCCCCCGACGCCGCGATCGTTCCGTCGATGGCGTCCGTGACCGCGTCGGCCTTCGCGTTGATGAAATGAGCCATGATGCCCCCTGCCCCGTTCTAGGCGATGCGCGCCCCGTCCGCGCCGAAATAGAACGGACGGTCGGGCCGGATCTGGATGTGGTCGCCGCCGCGCAGGTCGGTGTGCGCGTCGGTGACGGTGACGATGTCGTGTCCCGCGAGGGACAGGTGCAGCCGGGTCTGGTCCCCCAGCCGTTCGACGCGGGTGACGGCCGCGTCCTGCCCCTCGCCCTGGCGGATCTGCTCGGGTCGCAGGCCGATGTGGCTGGCGCCGTGGGGGGCGCCGGGAAAGAGGTCGGCGGGCAGGACGTTGATCCGCGGCTGTCCCAGCCTGCTGGCGGCATAGACGCTGACCGGATCCTCGTAGATCGCGCGCGGCGTGCCGAACTGCACCAGGCGACCCCGGTCCAGGACGCCGACATGGGTCGCCATGGTCAGGGCCTCGATCTGGTCGTGCGTGACATAGAGCAGCGTGGCCCCGGATTCGGCCTGAATGCCCTTCAGCTCGACCCGCAGGTCGGCCCGCAGCTTGGCATCCAGCGACGACAGCGGCTCGTCCATCAGATAGACCGCGGGCCGCCGCACGAGCGCGCGTCCGATCGACACCCGCTGCATCTCGCCCCCCGACAGCGCCGTGGCCCGGTTGTCCAGCTTGTGCGCGATCTGCAGCACCTCCGCCACGTCGCGCACGGTGCGCTCGATCACGTCGGGCGGGGTCCGCAGGATGGGGGAGCGCAACGGGAAGGCCAGGTTCTCGCGCACGGTCAGGTGGGGGTAGAGGCTGTACTGCTGGAACACCATCGCCACGTCGCGCTGCGCGGGCGTCAGGCCCGCCACCGATCGGCCCCCGATGGCGATGTCCCCCGAGTCGGGCGCGTCCAGGCCCGACACCATCCGCAGGGTGGTGGTCTTGCCCGCGCCCGTGGGGCCCAACAGCACGACGAAGGAGCCGTCCGGGATCGTCATGGTCACGTCGTCCAGCGCGGTCGTCCGCCCGAACCGCTTGGTGACGCCGTCCAACCGAACCTCAGCCATGGGCCAGTACCCCCTCGTTCGCCCGGCTGCGCAACGCCATCCCGGTCGCGGCGTCGAACAGCGTGACGGTGCGGGGATCGAGGCGCAGGCCGACGTTGGCCCCAACCCGCGGCGCGTCGGTGGATGGCAGGCGTGCCTTCACCCGGCCGCGGCCCGTGTCCACCGTCACGATCTGCGTGGTGCCCAGGTATTCGGTCGCCGCCACGCGTCCGCGCAGGCCCGCGTCGTCGTGCAAGGATACGTATTCCGGCCGCACCCCGAGGATCAGCTTGCCGCCCCGGCCGTCGAGGATGGGGGGCATCCCGATGGTGGTGCCGTCCAGATCCACGCGGTCCTGTCCCGGCGTCACCGTTCCGTCGAAGGCGAGCAGGTTCATGGGCGGCGAGCCGATGAACTGCGCGACGAACGTCGTCGCGGGCCAGTCGTAGATGTCCTGGGGCACGCCGAACTGCTCGACAACTCCATGATTCATAACGACGATCTTGTCCCCCATCTGCATCGCCTCCAACTGGTCGTGCGTGACGTAGACCGTGGTGGCCCCCATGCGGTCGTGCAGGGCGCGGAGCTCCTCGGCCATGCGTTCGCGGAACTCGGCATCCAGCGCGCCCAGGGGTTCGTCCATGAAGAAGGCCTTGGGGTCGCGGACGACGGCGCGGCCCAGGGCGACGCGCTGGCGGTCACCGCCGGACAGGCCGCCGACGGGGGTGTCCAGGATGCCCTGGATGCCCAGGATGTCGGCCACCTCGGCCACCTTCGCGCGGATGGCCGGGCGCGACATTCCCTGCGATTTCAAGGGGTAGGATATGTTGCCCCGGACGTTCATGTGGGGATAGAGCGCGAACATCTGGAACACGAAGGCGATGTCGCGCTGGGAGGCGCGCTTCTGGCTGACCTCCTCCCCGTCGATGAAGATCTCGCCCGACGTCGGCAATTCCAGCCCCGCCATCATCCGCAAGGTGGTGGTCTTGCCGCAGCCCGAAGGGCCCAGCAGCATGAAGAACTCGCCGTCCTCGATGGTGAAGCTGGAAGATTCGACGGCGGTGAAGTCGCCGAACTCCTTGCGGACGTTGGATATTCTGATCTGGGCCATCAGGGGTCTTCCGGGAAGTGGCTGACCACGATGAAGCCCACCGTGCCGACCAGGATCACGAGGAACGACCAGGTGTAGAGCCATAGCACGAAGGGCTGCATCAGCATGAAGACGCCCAGCGCGATGAGGATGGAGGCCACCATCTCCCAGGGGCCGCGACGCAGGCGGATCAGTCCATGAACGAACTCAGACATGACGATCGGACCCGTTCTGTGCGCAAATGCCGATGCACCCCCCGTGCACCCCCCGTACACCCCCCGTACATACGCCGGTCGCCCCTACGAAGACGGTTCCGCATCGCTTCGCCGTCACGACCGGGGGGCGCGTCCCAGGGCGGGAGAGCCCCGGGTCGAGCCCGGGGATGACCGGGGCACGTGGAGCCGCGGTCATTTCCGCACCGCGCCGAAGGTGATGCCCCGCAGGAGGTGCTTCCGTAGCAGGATGGTGAAGACCATCACGGGGACCAGGAAGATGGTCGCGCCGGCCGCGACCGCGGGCCAGTCCTTGCCGGACACGCCGATGATCGTGGGGATGAAGGGGGGCGCGGTCTGGGCGGTGCCCGAGGTCAGCAGCACGGCGAAGGCGTATTCGTTCCACGCGAAGATCAGGCAGAAGATGGCCGTGGACGCGATGCCCGTGGCGGCCTGGGGCAGCACGACCTTCCGGAACGCCTGGAACCGCGTGTAGCCATCGATCATCGCCGCTTCCTCGTACTCGCGCGGGATCTCGTCGATGAACCCCTTCAGGAGCCAGACCGACAGCGACAGGTTCACCGCCGTGTAGAGCAGGATCATCCCCAGATGCGTGTCCGACAGCCCGAGCTGGCGGAACATCAGGAAGATGGGGATCGCGACCGCAATGGGCGGCATCATGCGGGTGCTGAGGATGAAGAACAGCAGGTCGTCCTTCAGCGGCACGCGGAACCGGCTGAACGCATAGGCCGCCATCGTGCCGAGGATCATGGTCAGCGCGGTGGACCCGAAGCCGATGATGACGGAGTTTAGGAACCGTTCGCCATAGCGGCTGGCCCCGGTGATGACCGTGCCCTGGTCGCGCGCGATCTCCTCGTACCAGGTTCGGGGCGGGCCGGCTTCCTCCAACATGCCCTCGGTCGCGCGGGTGCGTTCGGTGAGCAGATTGACGTAGCCTTCGAGCGAGGGCTCGAACAGGACCTTGGGCGGATAGGCGATGGCGTCCTCGGACGTCTTGAACCCGGTCGCCACGATCCACAGGAGCGGCAACAGCGTCAGGATCGCGTAGGAGACCACGAGGATGCCGGCGAACCACTTCGTGCCGCCGGACGGTTCGGTGACGGAGAAGCTGCTCATGCGCGGATGTCCATCGTCGTGGTGCGGGCGATGCGTCGGAAGGTCCCGGGGCCGCGCCCGGGGATGACGGGCCCGTCGCGTCCGAGACCGACGAGGTCGCGACGGGCGGTCATCGGTCCTTCACCTTGTTCAGGGCCTTCACGTAGATCGACGCCAGACCGAACACGGTCACGAACAGGATCACGGCGTAGGCCGAGGAATAGCCCGTGCGCCACCGTTCGAACGCCTCGCGCTTCAGGTCGATCGAGGTCAGGGTCGTGACGTTGCCCGGGCCGCCCCCGGTCAGCTGCACCACCAGATCGAACATCTTGAAGTTCTCGATGCCCCGGAACAGCACGGCCAGCATCAGGAAGGGCAGGACCATGGGCACCGTGATGGTCCAGAACTGCCGCCAGGGGGAGGCACGGTCGCATTCCGCCGCCTCGTATATGCTGTCGGGGATCGACCGCAGGCCCGCCAGGCAGATCAGCATCACGAAGGGGGTCCACATCCAGGTGTCCGCGATCACGATGGCCCAGGGCGCCAGGTGGACGTCCCCTATCATCGAGAAGGAGGCCGGGTCCGCGCCGGTGACGAAGGCCACGGCGTAGTTGAAGAGCCCGATCTGGGGCTGGTAGAGGAAGGTCCAGAAGTTGCCGACCACGGCGGGCGACAGCATCATCGGCAGGACGATGATCGTGGTCCACAGGTCGTTGCCGCGGAACTTCTTGTTGATGAGCCAGGCCAGCGCGAAGCCGATCAGGACCTGCAGCACGATCGTCCAGATCAGGAAATGCGCCGTCGCCTGCATCGTGGCCCAGACGTCGTCGTCGGTCAGGATGCGTTCGTAGTTGCGCAGCCCCACCCATTCCACGTCGCGGTTGGGCCGGTTCACCCGGTAGTCGGTGAACGACAGCCGGATCGTCCAGATCAGCGGGAAGATGTTGACCGCCAGCAGCAGGAAGATCGACGGGGCGACGAAGATCCAGGCGATGGCGCGGTCCGACAGGCCGCGGATGCGGCGCGCGGCGCCGGCCGGGGTGGCGCGGGCGACCCGGTCCATGGGGGCGTCTGACATGGCGCGGCCTCTGCGGCGTTGAAGCTGGGGAGTCATCCTCGGGCCTGACCCGGGGATCTCCTTGCGGGAGGTCCTCGGGCCCGACCCGAGGATGACGGTTGCGCGTGTGGGATGGCGGCCCCGGGTCGAGCCCGGGGCACGGCTCCGCTTTTCGGATCGGGACCCCGGGTCAGGCCCGGGGCGCGACGTTCGGCGCCCGGCGGGCGCCGCGCGTCACAGCTTCCCTTCGTCCTCGAACACCTCGGTCCAGTCCTCGACCAGGCCGTCCAGCGCTTCCTGCGCCGTGCCCTCGCCCGCGATGACGTAGTTGTGGACGCGGTCCTGCATCGCCAGCAGGAGGTCGGCATAGGCGGGTTCGGCCCAGAAGTCCTTCACGATGGCCATGCTGTCCAGGAACGTCTGGGCGTAAGGCTGGCTGGTGGCGAAGTCCGGATCCTCGACCACCGCGCTGAGCGCGGAATAGCCGCCCAGCTCCCACCACCGGGCCTGCACCTCCGGCTGGGCGAACCATTCGATGTATTCCAGCGCGGCGTCCTGTTTGTCGCTGTAGGCGACGACGCTGATGCCCTGCCCGCCCAGCTGCGCGAACTGGCCCTCGGGGCCCGCGGGGTTGGGGAAGTAGCCCGACTTGCCGCCGCCAACGTTGGGATCGGCCTCCACCCCCGGCCAGATGAAGGCGAAGTTCATCTGCATCGCGACCTGGCCGGAGCGATAGGCGTCGATGTTCTCGCCCATGTACCAGTTGGACGACCCCGGCGGCGTGCAGCAATCGTAGAGCTCCTTGTAGAACTCCAGCCCCTCGACCGCGCCCGCGGAGTTGACGAACCCGTCCATGGAATAGGGCTCGTCGGGATCGGCGTATTCGAAGCCGTAATTGTAGAGCGCGTTGGTCACGCCCATCGTGATCCCCTCGGACCCGCGTTCGGTGTAGATGGCGGCGCCGTAGACGGTGTTGCCGTCGATCTCGCGCCCCTGGAAGAACTCCGCGATGTCCTTCAGCTCGGCCAGCGTTTCGGGCACGCCCAGCTCGCGGCCGTATTCCGCCTGGAACGCGTCCCGCAGCTCCGGGCGCTCGAACCAGTCCTTGCGATAGGTCCAGCCCACGACGTCGCCGAATGCGGGCAGCGCCCAGTAGTTCGGCGTCCCCTTGGGCCATTCGGCATAGCCCGTCACCGTGGCGGGGATGAAGTCCGCCATGTCGATGCCGTTTTCGTCGAAGAAGTCGTTCAGCTTGACGTAGTGCCCGTTCTCGGCGCCGCCGCCGATCCACTGGCTGTCGCCGATCATCAGGTCGCAGAGCTGCCCGCCGCTGTTCAGCTCGTTCAGCATGCGGTCGGCGAAGTTGGGCCAGGGCACGAACTCGAAGTTCATGGTATGGCCGGACTGTTCCTCGAAGTCGGTGGACAGCTCGATCAGGGCGTTGGCCGGATCCCAGGCGGCCCAGCAGAGCGTCAGATCCTCCGCCGCGGCGGTGCCGGCGGTGCCGAGGGCGATCGCGTTGCAGGCCGCGCCTGCGAGCAGGAATTTCCTCATCGTCATCCTCCCGTTGGCGGCGGACGCGGGGCGCGTCGCCGTTCCCATGACGCGCCCTTCGTAGATGAGGCACGTGCATCATGGCAAGCATTTTCTGATGCACGTGCCTCAAAACATTTGGCGACCCGCATCGCGGGGGTTATGGACGGGGGAGATAGGGGACCACCATGCCCGACGCCGACCGCGTCCTGCCACCGACCACGAAGGACCTCGCCCGCGCGGCGGGGGTCAGCCGCGCCACGGTGGACCGGGTTCTGAACGGGCGCCTGGGCGTGCGGCAGGCGACGGTCGATCGGGTGAACCAGGCGATCCGGGATCTGGGCTTCGTGCGCAACATGGCCGCCGCGAACCTGGCGAAGGGTCGCAGCTATCGGTTCGTGCACCTGCTGCCGTCGTCGGGCGACCTGTTCCTGGAGGAGCTGGAGCGCTGCATCGCGGAGGCCGCGCGCTTCAGCGCGGACCGCCTGGTCACGGACATCCGCCGCATCGACGCGAACGACCCCCATGCCGTGGCCCGCGACCTGGCCGCCCTGGGGGCGGAGGGCTGCGACGGGGTCGCCCTGATGGCCCCCCGGTCCCCGCCGGTGCGCGACGCCATCGCGCGCCTGGACGATGCGGGCGTTCCGGTGATCCCGTTCGTGTCGAGCCAGGGCGGTTCCTTCGTGGGCATCGACGACCGCGCGGCGGGCGCCACCGCGGGGCTGCTGATGGGCCGCTTCGCGGGCGCAGGGTCCGGTTCCGTCCTTGTGCTGTCCGAAACGATGACCGCGCAGGACAGCCTGAACCGGCGGCTGGGCTTCGACGCCATCCTGGCCGCGCGCTTCCCCGCCCTGCGCGTCCCCGCCAGCCTGGAAACGTATGGAGATCCGGACCGCACGCGCGCGGTGCTGTCCCGCGCGGTGGCGGGGCGGCCGGATCTGCGTGGCCTGTATGTCCTGTCGTCGGAGGCGCGGGTCCCGCTCGATGTCCTGGGGGGCATGGACCTGCCGCGGGACCTGGTGGTGATCGCCCACGAGCGCACCGCCGCCACGGTCGCGGCACTGCTGGACGGGCGCGTGTCGGCCATCATCACGCAGGATCCCGGCCATCTGGCGCGATCCGTGCTGCGCCGCCTGAAGGCGCTGAGCGACGGGCGCGAGGTGTTCGCAGCGCAGGAGCGGATCCGCACGGAGATCCTGCTGGAAACGAACCTCTAGGATGGGGAAGCGAATGTCGGGTCCCCCGCGCATCGCAGGGCCGGGGATCGGCGATGCGCGGCGTCCCCGCCTGCGGCGGCGATGCCGTCGACGCGCGGGGTACTTCCTAGCTGGTCCCGGAAGGGCCCGCGGCTCAGGCGAACGTCAACTGCGCCTTCATCGCCCGGCTGCGGTCGCCCGCCGTTTCGAACGCCTGGGCGTACTCCTCCAGCGGGAAGCGGTGGGTGACGAAGGGCTCCACGTCGATCAGGCCGCGGCGCATCAGCTCGACGCCCGTGGCGAAGGCGTCGTGGAAGCGGAACGATCCTTTGAGAGTCAATTCCTTGACGGTCAGGGCCTGCATCGGGATCGTCATGTCGCCCCCCATGCCCAGTTGCAGCACCGTGCCGCGCGGGCGCATCGCGGGGATGCCCGCCGCCAGCGCGGGCGCCGCGCCCGAGCATTCGTAGAGGACGTCGAACGTCCCCTTGCCGGCCCCGTACCGCGCCAGGCCGTCCCGGTCCGTGCCGACGTTCACCGTGACGTCGGCCCCGGCCCGCCGCGCCAGGTCCAGGCAGAAGTCGGACAGGTCCGTCGCAACGATCAGGTCCGCGCCCGCGCGCCGCGCGGCCAGGATCGACAGGATGCCGATGGGCCCGCAGCCCGTGACCAGCACCGCCGCGCCCACGATGCCCCCCGCCCGCTGCGTGGCGTGGAGGCAGACGGCCAGCGGCTCGGCCATCGCCGCGGCTTCGGGCGACAGGCCGTCCGCCGGGACGCATTGCGCGGCGTCCGCGATCAGCACCTGGCGGAACGCGCCCTGGATGTGGGGTAACGGCATCGCGGAGCCGTAGAAGCGCATGTGCTCGCACTGGTTGGGCAGGCCGCGCAGGCATTGCGCGCAGGCCCCGCAGGGCCGCGACGGGGACACGGCGACCAACTGTCCGATCGCCAGCCCCTCGACCCCCTCGCCCAGGGCGTCGACGTGGCCCGATACCTCGTGCCCCAGGATCAGGGGCTGGCGCACGCGGATCGCCTCGCCGATCCCGCCGTGGCGGTGATAGTGCAGGTCGGACCCGCAGATGCCCCCCGCCGCCATGCGCACGCGCACCTGGCCGGGGCCGGGATCGCCCGGGTCGGGGCGCCCTTCCAATCGCAGGTCCATGGCGCCGTGGATCACGAGCGCGCGGATGTCGTCCGTCATGGGCGGCCCCCTTCGGTTGACGCGGAACCCCCCCATCCGTAGCGAGGCCGGGCCACCGCGACAACGGAGACCGCCCATGTCCCTGCACCTGTTCGACCTGACCGGACGGCGGGCGCTGGTCACCGGGTCCGGCCAGGGCATCGGCCTGGCGCTGGCCCGCGGCCTGGCGGGGGCCGGGGCGTCGGTCGTGCTGAACGGGCGCGACGCGGCGAAGCTGGACCGCGCGGCGGACGCCCTGCGCGCGGCGGGCGCGGAGGTGGCGGTCCTGCCCTTCGACGTGACCGACCACGACGCGGCCCGGGCGGCCGTGGACGGGTTCGAGGGGGCGGGCACGCCGATCGACGTCCTGGTGAACAACGCCGGCCTCCAGCATCGCGCGCCGTTGGAGGACTTCCCCGCGGACGCGTTCGAGCGGCTGCTGCAGACCAACGTGGCGTCGGTGTTCCACGTGGGCCAGGCGGTGGCGCGCCACATGATCGCGCGGGGCCGGGGCAAGATCGTGAACGTCGCCTCCGTGCAGACCGCCCTGGCCCGGCCCGGGATCGCGCCCTACACGGCCACGAAGGGCGCGGTGGGCAACCTGACGAAGGGGATGGCCACCGATTGGGCGCCGCACGGGCTGCAGGTCAACGCCCTGGCGCCCGGCTATTTCGAGACGCCGCTGAACCAGGCCCTGGTGAACGATCCCGCGTTCAGTGCCTGGCTGGCCAAGCGCACGCCCGCGGGCCGCTGGGGCCGCGTGGAGGAGCTGGTCGGCGCCTGCGTCTTCCTGTGCTCCGACGCCAGCAGCTTCGTCAACGGCACCACGCTGTTCGTGGACGGCGGCATCACGGCGTCGCTGTGACGGGCGCGCCCACCCGCATCGTGGTGATGGGCGTCACCTCGACCGGCAAGTCCCGGACCGGCGCGCGGCTGGCGCGCGTGCTGGGCCTGCCCTTCGTGGACGGCGACGACCTGCATCCGCGCCGCAACCGCATCAAGATGGCGGGCGGCACGCCCCTCGACGACACGGACCGCCGCCCCTGGCTGGACCGCATCGGGATCGCCCTGGCGGAACGCCCCCGGGTGGTCGCGTGCTCGGCGCTGAAGCGGCGCTATCGCGACCGGATCCGGTCCCATGCGGGCGAGGTGCTGTTCGTCCACCTGCACGGGCCCCGCGCCGTGATCGCGCGTCGCATGGCCGCCCGCGAAGGGCATTTCATGCCGGTCAGCCTGCTAGACTCGCAGCTCGCGACGCTGGAAGCGCCGGGGCCGGACGAATGGGTCGTGCGCGCCGACATCCGCCGCGACCCCCGCGCGATCGTGGCGGGCGTTCTGGACCGCCTGCGCCGCCCATGGCGCTAGACGCCGCCGTCGCGGACGCCCTGCCGCTGTGGACCGCCGCATCCGACGTGGCGGCGCGGCGCATCCACGTGTCCGAGAACGTGACCTTCGCCGTCACCGGACCGGGCCTGGACGCGGTGCTGCGGGTCCATCGCCCCGGCTACAACGACGCGGGCGCCATCGCGTCCGAGCTGGCGTGGCTGCGCGCGCTGGATGCGGCCGAGGTGCTGGAAGTGCCGCGCCCCGTGCCGATGCGCGACGGCACCGACATCGCCCGGATCGACGGACGCCACGCGGTGATGTTCCGCCGGATGCCCGGTCGCCACCCGACCCCCGACGGCGACCTGGTCGGGCTGTTCCGCTGGCTGGGCACCGCCGCCGCGCGCCTGCACGACCACGCGGCGCGGTGGTCCCCGCCCGACGGGTTCGCGCGGCCCCGCTGGGATCTGGACGCGGCGTTCGGCGCCGACGCCCCCTGGGGCGACTGGCGCGGGGCGCCGGGCGTGGACGGGGCCGCGCGCGCGGTGCTGGAGGACGCGCAGGCCCGCGCCGAAGCGCGCCTGCGCACCTTCGGCACGGGGCCGGACCGGTTCGGGCTGATCCATGCCGACATGCGTCTGGCCAACGTCCTGACGGACCGGGCGGGCCGGCGGCTGATCGACTTCGACGATTGCGGCTTCGGCTGGCACCTCTACGACTTCGCCGCCGCCGTCAGCTTCTGGGAGGACCACCCCGCCCTGCCCCGGTGGCGCGCGGCCTGGCTGGCGGGCTATCGCGTCATCCGCCCGATACCGCCCGCGCACGAGGCGATGCTGGACGACCTGATCCTGATGCGCCGCCTGATGCTGCTGGCCTGGATCGGCACCCACCCGGAGGCGGAGGACGCGCGCCGGGTCGCCCCGGGCTTCGCGGCGGGAACGGTCGCCCTGGCGGAGGGCTGACGGCCCCCCCTTGCCCGTCCCGCGCGAGGGGCGCAGGGGACGGGCATGGCATCGCTCGCCCCCTCCCGCCCGGCCCCGACCGCGTATCTGGCGTTCCTGCGGGAGAACGCGCCCTGGCTGTGGGCGGGGTTCTGCGTGTCGCTGGCCAGCACGTTCGGGCAGACGGCGTTCGTGGCCGTGTTCGCGGGCGACCTGACGGCGCGGCACGGGCTGGGCCAGGGCGACTGGGCCGCGATCTATGGGTTGGGCACGACCGTCGCGGCGGCCGCGATGCTGTGGACCGGCGCGCTGGCCGACCGGGTGCCCCTGCCCCGCCTGACGGCCTGGACGATGGCGGGGCTGGCGGCGTCCTGCCTGCTGATCGGATACGCCCCCGCCGCCTGGCTGCTGCCCCTGGCGGTGGTCGGCCTTCGGCTGTGCGGGCAGGGCATGCTGACCCACATCGCCATGGTCGCGATGGCGCGCTGGTTCGTGGCTACCCGCGGGCGGGCCATCGCCGTGGCGGCCTTCGGCTTCGCGGCGGGGCAGGCCACGCTGCCGCTGGCGTTCACGCACGCGCTGACCGTTGCGTCCGCGACCGCGCTGTGGACGCTGGCCGCGGCGGTGTCCTTCGCGGCGATCTGGCCGCTGCATCGCATGCTGTCCCGTCCCCGCATCCCCGCGGGCGCGGAGGCCGATGCCGCGACGGAGGCGCCGGGCCGGGACGGACGCCACTGGACCCGGGCGGAGGTGCTGCGGGGCGGGCTGTTCTGGATGCTGATGCCCGCGGCCATGGCCTCGCCCGCCTTCGGCACGGCGTTCCTGTTCTTCCAGGTCCACCTGCCGGAAGCGAAGGGCTGGTCGCAGACGGGGTTCGTCGCCCTGTTCCCCCTGTTCATGGGCGGATCGGTGGCCGCGACCTTCGCGGCGGGCGCGCTGATCGACCGCGTCGGCGCGTCCCGCCTGATGCCCGCCGCGTTGCTGCCGATGGCGCTGGGCTTCGCGATTCTGGCCTGGGCGCCGACCCTGGCCTGGGCCGTGCCCGCGGTGGCCTGCATGGCCACGACGCAGGGGATCATGTCGATCGCGCCCGTGTCGCTGTGGGCGGAGCAGTTCGGCACGCGGCACATCGGGGCGATCAAGGCCGCGTCCACCGCCGCGATGGTGCTGGGCACCGCGGCGGGCCCTGCGGCCATCGGCGCCCTGATCGACCGCGGCGCGACCTTTCCCGAACAGATGCCCGCGATCGCGGCCCTCATGGTGGCGTGCAGCGCCCTGGCGTGGTGGGCCCTGCGGCGGAGCCGATAGGCGGGCAGACGCCCGCATGCCCTGCCGAAGCGACGTCGCGGGCTTCCCGTTTCGATCGACGCCCCCACCCCGGCCCTCCCCCGGTGGGGGAGGGAGGACGCGGATGGCGACGGGCGTGTGTGGGGATCCCCGAGAAAAGGGTATCCGAGGCGAGTGGTTGGAACCGTGGCCGGAGGTCGATCGCAGCTGCAGGGCTTCGTGGGTGGGAAGAGGCGATGGGCGGCGCGCTGGGTCATAGGTGAGGAACACGAACGGCGGAACGTGATCAGCTCACTTCAGTGAACCTTGTGTTCCAACGCTCATTCCGTTCGACGTCGCGCGCTTCGTAGGTTGCGACGGCATCCGTCATATCGCCGTGCGGGCCCTCACGATCCTCACCCAGCTCGGTCAGGCGCATCGTGTACCAAGCCGTGATCCCGCCCTCGGGTGGATCGGTGAAGCGAGGGAACGCGACGTCGACCGGACCGTCCCCCTCACCCGCCCAGCGTCGGGGCAAGGTTGGATCAAGGACAAGCGAACGGGCGAGCCCGATCAGGTCCGTGCCGCCGTCCCCCAATGCGTCGATCGCGGCGTCCCGCGTCTTGAACCCACCCGTCACCATGATGGGCTTGGTCGTGCGTTCGCGGGCCGAACGGGCGAAGTCGAGGAAGTAGGCACCCCCGCCCGTGGCATCCGAAGCCGACTTGGCGCCGGGGAAGTAAGTCCCGCCGCTCACGTCGAGTAGGTCGATGGACGTGCGGTCGAGCGCTGCGACGACGGCGAGCGCGTCGTCCGGCACGAGCCCACCTTCCATCTGGTCGGTCGCGTTCAGCTTCACACCGACCGGAAAGCGCGAGCCGACAGCATCACGCACGGCTTCGATTACTTCCAGCAGTAGCCGCATCCGGTTCGCGATCGGTCCACCGTACTCGTCCGTTCGCCGATTGAAGAGCGGCGACAGGAACTGGCTGAGAAGGAATCCGTGCGCCGCGTGAACCTCCACGCCCCCGAAGCCCAGATCGCAGGCGAGGCGGGCCGTGCGCGCGAAGGTATCCGGCAGAGCGGCAATCTCCGCCCTCGACAGTTCCACGCACGTCAGCCCCGACACATCGAGTGCGCTCGGTCCCCTGGACGTGCCGATCGGCGGGTGGGTCATCGCGCCTGCATGGCCGAGTTGAAGCCAGAGTTGGGTGCCGCCCGCCGAGCCACGCCGCGCCAGCTCGCGAAGTGCGTCGTGGTCGGACCGTTCGTTCAAGACTAGGTTCCCCGGTTTCTCCGCATGGTGAGGATCGCCCTGCACCTCGCCCACGATCGACAGACCGACCCCGCCCCTGGCCCACCGCTCGTAGAGCCGGATTTGCGTGCTCGTGGGGTTGCCCTCACCGTCGCCCAGCGAGTCCGACATCGCCGCCTTGGCGAGCCGGTTCGGCAGCACAACACCGCAAGGCAGTTCGATCGGCCGGAACAGAAGCGAAGGGGACCGATCGGCGATCATTGCTCATCCGGTTGCTTGAGGAGGAGCACCACGCTTCGCATGTTTGATCGGCAGTCACCATAGAGCGACGGGCTGGCGTCCAATCCCACCAGGACGCACGCGGACGGCCCGTCTTTGCGCAAAGCCCTTTCCGTTTCGCAAGGGTCACGCAGGCCGCCCGGGACGGATGCCGGCGTCGGTCCGGGCCGATGCGAAACGGTCGGACCGACCATCGTGTGCGTTGGGGATCCTCGACTTGGATAGCGTGTCGCCGCGGCGACCCCCCCGATACGCGTCGAAACGGACGATCCCTCCATCGGGCGATACGTC
>NZ_JARGZA010000033.1 GCF_030973515.1 Jannaschia maritima
CGCCCTCCCGCACGGCCTGGCGCACGACGGCGGACCCGATGAACCCCATGCCGCCCGTCACCATGAGCTTCATGCCGCGTCGTCCCAAACGAAGGGGCTGTCCAGTGCGTCCAGCCCGGGGGCCGCGGCGTCCTTGGCCGACAGCACCGGATCGCCGTCCAGCCCCCAGTCGATCCCGACCGAGTCCCACCGCAGCGTCCCCTCCGCCGCGGGGTCGTAGAAGCCCGTGCACTTGTACACGATCTCGGTGTCGGGCTCGCGGGTGACGAAGCCGTGGGCGAACCCCTCCGGCACCCACAGCATGTGCCCGTTCGCCGCCGAAAGCTCCCGCCCCGTCCAGCGGCCATGGGTCGGGCTGCCGCGGCGGATGTCCACGGCCACGTCGAACAGGCGGCCGCGCCCGCAGCGCACCAGCTTGCCCTGCGCGGACGGCGCCCCCTGGAAATGCAGGCCCCGCAGCGTGCCCACCTGCGCGGAAACGGAATGGTTGTCCTGAACGAAGGCCAGATCCAGCCCGGCGGCGGCGAAGGCCCGGGCGTTCCACGTCTCCGCGAAGAAGCCGCGATGGTCGCCGAAGCGGCGCGGCGCGATCAGCACCACGCCGGGGAGGTCGGTCTCTTCGATCTGCATGGGACGCTGCAATCCGTTCGTGTGCGCGGTTCGCCCGCCCCATAGCGCACCGCGTCCCCCTTGTCAGGGGACCGTGGCGCCCGCCGTTAACGCGCGGCGTCCCGCAGCGCGCGACCCGCCGCGTCGGCGTGCCGGACCAGTTGTTCCGCGATGCCCGGCTCGCTCAGCGCGTGGCCCGCGAAGGGCGCGACCTCCAGCTCCGCGCCGGGCCAGGCCTCCACCAGGGCATGGGCCGAATAGGGCGGACAGATCATGTCGTAGCGGCCTTGGACGACCACGCCGGGGATGCCCGCCAGGCCCGCGGCGTTGGCGCGGATCCAGCCGTCGTGCTCCAGCCAGCCCCGGTGGCGGAAGTAATGGTTCTCCAGCCGCGCGAAGGCGCGGGCGTATTCGGCGTTCGCCTCGCCGCCCCGACCCTGGCTCGCCATCGACGCCAGCGCGTTCTCCCACGCAGCCCAGGCCCGCGCGAAGCGGACCTGGTCGTGGGCGGGCGTGTCGAACAGGCGGCGGCCATAGGCCTCGATCAGGTCGCCCCGCTCGTCCTCCGGGACCATCTGGACGAAGCGGCGCCATTGCTCGGGCCAGAACTGCCCCGCGCCCCCGCCGTAGAACCAGGCCAGCTCCCGCTCCTCCATCAGGAAGACGCCGCGCAGGAGCAGGTGCAGCGCGCGATCGGGATGCGTGATGGCATAGATCAGCGCCAGCGTGGCGCCCCAGGACCCGCCGAACAGGGCCCAACGCTCGATCCCCAGGCGCGTGCGGATGCGTTCCATGTCGCCCACCAGGTGCCACGTCGTGTTGTCGGTCACGCCGGCATGGGGGCGCGACCGGCCGCAGCCGCGCTGGTCGAACAGGATGATCCGCCACACCTTCGGGTCGAAGAAGCGCCGCATCATGGGGCTGCACCCGCCGCCGGGCCCGCCATGCAGCACCACGACGGGAACCCCGTCCGGCGTGCCGCATTGTTCCACGTACACCCGGTGCCCGTCCCCCATGTCCATCGTGCGCTGATCGAACGGATCGATCGGCGGATAGAGCGCCGCGGCGCGGGAAACGTTGGGGGCCCGGTCCATGCGCGCCTATATAGCCCGGGGGTTGTGCCGCACCACACCGCGGACCGTAGATTTGCACGAAGGGAGGCCCCCGCCATGACGACCGTCGACGCCGCCGAGATCGAGAAGTTCCAGGCGATGGCCGCCGAATGGTGGGACCCGAACGGGAAGTTCAAGCCGCTGCACATGCTGAACCCCTGCCGGCTCGACTACATCACGAACCAGATCGCCGCGGAGTTCGGGCGCGACCTCGACGCCGACGCGCCGTTCGACGGCCTGCGCATCCTCGACATCGGCTGCGGCGGGGGCCTCCTGTGCGAACCCATGGCGCGGTTGGGCGCGACGGTCGTAGGCGTCGACGCGGCCGCGCGCAACATCCCCGTGGCGCAGGCCCATGCGGAACAGTCGGATCTGGACATCGACTATCGCCACACGACGGCCGAAGATCTGGTGGCGTCGGGCGAGGCGTCCTTCGACGCCATCTTGAACATGGAGGTGGTGGAGCACGTGGCCGACCCCCTGTCGTACCTGACCGCATGCCACGACCTCCTGCGGCCCGGCGGCCTGATGACCTGCTCGACGATCAACCGGAACGCGAAGTCCTACCTCATGGCGATCATCGGGGCGGAGCACGTGATGCGGTGGCTGCCCAAGGGCACGCACGAATGGTCGAAGTTCATCACGCCCGACGAGCTGTTCGACCTCCTGCGGCAGGCGGGGCTCGATCCGGTGGACCGCACCGGCTTCGTGTTCAACCCCGTGTCCTGGTCGTGGCGCCTGTCCGATCGCGACCTGTCGGTGAACTACGTCACGACCAGCCTGCGACCGGACTGAGCCGCGCTCACGCCCCGTAGCGCGCCATGAACATGTCGACGGCGCCGTCCACCACCCGTTCCAGCTCCGCCCGGGTATAGGCGTCGCGGATGCCGAAGACGCGCTCCACGAACAGCGTCGAATGGCACAGCTCGATGAACTGGTCGGCCGCCAGCGCCACGTCGTCCACCGACAGCTCCCCCTTGTCCGCCGCGTGGCGGACATAGGCGGCCAGCTGACCGCGGAAGACCTCGGGCCCGGTGCGGAAGAACTCGCGCCCCAGGTCGGGGAAGCGGTCGCTCTCGGCCACGCACATGCGGAAGATGGCCTGACCGAAATCCGATAGCACGAACTCCGTGATCCGCAGGGCCGCGTTGCGCAGCGCCTGGGGCGCGGGCACGCCCGTGTCCAGGATCTCGCCCGCCTCGTCGATCTGCGCGCCGCACTCGCTGCGCGCCACCTCCATGAACAGTAGCCGCTTGTCGGGGAAATAGCTGTAGAGCGTGGCCTTGCTGACGCCCGCCGCCTTCGCGATGGCGTCGACGCTGGCCCCCTCGTAGCCGTCGGACAGGAACACCGAACGCGCGCCCTCGATCACCTGATCGAACTTGCGGCCGCGCTTGATCGGCGTCGCGTCGTTCATGGCCGTCCCCCCCGATGCCCGTGGCACAGGCTCGCCGTTATAGACCGTTCGGTTCAGCCCGCAAGCGACGGACGTCGCTGCGCTAACCGGGCATCGCCTCCCCCCCGTGGGCCAGAAGGGCGCCCACGGACCCCGCCTCGTCGAGGACGCGGCAGGCGTGGCGATAGCCCGCTTCCGCCAGCCGGTCGGCATGGGACCAGTCCATCAGGCCGGAACCGGGCGGCAGGCGCGGCCGGATCAGCGCGTTGCCGTCCATGCGCGCCGCCCGCATCGCCTGGCGGCTCGTGAGGGCCAGGGCGCGCTGCATCAGGGGGATGACCCGCGGGAAGTCGTGGGGGTCGTAGCGCCGCAGCGCCAGATCCCGCAGGAGCGCGCCGCGCCGGGGCAGCGCGTCGTAGGACCGCTCGACCCGCCAATCGACCGGCGGCAGCAATCCCACGACCAGGTTCGGTCCCATCTTGCGGTCGTGCATGGGTCCCACGGGCAGGTTGTCCACGACCGCCCCGTCCACCAGGACCTCGCCGTTGGGGCGGACGACCGGCGGCAGGAGGCCCGGCAGCGATCCCGTCGCGCGCGCCACCGCCCAGGCCGGACCGCCGCGGTGGACGTGCGCCGCGTTGTAGGTCAGCGAGGCGGACACCGCGAAGGCGGGCCGTTCGAAGTCTTCCAGCAGGCGGTCGCCGAAATGCTCCCGCAACTTGGCGTCGAACAGGTGGTGGTCCAGGATCGCGTGGATCGGCACCGTGACGCGGCGCAGCGCGCCGGACCGGACGAAGATGTCCTTCGTGCGGTCCAGTATCTCGGCCGGCTCCATGCCGCTGCCCGCCGCGATCGCCATGGCCCCGCCCCCGCTGGTCCCGCCCATCATGTCGATCTCGACCCCGCCCTCGCGCAGGGCACGCAGGACGCCCTGATGCGCGCAGGACAGCGCGCCGCCCCCCGACAGGACCAGGCCGAGCCCCGTGCCCCGCACCAGCCGCGCCGCCCGGTCCAGCGAGGCGCGGTCGCCGTCCCGCACGTGATGGTGCAGCCGGACGTCGCGGCGCGACAGCCAGTCCGCGGTGCCGGCGACGGGACGGGACGCCCCCCGCGTCAGGACCAGATGCCGCGCCTGGGGCCGGTGCAGGCGCAGTGCCTCCTCCTCCAGGGGGGTCAGTGAAACGATGCCCGACGTCCTCCGATCGAGCCGCCCCACGAGGACGACGGCGTCCGATTGGCGCAGCGCCGCGAGGGCCCAGTCGTCGGGAGCAGCGGTCCCGCGGCCTTCGATCAGGACGATGCGGCGATGTCCTTCGCCCTCGATGCGCTGCAGCCAAGCGGCCAGCGCGCGGGCGTCCCCCGCATCGCCGGGCCGGTCCGCAGGTCGCAGGGGCGACCGGTCGGTGATGCCCCGCGCCAGGGCATCGGCCAGCCCGACGGGGACGGCGCACCCGCCGGCGGGCATCAGCGTCAGCATCCGCGGGGCCTGCGGGACCAGCGGCGGGGCGAAGGGCGCGGTCGCCGCGAGGCGGCGGGCCAGGAACCCCATCATCGCGGCGCCCAGGGACGGCGCTTCCGCCAGCGCGGCGCCCCAGGAGGTCCGGTCCAGCGTCAGCACGCTCGAGTCGCGCGCCGCCACCACGTCCGCCGTGCGCGGGCCGGCGGACAGGAACGCGATCTCGCCCAAGGGCTCGCCCGCCGCGACCTCCGCCACGACCTGGCCGCGGATGACCACGTGGAACCGACCCGAAGCGACCAGATGCACGCTGTCCGCGCGGTCGCCGTCGCGCAACAGGACGTCACCGCGGATCAGGTGCTCGACGCGACCGTGGCGGCGGAACGCCTCCGCCAGCATCGACGCCCCGTCCGATGCCGCATCCGCCTGTGGGACGCCGTCCGTCACGCCTCGCCCGCGCCCTCGTTGTAGCCAGATCGCTCCATACGCTAGCGCCAGGCCAGGGGCCCCGCAATCGCGTGCGCGGGACGGCATTGGCGCGGGCGAGCGATTGCCCCTAGAAGCCGGGGCAGTGCATCGCCAGCGGAGCGCGCGTCATGAGCCTGAAGAAGCCCTATCTCCTCTATATCGGCGACGCCCCCGACCGTTTGGCGGTGAAGATGGCGCAGGGGGTGCTCGACTGGCGCCCCGACTGGTGCCTGGCGCAGATGCGGCGCGGCGGCACCGACATCCGGCTGGACCTGCCCGAGATGACGCCGCAGCAGGCGGCGGATGCCGGCGCGGGCACGCTGGTCGTGGGCGTGGTCAACGCGGGCGGCGTGATGCCCGATCCTTGGGTCGCCGACCTGATCGATGCGATGGAGGCGGGGCTGGACCTGGCCGCGGGGATGCATGTCCGCCTGCGGTCCCTGCCCGGCGTGGCCGAGGCCGCCGAACGGCTGGGCCGCACGCTGACCGACCTGCGCGTGCCGGACCGCAAGTTCGCCACGGGCAAGGGGACGAAGCGTGCGGGCAAGCGCTTGCTGACGGTGGGCACCGACTGTTCCGTCGGCAAGAAGTACGCGGCCCTGGCGTTGGAACAGGGCCTGCGCGCGGCGGGCGCCTCCGCCGATTTCCGCGCCACGGGCCAGACGGGCCGACTGATCGCCGAACGGGGCGCGGCCATCGACGCGGTGCCCGCCGACTTCATCTCGGGCGCGGTGGAATGGCTGTCGCCCGCCAACGACGATCCCGACCACTGGGACGTGATCGAAGGCCAGGGCAGCCTGTTCCATCCGTCCTTCGCGGGCGTGACCCTGGGCCTGCTGCACGGCGCGCAACCCGATCGCTTCGTCGTCTGCCACGAGCCCACGCGCACCAACATGCGCGGCGTCGCGAACCCCCTGCCGACGATCGGGCAGGTGATCGACGCCACGATCCTCTTGGGCCGACTGACCAACCCCGACATCGCGCCCGCGGGCATCTGCATGAACACCGCCGCCCTGTCGGAGGACGAGGCCCGCGCCACCATCGACGTCCTGGCGTCCGAATACCAGTTGCCCGCCACGGACCCGATCCGCTTCGGCGTGGACGCCATCGTCGCGGAAGTGCTGCGATGACCCTGTCGGCGCGCGTCGAGCGCCTGCCGCTGGCGCGCGCCTTCGCCATCAGCCGCGGCGCCCGCACGGAAGCGGTCGTCGTCGTCGCCCGCGTGGCCTGGCAGGGTGCGGCCGGCCACGGCGAGTGCACCCCCTACGCTCGCTACGACGAGACGCCCGAGGGGGTGACGACCCAGATCGAGGAGATGGGCCCCTGGCTGGGGGATGCCCTGACCGACGGCCCGGCCGTCGCCCGCGACGCGCTTCTGGACGCGATGGCGCCGTGCGCGGCGCGCAACGCGATCGACTGCGCGCTGTGGGACCTGCAGGCCAAGGTCGAAGGACGTCGCGTCTGGGATGTCGCGGGACTGCCTGTGCCCGGTGCCGTCCGCTCCGTCCTGACGATCGGCATCGAGCCGCCCGACGCCGTGGGGCGGACGGCGCGCGACCTGCCCACGGACGCGATCAAGCTGAAGACCGGCGCGGGCGACGGACGCGATCCCGACCGCATCCGCGCGGCCCGCGACGCCCGCCCGGACGCCTGGCTGATGACCGACTCGAACGAGGGCACGCCCGAAGCCGAACTCCCCGCCTTCCTCGTAGCGTGCCGCGCCGCGCGCGTCGATCTGGTCGAACAGCCCCTGCCCCAGGGGGCGGAGGCCGTGCTGGAACGGCTGCGCGCGGACGGGGCGCTGGACGGGCTGGTCCTGTGCGCCGACGAATCCTGCCGCAAGGATGCCGACATGGCCGACCTGGCGCGGGTCTACGACGCGGTGAACCTGAAGCTCGACAAGACGGGCGGCCTGACCCACGCCCTGGCCCAGGCCCGCGCGGCGCGGGACGCGGGCCTGTCCGTGATGGTCGGCTGCATGCTGGGATCCAGCCTCGCCATGGCACCCGCCGCCGTGCTGGCGGCCGCGGCGCAGGCCGACCCCGTCGACCTGGACGGACCGCTCTGGCTGGCGCGCGACCGCGACGCGGGCATCCTGTCGCCCGACGGCGCGGTCGCCGTGCCGGACGCGGCGCTGTGGGGGTGACCCCACGGAGGCCGGCGAACCACAGGTTGACACATGGGGGGCCCGCGTTGTCCGTTGGGGGACGCAACGCGGGGGAGGCGACGCACGCGATGGACACCACATGGCCCTGACGCTCGACGGCGTGTCCAAGTCGGTGAACGGGCAGGTCCACGTCCACCCGATCGACCTGACGCTGGAGGCGGGCACGATGAACGTGCTGCTGGGCCCCACCCTGTCGGGCAAGACGTCCTTGATGCGCCTGATGGCGGGGCTGGACGCGCCGACGAAGGGGCGGATCCTGTGGAACGGCGAGGACGTGACGGGCCAAAGGGTGCAGGACCGCGGCGTGGCGATGGTCTACCAGCAGTTCATCAACTACCCGTCGATGACCGTGTACGACAACGTCGCCAGCCCCATGCGCCTGCTGGGCAAGTCGAAGGGCGAGATCGACGCCGCCGTTCGCCGCGCCGCCGACCTGATGCGCCTGACGCCCTTTCTCGACCGCAAGCCCTTGGAACTGTCGGGCGGCCAGCAGCAGCGCTGCGCCCTGGCCCGGGCACTGGTCAAGGATGCGGGTCTGGTCCTGCTGGACGAGCCGCTGGCCAACCTCGACTACAAGCTGCGCGAGGAATTGCGCGCCGAGATTCCCAACATCTTCCGCGAGGCCGGGTCCGTCTTCGTCTACGCCACGACCGAACCGGAGGAGGCGCTGCTGCTGGGGGGCAACGTCGCGACCCTGTGGGAAGGCCGCGTCACGCAGTTCGGGCGCACGCCCGATGTCTATCGCCAGCCCGTGGATGCGACCACGGCGCGCGTGTTCAGCGACCCGCCGATGAACTTCGTGGACGTGACGGTGCGCGGCGGCACCGCGCGCTTCGGCGACGTGGAGGCACCCGCGACGGCCGCCACGGCGGGGCTGGCCGACGGCACGTACCTTGCCGGGTTCCGCCCCAACCACCTGACGTTGGAGGCCGCCGGCCCGGACGCCCTGACCTTCACCGGGACCCTGGCCGTGACCGAGATCACGGGGTCGGAGACCTTCGTCCACGTCGATTACGGCGACAGGCGGTGGGTCGGGCTGATCCACGGCGTGCGCAACCTGCCCCTGGGACGGCCGATCCCCGTCCACCTGGATCCCGCCCATGCCTACGTCTTCGCCGAAGGGGGCGCGCTGGTCGCGGCGGCCCCCTACGCGGCGGCGGCCTGAAGGGGGCGGGCGCATGGCGAAGATCACCCTCGACAACCTGGCGCATTCCTATTCCGACCGTCCGACGTCGGAGGACGACTATGCCCTGAAGGAGCTGAACCACGACTGGGCCGACGGCGAGGCCTATGCCCTGCTCGGCGCGTCGGGCTGCGGCAAGTCCACGCTCCTGAACATCATCTCCGGCCTCCTGCAGCCCAGCCAGGGGCGGATCCTGTTCGACGGCCACGACGTCACCCACGCGCCCACGGCGGAGCGCAACATCGCGCAGGTGTTCCAGTTCCCAGTCGTCTACGACACCATGACGGTGCGCCAGAACCTGGCCTTCCCCCTGCGCAACCGGGGGGCCGATCCGGCCTACGTCGCCAGCCGCGTCCAGGCCATCGCCGCCATGATCGGGATGGAGGGCACGCTCGACCGCAAGGCCCGCGGCCTGACGGCGGACGCCAAGCAGAAGATATCCCTCGGCCGCGGCATGGTGCGCGAGGACGTCAACGCGCTGCTGTTCGACGAACCCCTGACCGTAATCGACCCCCACATGAAGTGGGAGCTTCGGACCCAGCTCAAGACGCTGCACCGCGACTTCGGCCACACCATGATCTACGTCACCCACGACCAGACGGAGGCCCTGACCTTCGCCGACAAGGTGGTGGTCATGTACGACGGCCGCGTGGTCCAGATCGGCACGCCGCAGCAGCTGTTCGAACGCCCCGCCCATACCTTCGTGGGCTACTTCATCGGCTCGCCCGGCATGAACGTCCTGCCGGCCGACATACGCGGCGACACCGGCACCGTGGGCGGCAGCGCGGTCGCCCTGGGCGGCGATTACGGCACGCCCGCGGGCAACACGGAACTGGGCGTCCGGCCCGAATTCGTGCGCCTGTCCGCGGGCGGCGACGGCCTGCCCGTCACCGTGACCCGGGTGGAGGACGTGGGCCGCCACAAGATCGTGCGCGCCGACGCCCACGGCACCCGCATCGACGCGATCCTGCCCGAAGGCGCGCCCCTGCCCGCGAACGCGGACCGCGCGACCTTCGACCCCAGGGGCGTCAACGTCTATGCCGACAAGTGGCGCGTCGCGCCCGTGGGGGAGGCCGCGTGATGGGTCCGCATGCAAGCACAGTCACCCCCGCTTCGTTCGTTGGGCCCACCCCATGAACAAGACCGTCAACCAGAAGGCCTGGTTCCTCGTCCTCCCCGTCCTGGTCCTCGTCGCCTTCTCCGCGATCATCCCCCTCATGACGGTCGTGAACTATTCCGTGCAGGACAGCTTCGGGAACAACGAGTTCTTCTGGGCCGGCCTCGAATGGTTCGACGAGATGCTCCATTCGGAGCGGATGTGGAACGCGCTGGGCCGTCAGATCGCGTTCAGCGCCATCATCCTGGCCATCGAGATCCCCCTGGGCATCTTCGTGGCCCTCAACATGCCCAAGAGCGGCGTCTGGGCGTCGTTCTGCCTGGTGCTGATGTCGCTGCCGCTGCTGATCCCGTGGAACGTGGTCGGCACGATCTGGCAGATCTTCGGGCGCGTCGACATCGGGCTCCTGGGCTACACGCTGGATGCCGTCGGAATCGAGTACAACTACACCCAGGACTTCTTCGCCGCCTGGGCCACCGTGATCGTCATGGACGTCTGGCACTGGACGTCGCTCGTGGCGCTGCTGGCCTATGCCGGGCTGCAATCCATCCCGGACGCGTACTACCAGGCCGCCAAGATCGACCAGGCGTCGCGCTGGGCCGTGTTCCGCTACATCGAGCTGCCGAAGATGGCGGGCGTGCTGATGATCGCGATCCTCCTGCGCTTCATGGACAGCTTCATGATCTACACCGAACCCTTCGTCGTCACCGGCGGGGGCCCCGGCAACTCCACCACCTTCCTGTCGATCGACCTGGTGAAGATGGCGCTGGGCCAGTTCGACCTCGGGCCGGCGGCGGCGTTCAGCATCATGTACTACCTCGTCATCCTGCTCGTCAGCTGGGTCTTCTACACGGTCATGACGAACCTCGACAAACGGGACGGGGTGTGAGGATGAAAGGGGTCTTGCAAGTGAGAGCCGTCATCCCCGGGCTCGACCCGGGGATCCGCTCATCCGCGAAGAGCGGACATCGGGGACATCACGACACGCTTGCGTTCGGCCCATGTTGGTCGGTGGATCGTCGGGTCGAGCCCGACGATGACGGGAGCACGCCATGACCGATGCCACCGCCGCCCCCGGCGCCGCCACGATCCCCGGCGACCTGACCGCCAGCCGCCCCCGCGCCGCGACCCGCCGCCGGTTCAGACCGAACGGCTCGGCCGTGGTCATTGCGCTCTACCTGCTGTTCCTGATGCTGCCGCTCTACTGGCTCCTGAACATGTCGCTGAAGACCAACGCGGAGATCCTGGGCTCCTTCACGCTCTTCCCCCGGAACCTGACGTTCGAGAACTACGCCACGATCCTGACGGACCCGTCGTGGTATTCCGGCTACGTCAACTCGCTGATCTACGTCACCCTGAACGTCGCGATCACGCTGACCGTGGCCCTGCCCGCGGCCTATGCGTTCAGCCGGTACAGCTTCATGGGCGACAAGCACCTGTTCTTCTGGCTCCTGACCAACCGCATGGCGCCGCCAGCCGTCTTCGCGCTGCCGTTCTTCCAGCTCTATTCCAGCGTGAACCTGTTCGACACGCACATCGCCGTGGCGCTGGCGCATTGCCTATTCAACGTCCCCCTGGCGGTCTGGATCCTCGAAGGCTTCATGCGCGGCGTCCCCAAGGAGATCGACGAGACGGCCTATATCGACGGCTACAGCTTCCCCCGCTTCTTCGTGAAGATCTTCATGCCGCTGATCGCGAGCGGCATCGGCGTGGCGGCGTTCTTCGCCTTCATGTTCTCCTGGGTGGAGCTGCTTCTGTCGCGGACGCTGACGGCGGTGGACGCGAAACCCATCGCCGCCACGATGACGCGCACCGTGGGCGCATCCGGCGTGGACTGGGGCGTGCTGGCGGCGGCCGGTGTGCTGACCATCGTGCCGGGCGCGTTGGTGATCTGGTTCGTACGGAATTACATCGCCAAGGGTTTCGCTCTGGGGCGGGTGTGATGACAAGAGTTGGCCTCAGCGCCCTGACGGGCTTCCTATGCACCACGACGGCGTTTGCCTACGACGAAGCCGCGATCATCGCACGGTGTGATGCTGAGTGGGGTACTGACTTCGCCATGGTTGCGTATTGTCGTAAGCAACAGACCGAAGCAGGTGAGGCCGTGGCGCTTGTCCGAAAGGAAGCTGGAACCAACGAGACTTTGACCACCATCCTCGGTCGCTGTGATGACGAATGGGGGACGGATTATGGAATGGTCGAGTATTGCGTCACACAGCAGCAGAAAGCCTTGGTTGCCCTCGGCAAGCCGGTTTCCGATGTTCCTCCGCAAATCGTTCAAGCAATCCGTGAGCAGTGCGATGAAGATTGGGGCACGGATTATTCGATGGTCGCCTATTGTGTTGAGCAGCAGACGACCGCTTGGCGGAGCCTACAGTAATGCTTGACTGGATGGCCTGGACCTGGCCCACCGCGGTCTTCTTCATCGTCATCGCCGCGATCCTGACGCTGTTCACGGTCCTGGCGATCCGCTACCCCGAAACCCCCCGCATGGGCATCCTGCGGATGGAGACGACGCGCGGGGACCGGCTGTTCATCACGCTGCTGGGCTCCGCCTTCATCAACCTCGCGTGGCTCGGCCTGGAACTGGGGCCGCAGCCCTGGGCGCTGGCCGTCTGCGCCATCTATGCCGCGGCGGTGTTCCGCTGGGTGTGACCGAAACCCGTTCATAACGTCCAAAGGGAGGAACGACATGAACCGACTACTGACCACCACCACCGCGATCGCGCTGGGGCTGACCGCCCTGCCCGCCTTCGCCGACATGGACGCCGCCCGCGCGTTCCTCGACGAGGAGATCGACGGCCTCTCCGTCCTGTCCCGCGAGGAGCAGGAGGCCGAGATGCAGTGGTTCGTCGACGCGGCCGAACCGTTCCAGGGGATGGAGATCTCCGTCGTCTCGGAAACCATCACGACCCACGAATACGAAGCGCAAGTGCTGGCCCCGGCCTTCACGGCGATCACCGGCATCCAGGTCACGCACGACCTGATCGGCGAAGGCGACGTCGTGGAACGCCTGCAGACGCAGATGCAGTCGGGCGAGAACATCTACGACGCCTACGTCAACGACAGCGACCTGATCGGCACGCACTGGCGCTACCAGCAGGTGCGCAACCTGACGGACTGGATGGACGGCGAAGGCGCGGACGTCACCTCGCCCACGCTGGATCTGGACGACTTCATCGGCCTGCAGTTCACCACCGGGCCGGACGGCAAGCTGTACCAGTTGCCGACCCAGCAATTCGCGAACCTCTACTGGTTCCGCTACGACATGTTCACCGACGAGAAGAACATGTCCGACTTCCAGGCCGAGTACGGCTACGACCTGGGCGTCCCCGTCAACTGGGCCGCCTACGAGGACATCGCGGAGTTCTTCACCGGCCGCGACCTGTCCCACATGGGGATCGAGGGCGAAGTCTTCGGCAACATGGACTACGGCAAGAAGGACCCATCGCTCGGCTGGCGCTACACCGACGCCTGGATGTCCATGGCCGGCATGGGCGACGTGGGCGAGCCCAACGGCCTTCCGGTCGACGAATGGGGCATCCGCGTGAACGAGAATAGCCAGCCCGTCGGATCGTGCGTCGCGCGCGGCGGGGCGACCAACAGCCCGGCCGCGGTCTATGCCGTGACCAAGGCGATCGAGTGGCTCGAGAACTACTCGCCCCCCACGGCCGCCGGCATGACCTTCGGCGAGGCCGGGCCGGTCCCCGCGCAGGGACAGATCGCCCAGCAGATGTTCTGGTACACCGCCTTCACCGCCGACATGGTCGGTGACGGGGCCGCAGCCGTGCTGGACGAGGACGGCATGCCGCTCTGGCGCATGGCTCCCTCCCCCCACGGCGTCTATTGGGAGGACGGGATGAAGGTCGGCTACCAGGACGCCGGGTCCTGGACGCTGATGGAATCGACCCCCGTGGACCGCGCCCAGGCCGCCTGGCTCTATGCGCAGTTCGTCACCTCGAAGACGGTGGACCTGAAGAAGTCGGACGTGGGCCTGACCTTCATCCGCGAATCCACCATCGACAGCGACCACTTCACCGAACGCGCCCCCCGTCTGGGCGGCCTGGTGGAGTTCTACCGCAGCCCGGCGCGCGTCCAGTGGTCGCCCACGGGCACCAACGTCCCCGACTATCCCCGCCTGGCGCAGCTGTGGTGGCAGAACATCGGCGACGCCATGTCCGGCGACAAGACCCCGCAGGAGGCGCTGGACGCGCTGTGCGAGCAGCAGGAGCAGGTGATGGAGCGCTTGGAGCGTGCCGGCGTCCAGGGCGACCTGGGCCCCGTCATGAACGAGGAGCAGGAAGCCGACTACTGGCTGTCCCAGCCCGGCGCGCCCAAGGCCGCGATGGAGAACGAGGACGAGGAGCCGCAGACCGTCTCCTACGACGAGCTGATCCAGTCCTGGCAGCAGTGATCCGGACCCCATGACGACCCAAGGGCGCCCCCCGGGGCGCCCTTCTCGTTTCGACCCCGTACCGCACGGCGCCGGGTCATCCCCGGGCTCGACCCGGGGACCTCCCTCCGGAAGCGTTGTCGCGTCCCGACCCGACCCGGAAACCTTCCGCCCGAACGCCGTCACCCGCGGACTCGACCCGGCGCACCGTCACGCCATCTTCATGGCGGCCAGGATCGGGAGCACGGGATGACCAAGGACCACGGACCCAGCATCAAGGACGACGAGACCTACGAGGCGCTGCGCGACGGGGGCGCGTCGAAGGAAAAGGCGGCCCGGATCGCCAACGCCCGGGCCAGCGACGACCAGGACCCGTCGGCCAAGGGCGGCGAGGCCCCGCCTTACGAGGATTGGACGAAGGACGACCTCTACGACCGCGCGCGGGAGCTGGACGTCGAGGGGCGGTCGGACATGACCAAGGACGAACTGATCGCCGCGTTGCGGGACCGCTGACCGCGGACGGCACCCCGCGGGACGTCCCGAACCATCACGTCGGACGTGGCCGTCGCGGATGCGGAATGCGCCTCCGACACGCCGAGAGCCGATTACGATCGGAAGGACCTGAACAGGTTCGAGCCGTCATTGCCGGGCTCGACCCGGCAATCCATCTCTTTGCACGCACCGCGCGGTCCAGGGGTGGATCGCCGGATCGAGCCCGGCGGCGACGACGTCTGTGCTCGCGGTTCCCGCCGTCGCCCGAACGACTCAGAGCGGCAGGACGAACGCCGCGTCGCCCTCCAAGTCCAGGCCCATGCAGCGCCACCCCCGCGCCCGATAGAACGCGGCCGCGCCCGTCCCCGCCCCCGTGGACAGGAACGCCTGGCGATGCCCGAGCCACCGGAGCCGGTCCAGCGCCGCGCCCAGCAGCGCCGTCCCATGGCCCCGCCCCTGCGCTTCCCGTTGGACGAAGAGCGCCCAGATCAGACCGGTCTGGTGGTTCGCGCAGACGAAGCCCCGCACATCCTCGTGCGCCTCGGAGACCAGGAAGATCGCCTCGGCCAGGTACCAAGCGACCAGCGCGTCGGGCGCCCTGGCCGGGTCCAGCAGCCGGTTCTCCGACGTTCCGTGGCGGATCGCTTGGATGCACGGCAGGTCGGCGCATGTCGCTGCGCGGATCGTCGGAGGTGATGGTCTCATGTGCCGACGTCTATCGCCTTCGGTCGGCGAGCGAACGGCCCATCGGCCATGCCCTCGCGTGGCCGTAGCTGCCGCCGAACGGAATCGGGGCGCTTATTCCGTACCATGAAGCAGACGTATCGGGTCGCTCCTACGTTGATGAGCCCGAGGCATCTCGCGCCTCTTATATCGATGTCGATATAGAAGCGGCAATGAGGCGATTGGTGTTCCTTGGCGGTGCGCTGGATCGTGTGTGACCCTTTCCGGAAGGGGCGCGCAAGGAGGCAGGCGTACAGCTGGGCGGCCGGCCGCCTCGGCGTCACCCAACCCCGGCTGAACGACCTGCTGCGAGGAAAGGCCGACAAGTTCAGCCTCGACGCCCTCATCGGTCTGTCCGCCAGGGCCGGGCTCGCGGTGAAGCTGGACATTCGCAAAGTCGCCTGAACGTCCGGCATCCATGGCCGCCCGGAACGGTCCGCCTCCGACGCCGGTGGCGGCAAGGGCGCGCCCGACCGTTGGGCGCGCCGCTCCGGTCAGTGGCCGCCATGCCCCCCATGGTCGCCGTGCCCTTCGTCCGACCCGCCGCGCGGCTCCACGTTGAACACCACCTCCACGTCGCCCGCCTTCTCGAAGCGCAGGGTCGCGGGCACCGTCATGCCGTCCGTCAGCGGACCTTCGAGTTGCATGAACATCACGTGCAGGCCGCCTCGCTCTAGCGTGACGGTCTCGCCCGCGGGAACGGGGATGCCGCCTGGCACCTCGGACATGCGCATGACGCCGTCCTCCATCTCCATCCGGTGAAGCTGCACCATGCC
>NZ_JARGZA010000034.1 GCF_030973515.1 Jannaschia maritima
GACGCCCGACACGCCATAGGCCAGCAGGATGTCGTTCGCGTACTTGCCCAGGTCGATCATGCAGCCTGCGCCTGCACGGTCAGGGCTTGCAGGCGGCGGCGGCGCAACTCGGTGCGCGTGCGCACCAGCACCAGCGCCACGAACAGGGCGACGAACCCCGCCATGGTCAGCACCAGCGGCTGCCAGAACACGTCGGATATGTTCTCCTCCGCGTCGAGCGACAGCGACGCGCCCTGATGCAGGCCCTGGTTCCAGAACTGTGCGGCGTAGCGCGACACGACCGCGAAGACCGTCCCCACGAGGCACAGGATCGCGGTCAGGTCGGCCGCCCCGTCGGGGGATTCGACCGCCGACCAAAGTGCTATGTAGCCCAGATAGAACAGTGCCAGGATCAGGAACGCCGTCAGGCGCGGGTCCCATTCCCAATACGTCCCCCACATCGGCTTGCCCCAGATCGCCCCCGTCGCCAGGGCCACGACGGTCATCACCAGCCCCACGGGCGCGGCGGCGCGCGCGGCCAGGGCGCTGACGTGGTGCCGTCGGATCAGCCAGATCAGCGACGCGACGAGCATCATGAACCAGGCGTTGATGGCGAGGAACGCGCTGGGCACGTGAAGATAGATGATCTTCACCGAATGCCCCATGCGGAAGTCCTCCGGCGTGAAGAAGAACCCCCAGACCAGACCGACGCCGCACAGGGCCGCCGCCAGGCCCCAGGCCCATGGCAGGACGCGGCCCGACAGGGCCATGAACTTCCGCGGGTTGGCGTATTCCCAAAGCGACATGGCGCGGAACCTATGGGGCCGGGCAGGGGGCCGCAACCGCCCGCGGGACCCCTCACCGCAGGTTGATGCGAAGTGCCGCGGCCGCCGCGAAGGGCAGGCCCGCCAGCGCCGCCAGCGTCACGGCGCCCAGCAGTGCCAGGGGCGTCGACGGGTCCAGCCCCGCCGCCGCCCGGCGGACCACGTCGGCCCCGAAGACGAGCGTGGGGATGCATAGCGGCAGGACCAGAAGTGACAGCAGGAGCGATCCCCGCTTCAGCCCGACCGTCAGCGCCGCGCCGAACGTGCCGATCATCGAAAGCGCCGGCGTGCCCAGCGCCAGCGACGCGACCAGCCAGGGCACGGCCGGGCCGGGCAGGAACAACAGCGGCGCCAGGACGGGGGCGGCGACGGTCAGGGGCGCCCCGGTGGTCAGCCAATGCGCCGCCGCCTTCGCCGCCGCCGTCCCCTCCGCCGGCAGGGGCGCGGTCAGGAGCAGGTCCAGCGTCCCGTCCTCCGCGTCGAGCGCGAACAGGCGGTCCAGCGACAGCAGGCAGGCCAGCACCGCGCCCAGCCACAGGATCCCGGGCGCGACGGGGGCCAGGACGTCCGCGCGCGGCCCCACGCCCAGCGCGGTCAGGGTCACGAAGGTCAGGAAGAAGACCAGCGCCAGCCCCGCGCCCCCGCCCGCGCGCAGGGCCAGCGTCAGGTCGCGCCGGACCAGCCCGATCATTCGATGGCGTCCGCGAAGGCCGCATCCGCGACCGACGCACCGACCGCCTGGGCGAAGGCCGCGACGTCCAGCGCCTGCGTGCCGGGCAGACCCAAAGCGACGTGGGTCGCGATCAGCGCGGACCCCCCGCCGGCCAGATGCCGCGCGACCCGCGTCCCGAACGCTTCGACCGACGCGGCGTCGAGCGACACGGTCGGCTCGTCCAACAGCCAGACGGGGCGTCCGGTCACTAACAGGCGGGCCAGCCCCGCGCGCCGCGTCTGCCCCGCCGACAGGTCGGCCGCCCGCCGTCCGGCCAGGGGGCGCAGGGCGAAGGCGTCCAGCGCCTCCTCCACCGTGCCCGGATCGGCGCCGAAGACGCCCGCCCAGAAGCGCAGGTTCTCCCCCACCGTCAGCTGCCCCTTCAGGCCGTCGGCGTGTCCCGCGAAGGCGAAGGCGTCGGGCGGTGCGTCCACCGTGCCGCGCGGGGGCGGGGCCAGCCCGGCCAGGGTGCGCAACAGCGTCGTCTTGCCCGATCCGTTGGGGCCCGTCAGCCGCACGGCCCGGCCCGCGCCCACGCGGAAGGTCACGCCCGTCAGGACGTCGCGCGCGCCCCGCCGGCAGGTCAGATCAGTGACGCCCCAGTCCATCCGCGCGGGTTAGCGCGGCCCGGGCCCGTTGGCCACCGCGCCCGCCCGCCGCAGCCCCGCGTCACATCGCGAAGCTGACCCCGCAGCCGCAGGACGAGGCGGCGTTCGGGTTATCGACCGTGAAGCGCGATCCCACCAGTTCCTCCGTGAAGTCGATGGTCGCGCCACCCAGGAAGGGCAGCGAGGTGGGGTCCACGACGACCCGCTCGCCCGCGCCTTCGAGCACGGTGTCGTCGCCCGCCGGCGCGTCCAGCGCGATGGCGTACTGGAACCCGCTGCATCCGCCCCCTTCGACGGCCACGCGCAGGGCCTTGCCCTCGGCGGCGGCGCCGATCTCGGCCAGGCGTTCGAACGCGCGGGGCGTGACGCGGGGGGGCAGGGTCAGGTCCATGGCGGCGCCTTCGGTGTAAATCGCAGCTTAACGGCATATATGCGGGGTCACAGACGTCGCAAGTGAAGTGCCATGTTCCCGCCCCGCGCGCCCTATGCCTGCGACCCCGCCGCCAGCCGCGGCCGCCTCCATCCCGAACCGCCCAGCCAGCATCGCAGCGCGTTCCAGCGCGACCGCGACCGCATCGTGCATTGCGGCGCGTTCCGCCGGCTGAAGCACAAGACGCAGGTCTTCGTGGAACACGAGGGCGACCATTACCGCACCCGGCTGACCCATTCGATCGAGGTCGCGCAGGTCGCGCGAACGATCTCCAAGGCGCTGGGGCTGGAGGAGGAGCTGGCCGAATCGGTCGCGCTCGCCCACGACCTGGGCCACACCCCCTTCGGCCATACCGGCGAGGAGGCGCTGGCGCGCAGGATGGCCCCCTTCGGCGGGTTCGACCACAACGCCCAAGCCATCCGCGTCGTCACCCGCCTCGAACGCCACTATGCCGATTGGGACGGCCTGAACCTGACCTGGGAGACGCTGGAGGGGATCGCAAAGCACAACGGCCCCGTGCCCGCGCCGCACCCCCATGCCATCGCCGAATACGACGCGGTCCACGACCTGGCGCTGCACACCCATGCGGGCGCCGAAGCGCAGGTCGCGGCCCTGTCCGACGACATCGCGTATTCGCACCACGACCTGCACGACGGCCTGCGCGCCGGGCTGTTCACCGACGCGGAGCTGCGCGAGATGCCCCTGGTCGGCCCCTGCTATGCCGCCGCCGACCGGGACCACCCCGGCATCCCGTCCTATCGCAAGCGGCACGAGGCGCTGCGCCGCTACTTCGGGGTCCTGGTGGAGGACGTGCTGGCGAACGCCCGCGGGGCCCTGGCGGCGCTGGACCCGGCCGGCCCCGACGACGTCCGGGCCGCGGGCCACATGGTGGTGCGCTTCTCCGACCCCGTCTGGGCCGACCTGAAGGTCATGCGTGCCTTCCTGTTCCAGCGCATGTACCGCGCCCCCCGCGTGGTCGCCATGCGCGCCCGCGTGACCCAGGTGACGGACGAGCTGTTCGACTTCTTCCTGACCAACCCGGAGGAACTGCCCAAGCACTGGCGCAACGAGATCGCGACGGCGGAGGCCGAAGGCGAGGCGGCGCTCGCGCGGTTCGTGTGCGACTACATCGCGGGCATGACGGACCGCTTCGCCATCCAGTCCCACGCCCGCCTGCTGGGGGGCGTTCCAGGCCTGTCCTGACCCCTGCGGTTTTGGGTTGCGATGCCCGCCCCGCTGCCCTATCCCCCGCCGCACGGTTGGGGTGTAGCCAAGCGGTAAGGCAGCGGTTTTTGGTACCGTGTACCGTAGGTTCGAATCCTACCACCCCAGCCAGTCCTCCCGATATCTCCGAGATCGAAACGACGGCGTCCGGTATCGGCCGACGCCGAATACGGGACCTGTCTGGGCGGGCCATCGGATGCCGCCGCCGACCGAAGCGGCCTCGGATGCCGTGGGCGATGCAGGACGGCGCTGCCGCGTATGCACGGGGGGTGCATGGGGGGCGTCCCCTGCGAACGGTCGGGTCCCTGATTCCACGACGCGACGGGAATCGGGGATTGCAACGACACGGCGACCCGTTACCGTCGCTCCGACCGACATCGGGGAGGGATGCGCGGTTTGGACTTCCTGTTCTACATGGGCGACGTCTTCGCCCCGGTCAGCTTCGCGCTCCTGCTGTTCGGAACGGTATTCGGGCTGATCCTGGGCGCCACGCCCGGCCTGTCGCCGACCATGACGGTCGCCCTGATGATCCCCTTCACCTTCCGCCTGGAACCGCAGCAGGGCCTCATCCTGCTGGGCGCCGCCTATACCTCCACCGTCGCGGGCGGGGCCGTCAGCGCCATCCTCCTGAAGATCCCGGGCGCGCCGGCGAACATCGCCACCACGCTCGACGGACACGCGATGGCGAAGAACGGCGAAGGCGCCCGCGCCCTGCAACTGTCGTTCCTGGCCAGCGCCGTGGGCGGCGTGTTCGGGGTGATGCTGTTGATCTTCCTGACCCCCGTCCTGGCAGGCTGGGCCCTGGCCTTCGGGCCGTCGGAGCTGTTCTGGTTGGCCATCCTGGGCGTCACGGTGATCGGGACACTGGATTCGTCCAGCGTCGTGAAGGGCTTGCTGTCCGGCTGCATCGGCCTTTGGCTGGCCACGATCGGCTTCGACGACATCATGGGGGCGCAGCGGTTCATCTTCCACGACGCCGTGGCGGGCGGCATCAACGTCATCCCAGCCCTGATCGGCCTGTTCGCGATCCCCCAGGTGATCGCCATGTTCGCGCGCGGCCGCACCGATCCGGGGGCGGAGGTCATCGCCGTCCGCCGCCATCCCATCGGCTCCGCCCTGCGCGAGCTGCTGGGCCGAAAGGCGCCCCTGGCCATCGGCACCGCGATCGGGTCCGTGATCGGCCTGATCCCCGGCGTGGGCGGACAGATCGCGGGGCTCGTGGCCTATGACCAATCGAAGAAGTTCTCGCGCGAATCCAGCAAGTTCGGAACCGGCCATCCCGAAGGCATCATCGCCGCGGAGAGCGCGAACAACGCCATGGTCGGCCCGTCGCTCGTGCCGCTGCTGACCCTGTCGATCCCCGGGTCCCCCACGGCCGCGGTGCTGCTCGGGGGCCTGCTGATCCACGGCATCTTCCCTGGTCCGCAACTGTTCACCAACTACCCGCAGGTGGTCTGGCCCTTCATCAACTCGATGCTCGTGGGGCAGGTCCTGATGTGCATGTTCGGCCTGCTGATCGCGGGATTGGCCGCCAAGGTCGCCAAGGTGCCCCACGGCGTCATGGCCGCCGTCGTGCTGGGCCTCGCGGTGTTCGGCAGCTATTCGGTGCAGCACTCCATGGGCGACGTGTACGTGATGGCGACGCTCGGGATCGGGATGTATTTCCTGGAACGCTTCGGCTTCTCCGCCGCGCCGCTGGTCCTGGGCCTGATCCTGGGTCCCATCGCGGAGGCCAACTTCATCCAGGGCAGCATGATCGCGAACGCGACCGTGGGCGTGTGGAACTACTTCTTCACGGGCTGGATGAACTGGGTCCTGATCGCTATCGTGGCGGGATCCGTCGGCTATTCCGCCTGGATGGAGGTCCGGTCGCGCCGGTACACCTCCAAGGAGGAGATGCTGGCATGACGGACCTGCCGCGCAGCCAACACGTCGTCGCGAGCGGGATCATCGCCGCCGTCGGCCTGTCGGTCGCGTGGATCAGCTGGACACAGGAACCCGCGGCCGCGTTCGTGTTTCCCCGCCTGATCGCCACCGTGTTCGCCGTGCTGGCGGTCTGGACCTTCCTGAAGGCCCTGACCGGGCGGACGAAGGTCGGCGCCGGCCTGTCGGGGCAGGCGGTGCGCCAACTGGCCCCGGGGCTCGTCGTCACCCTGGTCTACGTCTTCTGGGCGGCGCAGGCGATCGGCTTCTATACGGCGACGGCCCTCACCGTGTTGATATTGCTTGTCCTCTACGACCCCGCGCCGCACGGTCGCGCGGGCACGTGGGCGAAGCGCATCGCCATCACGGCGGGGTTCGTTGCGGTGATGTACGGATTGTTCGCGGGGGTGCTGAACGTGTTCACCCCGCGGGAGGTGTTCTTCTGACCCGCGGGAGGCGGGGCAGGGACAAACGGGAGGGAAGACCATGAAGACATTCATCGCAGGGATCGCAGCGGGCCTGATCGCCGCCACGGGCGCAGGGGCCGACGGGCACGACAGCTATCCGGACCGGCCGGTCATGCTGATGGTCAGCTACGGCGCGGGCGGAGCGACGGACTTCCAGGCGCGCATCGTCACCATGACGGCGGGCAACGAGGACGCGCTGGGCATGCCCATCGCCATCGTGAACCGCCCCGGCGCGGGCGGGCGCGTCGGTTGGAACTGGCTGGCCACCCAGGCGGAGGCCGACGGCTACACGCTGGGGGCCTACAACGTGCCGCACTTCATCGCGCAATCGATCGAGGGCGGCGTCAGCTATTCGGCGGACGACTTCGAGCCCATTGCCAACTGGGGCGCGGATCCGGCGGTGTTCGTCGTCGCGGCGGACAGCGAGTTCGACAGCATGGAGGACGTGATCGCCTTCGCCGAGGCGAACCCCGGCGGTCTGACGTTCAGCGGCGCGGGACTGTTCGTGGGCCACCACATCGCGGCCTTGCAGCTCGAAAAGGCCGCCGGCGTCGAGCTGGCCTATATCCCGAACAATTCCGGCGGCGCGGGGGCCATGCGCGCCGTCATCGCGGGCGAGGTGATGGGCGGAGTGAACAATCTGTCCGACGCGTTCCGCGCGCAGGAGGCGGGGACCGTGAAGATCCTCGGCGTCTTCGACACGGAACGGTCCGACTTCCTGCCCGACGTGCCGACGATGCAGGAGCAGGGCTACGAGATCGACGACGCGTCGGTGAACTATCGCGGCGTGATGGTGCCCGCGGGCACGCCCCAGCCCATCATCGACCGTCTGGCCGAGATCGTGCCGGCCATGTTCGAGAACGCGCGCGTCCAGTCCCGCATGGAAGCGGGCGGCTCGCCGATGGAGATCATGACCCGGGACGAGGTGCAGCAGATGTGGTCCGACCGGCAGGAGACGCTGGAAGCCCTGCTGGCCGATCTGTAACGCCACCGGGCGGGGCCGCACCGGTCCCGCCTGCCCGATGGGGGATCGCCGCATGAACGCCCACGACGACCTGGCTGAGATCGACGCCATCGTGGCCCGCGCCCGAGCCGCGCAGCGGCGTTACGAACGCGACGGCTCGCAGGAGTTGTATGACCGGGCGGCCGCGGCGGCGGCCTGGGCGATCATGGAACCCGAGCGCAATCGGACGCTGGCCGAGTTGGCGGTGCGAACCACCGGGCTGGGCAACGTCCCCGACAAGGTCACCAAGAACCATCGCAAGACCCTGGGCCTGATGCGCGATCTCGCCGGGGCGAAGACCTTCGGCGTGGTCCGCGACGATCCCGAGACCGGGATCACGGAGATCGCCCGCCCCCTGGGCGTCATCGGCGCCGTGGTGCCGTCCACCAATCCCGGCGCCACGCCGGCCAACAACGTCGTCAACGCCTTGAAATGCGGCAATGCCATCGTCGTGTCCCCGTCGCCCAAGGGCGTCCCGACCTGCGAGGCGCTTCTCGGATACGTCCATGCGGAGTTCGCGAAGGCCGGGATCGACCCCGACCTGGTCCAGATGGTTCCGGGCCGTGGGTCCAAGGAACGGACCCAGCGCCTGTTGGAGGTCGCGGACACGATTGTCGTCACGGGCAGCCAGAACAACGTGCGCCGTGCCTATACCTCCGGGACCCCGGCCCTGGCGGTGGGGGCGGGCAACGTCGCGGTGATCGTGGACGAGACGGCGGACCTGGGGGATGCGGCGGCGAAGATCGCCGACAGCAAGTGCTTCGACAACGCCACCTCGTGCTCGTCCGAGAACGCGGTCGTCGTGGTGAATGCCGCGTATGACGCGTTCGTCGAAGCCATGGCAGCGGTGGGTGGGGCGACCGTTTCCGACGATGCCTCCGTCGTCGCGGCCCTCTGGCCGGGCGGCAGGTTGAACCCGCGCGCCGTCGCAAAGGACGCGGACGTCCTGATCGACGCGCTCGGCCTGGCGGGACGGGTGCCGGACGGCACCCGCTTCGTCGCGGTCGAGACCCGGGGCATCGGTCCGGCCCATCCCCTGTCGGGCGAAAAGCTGAGCCGCGTGCTGGCCCTCTACCGGGCGCGCGACTTCGACGACGCCGTTCGGATCGTCGGCGAACTGCAGGCCCACCAGGGCGCGGGCCATTCGGTCGGCATCCACAGCACCGATCCGGACCGCCCGATGGTCCTGGCGCGTTCCATCCCGACCAGCCGCGTGATCGTGAACCAGGCCCATACCTTCGCCACCGGAGGATCGTTCACGAACGGGATGCCGTTCAGCCTGTCGATGGGCTGCGGATCCTGGGGCGGCAACTCGATCGACCACAACCTGCATTGGCGGGACTTCATACAGACCACAAAGATCGTGCGCGAGATCCCCGCCCGCGAGCCTTCGGTGGAGGAGGTCTTCGCGCGTTACTGGGCGGAGGTCGGGCGGTGATCCTGGACCGGAACGCGCCGCCCCGGGGCACGGTGCGGGACTGGTTGGACCACCGTGCCGCGCAGGGCGGCACCGCCGCGGTGTTCCCCGAGATGGGGGAAGATCTGACCTGGTTCGACTTGCGGGTCGAGGCCGCGCGGATCGGCCGGGGACTTGCGGCGGAGGGCATCGCCAAGGGGGAGTCGGTCGCCATCGTCCATCCCAACGGGCGGGACGGACTGATCGCGCTCTATGGGGCGCTGTACGGTGGATTCCGGGCGACGATGGTGAACCTGGCCGCCGGGCCGGACGCGATCGGATACGCGTTGGACCATTCGGGCGCGCGGGTCGCGTTCGTGCATCCGGACCATGCGGAGGGTATCGCCGCCGTGGCGCCCGACGGATTGCGGACGGTGCGGAGCGACCTCGACGGGGCGGGCGAACTGCACCCGCTGGACCCGGACGACCATGCGCTGCTGATGTACACGAGCGGCACGACGGGGCGACCCAAGGGCGTGGTCCATTCCCATGCCAGCCTGCTCGCCGGGGGCTGGACCAGTGCTGTGGCGCACGGGTTGGGACCCGAGGACCGGGGGTTCTGCATCCTGCCGATCTATCACATCAACGGGCTGTGCGTGACGGTGATGGGCGCGCTCGTGTCCGGCGGGTCGCTGGCCGTCGTTGCGCGGTTCTCGGCCGGGCAATTCTGGGACCAGGCGGGGCGGGCGGGCGTGACCTGGTTCAGTGCGGTCCCCACGATCGTGAGCCACCTGCTGCACGGGCCCGCCGAACCGGATACCGCCACGGTGGACCGTATCCGGTTCGGACGGTCGGCATCGTCGGCCCTGGCGGTCGAGACGCAGGGGGCGTTCGAGGCCCGCTTCCGCATCCCGATCGTCGAGACGATGGGCCTGACCGAGACGGCGGCCCAGATCCTGTCGAACCCCCTGCCGCCGGGAACACGCAAGGTCGGCTCCCCCGGCATCGGCTTCGGCTGCGAGGTCCGGATCCTTCGGGACGATCTGACCGAGGCGTCGCGGGGTCAGGAGGGGGAGATCGCGGTCCGGGGTCCGAACGTCATGCGCGAGTACCTGCACGATCCCGATGCGACGACGGCGACCTTCGCGGGCGACTGGCTGCGGACCGGCGATCTGGGGCGGATGGACGCGGACGGCTACGTCTTCGTGACCGGACGGCTGAAGGAGCTCATCATCAAGGGTGGCGAGAACATCGCGCCGCGCGAGGTGGACGAGGTGCTCTATTCCGATGCGGACGTGGTCGAGGCCGCCGCCTTCGCCCGCCCCTGCGCGCGCTATGGCGAACGCGTGGAAGCTGCGGTCGCGCTGCGGGACGGCGCATCCGCGACGCCGGACGGGCTCGTCGCGCTTTGCCGGGACCGCCTGGGCCCGTTCAAGGCGCCGGACCGGATCCACGTTCTGCCCGAACTGCCCAAGGGACCCTCGGGAAAGATCCAGCGGTTGAAGCTGTGCGACCTGTTGGATGCCGGCGACTGACGGCTGGCGGCGCTACGCGGTCTATTGGCTGCCGGACGGTCCGCTTGGTGATGCGGGCGCATCGTGGCTGGGCTGGGACGCGCGGATGGGTCGCGCGGTGTCGGCGGGCGATCCGGCGGCTGCGGGCCCGGCGCGATACGGGTTCCACGCGACGATCCGTGCGCCGTTCCGATTGGCCGACGGGGTGGGGCGGGCGGACATGCTGGCTGCGATCCGAACGGTGGCCGCGCGGTGGTCGCCCTTCGATCTGGGGAGACTGACGGTACGGCGGGTCGGACGGCATCTGGCCCTGATCCCGGACCGCAATCCCTCCGCCTTGGCCGCTGCCGTGGTCCGGGCCACCGACGGCCTTCGCCGACCGCCGAGCGTCGGGGAGCTGGACCGCCGCCGGGCCGCCGGCTTGACGCCCGAACAGGACGCCCTGCTGATCCGCTGGGGCTATCCCCACGTGATGGACCGGTTCGACCTGCACCTGACCCTTGCCGGTCCCGATCCGGATGCGGGTGCGATGGACCGTGCAAAGGCGGCGTTCGCCGCCGCGTCCGGCCCTCACCGGATCCGCGCTCTCACCCTCGTGGGGGAGGACCGGGACGGCCGCTTCCATCGCATCGCGGACGTGCCCCTGTCGGGGCGGCCCGTTCCACCTGCCGACACGACATTGTAGGACCGGCGGGACATACTTCCCGGGGGACACATGAAACGGTCGCGCATCAACGAACTGATCGCCGAGGGGCACGACATGATCCGCCGTCACGGCTTCGTGCTGCCGCCGTTCGCGCACTGGTCCCCCGATGCGTTCCGCGAGAACGCGGAACGGGCCCGCGCCGTGATCGAAGCGCGCTGCGGCTGGGACGTGACGGATTACGGGGCGGGCGCGTATGACCGGATGGGGTTGTTCCTGTTCACGCTGCGCAACGGCCGGCTGGAGGATCTGGGGCGCGGGGGCGGCATGTGCTATGCCGAGAAGCTGCTGATCTCGAAGCGGGATCAACTGTCTCCCATGCATACCCACGTCGTGAAGGCGGAGGACATCATCAATCGCGGGGGCGCGACGCTCGTCGTCGAGTTGTTCGGCTCCGACGACGCGGGGCGGTTCGCCGAAGACCGGGGCGGCACGGTCTGGTGCGATGGCATCCGTCGCAACTTCGCCCCCGGCGACAAGCTTCGATTGGCTCCGGGGGAAAGCGTGACGCTGATGCCGGGCGACTGGCATGCGTTCTGGGGCGAGGACGGCGACGTCCTGATCGGCGAGGTCAGCACCGTCAACGACGACGAGACGGACAACGTGTTCCGCGATCCGATCGGTCGCTTCGCGGCGGTGGAGGAGGACGAGGCACCGGTCCATCTGCTCGTCAGCGACTACGCCTCCCTCCTTCCGGCGGCGTAGCGGATCACGGATCGTTCACGGGCCAATCGGCGCGCGATGGCCTAGTCGGCAGACGGCCGGGCACCACGACGGGACTTCGACCGATGCAGACGACCCCCATGCTGACGCGCGACCTGCTGCTGATCGGCGGCGGCCATGCGCATGCCCTCGTCCTGCGCCGTTGGGGCATGGCGCCCCTGCCGGGGGTCCGGCTGACCGTGGTGAACCCGGGTCCCGTCGCACCATATACCGGAATGCTACCGGGATACGTCGCCGGCCATTATCGGCGCGACGAGTTGGAGATCGACCTCCACCGCCTCTGCCGGTTCGCTGGCGCGACGCTGATCGATGGCGCCGTGACGGGCATCGATGCGGAGACGCGGTGCGTGACGGTGCCGGGGCGGGCGCCGGTCGCCTATGACGTCGCATCGATCGACGTGGGGATCACGTCGGACATGCCAGATGTGCCCGGGTTCGCGGATCATGCGATCGCGGCGAAGCCCCTCGGACCCTTCGCGAGGCGGTGGCGGGCGTTTCTGGACGTTTCGGAAGGGCCCGGCCGCGTGGCCGTGATCGGCGGCGGCGTGGCCGGCGCGGAACTGGCGATGGCGATGGCGCATGCCTTGCGCGCCGCGGGGCGTTCGGCGGTGGTCACGGTACTGGAACGGGGTCCGGGCGTGTCCGGGATGGGACGCAAGGCGGCGGCGATCGTCGCGGACCGTATGGAGAAGCTGGGCATCGTCGTCCGGGGGGGCATCGCGGTCGATCGTATCGAGGCCGATGCGGTCGTCCTGGCGGATGGGGACAGGGTCGCATCGGACCTGACCGTGGGCGCGGCCGGCGCACGGCCCCACGGTTGGCTGGCGGCATCCGGGCTGCCGGTGACGGACGGATACGTCGATGTGAACGGCACCCTCGGGGTCGTGGGGAGGGACGACCTGTTCGCGGCCGGCGACTGCGTGAACCTGACCCACGCAGCCCGTCCGAAGGCCGGCGTCTTCGCCGTTCGCGCGGCGCCCATCCTGCACGCGAACCTTTGCGCCGCACTGACCAGCAGCCCCATGCGTCGCTTCCGTCCGCAGCGCACGTATCTGAAGTTGGTCTCCCTCGGCGGGAGGGACGCGGTGGCGGAGAAGGGGCGTGTGACCTTGCGGGGGCCGTGGCTCTGGCGCGTGAAGGATCGCATCGATCGGTCGTTCATGGACCGCCTGACGGACCTGCCCCGCATGACGCCGGACACGCCTCGGTCGGTCGGGGTCGATGCGATCGAACCCCTTTGCGGGGCTTGCGGGTCGAAGGTCGCGTCGGGCGTCCTGGCTCGCGCGCTGGCCCGATTGCCGCGCCCGCGACGCGACGACATCCTGTCCGGACCGGGCGACGATGCGGCGATCCTGTCGGTCGGCGGAGGGGTCCAAGTCGTCACGACGGACCATCTGCGTGCGTTCGCCGACGATCCCGTCGTGATGGTCCGCATCGCGTTCCATCACGCGCTGGGCGACGTGCAGGCGATGGGGGCGGAACCGCAGGCCGTCCTCGCATCCCTGACGCTGCCCCACATGATGGAGGCGTTGCAGGCGCGGTGGATGGACCAGGTCATGGCCGCGCTGGCGGAGGAGGTCGCCGGGACCGGTGCGGCCCTCGTGGGCGGCCACAGCACGATGGGCGCGGAGGCGACGTTCGGCTTCACGATCACGGGCCTGTGCGACCGTCCCCCCCTGGGCCACCACGGGGCACGGGCGGGCGACGCGATCGTCCTGACCCGACCCCTGGGCGCGGGCGTGATCCTGGCGGGCGCGATGCGGGGCCTGGCATCGGGGCGCGACCTGGCCGCTCTGCTCGACTTGCTGCAACGGCCGCAGGGGGATGCGGCCTCGATCCTGATGGACGCCCACGCCCTGACGGACGTCACGGGGTTCGGGCTGGCCGGACATCTGGCGAATCTATGCCAGGCGTCCGGTGTCGGGGCGTCGATGAATCCGGACGCATTGCGCTTCCACGACGGCGCCGAGGGGCTGGCGGCGCAAGGCCTGCGGTCCACGATCTGGACCGCGAACCGGCGGGCCGCCCCGGTCGCGGGGGCGGGGGACGATCCACGCTCCATCCTCCTGCACGATCCCCAGACGGCGGGGGGGTTCCTCGCGGCGGTCGAGGCCGACAGTGCCCGTGACCTCGTCGCGCGCCTGCGGGCGGTCGGTCACCCGGCCTCCGTGATCGGATCGTTCGAGGAGGGGGCTGGTCTGCGTCTGGCCCTCCGTCCGGGGTCCTAACTGCCGATCCCGTCGACGATGCGCGCCGCCGTGCGCGCCAAGGTCGCCTCGTCCAAGTGTTCCATCGCGACCGCCAAGACGGTCGGTCGCGGCTTGCGGCCCCGCGCATAGGCCGGGTCGTAGTGATGCTCGATCAGCCCTTCGCACAGTGCCGCGAAGTCGCCCGCCCGGGCAAGGTCGTGCCAACCCTCCACCAGATCACGCGGTCGATAGGGCCGCAGCGCGTCGATGCGCGCGGCCAGCCGGTCGGCATCCGCCGTGAGGTCGGGATACGCGTCGATCAGGTGCCGTGCGCGGGCGGCGAGGGGGGCGGTCAGGCGGACGGCATCGGCTTCGCCCATCGCGCGCCAGAGCGAGGGAGGCAGCAGGATGCGTCCGATCGCGTTGCTTTCCGCTTCGACGAAGACGGGACGGACGGGATCGAGCTCGGCGATCCGCCGCAGGAGGCGCGATTCGAACATCTTCTGCGAGGGTTGGTCTCGCCCCCATCCGCCGAAGTTCGACCCCCTGTGGTCGGCCAACCCTTCGAGGTCCAGCACCTGCGCCCCCGCGGCGGCGAGATGGTTCAACAGGCGCGTCTTCGCCGTCCCCGTCCCCCCGTCGATCACGATGACCGGACAAGGAAATGCCGTATCGTAGAGCGCGGTCTTCACCGCCCGGCGATAGCTTCGATAGCCGCCGTCCAAGACCTCCACCCGCCAGCCGACCTGCGACAGGATCGTCGCGAAGCTGCCCGATCTCTGTCCGCCCCGCCAACAATAGATCAGCGGACGCCACGATCCATCACGGTCCGCGAGCGGGCCTTCGAGGTGACACGCGGCGTTCCGGGACACCAGGGCTGCTCCGACCTTGCGGGCGAGGAACCGATCCTGGCGGACGTAGATCGTGCCCACCCTCGCGCGTTCGGCGTCCGACAGGACGGGCAGGTTGATTGCGCCGGGAATGTGATCCTCCGCGTACTCGGACGGGGCGCGGACATCGACGACGTCGTCGAATGGCAGGGCGCCGAGGTCGGGAAACGCGGGAAGGGCGAAGGACATGGTCCCGCCCATACGGCATGTCCCGGTTCGGGCCAATCGCACGCCGGGTCTTGGAATCCGGACGGGGCCTTGCCAGTGATCCCCCGACGGTCCCGTGTCGGTGACGGAGTGGGGCATCATGAGTCCCATCCCCGATTGGTTCCGCCGACTTCCCATCCTGGGC
>NZ_JARGZA010000035.1 GCF_030973515.1 Jannaschia maritima
CCGCCCTGCCGGAGGATACGGGCCCCATCGCGGGCCGTCTGGGCTGGTTCCAGCACTATCCCGTCGCCGACGCGGAGGTCCGCCGCGACATGCTGGACCGCATCGCCGCCTCCGGCTGGGGCACGCTGGTCGTCACCGTGGACGTTCCGGGCGAAAGCCGCCGGGAACGGCAACGACGTGCCAACATCTCGCTGCCCCCGATCGTCACGCCGGGCATGGTGGCGTCGATGGCCGCCAACCCGACCTGGACGCTGGGCATCGCCGCGAAGCACCGGGGCCGCCGCCCGCGCATGGCCTTCGCCGAAAGCTATGTGGCGGCCAAGGGGGGCGACGCCACCGTCCATGCGGGCCACCTGATCCGCGGGCGGCCCGACGACGCCTATGTCCGGTCCATCCGCGACCAGTGGAAGGGCCGACTGGTGGTCAAGGGCGTGCAGGAGGGCGCGGATGCCGTCCGCCTGCTGGACATGGGCGTGGACGGGATCTGGGTGTCGAACCATTCCGGCCGCCAGTTCGAGGGCGGGCCCCCCGCCATCGACAACCTCCGCGACGTCGCCGCCGCGATCGGGGGCCGCGCCCCGGTCTTCTACTGCTCCGGCGTGAGCGGGGGGCTCGACATCCTGCGCGCCCTGGCGCTGGGGGCCGACTTCGTGTTCCTCGGAAAGGCCTGGTACTTCGCGCTGGGCGCGCTGGGCGCCCGCGGTCCCGACCATCTGGTCCACGTCCTGCGCGAGGATCTGATCGCGAACATGGCGCAGTTGGGCGTGACCCGGCCCCGCGACGCGCGGGACCGGTTGCTGGCCGGGGGCGGCCGGTCCGTCCGATGACCCGGACCGCGCGGCGAAGACACTTCCGCGAGCAGACGCAGCGCAGACACGATGCAGACGCGGAGCAGACGGCCGCCAAGGGCCCCGTCGCCCGGCCCCACGACCGCGTTCAATCGTCCAGACCGTTCGCCTTCGCGACGAAATCGGCCAGGTGCGGGACGTAATCCTCCGGCCCGTCGCCACCCTGCGCCACCGCCTGGGCGAACCCGTTGCGGACCGCCGCGCCCACCGGGTTCGCGATGCCCGCCCCGCCCGCCATCGCGGCCAGATAGGTCATGTCCTTCAATGCGTTGGTCAGCGTGAACTTGTGGCTGTTCCGGTCGCCCCCGATCGTGTGGCCCATGAACGTCTGGTAGAACCCGCAATCCATCCGGCTGCCCCGGATCACGCCGTCGAACCGTTCGGGCGGGATCCCAACCTTGCGCGACAGGGCCAGCGCCTCGGCATAGATCGCGCCGTATCCCATCGCCAGGAAGTTGTTCAGAAGCTTCATCTTATGGCCGTCGCCCACCGCTCCCATATGCACGACCGACGCCCCGGCCCAGGCCTTCAGCACGGGCTCGATCCGGGCGAAGGTCTCGTCCGAAGCCCCCACCATCGTGGCCAGCATCCCTTCGGCCGCCTGCGCGGGCGTCCCGCCCAGCGGTGCGTCCGCGAAGCCGATGCCGTCCGCGGTTAGGGATTCCGCAAGCGCGATCGTGGATACAGGGTTCGAGGTCGAGCAATCGACCACCACCGCGCCCGGCGACAATTCTCGCCGCAGCGCAGCGACGATCCCCTCCACCTCCGGCGAGCCGGGGGCGCAGATGTGGACGATGTCGGATTTCCCTGCAAGATCAGGCACATCCGCGGCCTCGGCCGCGCCCAGTCCCACCAGCGCGTCCACCGGCGCGCGGTTGCGATGCGCGACCACCGTGACGGGGTATCCCGCCTCCAGCAGGCTCGCCGCCATGCCCTGTCCCATCAGGCCCACGCCCACGAAGCCGATCCGTTCGGTGCCCATGCTCAGATGCTCCCCGCTTCCACCATGTAGTTGTTCGCCGTGCACATCGCCGCGTCGTCGGAGGCCAGGAACAGGACCATCCGGGCCACGTGGACCGGGTCGATCAGGTCGGGCAGGCATTGCCGCGCGCGGTGCGCCTCCAACGCCGCGGGCGTGGCCCACAGGTCCTTTTGGCGCTCGGTCATGATCCATCCGGGCACCACCGTGTTCACCCGGATTCGGTGCGACCCCAACTCGCGCGCCATGGTGCGCGTCAGCCCGTGCACGGCGGCCTTCGCGGTCGCATAGGCCGGGAACCCGCCGCCGGCCTCCCACCAGCTGTTGGACCCCATGTTGACGATGCTGCCCGCCCCCTTCGCGACCATGTCGGGCGCCACCGCCTGGATCATGAAGAACATGTGCCGCAGGTTCGTGTGCTGCCTGTCGTCCCAGTAATCCGCCGTCACCTCGCGCCAATCGTGACGGTCGTCGCGCGCGGCGTTGTTGACCAGGACGTCCGCCGGCCCCTGCCGATCCCGCAGGCGATCCACGGCGGCCCGCAGGGCGTCCACGTCGCGCAGGTCGCAGATCTCGAAGGCGGCGCCGTCATGCGCCTCCGCCATCGCGGTGGAGGCGTCCGCGTCCCTGTCCAAGACCCCGACCGCGGCGCCTTGGGCCGCGAAGGCCGCGACGATCTCCGCGCCGATGCCGCCGGCGCCGCCCGTCACCACGACGGTCTTGCCGCGAAGGCTGGGATAGGTTGCGAACGAATGCGACATGGCGGCCCCCCGGGTTCGGTCCGATGTCGCCGCCGAACGCGCAGGGCGCAAGTGGGGACCCCGAAGGGCGGCCGTCAGGTCCGCTTGGGCCGAAGGCGGATGACCACGTCCACCTTCGCAACCTCCATCCCCTCGGGTACGGGGGGCAGGTTGTCGATGCGCACGGCTTCCGAGCCCGCGTCGGTCAGGTGCCCACGGCCTTCCCAGTAGAAGTGGGGATGGTCGTCGAGCCGGGTATCGAAATAGCTGCCCGTGCCGTCGACCGTGATCTCCTGCACCAGACCGGCGTCGGAGAAGGCCCGCAACGTGTTGTAGACCGTGGCCAGGCTGACCTTGTCGCCCGATTGACGGGCCGCGTCGTGCAGCCATTCGGCCGTGACGTGCCGATCACGTCCATCGCCCACCAGCAGCGATGCCAGCAAGACCCGCTGCCGCGTCGGGCGCAGGTCCGCGCGGGCCAGCCAGGCTTCGCCACGGGAACGGGTCGTGTCGGTCATGCGATCCATCCTTTCCATCATAGGGAACCGGGCCTGCGCTTTCAAACCCCTTTCGGGGAACGGACGATCCTCCCCCAGGGTTGCGAGTTTGAAACATCGGGTGATAGACGGACCCGGACCTGGACGGGGGCCCCATGAGTCAGTTTCCCACGAGCTTCGATCGCGACGATCTGCTGCGCTGCGCGCGGGGCGAGCTGTTCGGCCCCGGCAACGCGCAGCTGCCCGAACCGCCGATGCTGATGATGGACCGCGTCACCGACATCAGCGCGGACGGCGGCACCCACGGCAAGGGCCACGTCGTGGCGGAGTTCGACATCACCCCCGACCTGTGGTTCTTCGAATGCCACTTCCCCGGCAATCCCATCATGCCCGGCTGCCTGGGACTGGACGGGCTGTGGCAGTTGACCGGCTTCAACCTGGGCTGGCGGGGCTGGCAGGGACGCGGCTATGCGCTGGGGGTGGGCGAGGTGAAGCTGACCGGCATGGTCCGGCCCGACCGCAAGCGGTTGACCTATCACGTCGACTTCACGAAGGCCGTGCAGAACCGCCGCCTGACGATGGGCGTCGCCGACGGCACCGTCGAAGCCGACGGCGAGCCGATCTATGCCGTGCGCGACATGAAGGTCGCGTTGAGCGAAAGTTGAGGGAACGAGCCATGGATTTCACCGACTACAAGGCCGAGAACCTCGAGCGGATCGCCGGGGATGCACGCTACAAGGAACACCACGAGGCGGTGAACGCCGTTCTCTCGACGCGCGAGAAGCACCTTCATGTCGCTGGGGGGATAGCCGTGCTCCGCGATGTCGCCGCGAAGGGGGAGACGATCGCGTACAAGCCGTTCCACGAGGCGCTGACAGGGACCAAGGTGGTCTGGAGCCAGGGAAAGGCTGCGGCGATGGGGAAGTTCCTGTGCGACACGATGGGACGTTGCGCCGACGCGGGATTGCCGATGCTGGCGTCCCTCGTCGTCCGTGGGGACGATGGCCGCTGCGGCCCGGGCTTTCACCGCGAGCTGGTGCGGCTGAAGAAGGCCGCGCCCGAAGACGATCCCGAGGCGGCCGAACTCGCACAGCGCGAAGCATGCTGGGCCTGGGCGTCGAACGAAGCGGCCTGACGGCGTCCATGCGTCCGTCACGCAGCGCATCCGTCGCGATACGCCTACCGAGAATTGGAGTATGCTGATGCAACGACGCGTCGTCATCACCGGCATGGGCATCGTCAGCCCGATCGGCAACTCGCCCGACGAGGTGGAGGCCAGCCTTCGCGCGGGCCGGTCCGGGATCACGTTCAGCGAGTCCTATGCCGAACACGGCTTCCGCTCCCAGGTCCACGGCGTCCCCGACATCGTGTTGGAGGATCATATCGACAAGCGGCAGTTGCGGTTCATGGGGCCGGGCGCGGCCTACAACTACATCGCGATGGAACGCGCCATCGCGGATAGCGGGCTGGACCAGTCGGACGTCAGCAACGAGCGCACGGGCCTGGTCATGGGCTCGGGCGGGCCGTCCACGTCCAACTTCTTCACCGCCTTCGATACCGTCATCAACAAGGGCAGCCCCAAGCGCATGGGGCCGTTCATGGTGACGCGCTGCATGAGCAGCACCAACTCCGCCTGCCTGGCCACGCCGTTCGGGATCAAGGGCGTGAACTATTCCATCACCTCGGCCTGCACGACGTCGCTGCACTGCATCGGCAACGGGGTCGAGCAGATCCAGTGGGGCAAGCAGGACGTCGTCTTCGCCGGCGGGGGGGAGGAGGTCGACTGGACCCTGTCCTGCCTGTTCGACGCGATGGGTGCCATGTCGTCGAAGTACAACGACGCGCCGGAGACGGCGTCGCGCCCCTACGACGCGACGCGGGACGGCTTCGTGATCGCGGGCGGCGCGGGCGTCGTGGTGTTGGAGGAACGCGACCGCGCCATCGCCCGGGGCGCGACGATCTATGGCGAGGTGACGGGCTACGGCGCGACGAGCGACGGTGCCGACATGGTGGCACCGTCGGGCGAAGGCGGCGAACGCGCCATGCGCCTGGCCCTGTCCACCCTGCCCGAAGGGCGCAGCGTGGACTATATCAACGCCCACGGCACCAGCACGCCCGTCGGCGACATCAAGGAGGTCGTGGCCGTCCGCAACATCTGGGGCGAAGGGACCACGCCGCCCATAGGGTCCACCAAGTCGATGACCGGCCATTCCCTGGGCGCCACCGGCGTGCAGGAGGCGATCTATTCTATGATCATGATGAACGAGGGCTTCCTCGCGCCGTCCATCAATGTGACCACGCTGGACCCCGAACTGAAGCCCGCGGAGATCGTCACCGAACTGAGGGAAGGGGTGGAGATCGACAGCGTCCTGTCCAACAGCTTCGGCTTCGGCGGGACCAACGGGACGGTGGTGATCTCGAAGCATCGGAATTGATCGCCTACCGACCCGCTTGCCCGGGGGATGCGACCCCGTTGGCCGCCCTGTCGATCGAGGTGTGGACGGGGACCTATCTGCGACGCGGTGTGGCGCCGATGTTCGCGCGGCACGTCCTGGACTGCTACGCGCCCGCTGCCGTGGCCGCACGGCTTGCATCGGATGGCGACGCGACCGTCGTGGCGGAGGCGGAGGAGGGGCCGATCGGCTACGTCACCGTGTCGAGCCGCAATCCCGGGCCCATTCCCGCTTGCGGCGCGGCGGAGGTGACGACGCTCTACCTGCAGCCCAGGCATCACGGCCGCGGGATCGGTGCCGTCCTGCTGGGACGTGGTCTGGATATCCTGGCGCGTGACGGCGCGGACCGTGCATGGTTGACGACGAACGCCGAGAATGCGCCCGCCATCGGGTTCTACGGCCGCATGGGCTTTCGGAACGTCGGCCGCACCGACTACCTGATCGATGGTGTCGGGTATCCGAACGTGATCCTGGTGCGCTCCGGCCTATCGGACGACGCGGCAGGGTCTTCGCCTTGACCCCCCGAATGCGCGCGGCCTACGTCACGGGACGGATAGTTTGGACGGACAGATCGGCATGATGGACCTGAACGGCAAGCGCGCCCTGATCATGGGCGTGGCGAACGATCGGTCCATCGCCTGGGGCATCGCGCGGGCATTGGCAGCTGCGGGCGCGGATCTGGCCTTTACCTATCAGGGCGAGGCGTTCGGCAAGCGGTTGGCGCCGCTGGCGGAAAGCGTGGGCAGCACCACGACGCTGGACGTCGACGTCACCGACGATGCATCGCTCGACGCGGCCTTCGCCGCGCTGGACGACGGGCGTCCGCTGGACGTGGTGGTCCACGCCATCGCGTTCTCCGACAAGGCGGAGCTGACGGGTCGATTCGTCGACACCACGCGCGCCAACTTCAAGCATTCGCTCGACATCTCCTGCTATTCCTTGATCGAGGTCGCGCGGCGGGCTGCGCCCTTGATGACGAACGGCGGCACGATCCTGACGCTGACCTTCGACGGGTCGCAACGGGTCATGCCGTTCTACAACGTCATGGGGGTGGCGAAGGCCGCGCTTGAATCGTCGGTCCGTTATCTGGCGTCCGACCTGGGCGGTCAGGGGATCCGCGTGAACGCCATCTCGCCCGGGCCGATGAAGACGCTCGCCGGCGCGGCGATCGGTGGGGCGCGCCGGACCTTCCGCCACGCGGAGGCCAACGCGCCGATGCGCTCCAACGCGACCCTGGAGGCGGTGGGCGGCACCGCGCTCTACCTCGCGTCGGAGGCGGGCGCGTTCACCACGGGCGAGGTGATCCACGTCGACGGCGGCTATCACGTGATGGGCATGCCGCGCCCCGAGAACCTGGCCTGACCGCGATGGCGATCGAGACGATCATCTTCGACGCCTATGGCACGCTGTTCGACGTAAACGCCGCCGCCCGGCAGGCGGCGTCGGGCGACGACTTCCCCGAGCTGGCGGATGCCTGGCAACACCTGTCCGCCGACTGGCGCACGAAGCAGTTGGAATACACCTGGCTGCGCGCGATCACGGGCGAGCATGCGGATTTCTGGCAGGTCACGCAGGATGGCCTGGACTGGGCGATGGAACGGGCGGGCCTGTCCGGCGACTCCCTGCGCGAGCGCCTGCTGCAGCTGTACTGGGACCTCGCCGCCTTCGACGAGGTGCCCGAAATGCTGAAGGCGTTGAAGGCCGCGGACCTGTGCACCGGCATCCTGTCGAACGGCTCGCCTGAGATGCTGTCGGCGGCGGTCAAGTCCGCCGGGATCGCACGGCATCTGGACCATACGTTGTCGGTCGAGACGGTGGGCGTCTTCAAGCCGGCGCGGGCCGTCTATGACCTGGTGGGCCGTACCTTCGACTGCGATCCGGCGCAGGTGGCCTTCGTGTCGTCCAACGGCTGGGACGCGGCGGGAGCTGCGTCCTACGGCTTCGTGTCGGTCTGGGTGAACCGCCTCGGCCTGCCGATGGACCGCCTGCCGGGAACGCCCGCGCACGTGCTGCCCGACCTGGTGGGGCTGCCGGACCTGATCGAGGGGCTCTGACGACGCCCTCCCTTGCGCGCCGCGCCGACGAAGGACCACGCCGATGCCCGAGTTCCGATCCTCCGACAACCTGCGCCTGTGGTACGAGGATCAGGGCGACGGCGAGCCGATCCTGTGCCTGTCCGGCCTGACCCGTAACGCGACCGACTTCGACTATGTCCTGCCCTATCTGCTGGGCGAGCATCGCGTGATCCGCATGGATTACCGCGGGCGGGGCAAGTCGCAGCGCGCACCGGATTGGCGCACCTACTCCATCCCGACGGAAGCGCGCGATGCGGTCGAATTGCTCGATCACCTGGGACTGCCCCGCGCCGCGATCCTGGGCACGTCGAGGGGCGGTCTGATCGCCATGGCGCTGGCCCTGACGCACAAGGCGCGCCTGTCGGGCGTCTGCCTGATCGATATCGGACCCGAACTGATGGCAGACGGGCTCGACGCGATCCGCGACTATGTCGGCAAGCCCCCCGCCGCCGCGACGCTGGAGGAGGCGGCGTTGATGCGTGCCACCCTGATGGAAGGGTTCGCCCACGTTCCCGCCGAGCGCTGGCGCGAGGAAGCCGCCAAGCATTACCGCGAAACGGCGGATGGTCTGGAGATCACCTACGACGCCCGCCTGCGTGACGCCGTGCTGGAAGGGGGCGCCCAGCCCGCGCCGGACCTTTGGCCCCTGTTCGACGCCCTGGACGGCCTGCCCCTGGCCCTGATCCGTGGTGCGAACAGCGATCTTCTATCGGCCGGGACCGCGGCCGAGATGCGGCGGCGCCGCCCCGACATGATCTTCGCCGACGTCCCCGACCGAGGCCACGTCCCCTTCCTCGACGAGCCGGAGGCGTTGGAGGCGTTGAACGAGTGGACGATGCTGATCTAGCGCGGCAGCATCGGATCGAAGCCCCGAGTCACCCCCGGCCCCCGCCCGCCGCGAGTGGATCGCTCAACCTGCCATTGTACCCCTCACAACATCATCGTTGCGCGCCGGTCGTTCGCCCCACACAACCGACCGCATGACCATTTGGACCCACCCCTTTGCCACGATCCCCACGCGGGCCGACATCGACGCCGCGGCGGACCGCATCCGCGGTCATGCCCGCCGCACGCCCCTGCTGAACGCGCCCCTGCTCGACGCCGAGGCGGGCCGCCGCATCTGGGTGAAGGCCGAATGCCTGCAGGTCACGGGCAGCTTCAAGTTCCGCGGGGCCTATGCCGCGATATCGGGCCTGCCGGACGGGGATCGCGCGCGGGGCGTCATCGCCTTCTCCAGCGGCAATCACGCGCAGGGCATCGCGCATGCCGCCGCGCTGCACGGGATCCCCGCCGTGATCGTGATGCCGTCCGACGCCCCCACGGTGAAGGTCGCGAACACCCGCGCCTATGGGGCGGAGGTCGTGACCTATGCCCGAGGGAGCCAGGATCGCGACACCTTGGGCGCGGAACTGGCCGAAACGCGCGGCCTGACCCTGATCAAGCCCTTCGACGACGCGCGCGTGATCGCGGGTCAGGGAACCTGCGGGTCGGAGATCGGGCACGACATGCCCGACGGTGTCGACCGCGTGCTGGTCTGCTGCGGCGGGGGCGGCCTGACCGCCGGCATCGCCCTGGCCCTGCAGGGGCGCGCCACGGTCCACCCCGTCGAACCCGAAGGCTACGACGACGTCGCGCGGTCGCTGGCCGCGGGCGCGATCCAACGCAATCCGGCGGAAGCGGGCGGCCTGTGCGACGCCATCCTGACGCCACAGCCCGGCGCACTGACCTTCGGCGTCATGCGCGACCTGTGCGGGCCCGGCGCCGTCGTGACCGAGATGCAGGCGTTGAGGGCGATGGAGGCCGCTTGGCGGCACCTGCGCATCGTCCTGGAACCGGGCGGCGCGGTCGCGCTGGCGGCGGCGATGTTCGGGGACGGCCCCGATTGCGTCGCGGTCGCGTCGGGGGGCAATGTCGATCGGGCGGTGTTCGAACGCGCCCTGTCGATCTGACGCGGGCCGGCCGCCGCTCAAGCGGCGGCGCGTTCCGGGATCGCGCCGACCCGGCGCCAAGCCATCGTCGCGGCTACGCACATCAGCGCGCAGGCCAGGAGGAACGGCGCGCCGGGGAAGTCGCGCGGAACGGTCGTGGCCCAGCTGAACGAGGTGTTCATCAGCAAGGGCGACACGATGGCGGCGACGGCGGTGATCGACGCCAGCACGCCCTGCAACTCCCCCTGCTGATCGTCCTGCGCGATGCGGCTCGCCAGGCCCTGCACCGCGGGCGCCACGACCGCCCCCAGGGCGCTGAACGGCACCAGCAGCAGCATCATCCACCCGTTCGGCACGAACGCCACGCAGGCCAGGATCAGCGCGTTGTAGGGCAGGCCCAAAGCCACGGTCCGCCGTTCCCCCAGGCGCGGGATCAGCAGACGGATCAGCCCTCCCTGAACCACGACCATGGAGATGCCGTAGATCGCCAGGGAACCGCCCACCATCGCCGGATCCCACCCAAACGCGGCCTGCGTGAAGTACGCCCAGACCGCCGGATAGACCCAGTTCGCGACCTGATAGAAGAACCAGACCGCCATCAGCAACCGCAACCCCGGCAGGGCGCCGATGGCCAGGAGGCCGCCCAGGGGGTTGGCGCGGCGCCACTGGAACGGACGAGGGCGGCGCATGGTTTCCGGCAGAACGAACAGCCCGAGCAGGAAGTTGCCCCCCGTCAGGATCGCCGCGGCCCAGAACGGGGCGCGCGGCCCCAGCTCCGCCAGCAATCCGCCCACGGCGGGCCCCAGCACGAAGCCCAGCCCGAACCCGGCCGACACCAGCCCGAAGTTCTGCGCCTTCTTCGCGGGGGGTGAGATGTCGGCCATGAACGCCTGCGCCGTGGACATGGTGGCCGCCGCGATGCCCGCCACGATCCGCCCCGCCAAAAGCACCCAGATCGAGCCCGCGAGCGCCATGACGACGTAGTCGACGCAGATCACCCCCATGGAGATCAGCAAGACGGGCCGGCGACCGAACCGATCCGAAACGTTCCCCAGCAGAGGCGAGAACAGGAACTGCATCACCGCATAGACCGACCCCAGCACGCCCCCCCACAACGCGGCCCGGGACAGATCCGCGTCCTGCACCTGCCGCAGGAGGTCTGGCATGACGGGCAGGATCAGGCCGATGCCCATCGCCTCGATCATCACGGTGGCCAGGATGAACACGACGGGCAGGCGGCCGGCTTGCGGGGCGGCGGCGGGTGCGGCGGGGTCGGTGGCGGTCGCGTCCATGGGACGGGCCTAGCCCGACGGGTCGGGCAGGGGAAGCGCGCCCCTCAGTCGATGCAGGCCAGAGCGAGGCGGTCGGCCTGGCGGGCCGCGGCGAAGAAGAGATGCAGTGCCGGGCCGTCGGCGCGACCTATGAATTGCGGCGATCCGACTGCAGCGAAGCGCCGCGTCCCCTCGTCGGTGAACGCCATCGCCCAGCCAGTGAACAACCGCCTGCCGATCGGACCGCGATGTCGAATCCGAAGGTCCGTATGCCGCCAGTCGTTGTCGATGCGCTGCATCAGGGCATCGATGGCCCGTTCGGGGCCTTCGATATACTGCGCGAAGTGGTCGTCCTCGCGGTGCAGGAGGCCAGTGATGCCCATCGCCGAGTTGCGCCTGCGGCTGTCTAAGTGGATCGCCGCCTCCGGAACGGACCGGACGGGGCATATCGCCCGACTGACATAGACGACCGCGATCAATCCATCCGCCATGTCGTCATTCCTGCACCTGCCCGTCCACGGCGAAACACATGCAAAGCCGGGTTTGTTCCAAGACGGATGCGACAGGATGAACGCCCGTCAGCCGGCCCGTTCCAGGCCGAAGACTTCGTGCAGGGCTTGCACCGCCAGTTCCATGAACCTGCGATCGATCAGGACGCTGATCTTGATCTCGGATGTGGTGATGACCTTGATGTTGACCCCGTAACCGGACAACGCGCGGAACATCTTGGCCGCCACGCCCGCATGGCTGCGCATCCCGATGCCGACGACGGACACCTTCGCCACCTCCGTGTCGGCGACCAGGTCGTGGAACTCGATCTCGCCCCGATCCTTCGCGGCCTCCAGCGCGGCGCGGGCGTGGGGTACTTGGTCGACGGGGCAGCTGAACGTCATGTCCGTGCGCCCGTCCTCCGCGATGTTCTGGACGATCATGTCGACGTTCACGCCGTCGTCGGCCAGGGGCGTGAAGATCGCCGCCGACACGCCGGGCCGGTCGGCCACGCTGACCAGGGTCATCTGCGCCTCGTCGCGGCTGAACGCCACGCCGGAAACCACGTTGCTTTCCACGATGTCCTCCTCGGCGCAGACCAGGGTGCCCGCGTCGTCGCCCATTTCCTCGAAGCTGGACAGGACGCGCAAGCGCACCTTGTAGCGCATCGCCAGCTCCACCGACCGCGTCTGCAGGACCTTGGCCCCCAACGAGGCCAGCTCCAGCATCTCCTCGAACGAGATCCTGTTCAGCTTGCGCGCGCGGCCCACGATGCGCGGATCGGTCGTATAGACCCCGTCCACGTCGGTATAGATGTCGCAGCGGATCGCGTCGAAGGCCGCGGCGAAGGCCACCGCCGTCGTGTCGCTGCCGCCACGGCCCAGGGTGGTGATCCGCCCCTCGGCGCTGATGCCCTGGAAGCCCGCGACCACGGCGACCGTCATGCCGTCGGCGAACCTAGCATCCAGGTTTGCCGTCGGGATCTCCTCGATCCGGGCCGATCCGTGGGCGGAGGACGTCCTCAAGGGCACCTGCCAGCCCTGCCAGGACCGGGCGACGATGCCGTTCTCCTGCAGGACGAGGGCGAGGAGGCCCGCGGTTACGCTCTCGCCCGGGCTGACGACGGCGTGCTATTCGCGGCCGTCGTGCATGGGGCCCCTCTCGTTCACCCATCCGAGCAGCTCGTTGGTCTTGCCGGCCATCGCACAGACGACGACGGTCACCTCGGCGCCGTTCGCGACCTCCCGGCCCACGCGCTTCGTCACCCGCCGGATGCGGTCCATGTTGGCGACCGA
>NZ_JARGZA010000036.1 GCF_030973515.1 Jannaschia maritima
ATCTTCGACGCTTCATCGAGCGTCGAAGATACCTTCTAGGTCGCCGCGCGTCAAGTTGCCTTAAGCATTTGATATCACTGTATAATACCGCAAAGCGCTCGATCTCGACTGATCGAATCCGCCGTGCGGTCCTGCACAACACGATAGAGATCTTACGAGGTGTCTTCATAGCGTGGATTGTACTGAAATTATTCAGCTAGATCAACGTGATAACACATGAATCGAGGATCTCGATCCTGGCACCGTTCTCGGAATTTGAAATCCAAAAGAGCGAAGGGGGCGGCCATGCCACCCCCTCGCGTCTATCTCCCGCCCGAAAGCGGGAAGCGGTCACGGTTGCCCGCGCCGTGTCTAACGGTGAGATAGTGGTGCACACTATTATTGTCAACGAAACTAGTAGGGCAACGACAGTAGGGCCAACCGCTTGATCTCCTCCAAGTCCTCTTGCGAGATCCGAGGGATGTTCTGCCGATGAGGCACCAACCGACTGACCGCGACGGTCATGAAGTGGTCGCAGATGACCCATGACGACTTGCCCAGCTCCAGCGGCGAGTCCATCGGATGGGCATACGGGTTGTCGGGTTGCGCCTTCGTCGTCATCGGCAGGACCGTGACCTTGCCGCGCAACGTCGTTTTCTTCGACATGACGACGACGGGCCGGGTCTTCCAGAATTCCGGTAGCTGGGCATCATCGGGCAGTTTGCACCAGTAGACTTGTCGGATGCGCGGCGCGGCCTTCACCTTCGGTTCGACGCGCGGCGGGCGTTTGTCTTCGTTCAATGGCTTCCCTCGATCACGTTACGGCCCAACCTTAGCAGGTTCGCGCCATAGTGCGCAGGCGCGTCAGCGCCATGACGCCTTAGCGCTAACGCACTTTACCGCTTTCCTTCGAACCGCTCCAAACCTTCCAAGGCCCACCGTTCGACCAACGTCGAGACAGGTTCGCCTGCATCCATCGCGGCAATGCGCAGGCGCTTGGCGTCGTCCAGATTGAACGTAATCGACATCCGCTTGCCGCCCGGCCGGTTCAACCCACCCGCCTTCGCCTCGACTGGTTTCTTAGCAGTCTCGATCGAGGTCGACTCCGTCGAGGTCGAGGCGGCGCGGGGCGGTGCCTTCGTTGTCTTCGTCGCGCTGAGCTTTCGCTTCGGCGTCGGCGTGATCGCGGCCGACAGGTCGGGGGTCTTAGCCATCGAGGAGTCCTTTCACGTAGTGCCAAAGCGCGGCCGCTTCGTCGCGGGCCTTCACGTCCGATCCTTCCGTCACGCCCGATCCATCGACGGCCGCGTCGAGATACGCGGCGCGGTCGTTCAGTTGCGCAGGCGCAACGCGGCCATGCGCGGCAAGCGCGCGGATCGTCGCCTCCAGCATTCGGGACCGCGGCTTCGCCATACTGACGACGAAGGCGAACGGCACCTTCGCGGCGGTCGCGGCGCTGATCGTGGACCCCACCGCGCGGAGGTCGTCAGGGCCTGGCTTGACGGGAATCACTAGTAGGTCCGCCGCGCGGAACGCCTTCGTCAGCCAGTCTCCGGCGCTGGGCGGCGTGTCGATGACCGCCAAATCGAAATCCGATGCGAGGCCCTTCAAAGTCTTTCCAAGAGCCTCGACCGGAGCCTCGACAAGTGCAGGTGCGTCCGATTCCCGTGCATCCCACCACGCCCTAAGTGACCCCTGCGGATCGAGATCCACCACCACGACGCGCATCCCGTCACCCGTCGCGGCGACGGATAACGTTCTGACGAGGTTCGTTTTTCCAGCCCCACCCTTTTGCGAGGCGACTATGATCGTTTGCATGACAGCGTGATACCGCGTCCGCGCGTCAGCGCGAAGGCACGAAAGCAGATTAGCGCTAACGCACTGGAACGTGTGTCAGGAGAACCATTCCGGCTGCGGGATCGGGGTCAGGCGCCGTGGTTAATGGCGCTTGCCGACTCCCCTGCCGACCGGCAAAGCTGCCAAAACGCGAGAAGGGCCGCCCCTGGCAGGACGACCCTCCTCTAAAACATCATGGGTGCGTAAACACCTCAGATGCCCTGATATGCACTGAGTCTATGCGCGCGCACCCGCTTTGGGAAGGGTGTCCGATGCATGCATCATGTGTTTTTTGTCATCATGTGGCGCGCGAGCGTATTGCATGTGGTGATGACCTAGCCGGGATCCGCCGGGACGCCTGCAAGGCTGCGATCACGGGACATATCAGCGCCGACGACTTGGCGGCGATCGATGCCGAGATCGGCGCAGTCGAGGCGCTGCGACGTGCACGACGCCAGACGGAGAAGTCGGGTGCAACGTTGCGAGCGATGGGACCCACTAGACGCCGGGCCTCGACATGGAAGGACCGCCGCCATGTCCGTCGTCGTCGGGCGGCGCTGGGCTTCGTCCCGGTGAAGATGGCCGACGCTTTCACCCCCGGCGAATTCGCCGTCGTGGGGGTGATCGGAGAGGAGATCATGCAGCGCGGCAAATCCTGTCTGAGTGTCAAAGAGATTGCGGACCGCTCAGGGGTATGCCGCGCCATCGCGCAACGCGCCCAACGGCTGGCGGCGGCGCTGGGCCTGATCGTGATCGAGGAACGCCGTGTCAGTCGGATGCGCAACCTGACGAACGTAATCCGCATTCGGGCAGGCGCAGTAGGTCGACGGTGGCGGACATGGCTCAAGCGCCGCCTGAAAAGGGCAGGGGGTGGGCCTACTTTCGTGTCAGGCTCAAATACAAGAGAGTCTAGAAGTGGGTCACAGACGGCTGTGGAACGCCTCGACAAGGCCATCGAACGACTGATCGTGCCGCACGGATCGCACCCTAGGCCCGGCTAGCGCCGCCACGCGCCGCCTCGACACCCAGCACGACGCCGAGATCGACCCCCGGAACACAGGGGGACGGGGAAGCTATGCCTTCTCCGCCCGGCGAGCGGACGCATCCGCCTGCCGGCAAGGAAGACGAAGGCGTCGCCGCACCTCGGACTCGACCCGCCACAGGTGGCGCGCATCCCGTCCGGCGAGCGCGGCGTCGGCTGCCTGCAAGCGGACCACATCGCAGGCACCGATGCCATGCACTTCGATCGCCGTGTCGGCATCGTCGACCACGCGCTGACGGTCAGCACGACGATGGGCGAGGTGGCGGAGGACGACGCGGATCATGGTTCCGCGATACCATCCGCATGGGGCGGGATTATGGTCCCGCGGTACTCCGTCGTCCTGCCCGTTTTACCGACTTGGTCGAGATGTTGCCAGACCGACTCGCTCCAGGGCAATTCAGTCTCACCGAGCCGAATTGACCGTAATTCGTCCAATATGAAACCAGTTAGGACAGATCGCACGATGATGCAGAATCTAGGAATAACGCTGCGGGACCTGGCAATCGCCATGCGCCTGACGCGTCAACAACTGACAGCTATCCGAGATGTATTCCGGTGCCCGGTCCGCGCGGTCGGAACTTATAAAGTCGATGGCGACAACAAGATGATCCTCCCGCTCGACGACATGCTCGAATGGCTCCGCGATACGCTTCCGCTTGTCACCAACCGAATGGAAGCGACCGCCCGAAATGCCGCCGTCGATATCGATCAACTGGAGCCGACCAGATGACACCCGAACAACAAATACGCGAACTGAAGATGCGCGCCGCTGCAGATCGTAGATTGGCGCGTGATGGTCTGGACGAGGGGCCGCGCGATTTCCTGCTAAAGGCGATCGGTGAGACACCAATCGGAGTGCATCACCTATCTACCGGTGCCGGTTTCGATGGATCGGGAAGCGATGTCGAAGAACTGGTCGACTCTTTGTGGTCCACACCGACCGGGCAGGATCTCCGCGTCATCCTGGCCGCCAATGCAGAGGGTGGCGACGGAGATGATGATGATGCATCCGAGATCGAGCGCATCCGCGGGTTGCCGCGCGCGCAAAGGATGTCAGCCGCGCGGGCCTATGACGCGAAGCGGAAAGGGGCGTGACCGGTGGCGAAGATCAAGAAGCCCGTTCCCGATACCCCGGTGCGGCGGGACGGACGTCCCGTCCTACCGTCGCCGAACCGTCCGAAACCACCGGTTCGTCGGGTCCCGCGGAAGCCGGCGCGACCGCGTTGAAGAACGCGCGCCACGAGCGGTTCGCCCGCGCGTTGGCGGCGGGTTTGTCCGGGGTCGACTCCGTGGTCGAAGCCAATGAAGGCATCCGACGCCCATCCGAGAAGGAAATGGGATACCGGCTGCGGAACCGCTCGGATGTCCGGGCGCGCGTCCAATGGCTCCAGCGTCAAGCCTCGACCGATGCCGAGACGATCGAGATCGATACGGCGGCTGACCTACTGCGGCTGTTAGGTCGCCTTTCGGATCATCTCCGGGAAGCCCACGGCCGCCTAAGATCGGAGGGTGCATCCCCGGCTGACTTGCAGAAGATCAGTCGGGTCCTGTCGCTCCATGCGGGTCGGACGTTGAGCAGCTATTCAAATTCCGCCGCGGATCACGAAGCGCAAGAGGACGGCGGGGAGGCCCACCAGGCGATCATAGAGATGCAAGCGCGCATGGCGGCGCTAGGCTTGAGTCGACCGCCTGACGGGCCGCTCCAGCCCGCCCTGCGCGAACGAGGGGCAGACTACTGTGAGTGCTACCGTGAGTGCTGACCCGATCAGCGATTTGCACTTTGTGTTGGAGGACTCAATCGCCTCGATTGGCGTCATCCTCGACGGCGAGCGACTCAAGCCGCGCCTCCGCACCCTGCTGGACCTAATCGACCTTTCGTCCAGTGCGGCCAGCAAAATTGATCGAGCCTTGGCAAAGATTCCCCCGCCGGCTGCGACAGCGCCGTCGCGGGACGGGAGGGCCCTCGACGTCGCCCTGACGTTCCTGTCAGCGCTGGGCTGCAGGATGGACGGCCCATGCCCCGCGTGCGGCCGCCCCCGCGCGCCGCACGTATTCGAAGAGATTGCAGCCCTTCAGGCCGCCGGGGCCTGGCCCACGTGGTCGCGCGGCTAGCCCGCTCGACCCTCCCCGAACTTTGAAATTCGCACCCATTGCCGCGTCAGCGGCGGTGGGGCGGATCGGTGCATCCCAACGCCGGGGCGCGCCGTCCGAACCTCACTCAAACACTCAAGGTTAACATGTACCAGAATGATGATAATCGGCTCGAACGATCGCGGGCCTATCTACTGACCGCCCGCGCGATGCGGGCATCGATGACACCCGTCCCAAACTCGGACAACACCCGTAAGGAAGCGCTCGCGCGCGTCCTGATGCTCGAACAATCGGATCATTATGATCCATGGACGAGGGGACTAATACTCCATGCGGGCGAGCACCTCTATCACCACCTCGAAGTCACAATTGCACGTCTGAAGGCTGACGAGCTCCGCGTCGACATCCATCAATTGCGGACCGCCATCGGTGACGGTCGTGCAGCATTCTCGATCGCACATGTTGCAGGGTGCTTCCGCCGAGACGAGGACGAATTCGGAATTATGCGATATCAGGCTGGCGAGCCTGTTGACGATCCCGTTGTCGCGGATGCGCAAATTCCTATCACGTTCTGGAGCGACCGCGTAGCCGAAATGCCATGCGGGGTCGAAGTCGAATCCATCGCCGCATGAACGAGAAAGGCCGGACGCGCGAAAGCGCGCCCGGCCTCAAGTCAACATGATTGAGTCCTTGTAGCATTGAGCGATACCAATGCAACAGGCGGCCGATCCGATCGGATAACAGAATGACAGATACGAATGAATTCGACGCCGCGTCAGCGGCGATCGCGGAAGGCGTGCCCACACCACGCGGAATGAAGCTGACGAAGGCCGGCGAAAAGCTAAGAAAGAGCGTCAGCGATAAGGAATGGACGGCCGTCGCCGGCGCACCTGCGATGAACGTGGCGGCGGCGAATGCGGCTATCGACCCGCTACTCGATCTCGACCGCCCGGTGCGCACCGCCGAGATCCTGCATGTCGTCATGGGGGTCGCACGGGGGAAGGCCGGGCCGGACGAACGTGACGACCTCGCAAAGTGGGTTCAACAGACTTGGCCCAGCTTCGATGACCGGTGGTTTTCGACCGCGTTCCGCCTTTGCGAGTCGCATGTCGATATGGCGGAGCGGTCGAGGACGGCCGCGCCGAAGGGTCGAGCGACGAACGTCGTCGGCCGCGACGGCTTTCTGAAATTGTGCAGCCATGCCTACCAATACCTTCAGACGAAGCACGCGGATAATCCGACCCTCTTCCGGCACGGCAGCGAGATCGCCCGTGTGGCGCAGGTAGAGGAAGAGGACTCGGCTGTGGTCGAAGTATTGCGCCTAGACTCGTTCGCAGCGGCGGCGCTGATCCCCCACTATCGGGAGGCCGGTGATAACCGCATGATTGACGTTTCAATGCCGCGGGATGTCGCCGCGGCCCTCTACAATCAGCCGAACCTGCCCCTGCCGTATTTGGCCGGGGTCAGCCGCGCGCCCGCGTTCGGCGCGGACGGTTCGCTACAGATGCGGCCCGGCTACTGTCCGGAATCGCGGACCTGGTATGCACCCCCGGCCGGGCTCCATATCCCCGCCGTCGGGGAATGGGCGTCATCCTACGCGCGGGCGCAGGACGTGGCCGAGGCGATCCGCCTGATCGTGATTGAGCTCATGGCTGACTTTCCCTTCGATGGCGTCAGCCGTGACGACATCGAGGCCCGGCTCGATGGGCGGTCCGACGATGCCATGCCAGCATCCATGTTGAACGCGTTGGGCCTACTGATCGAACCGTTCTGCAGGTCGATGATCTCCGGGCCGGTTCCCGCGACCCTGGTCAGCAAGCCCGTGGCCGGGACCGGCGCGACCGCGTTGGCGGAGTGCATCCAGACCGTCGTCGCAGGCGTCAGCAACGCGCGGCCGCCGCTTAGCGGAAGCGAGGAGGAACGGCGCAAGATGCTATTCACTGCGGTGAAGGCCGCCGAACCTGTGATGCTGATCGACAATGTCAGCGGAGAGATCGACAGCCCTACACTGGCTAGTCTGCTGACGAGCACGACCTTCACGGACCGCGAACTCGGACGGTCCGAGGAACGCCGCCTACCGGTTCGGTCCTCGATCGTCTTCACGTCGAACAACTGCAGGTTCGCGACGGAACTCCAGCGTCGTCTGTCCCTCATCCGGTTGGATGCGGGATGCGCTGATCCCAAGGCCCGCACGGGCTGGAGGCATCCTGACCTATTGGGCTGGGTCGAAGCAAACCGGGGACGGCTGATATGGGCCGCCTTGACGCTGATTCAGAACTGGGTGGCGGACGGGTGCCAGCCGCCGCGCCATGCGCCTTCCGTGGCGTCCTACGCCGGGTGGTCTTATGTCGTCGGGGGCGTCATCGAAGCCGCGCATCCGGCGTTCACCACCTGGCAGGCGAACCGGGCGGGGATCGAGATGTTCGCGGCCGCGGGCGAGGCGGATGGGCTAACGGCCCTGCTCCGGAAATGGTGGAGGGATCACCCGGACCTTGTCGGGGGCGCGAAGTCGTCGGAGCTCGCGGACCTGGCCGGATTGGACGATACCGAACTGCCGGTGTCCCTTAATAAGACCCGAGACGCATACAGCGCCGTCGCGTTGGGCCGCTACCTGGCCGGCTTCAACGGCGCGCCGTTCCGTCTGGGCGGGGGGCTGACGGTCGTCCTGCGGAAGCGCGACGATCACGTGACGCGGTCCGCGTTGTGGTCGTTGTCGAAGATCGAAGCGGCGGTTCCGGAGGTGGCCGCGTCAGCGGCGTCCGGGTCGAAGGCCCCCCGAACATACAGGAACTTCCCGCTGCATCCCCGTCCCGTCCAGCACGATGGCGGGGCCGGCGGCGGGGTGGTGGTCCCCTTGCGTCGTCCGGGCGGGCGTCAGCGGGCGCGGGGCGGCATAGCGGCGGAGGCCCACCGGAGATAGGATCCTATCTCCGGGCAATCTCCGGTGAATCTCCGGTAAAATTCCTTCAACAATAACATGGAGTTATGGAATGATTCTGGAGATTCTGGAGATTCACCCGGACCTTGAAATCTATGGTGGATTCATCCTTTTTGCACGGCGTTAGCCGTCATGCATGTAGGGCGGGCGGATGGGGCGCTGAATCTCCAGAATCTCCGGTAGATCGGGCTAACGCCCTGGTTCGTAACGAGGAATCGCTCCGGAGATTCGCCGGAGATTGCCCGGAGATGATCGGCCATCTCCGGTGCGCCCCGACGACCTGCTGCGGCCCTGCCCATAGCCCGCACTACGACGTTGCCCCGGCCCGCCCCCGCGCGGCACCTGCCGGCCGGACCGGCACCCCCTGCGCACGAAGTGAACCAATCGGTTCAGTTTTGACGCGAGCGCGTTTCTCTGCTGCGCCCATCCCGTCCGTTTTGACGCTAAGTCATTTTTATGCTGGAGCCGGATCCGGCTGGAGCGTGCCGTATCATCGTTCTACATTTGTTCCATAATGGTTTTTAAGCGCCTGAACTACATCGGTCCTATGGAGCTCTTCCAGATTGCCGACTTGAACGCCGCCGACCGGGTCGTTGTAACATGTGCCCGGTGTCACCACTGGCACCGCGTCTATCCCGCACAACTGATCGACCGATACCCGACCACGTTGCCTATCGTGGACGTGCTGAAGACCTTTCGCTGTCGCGGGTGCCGTGCATCGGGAAAGGAATACGCGCAATGGATCGTAGAGCGCGCGCAACATGGCGCGACGCTCTATGGCGACCGGCGCGACCCGTTCACGGTCCCGGATCTAACGACAGACCCAAAGCCATCCTCAACCCGCACACCGCGATGATGGCCTTTTTCATGCCGATGAGGCTAGGCGGACCTCGATCGTCACAAGGGCCAGATCAGCCACAGGGCGACGACGATCAGGATCAGGTTCATGATACCGGCAACCATGGGTCGGACCTGGTCTACCGCACCTGTCATATCAATACTCATTACAGCGTGATCGTGTGAAAGCACGTTAGCAATTTAGCGCTAAAGAATCATCGCGCTTTGGCGTCATAATGCTAGTGTGTCAGACACAACGTTTGATGATTGGATGACACCGTGACCGACTTTGTTCTCTACCGCCGCGTATCGACCGCACAACAGGGCCGTTCGGGTCTCGGACTCGAGGCGCAGGCCCGCGACCTCGACCTCTACCTATCGGGCCGCGCCGGTCCGGACGCAAACGTGATCGGCACCTATACCGACATCCAGTCGGGCGCGCGCGCCGACCGGCCCGAACTGGCGAAAGCCGTCCAGGCCGCGAAGGACGCGGGCGCGGTCCTGCTAGTAGCGAAACTCGATCGCCTGTCTCGCAACGTCGCATTCATCGCCAACCTGCTTGAGGACGCGGACCTACAGTTGCGCGTTGCTGCGATGCCGGACGCGGATCGTTTCGCGCTGCACGTCTATGCCGCCCTTGCGGAGCAAGAGCGCACGTTCATATCCGAACGGACGAAAGCCGCGCTGGCGATGGCGAAGGCACGAGGAGTCCGGTTGGGCGGCTTACGTCCCAACACCGTGCGTCGAAACGAGCACGTCAGTGCCAAGGCGGATGCCGATGCCAAGCGCATCGCGCCCATCGTCCGACCGCTCCGCAACGCGGGTGCCAGCCTGCGGACCATCGCCAAGGCATTGACCGACGAAGGTATCGAGACGCCGCGCGGCGGGGCGTGGACCGCGACCGCCGTCCGCCGCGCGCTGTCCCGGATCGAGGCAAAGACCTCAACCTCGATCGCCTGACAGCGACACCCTCGACCGTCCCCTCGACCACGCGGTTGAGGGGACCCATAGGGGGGTAGGGGGGACCCCCCAAACGGCGCGCAGTAGCTGGAAGCGTGACGGCTAGTAAGATCTAGAAGATAGTCGGCCGGATTGTGCGTCGGCGCGAAGAAATCCACTTAGCGTTGTGAGATTTGGCTTCCCGGAACGCCTACCCTCAACCCCCCACGCGCGGCGACCTAGAAGGTATCTTCGACGCTTCATCGAGCGTCGAAGATACCTTCTAGGTCGCCGCGCGTCAAG
>NZ_JARGZA010000037.1 GCF_030973515.1 Jannaschia maritima
ACGCGCGGAACGGCGCGCAACAGGCCGATCCGCTTCAATCCGAGGCAATGCAGCGTCTGCAAGGCGGCGTCGTCCAACCGCAGGGCCGCGACGGGCAGTGGGTCCAGGTCGCCCAAGTCGGTGCAGACGGCGCGATCCGATCCGAACCGCGACAGGGCCCAGGCCGCGCCCCGACTGGGAGCGACCGCGACCCGCACGCGCAGGCCGATCGCCGCGAAGCGGGCGACGATGTCCCGCGTCATCGCATCCTCGCCCCCCATCAGGTGCGCGGCCCCCGTCACGTCCAGCACCAACCCGTCCGCACCGTCCGCCATGGCCCAGGGGCACCAGCGGTTCGACCAATGGACCAGCCGATCCAGAGCGGCCGCATCCCCCACGGGGTCGGCGGCCCGCGCCACCAGTTCGGGCGCGGCCACCTGCGCGTCGGACACCCGCATGCCGGTGCGCACCCCCAGGGCCACGGCCCCGGCGGTCGCAGCGTGGACGACGGGCCCGTGACGTCCTGGAACCGACAGGACCAAGGGCACGTCATCCGGCTCGTTCCGCCGGGCGCGGTGCAGGTCCATCGCCATCCGCGGCATCCAGATGCAGGCGATCCGTCGTTCGGTCATGCGTCGCGATCCACGTGCCGGGACGGCCGCCGCGCGTGCGGAACAGGTCGGCCCGCCACCGGGGCGGTCCGGGCGCGCGATCGTCCCAAAGGCTTGGAACGGAAGGCATCGATTCCACCGCCCAGCGGTCGCGTGCCGCCGACAGGCCGGGCGACGCGCCCCGCCGCAGGATCCAACAGGACACCCCGGACCGTTCCGCCCGCAACGCCAGCCGCTTCGTGGCGGTGAAATCGACGCGCGGCGCCTCGCCCCAGATCTCGCCCACCACGGCGGACAGGACGGAACAGGACAATCCCATCTCCATCGCCTGCAGTGCATCCGCCGCATTGCGCGACCGGACCCGGATGATCGGACGATGCAAGGCGTTCGGATAGGGAATGCCCGCCTCCGCCGCGGAGGTGCGGTCCTGGACCCACAGGACGGCGCCGGTGCGCGACAGCGACGCCAAGACGAATCCCGCCACCCCCGCATCGGAGGCACGGACGGCCCACGCCTCCGACAGGGAGACGGCACCGGGTCGCGGTGCCTCCGGGGCGGCAGGCAAAGGGGGGCCGCCCCGTCCGGCACGGTCCGGAAGGAATATGATCTGCGTCATGCAAGGCTGCAACTACCGATGTTCTACGTTTGTTCTATGCGGTGAACATCGCGAGTCAAACGATTCCCGACATGACATTCTCCACGTCTCCACCGCTTGCGGGCGGGGGGTAGGGGGATACGAAATCTTGGAACGGGTCCGGCCGGGGCCGATGGAATCAGACCGAAGCAGCGTCCCGAAACAGATTCATGATACGCAGGCGGTCGTCGGTGGCCTGACCGTGATGCGGATCCTCCGTCAGGAGGGCGTCTCAGCCGAATTAGAGGGCGGCGGCGACGATCGTGGAATCGTAAATGACCACCCGACGTCCGCGATCGTGAACCCCTTCCGTCAACGGACGACGTTCACAAACTGCCGCAGGCGATCACCGAACCGGAACGCATCATTCAGTTCGTGATGCAGCTTGCAGACACGGACAGCCGGACCGTTACCCCAACGCGCAACCCCATCGAACCGACCTATAGATGCCATAGATTTCGATATGGATAACCCGGAAGCCGCTTCGATCGATCGATCGGCTACTCCGCCGCGATCTTCCGGGCGTTCAGAAGCGGTCCCAGGTAATGGCCCGTATGGCTGCCTTCCAGGGCGGCGATCTGCTCGGGCGTCCCCGCCCCCACGAGCGTGCCGCCGCCGTCGCCGCCTTCCGGGCCGATGTCGATGACGTGATCGGCGGTCTTCACGACGTCGAGGTTGTGCTCGATCACCACGACCGTGTTCCCAGACTCCACCAATTCGTGCAGCACCTCCAACAGCTTGCGCACGTCCTCGAAATGCAGACCGGTCGTGGGTTCGTCCAGGATGTAGAGGGTCCGGCCCGTCGACCGCTTCGACAGTTCCTTGGACAGCTTCACGCGCTGCGCCTCGCCCCCCGACAGGGTCGTCGCCTGCTGTCCCACGCGGATATAGCCCAGGCCCACGCGCATCAGAGCGTCCATCTTCTCGCGGATGCTGGGCACGGCCTGGAAGAAGGACTGAGCGTCCTCCACCGTCATGTCGAGCACGTCGGCGATGGACTTGCCCTTGAACAGGATCTCCAGCGTCTCGCGGTTGTAGCGCTTCCCCTTGCAGGTCTCGCACTCGACGTAGACGTCGGGCAGGAAGTGCATCTCGATCTTGATGACGCCGTCGCCCTGGCACGCCTCGCAGCGCCCGCCCTTGACGTTGAAGGAGAACCGCCCCGGCTTGTAGCCGCGGGCCTTGGCCTCCGGCAGGCCGGCGAACCAGTCACGGATGGGAGTGAAGGCGCCGACATAGGTGGCGGGGTTCGATCGCGGCGTCCGACCGATGGGGCGCTGGTCGATGTCGATGACCTTGTCGAGGTGTTCGAGCCCTTTGACCGTCTCGCACGGCGCGGGGGTCTGACGGGCTCCGTTCAGCTTCATGCTGGCCGTCTTGAACAGCGTCTCGATGGTCAGGGTGGACTTGCCGCCGCCGGACACGCCCGTGACCGCCACGAACTTGCCCAGGGGATAGTCCACGGTCAGGCCCTTCAGGTTGTTGCCGGTCGCCTTGACCACGGTGACCTTCTTCCTGTTGCCCTTGCGGCGCTTCTCGGGGACGGGGATCATCCGCCGACCCGCGAGGTAGTCGCCCGTGACGCTGGACGGGTTCGCCTCCAGCTCCGCCGGGGTGCCCTGCGCCACGACCCGACCGCCGTGGACGCCCGCGCCGGGGCCGATGTCGAAGACGTAGTCGGCCTCGCGGATCGCCTCCTCGTCGTGCTCGACGACGATCACGGAATTTCCCTGATCGCGAAGCCCCTTCAGCGAGGTCAGCAGCCGGTCGTTGTCGCGCTGGTGCAATCCGATCGACGGCTCGTCCAGAACGTAGAGCACCCCCGTGAGTCCAGACCCGATTTGCGAGGCGAGGCGAATCCGCTGCGATTCACCGCCCGAAAGCGTTCCGGACGACCGCGACAGCGTCAGATAGTCCAGGCCCACGTTGTTCAGGAACCCCAGGCGTTCCCGGATCTCCTTCAGGATGGCGGCGGCGATCTCGTTGTTCTGCTTGGACAAGTGCGACGGAACCTCCGCCATCCAGTCGGCGGCTTCGCGGATCGACTTCTCGACCACCTCACCGACATGAAGGCCCGCGATCTTCACCGCCCTCGCCTCCTCGCGCAGACGATAGCCGCCGCAGGTCTTGCAGGGGCGGTTGTTCTGATAGCGCTCGAACTCCTCGCGGACCCAGGAACTGTCCGTTTCGCGGTAGCGGCGTTCCATGTTCGGGATCACGCCCTCGAAGACGCGCGTGACCTCGTAGACGCGGCCGCCCTCGTCGTAACGGAACTTGATCTTCTGCCTGCCGGATCCGCGCAGGAAGACCCCCTGCACCTCGGCCGGCAGGTCCTTCCACGCCAGCTTCTTGTCGAAGCCGAACTGCGCGGCGATGGCATCGATCGTCTGAAGGAAGTACGGCGACTTCGACTTGGACCAGGGCGCCAACGCACCCTTCGCCAAGCTCAACGTCACGTCCGGGACAACCAGCCGTTCGTCGAAGAACAGCTCCGCCCCCAGCCCGTCGCAATCGGGGCAAGCCCCGAACGGCGCGTTGAAGGAGAACAGCCGCGGCTCGATCTCCGGGATGGTG
>NZ_JARGZA010000038.1 GCF_030973515.1 Jannaschia maritima
TTGGTCGCATGGGGGAAGGCGCATCTGGAACCGTGACCGTGGCGGATCCGGTCCCATTGACGCGGGCACATCGCCGCGTCACCACCGCCCCCATGCGAACGATCCTCGTCTCCGCCGCCGCCCTGATCGATCCGGACGGCCGGGTGCTGCTGGCCCAGCGCCCCGCCGGCAAGGCGATGGCGGGCCTGTGGGAGTTTCCGGGCGGCAAGGTCGAGGACGGCGAAACGCCGGAGGCCGCCCTGATCCGCGAGCTGGGGGAGGAGCTGGGCATCGACACCTGGGCGTCCTGCCTGGCGCCGCTGACCTTCGCGTCGCATGCCTACGACGACTTCCACCTTCTGATGCCGCTCTTCGCCTGCCGCAAATGGGGGGGCACGCCCCGGCCCGCGGAAGGACAGGCGCTGGCCTGGGTCCGCCCCCGCGACATGCGCGACTATCCGATGCCCCCCGCCGACCTGCCCCTGATCCCCGTGCTGCGCGACTGGCTCTAGGGTCGGTCCGCGATCTGCGGCCCACGGGACGGACGGCCGTCGCCAACGGTCCGACCCGATGGTAAGCGGCGCGCGGGTCGACTGATGCGGCCGCGGCCACGATGGGGTGACGGGATGCTCCGATTGACCAAGGCGCAGATGGACGCGGGCGTCCCCTGCCTGCAACGCGCCTTCGACCGGCGCGTGGCCGATGCCCTCGTCGCCAAGTACGACGGCGTCCGGCCGATCCGGACGGAGGGTTTGGTCGACCACGTCGCACGGGCGCGGGCCCGGGCGCAGGCCCTGGGGTTCGGGGCCGAACGGCACCTCCTGGACCTGGTGGAGGCGTGGTGCCTGACGGGGGACCGCCTTTGGTCCGACCCGGACTTCCGGCGGATCGTCGCCCTCCCGCTGAGGACGCGGGAGGAGAAGGCCGTCGCCATCCGGGACCGCTTCGTGCCATCCCTGGATCCGACCCCAACGGGGAGGGACGAGGATGAATGACTTCTCCACCACCCAGGCGCCGGACGCCCCCGTGTCCCGTTGCCCGTCCAACTGCGCCGAGGCGATGGACATGGTGATGGAGGACGTCAACGACATCACCCGCATCGGCCCCGCCATCGACCGGAACGCGGCGATCACCCGGGCCTACCGGCAACTGGGCTGCGACATGCCGAACAATCACTGGGTCCGGCTGGCGGGCTACGTGTCGGTGCAGGGCGGTTGCGCGATGCAACGGGTCCAGAGCGGTACCATCGCCGCCGCCGCCTTCCCGCCGGCGGAACTGATCGGACGCCTCTTCGTCGACGGAAGCCCCGGCGAAGGCCTCGTGGCGTCCATGGATGCCCTGCGCGACGCCAACACGGAGATCTTCACATCCGTCTATCCCCCGAACAAGTTCATGCACGAATGCGGCTACGAACGCTTGAAGGAATGCGTCGACGCGGGTGAGATCCAGGTCGATGGCGACCTCATGGACGCGCTCGGGAAACTCGACGACGG
>NZ_JARGZA010000039.1 GCF_030973515.1 Jannaschia maritima
CAGCTGGGGCGCTTCATCAGGGCCGGTTCGGGGGTTTTGAGATGCCGCCGGGGCAAGTCTGGGACCCATGGTGACGCTTCTCGAATCCGCGCCGGTTCGGCCAGCACCGATCTGGCTGTTGGGAAGGTAAGGCGCGGGAACCGCAGCAACCGTCGGGCGGACATTCCCGAGGACCTGTATATACAGGTGGGCGCCGGATAACCGGACCAGGATCCGGCCAGAGCCAGCCCCCTCGGAATTGCTTAAGGCCACCGGAATTTCGCCACGTGTGACGAGAAGAGCAGAACCCGCGACACACGAGTTAGGGCCGCCGTCGGGGCGGTTCAAGCGGGGATAACGACGTACACCCCCTGTACACCCCCCGTACACCCCCCGTGCATACGAAACGGCAGACGCGCCGTCCGATGCCGCGGGCGCCGCGGCCAGCCCGTGTCCCTAGCTTGGGTCGGGGGCGCCGTGCCTAAGTCGGGCGTCCGACCCGGCGATCCGGCCCTGCGGCCAGACCAGGATGCCCGCCCGTCGGAGAGCCGCCGATGCCCCGGTGAACGTCCCGTCATGGACGAAGGTCGATCCGCAGGACGGAGATCCGTCCGTGAGGATCGCATGGCGGCAACCGTGCCGCCGGGCGAGGGTCGCGGTGTCGTGCGCGGCCCGCCTGTAGAGGTCCGTCACGTCCGCGCCGGTCGCTTCGATCACCCGGGCGCGGCCGGCGAGGACGTCGTCGCCCGGCGACCGCCCGGTTTCCGCCGTCAGACGGATCTCGGCCGGCGGGCGGGGCGTGGGGAACCCGACCGCGACCTCCGGGCAGACCGGGACGAGGCGACCTTCCCGCTGCCATCGTTCCAGGATCGCCACCGCCCCGGACCGCTCGTCGCCGCCGCCGTAGCGGATCGGGCGGCCGAGAAGGCAGGCGGAGACGAGGACGCGTTCCATCCATGCGGGCCTATGGGTCGGGGGGCGGAGCGGTCGCCGTCCCGGCGGCGGGGTCCGTCATGCGGTGGCGGGCTGGAAGTCCAGCGCGATCCCGTTGATGCAGTGTCGCAGGCCGGTGGGCGGGGGGCCGTCGTCGAAGACGTGGCCCAGATGGCCCCCGCAGCGGCCGCAATAGGCCTCGATGGCCAGACCCAGGATGGCGGGGTCGGGACGCTCGCCCACCACGTCGCCCGGCAGGGCCTGCCAGAAGGACGGCCAGCCGGTTCCGCTGTCGAACTTGTGGGCGCCGTCGTAGACGACGTTGCCGCAGCCCGCGCAGGCATAGGTGCCGGGCCGCGTCTCGCCGTCCAGGGGCGAGGAGAAGGGCTGCTCGGTCCCGCTTTCGCGCAGGATTGCATATTCGGCCTCCGTCAGCCGGTCGCGCCACTGGGCGTCCGTGAGCTCGAACGCGAAGGCACCCCCGGGACGGCCG
>NZ_JARGZA010000003.1 GCF_030973515.1 Jannaschia maritima
GGAGCTCGAGGCCGCGAACGTGTTCGTGCGCGCCCGCGGCAACCTGTCCTTGCAGGAGAAGGACGACCTGCTGACCCGCGCGGAGCGCATCGTTCTGGAAACGCCCGGCATCCAGTCCGCCTTCGCCTTCGCGGGCGACGGGGGCCTGTCCACCGGCGGGCCGGGCGGCGGGGGCGGGCCGCGCGACACGATCGGTCAGATCCAGATCGAGATGATTCCGTGGGAGGATCGCCCGACCGTGCAGGTCCCTTGGTTCGACCTGCCCCTGATCGGCACGATCAGCACCACGCGCGTGGATCCCGCCTTCGACGGCGATGAGATCGCGGAGGACCTGCTGACGCGGCTGCGCGAGATGCCTGGCATCAAGGTCGACCTGTCCGCCCAGGATCGCGGCCCGGCCCAGGGAAAGCCCATCCACCTGCGCCTGCGCGGGGACGACTGGACCGACCTGCAACGGGCGGCCACCGACGCCGCCGCGCTGTTCGCCCGGACGCCCGGCGTGATCGACGTCGAGGATACGCTGCCCTTGCCTGGCATCGACTGGGAGATCGACGTCGACGTCGAGAAGGCGGGACGCTTCGGCGCCGACGTGGCGACGGTCGGCGCGATGGTACAGTTGGTCACTCGGGGCATCTTCCTGGACACGATGCGCGTCGATTCGTCGGACGAGGAGATCGAGATCCGCGTCCGCCTGCCGGAGGACGACCGCGTCCTGTCCACGCTGGACAGCCTGAAGGTCCGCACCGCCGATGGTTTGGTGCCCCTGGCCAACTTCATTTCGCGCCAGCCCGTCCCGCGTCTGGCTCAGATCGACCGGATCGACGGCGAACGGTTCTTCGACGTGAAGGCGGATGCCGCCGCCGATCTCGTGAAGCTGGTCGACGCGGACGGCGCCGCAGTGGGTCTGGTCCCGGCGGCGGACGCGGAGGGCACGGACCTGAACGCCGTGCCCGTCACTCCGAACGAGCGCATCGCCGTCCTGACGGAGATCCTGGATGGGGGCGACGTGCTACCCCCGTCCGTCAGCTACGAATGGACCGGCGATCAGGAGGAGCAGGCCGAGAGCGGGGCGTTCCTGATGCAGGCCTTCGCGGGGGCGCTGGGGCTGATGTTCATCATCCTGCTGGCGCAGTTCAACAGCGTCTATAACTCGATCCTGGTGCTGCTGGCGGTGGTGCTGTCGACGACGGGCGTGCTGATCGGGATGCTGGTGATGGGCCAGACCTTCAGCATCATCATGACGGGCACCGGCATCGTCGCCCTGGCCGGGATCGTGGTGAACAACAACATCGTGCTGATCGACACGTATCAGGAATACAGCCGCTACATGCCCCGGCTGGAGGCGATCGTGCGCACGGCGGAGGACCGGATCCGTCCGGTGCTGCTGACGACGCTGACGACGATGGCGGGCCTGACCCCGATGATGTTCGGGGTGTCGGTCGACTTCCTCCGCGGGGGCTATTCGATCGGCTCGCCCACGGCGCTGTGGTGGATCCAACTGGCGACGGCGGTGGTCTGGGGCCTGGGGGTCGCGACGATCCTGACGCTGCTCTTCACCCCTTCCATGCTGGCCGCGCGCGTGTGGTTCACGACGTACTGGAACGCAGGGACGCGCACCCTGCAGCGCATAGGCCTGGGTCGGGCCAGCCGGGCGGCGGAGGACTGGGCCATCCGGCGGCAGGCCCGGCGCGTCCGCGCGCCGACCCTCCTTTGGGCGGAGGAGGACGACTTCGAGCCGGCCGTCCTGGCTAGCGAGGCACCGAAGGACCAGGCCCGACCCGTACCGCCGCTGCGCGCGGCCGAGTAGGCGAGACCCCGTCCGGCCAGGGTCGAGGCGCGGCGGTCATGCTGCACTGCAGCGACGCTTTTCCCGTCCGTGCCGCTTCGCAAGGGCGGTCGTGGGAACAGTGTGACCGGGAGCGGGACGTGGAGCAAGCGGGGGCCGGTTGCCTGCATCGCAAGGGTCCCTCGCGAGCGTCGGTCCCGAGCCGCAAGGGCGATGGCACGGTTCCGGACCGCCGGACCCGATGTCTGCATTCCGTCTGCGCCGCGTCTGCCCTGCGTCCGACGTTTCGGTGATTCGGTCGAGGTGAGTACCCGGCGATCCGAGTGACGGACTTGACGGGGACGACCTGCGGACCCTGGCGAGGCGGTCCCGGCATCGGTGCTTCGTGTCGGGTCCGGAACGCCCGGCGAGCCGCGGGCGGCGGCGCGCTCGGGACTTCGGCGTCACGGTCCGATCGAAGTGCGGATACGGTCGGTCGGATCGCGGGGTCGCGCCATCACGGCTGCCCTACATCCGCGACCTGGGATCGCGAACGGCACGCGGGACGGCGAGGCGGGCATCGCGACGGGGACGCGCCCCGGCAGAAGGCCCCGTCAGGCGTCTTCGGGGGACGTGTTGTCGGTGGCAGGCGCGCCCTCGTCGGCCTTGGGGGCCTTTCGACGGGTGCGGCGCTTCGGCTTCGGAGCCTCCTCCCCCGCGGCGGGGGCGTCGGCTTCTGGCGTCGCGTCGGCCTGCGCTTCCGGCGTCTCGACCAGGCCGGCATCGCCGGGCGCGTCGATCACGTCGTCGGAGCCCGACCGGCGGTCGTCGCGGTCGCCCCGGTCCCGGTTGCGGTCGCCCCGGCCGCGGTTGCGACCGCTGCCGTCGTTGCCGCCGCCATTGCCGCCACCGCCGCCGTTGCCGGCGTCATCCTGACCGCCGCCCCCTTGGCCGTTCTGCGGTTGGCCGCCCTGCTGACCTTGCTGGCCGCCCTGCTGTTGGTTCGGACCGCCCCCCTGCTGGTTCCCGCCCCCCTGCTGGCCACCCTGCTGTTCGCGCTTGGCGTCCATCTCCTTCTGGGCCTGGGCCAGCATGCGGGTGTAGTGTTCGGCATGCTGCTGGAAGTTCTCGACGGCGACCCGGTCCCCGGCCAACTGCGCGTCGCGAGCGAGCTGGTTGTACTTGTCGATCACCTGCTGCGGCGTGCCCCGCACCTTCCCTTCGGGCCCCGAACTGTCGAACACCCGATTGACGACGTTGCCGCCGGACGGGCGGTTGCGGTTCTTGTTCCGCGAACGGGACTTCTGGCTTCTCATGGATGGTCTTTCGAAGACTGGCGTTCGACCGTCATGCGCGACTGCGTGCGGCAGGATCGGTCAGGTTCCACGGTTGCGGCGTCCAAGGGGGCACGCGATCGCCGCACGCCACATCCTGACCCGGACTGTATGGGGGGGACCGGCGGGGGTGACAAGCGCAAAAACGGATCCGATCGGCGATAAATCGCCCTAGGGGGTCGCCGCGGCCCGGCCTTCGACGACGCGATCCCGGCCGTCCAGGTCCGGGTGGATCGCGATCCCGGTCAATCCGCCACGGTCGAACAGATCCGCCACGATCCGACCTTGCGAAGCGCCCACCTCGACCATCAGGCGACCGCCGGGGGTCAGGTGCGCGGGCGCGCGGGCCGAAAGGACGCGATAGGCCGACAGCCCGTCGCCTTCGTCCGTCAGCGCGATCCGGGGCTCGTGGAACAATTCGGGCGCGAGGTCCCGCATCTCGTCCCGCGCGACGTAGGGGGGGTTCGAGACGATCAGGTCGAACCGCCCGGTGACGCGGTCGAACCAGTCCGAGCGCGCGAAGGTCGCACGTCCGGCCACGTCCAGCGCAGCCGCGTTGCGCCGCGCGACGGCCAGGGCGTCCGTCGACAGGTCGATCCCCGTCCCCTCCGTCCCGTCCCGTTCCGCCAGCAGCGAACACAGGATGCAGCCCGAACCGGTGCCCAAGTCCAGGACGGTGGTCCAGGGGCGGTCCAGGGCGGCGGCGACCAGGGCTTCCGTTTCCGGGCGGGGATCCAGCACGTCGGGGGTCACGGCGAAGTCGTGTCGCCAGAACGCGCGACGACCCACGATCTGGGCGATCGGACGCCGCTCCCCCCGTGCCCGCACCAGGGCGGCGAAGCCGTCCGGGTCCGGCACCGCATCGTCCGGAAACAGGCGACCGGCGTGATGGTCCAGCAGACGGCGGGCGTCGCGGGCCGGGTCGGCCACGCCGGCGGCGGCCAGCCGTGCGGTGGCGTCCGCCAGCGCCGTGCGGACGATCACCCGTCCAGGTCCGCCAGCATCCGCGCCTGCGCGTCCGCCGTCAGCGCGTCGACGATGGCGTCCAGATCGCCCGCCATCACCTTGTCCAGCGCATAGAGGGTCAGGTTGATCCGATGGTCGGTCAGGCGACCTTGCGGGAAGTTGTAGGTGCGGATGCGTTCGGACCGATCGCCGCTGCCCACCTGCGCACGCCTGTCGGACGCGCGCTCGGCGTCGGCGCGCGCGCGCTCCGCCTCGAACAGGCGGGCGCGCAGGACCTGCATCGCGATCTCCCGGTTCCTGTGCTGAGACTTCTCGGACGACGTGACGACGATGCCCGTGGGGACGTGCGTGATGCGGACCGCGGAATCGGTCGTGTTCACGTGCTGCCCCCCCGCACCGGAGGCGCGCATCGTGTCGATCCGGATGTCCGCGTCCGCGATGGCGACGTCGACCTCCTGCGCTTCGGGCAGGACGGCGACGGTCGCGGCGGAGGTGTGGATCCGGCCCCCGCTTTCGGTCGCGGGGACCCGCTGGACGCGGTGGACGCCGGATTCGAACTTCAGCCGGGCGAAGACGTTCTCGCCCGCGATGCGCATCACCAGCTCGCGGATGCCGCCCAGGTCGCTTTCGGCCCGCTCCACCACGTCCACGGTCCAGCCGCGCGCATCGGCATAGCCGCGGTACATGGATTCCAGATCGGCCGCGAAGAGGGCGGCTTCCTCGCCCCCCGTGCCGGGGCGGATCTCCAATATGGCGGGGCGGGCGTCGGCGGCGTCGCGGGGCAGCAGCGCCACGCGCAGCGCGGCCTGCGCCGCGTCGATCCGGGGGGCCAGGTCCTCGAGGTCCGCGCGCGCGAGGTCTCGCATCTCCGGGTCGTCCAGCAGGGCTTCGGATTCGGTCTGACGGACGGTCAGCGCCTGCCATTCGCGGATCTGGTCCACGACGGGTCGGAGGTCCGAGTATTCCCGCGTCAGGTCCGCGATCTCCGCGCCGGACGGACCCGCGTTCATGCGCGCTTCGAGATACTCGAAGCGGGCGACGATCTGTTCCAACCGGTCCTGCGGGATCATGGCGGACGCGGTGCCATCGCCCCCCCGGATGGTCAAGGGCGAGCCGTCCGCCCCACCCCGTCGCGATCCGACGACCGGGCGTCTATCCGTCCAGCGCGGCGCGGATGCGGCCCAGCCAATCCGACACCCGTGCGGCGTTCATGCCCAGATCCGAACGGCCGTACCGCGACCGGCTCCAGATCGTGAGCGCCGTGCCGCCGTCGGTCGCGTCGGCCTTGACGGACACGGCATCGGGAAACCCCATTACCCGGCTCCGCTGCACGTAGGTGACGTGACCGTCCGACGGGTCCCCCGCCAGGCGGAAGGTGCGGGGCTGCTCGGCGGCGACCGCGTCCACGGCTTCCATGACGGCCGCCACCGGGGCGTCCAGGATCTGAACCGGCAGGTCGCCGCCCGGCCCCACGAGGAAGTCGTTGGGCTGTCCGGACCGGGGACCCGACGACGGGTCCGCGTGCCATTCCGCCGGGTCCATCGGCACGATCCGAACGGCCAGCGCGCCCGCCACGACCAGCGCGGCGGCCCCGAGGCCTATCCATCCCAACACGCCCATGCGTTCCCCCTTCCCTCAGCCGACCCACAGAATCTGCAGGTCGGCCACGTTCGTTCCCGTCGCCCCGATCCGCAGCAAGTCGCCCGCCGCGTCCAGGACCGGGTGGCTGTCGTTCTCGGCCAACCGGGCGGCGACGTCCATCCCCGCGGCCCGGGCGCGTGCCACCGTGCCGTGATCCACCAGCCCGCCCGCCGCGTCCGTGGGCCCGTCCCGCCCGTCGGTTCCGCCCGAAAGGAACGTCCAGGGGCGATCGAGGTCCTCCAAACGCATCGCGACGCGCAGGGCCAGTTCCTGGTTGCGCCCGCCGGTCCCCCGGCCCGTCACGACCACCGTCGTCTCGCCCCCCCATAGGTGAAGGCCGGGCCCGCGCCGGGCGGCGGCGGCGATCCGGGCGGCGGCTTCGGCCACGTCGCCGGTCAGGGGATCGGGATGGGCCACGGCCTCCGGCGCGGCGCGGGCCATGGCGGCGACGGACAGGGCGTTGGATCCCACCAGCCGCCAGTCACCCCGCGCCGGCGGGGGCGGTTCGGGCGCCGAAAGGGCCGCGCGGACGCCCGGTGGAACGTCGTCCCACAATCCCGCCCGCCGCAGGATCGCGCGCGCGTCCGCCAACGTTCCGTTCGGCGCGACCGTCGGGCCGGAAGCGATGGTGGCGGGGTCGTCGCCCACGACGTCGGACAGGATCAGCGACGTGACCCGCGCGGGCGCCGCGGCGCGCGCGAGGCCACCCCCCTTCAGCCGGGACACGGATTGCCTGACGCGGTTCATCGCGGCGATGTCGAGGCCCGCCGCCAGCAGGTGCCGGGACAGGTCGGCCTTGTCTGCGACCGTCACGCCGTCCACCGGGGCCACGGCCAGCGCGGACCCCCCGCCGGACACGAGGACGAGGCACCGTTCCCCTTCCCCCAGCCGTTCGGCGGCATCCAGCAGCGCCACCCCCGCACGCGCCGATCCCCCGTCCGGAACGGGATGGCCGCCCGCGATCACGGTCGCGCCGGGGACGGGAACCGCGTTCTCCGGGTTGGTGACGACGATGGCGCGGATGCCGGGGTGGCGTTCCAGGACGGGCCCGACCATGCCGACCGCCGCCTTGCCCAGCGCCAGCACCAGGTCGGGGCGGTCCAGGTCGTCGAGCGCCGCCGCCACGGCGACCCCGGGTTCCGCCCGCGCGACGCCGGCGCGGAACAATTCGAGCAAGCGTCCCCGCATCGGGCCCCTCCCCATCGGCGGCCCCGGACCCGCGTTCGCGCCGGGGGTCCACGGGCGGACGGACGTGGTGCGGGTGAAGGGACTCGAACCCCCACGCCTCGCGGCGCCAGAACCTAAATCTGGTGCGTCTACCAGTTCCGCCACACCCGCACGGGCGGGGCGATAGCAAGATCACCGGCATGCGGAAAGTGCCGTTCGAAGGCCCGCGCACGGTTTGCCCCTTTTATGTGCAACCTGCCCAATTCGACGACATCATGCGTCGTGCGGCCGATCCGGGACCGACGGACACCCCGTCGCGCGATTGAGGTCCATCCCTCAGCATGGTGTAGCCGCCCCGAGACCGGGGAGGCGGGGCATGAAGAAGATCGAGGCCATCATCAAGCCGTTCAAGTTGGACGAGGTGAAGGAAGCGCTGCAGGAGATCGGCATCCAGGGCCTGTCCGTGACCGAGGTGAAGGGCTTCGGTCGGCAGAAGGGTCATACCGAACTGTATCGCGGCGCCGAGTACGTGGTCGACTTCCTTCCGAAGGTGAAGGTGGAGGTGGTCCTGTCCGACGACCAGGTCGACGGGGCCATCGACGCCATCGTCGCCGTCGCCCGCACCGAGAAGATCGGCGACGGCAAGATCTTCGTCAGCCCCGTCGATCAGGCCATCCGCATCCGAACCGGCGAGACCGGCGAGGACGCGATCTGATCGGCCCCCCATTCCACGAAACGCAACAGGGAAATTTGCCATGAGCAAGGACAGCGTTCTCAAGACGATCAAGGACGAGGAGGTCGAGTACGTCGACATCCGATTCACCGACCCGCGCGGCAAGCTGCAGCACGTGACGGTGATGGCCGATCAGGTGGATGCCGACTTCCTGGACGAGGGGTTCATGTTCGACGGATCCTCGATCGCCGGCTGGAAAGGCATCGAGGCGTCGGACATGAAGCTGATGCCAGACACCGAATCGGCCTATATCGATCCGTTCTATGCCGAGAAGACGCTGTGCGTGCACTGCTCCGTCGTGGAACCGGACACGGGCGAGGCCTATGACCGCGACCCCCGCGGGACCGCCGAGAAGGCGGAGGCGTATCTGAAGTCGTCGGGCATCGGCGATCAGGCGTTCTTCGGGCCGGAGGCCGAGTTCTTCCTGTTCGACAACGTCCGGTTCTCGAACACGATGCAGAAGGTGTCCTACGAGGTGGACGCGGCCGACGCGGCTTGGAACTCGGATGCCGAGTACGAGATGGGCAACATGGGCCACAGGCCCGGGATCAAGGGCGGCTACTTCCCCGTGAACCCCACCGATGCCGCCCAGGACCTGCGCTCCGAGATGCTGTCCACGATGAAGCGGATCGGCATGAAGGTCGACAAGCATCACCACGAGGTCGCGTCGTGCCAGCACGAGCTGGGCCTGATCTTCGACAGCCTGACCAAGCAGGCCGACGAGCTGCAGAAGTACAAGTACGTCATCCACAACGTGGCGCATGCCTACGGCAAGTCGGCCACGTTCATGCCGAAGCCCATCGCGGGCGACAACGGCACGGGGATGCACTGCAACATGTCGATCTGGAAGGACGGCAAGCCGCTCTTCGCGGGCGACCAGTACGCCGACCTGTCGCAGGAGGCGCTGTGGTTCATCGGTGGCATCCTGACCCATGCGAAGGCCCTGAACGCGTTCACCAACCCGTCGACCAACAGCTACAAGCGCCTGATCCCGGGCTTCGAGGCGCCGGTGCTGCGGGCCTATTCCGCGCGGAACCGGTCGGGCTGCGTCCGCATCCCATGGACCGAATCGCCCAAGGCCAAGCGCGTGGAGGCCCGCTTCCCCGATCCTTCTGCGAACCCCTATCTGTGCTTCTCGGCCCTGCTGATGGCCGGCCTCGACGGGATCACGAAGAAGATCGACCCGGGCCAGCCGTCGGACAAGGACCTGTACGACCTGCCGCCCGAGGAACTGGCCGGCATCCCCACGGTCTGCGCCAGCCTGCGCGAGGCGTTGGACGAGTTGGAGAAGGACCATGAGTTCCTTCTGGCGGGCGATGTGTTCACCCGCGACCAGATCGAGGGCTACATGGCGCTGAAGTGGGACGAGGTTTACGCCTTCGAGCACACGCCCCACCCGGTCGAGTACCAGATGTACTATTCCTGCTGAACGACGGGACCGCATGGTCGGAACGGATCGGGGCGCCTGCGGGCGCCCCTTTTTCGTCGGCGACCCTTTCGGTAAGGGGTGCGGGCTGTCCCTAGGAGTGGTCCCATGAACCTGTTCGCCGACATTCGCGCCCTCGTGATCGACGCCCTGGGCGCGATGCAGCGCGACGGCGACCTGCCCGGCGACCTGGATCTGTCGAACGTCGCCGTCGAACCGCCCCGGGACATGGCCCACGGAGACATGGCGACGAACGCCGCGATGGTGCTGGCCAAGCCGGCCGAACGGAAGCCGCGTGACATCGCGGGGCCGCTGGCCGCGATCCTGGTCCGAGACGCCCGGATCGAGACCGCGGAGGTCGCGGGCCCCGGCTTTCTGAACCTGCGACTGACCGCGGACGCCTGGCGCGGGCTCGTCGGCGCCGTCCTCGATGCGGGCAACGATTTCGGTCGGTCGGATCTCGGCGGCGGGACGAGGATCAACGTGGAATACGTGTCCGCGAACCCGACGGGCCCCCTTCATGCGGGACACGCCAGGGGCGCCGTGTTCGGGGACGCACTGGCATCGCTGCTATCCTTCGCGGGCCACGACGTGACGCGGGAATACTATATCAACGACGGTGGCGCGCAGGTCGACGTCCTCGCGCGGTCCGTCTATCTGCGCTACCTCGAAGCGCACGGACGAAGCTTCGCGCCCGAGGACGGGACCTATCCGGGCGACTATCTCGTACCGGTCGGACAGGCCCTGAAGCACCAATTCGGCGACGCCTTCGTGGACCGGCCGGAAGACGTGTGGCTGTCCCGCGTGCGGGACTTCGCCATCGACGCGATGATGGATCTGATCCGCCAGGACCTGGCCCGCATCGGCGTGGCGATGGACGTGTTCTATTCGGAAAGGTCGCTCTACGGTACGGGTCGGATCGAGGCGGCGCTGGACGATCTGAAGGGCAAGGGCCTGATCTATCGCGGCACGCTGGAGCCCCCGAAGGGCAAGCTGCCCGAGGATTGGGAACCTCGGGAGCAGACGCTGTTCCGTTCCACGGCGCATGGCGACGACGTCGACCGCCCGATCCAGAAGTCCGACGGCGGCTGGACGTACTTCGCGCCCGACATCGCGTATCACTACGACAAGATCACGCGTGGCTTCGACGCGCTGATCGACGTGTTCGGCGCGGATCACGGCGGATACGTCAAGCGGATGAAGGCCGCCGTCTCGGCCCTGTCGGACGGACGCGTCCCCTTGGACGTGAAGCTGACGCAGCTGGTCAAGCTGAAGCGGGGCGGCGCGGAGCTGAAGATGTCCAAGCGCGCCGGCACCTTCGTCACGCTGGCCGACGTGGTGGACATGGTCGGGCCGGACGTCACGCGGTTCGTCATGCTGACGCGAAAGAACGACGCGCCGCTCGACTTCGACGTCGACGCGGTGCTGGAGCAGTCGAAGGACAATCCGGTCTTCTACGTCCAGTACGCCAGCGCCCGGATCCATTCCGTGCTGCGCCGCGCGAACGAGGCGGGCATCGACGTGTCCGACACCGCGCTGCGGGCCGCGGACCCGTCCGTCCTGACGCACGAGGCCGAACTGGCCCTCCTGGCGCGGCTGGCCGAATGGCCGCGGCTGGTCGAGATCGCGGCCCGCGCGCACGAACCGCACAGGGTGGCCTTCTACCTCTACGATCTAGCAGCCTCGTTCCACGGCTTGTGGAACCGTGGACACGACGACGCGACCCTGCGCTTCGTGCAGGAGGGCGATCCTGCCACATCCCAGGGGAAAATCGCGCTGGCCCGCGCGACCGGCGTTGTCATCGGGTCGGGCCTGTCCATACTCGGGGTCGAACCGGCCACCGAAATGCGGTGACAGACCCCTCAAGGGGCGATGCCGGTCCGATCGGGCGAGCGGGCGACCGCTCTGGGCAGTGACGACGAATCGCCCCCCGCGAACGGGGGCGCGGAGGGCAGGCATTTGGCGGACATGGACTATTTCGGCTCGGACTACGGGGCCGAGGACGGGGCGCGCATGGGCGATGCCCTGCGCGGCTTCGGCTGGACGAACTGGCTCGGGGCGTTGACCTCCGTGGGGCTGATGGCCGGTGCGGCTTGGTGGGCCGTCGATCTGACGATGCGAGACGTCAGCGCCGTCCCCATCATCCGCGCCATGGAGGGTCCGATGCGCATCGCGCCGGAGGATCCCGGCGGGCAGGCCGCGCCGTTCCAGGGCCTCGCCCTCGCCGACATCACCGCGGGCGGGGCCGCCGCGCCGGCGCCGGACGCCATCCGCTTGGCGCCGACGGTCGCCACGATCGATGCCCCCACGCTGGGTGAACGCCTCGCGCAGGCGGAAGCAGCCGAGGCCGAAGCGGCCAAGGCGGCGGCCATCGTGCCGAAGGCCCCGGTCAACGATCGCGTGGCAGCCCTGGGCGGATCGACCGCCACGCCTGGCCTGGTCCTGTCGGAGGCCGTGGAAGCCGGTCCCTCCGCGATCCTGCCGGAGGATATCGACGACGCCGTCGCCGCGGCCCTGGCGGAGGCCGGGCTGACCCCGCAGACGGATGCGACGCCGGTGACGGCGACCCTGCCGACATCCGTCCGCCCCGAACGCCGTCCGGCACGCCCCGTTCGCGTCGCGGCCGCGTCCCACACCCGCGACGTGGACCCCGCGACGCTGCCCGCCGACAGCCGCATGGTTCAGTTGGGCGCGTTCGACTCGGAGGACGTGGCGCGGGGCGAATGGACGCGCATCCAGGGGCGGTATGGCGATTACCTGCATGGAACGGCACGGGTCGTGCAACGTGCGACGTCCGGCGACGCGGTGTTCTGGCGTCTGCGCGCTGCCGGTCTGTCCGATGGCGATGCCGCCCGGCGTCTGTGCACCGCGCTGATGGCGCAAGGACAGCCCTGCATCGTCGTCGCCCGCAACTGACCGGCGGCGCGGCTTGACACCGCGCCCCGCCCCGCGAAGCGTGCCCCGGGTGAAGAGGGGCACGCCATGAAGGATGTGGACGACCTGCGTGAAGGTGCCGTCGCCCCGCGCCGCGAGGCAGCCGACACGCTGGTCGTGGACGTCGAAGGGTACGAAGGGCCGCTCGACGTGCTGTTGGCGTTGGCACGCAGCCAGAAGGTCGACCTGCGTCAGGTCAGCATCGTGCAGCTCGCCCGTCAGTATCTCGGATTCGTCGAGGAAGCGCGCGCCTTGCGGATCGAACTGGCGGCCGACTACCTCGTGATGGCGGCTTGGCTCGCCTATCTGAAGTCCCGCCTGCTGCTTCCCCCCGACCCCTGCGATGGCGGCCCGACGGGTGACGAGCTGGCCGCCCGCCTGGCGTTCCAGCTGCGACGGCTCGAAGCCATGCGCCGGGCCGCAGCCGATCTTGGGGACCGGGCGCGACTGGGGCGGGAACGCTTCGCGCGCGGAATGCCGACCGTCCCGGACCGGACCCGCGACGTGATCTGGACAGCCAACCTGATCGACCTGCTGCGCGCCTATGCCCGCACACGCACGAAGGACGAGTTCCGCCCCTTCGTCTTCGATCGCCGGCACCTGATGACCATGGAGGAGGCGCTGGACCGCCTGCGACCCATGCTGGGCACCACGATGGGCTGGTCCGACCTGATGCGCTTCCTTCCCGGCGACGTGCTCGACGATCCCGCACGCCTGCGGTCCGCGGTGGCGGCGACCTTTGCCGCGGCGTTGGAGCTGGCCCGCCATGGCCAGGTCGAACTGGAACAGACGGTCCCGTTCGCCCCGATCCGCGTCCGGGCGCGGTCGTGACGGATGCCGACACGCCAGCCCTGTTCGATGCCCCGGACGCCATCGCGCAGGAGCGGATGGTCGAGGCGTTGCTCTTCGCGAGTGCGGCCCCCCTGACCCGGGCCGAGATACAGGCCCGCCTGCCCCATGGCTGCGATGCACGCGCCGCATTGGACGCCCTGGCCGAACGCTATGCCGGGCGGGGGGTCGAACTGGCTCGGGCGGGCGAGACTTGGGCCTTCCGCACCGCGCCGGACCTGGCCGCCCTGATGACGGATCACAGGACCGAAACGCGAAGACTGTCCCAAGCGGCGACGGAGACGCTGGCGATCATCGCGTATCACCAGCCCGTGACGCGGGCCGAAATCGAGGAGATTCGCGGCGTATCGGTATCCCGCGGCACGGTCGAGCACCTGATGGACATGGACTGGGTCAAGCTGGGCCGCCGACGCGACACGCCGGGCCGCCCCGTCACCTTCGTGGTGACCCCCGCCTTCCTCGACCACTTCGGCCTGGAGTCCCTCCGCGATCTGCCCGGGCTGAAGGAACTGCGGAGCGCCGGGCTGCTGGAGGCGACGCCGATGGAAGCCACGACCCCGGAGCCGGAGGCGGACGACCTGTTCGACCGCCCGTCACCGGAAGGCTGACGGAACCGGCCGCGGCGCCGCCGACCCTAGAGCCGCACGAACGTGAGGTAATGGGGCACTCGCCCTTCCCGCACGGCCTTCGCCTCGTACCGCGTGCGCGTCCAGTCGTCCCATGGGGTCCGCCAATCCGCGGCGCGGTCCGCGGTCCAGCGGAAGCCGTGACGCGGCACTTCCAGCAGGGTCTGCCGGACATAGTCGGGGATGTCGGTCGCCACGCGGAACTGCGAACCGGGCTTCAGGACGCGGGCGAGCGGTTCCAGATGCTCGGCCGTCACGAAGCGGCGCCTGTGATGCCGCACCTTGGGCCACGGATCGGGATACAGCAGGAACGCACGCGATATGCTGGCGTCGGGCAGCACGTCGAACACGTCCCGCGCATCGCCGGGGTGGATGGCCACGTTGTCCACCGCGGCCCGCCGCAGCTTTCCCAGCAGCATGGCGACGCCGTTGATGTAGGGTTCCGCCCCGATGATCCCCACGTCGCGGTTCGCGACCGCCTGGGCGACCATGTGCTCGCCGCCGCCGAAGCCGACCTCCAGCCACACGTCGCGCCCGCCGAACCGTGCAGCCAGATCGAGCGGCGTGCGGTCCGGGTTGTCGTCCCAGGACACCGCGCCCGGCGCCAGCGCGGCCAGATCCTCCTGCACGTATCGGGCCTGCGCGCCCTTCAGGCTGTGCCCCTTGCGCCGGCCATAGAAGTTGCGGTGCGGACGGGCGTTCACGCGAAGGCGTCCGGCTTCGCCTCTCGCGCGATGTGGTCGAGGACGGCGTTGACGAACCCGCCTTCCTTGCCCTCCGGAAAGAAGGCCCGGGCGACTTCGATGTATTCTGTGATGACGACCTTGGGGGGCGTGTCCGAGGTCAGCAACTCGGACGCGGCCGCGCGGAAGACCGCCCGCAGCACGGGATCGAGGCGTCCGATCGGCCACTTTGCGACGAGGGCGCGATCGATCATCTGATCGATCCGGGCCTGCCTGTCGACGGCCTCCGACAGGACGTGACGGAAGTGGTCGACGTTCCCTTCGGAGAACTCGACCCCGTCGATCACCATGCCGAAGCGATGGCTCTCGAACTCGGCGCGGACCTTGTCCACGGTCAGGCCCATCGCCTCCATCTGGAACAGCGCCTGCACGGCATACAGGCGCGCGGCGGAGCGCATGCGCTTGCGCAGGGCGCGCGCGTCGTCTGGGTTGGCGTTCGGCATCGGAGGCGCACCTAGGCGCGGCATCCGGTGGGGTCAACGGGCGTCTGCGGTTGCCCCGGCGTCGGCGACGTGACTAGGCTTTACGCGACGCATAGCTTATCCCGGGAGCTTCCGATGCTGATCCGCCTTCGCGACCTGCAGTCCCTGTCCGCCGTGTCCGAGGACGGGGGGCGTCATCACGTGAGCGACCTGATGGGCGCGCAGGCCGAGCCCAGCGTCACCCACGTCGTCACACGCCTGGCCGGCTGGTTCGAACGCCACGGCTGCGCGGTCCGGGCGGACGCGTTCGGCACCCCCGACCTCGACGCGGGAACATGGCCCAGCGCCCTGTCGAAGGACGCCGCGGAGGATGCGGGCGCGGGCGGCATCGTCGCCGTCCTTTGCGATCCGGACACGACCCCTGCGCCCGCGCAGGTGGCGCAGGCCGAAGGGTCCGGTCCGCTGGCGAACCTGTCCGACCTGCACGGTCTGCCGGTGCGGGCGGCGGACGGCACCCGGGCCGGCACCGTCATGGACATGGTGATCGACACGGACGCCCGGCGCGTCGCGATGCTGGTGGTCGAGACGGGTGGCGGCACGAACCAACGCGTCGTGCCAGCGGAGGTGTTCGATCGGATCGACTGGGTCGGTGGCACGGTGCACCTGAAATGCGGCGCCGATCCCGTGTCGGGCGCCCCCGACCTTCACGAAGTCGGAACCGCGATCGAAGGGCATTGGTACAACCGCGTCCTGGCCTATTACGGCTTCGGCTGAGGGGCGATCACGTCCCGCATCGGCACGGCATCGCCCCAGGAGGATCACCGATGACCGAAGCGTCGTCACCCGGATCATCGCGGATGCGCGGCTGCGGACGGCCTGGATCAGGACCCGGCGCGGAACCCGATCCCCTTCGTGTCCTTCTTCAGCGTCCTGGCGAGCTTCAACAGGTGCAGCGCCGCGTTCGCCGCATGTCCCGCCGTGTCGAGGCGGGCGCCGTCGGCGCGCTCGAGGGCCTGGTCCATGTCCTCCACGGTGATGATGCCGTTACCCACGCAGGCCCCCATCAGCGTCAAGGTGGTGATGCCACGCGCGCTCTCGTTCACGACGAGGTCGTAATGGGACGTGGCTCCCCGGATCACGCAGCCCAGCGCGACATACGCGTCGTAGTCCGCCTGGCGGTGGGCGATCGCGATGGCGGGCGGAACCTCCAGGCTGCCGGGCACTTCGACCACGTCATGGGTCGCGCCCGCACGGTCCAAGACGGCACGGACGGCGTCCAGCTGCATGCCCGCGATCGTGCCGTAATAGGGGGCGGTCACGACCAGGACCTTCACGGGGTCGTCGAAGGTCGGGACGTCCAGGACGTTGTCCGCGGTGCCGGCCATGTCAGGACCCTTCCGGAATGGGGCGCGTGCCCGTGATCGTTAGCCCATAGGCGTCGAGGCCCACGATGCGCGGCGTGCCCGAATTGGTCACCAACTCCATCTCGCCCACGTTCAGGGCCGCGAGGATCTGCGCGCCGAGGCCATAGCGGCGCAGCTTCTCGGGCGACACGCCATCGGGGTCGAGCTTCATCTCGGTGTCGCGCAGGAGGACGACGACGCCGCGGCCCTCATCGGCGATGACGCGCATCGCGCCCGCCAGGTCGCTGCCGCCGATGCCAAGCACGTCCTCCAGGGGATTCAGGGCGTGCATCCGGACTAGCAGGGGTCCGGGGCCTGTCAGGTCGCCCTTGGACAGGACGATATGCTCCGCCCCCTGCGTCTCGTCGGAGAAGACGCGCATCAGCCACTCGCCACCCACGGCAGCGGAGACGGGCTGCACGCGGGTCTGGCTGACCAGGTGGTCGTGGCGGCGGCGATACGCGATGAGGTCGCTGATCGTGCCGATCTTGATGCCGTGCCGTTGGGCGAACGCCACCAGGTCGGGCAGGCGCGCCATCGTCCCGTCGTCGTTCATCACCTCGCATATGACGCCGGACGGGTTCAGGCCCGCCAGGCGGCTGATGTCGACCGCGGCCTCCGTGTGGCCCGCGCGGACCAGGACCCCACCATCGCGGGCGCGCAGGGGGAAGACGTGGCCCGGCGTGGCGATGTCGGCGGCACCCTTGGACGCGTCGATGGCCACGGCCACGGTGCGGGCGCGGTCGTGCGCGCTGATCCCGGTGCTGACGCCTTCCCGGGCCTCGATCGAAGTGGTGAACGCCGTCTCGTGGCGGCTGGAATTGCTGGACGCCATCAGCGGCAGGCCCAGGGCGTCGATCCGCTCGCCCGGCAGGGCCAGGCAGATCAGGCCGCGACCGTGGATCGCCATGAAGTTGATCGCGTCGGGGGTCGCCATCTGCGCGGGAATCACGAGGTCGCCCTCGTTCTCCCGGTCCTCGTGGTCGACCAGCAGGAACATGCGCCCATTGCGCGCGTCCTCGATGATGTCCTCGATGCGCGAGATGACGTCGGAATGCTCGCGTTCCACGGGGCCCGGTTTCTCGAATGGGATGAGATCTGCCATGGCGGAAGCCTTACTTGGTCTGCATCTTGCGCACCATGCGCATCAGCGCACGGGTGGGGACGAACGGCAGCACGGCCTTCGACGCGAAGGACAGCGCCGGCTCGTTCACGACCTCCAGCTTGCCCAAGCGCATCGCGTCGTAGCCGACCTTCGCCACGGACGCCGCGGACCTGCCGGACTTGGTCAGATCGGTTCCGTCCAGGTCCGCGCGGGCGGCGAAGCCCGTCACGACGTAGCCGGGGGACAGGGCGGTCACCGTGACGCCGGTGCCGCGCATCTCCTCCGCCAGGGCGAAGGAGAACGACCGCACGAACGCTTTCGACGCGAAGTAGGTCGCCTGCAACGGTCCCGGCATCATGCCCGCCGTGGACGCCACGTTCAGGATGCGGCCCCGACCCCGCGCGACCATCGCGGCCCCGACGCTGTGGCACAGGACCATCAGCGCCTTAACGTTCAGGTCGACCATCGCAAGGTCGTCCGACAGGTCGCGTTCCACGAACAGGCCACGCCCCCCATAGCCCGCATTGTTGATCAGCACCTCCACCGGACGGCCCTCGGCCGCGGCGACCGTCGCGCGCACGCCTTCGAGGGTCGTCAGGTCGGCCGCGACCGTGTCGACCGTGACGCCGTGCGCTTGGCGCAGGTCGGCGGCGATGTCGTCGAGCACGTCGCCCCGCCGGGCGACCAGCAGAAGGTCGCCCCCCTTTCGCGCGTGCAGGCGCGCAAGCTCCAGCCCGATGCCGCCGGAAGCGCCGGTGATGAGGGCGAGGGTCTGGGTCATGGGCGTCTCCGCATGGGCTGCGCGTGCCCCCCCGCAGGTGGACCCTGCGGTGCACGAGGGCAAGTCACGCGGCGAAGTAGCGTTCCGCGTCGATCCACCCGGCCGCGCGCGCGGCGGCACACCATTCGCGTTCCACCGCCGTGGCCCCCACGAGCAGCACCGCGTCGGGGGGCAGACCCCGATCCCGGAGGGGTGCCATGACCATGGCGCGGATCGTGGACCAATCGGCGGTGAAGGCCGGTGCGGGCGCCGCCCAGTCGAGCGGCAGCGGGGCCGTGGCGGGGAGAGGACGGTGAACAAGGACGCCGCGTTCCACGGCCAACGCGCTCAGCTTGGCGGCGGCGCGCCCATCGAGTTCCGCGCGCCGCAGCATCCCCACGGCGGAGGACGAGAAGAGCAGCGCCACCACGTCGCGCCCCGATGCGGCGCGGATGGATGCATAGGTGGTGAAGTCCAGTCCGAGGGCCGCGGCGCGGCGCATGCGGGTTCGGATCACCTCCACCGGGATACGGTTGGACACCAGGGATGCGCGGGCCTTGCGCCACAGGTGAAGGCGCCCGGCATAGCCGTTCGCGTCCCAGCCCGAATTGTGGCCGATGCCGGGGGTCAATTCAACCAACCGACCGCGGACGCCGCCGCGCGATGGGCCTCGTCCAGGGACGCGAACCCCATGCGCGGTGCGTCCAGGCGGCGCCAGCCATGCGCGTCCTCCGGATCGCGGCGGCATCCGACCCAACCGTGGTCGCCACCCGTTGCCAGGATGTCGACGCAGCGATCCCCTGTCGCGTCCTCCAGGGACCGCATGACCACGACCCTAGCCATCGCAGTCGCGCAGCCGGGCGACATAGCGGGCCACCGTGTCCACCTCCAGGTTCACCGGGTCCCCTTCGGCGGCATCGCCCCAGGTGGTGACCTGTTGCGTGTGGGGAATCAGGTTGATGCCGAAGCGCGTGCCCTCGACCTCGTTGACCGTGAGCGAGGTGCCGTTCAGCGCGACCGATCCCTTCGGCGCGATGAACCGCGCCAGGCCCCCGGGTATGTCGAAGGTCAGCCGCGTGCTGTCGCCCTCGTCCCGGATGGACACGATGCGGGCGACGCCGTCGACATGGCCGCTGACGATATGGCCACCCAGTTCGTCACCGACCTTCAAGGCGCGTTCCAGGTTGACCCGCGTACCTTCCGCCCATTCCCCAAGACGGGTCTTGGACAGCGACTCCGCGCTGACGTCGACGTCGAACCATGCACCCGCCCCGTCGCGGCCCCGGTCCACGACCGTCAGGCAGCAGCCGTCGCAGGCGACCGACGCGCCGAGATCGAGGCCCGCGGGATCGTAGGTCGTGCCGATGCGCACGCGCAGATCGCCCCGGGGGTCGAGCGCGCGGACGGAGCCGATGTCGGTGACGATGCCCGTGAACATGGACCGGGGCCTAGCCGATGGGTCCCAGACGGTCCAGCACCTCGTCGGCCAAGGCCGCCACTTCCGCCGCGCCGGCCTTGGCACCGGGATACTCGCAGATGCCCTGGCCCGCGCCGATGGCTTCGGCATAAGCCACCCGCTGCGCCAAGACCGTCTCCGCCGGATCCGCGTCGAGTTCGGTGATGGCGGCGCGTATCTTGTCGGTCAGGCGCGTGCCCGCGCGGGCCCGGTTCAGTACGGCCAGGGGGCGCCGCTTCTCGCGCGCGGCAAGCTCCAGCACGCCTTCCGTCGCCCACAGATCCACCTCGGAGGCGGAAACGGGGACGACGACCAAATCGGCCACCTTCAGGGCGGGCCTCAGATCGCCGTCGATCTTGGGGGGCGTGTCGATGAGGATCACGTCGTGTGTCCTCGCGTTTTTGGAAACCTCGTAGGTGACGCCCCAGGCCGACGCGGTGCCGAACCCGATGTCGCCCGTGGCCGAAGGATGGCGGTCGAGCCGGATCATGAACCAGCGCCCCAGGCTGCCCTGCGGATCGAGGTCCAGGACGGCGACCCGCAGACCGCGGCGGGCGAGTTCGACGGCGAGGTGAATCGTGACGGTGGTCTTGCCCGACCCGCCCTTCTGCTGCGCCATGGTGACGACCTTGGCCATCGGCATACCCCCGGCTACGTGGGTCCGTGTCCCATGGCGTCGTGGGGCGTGCAAACCCTTTCTCCGTTGGGGGTTCGGAGGGGCGGCACCGCCGGTCGTCGCGGGGGGCGCGCATTCCACGGGTCGGGATGTTCGGGGGACGGGAAGCGGCCATCCGGGTGGGGATGGTGGAGCCAAGGGGAGTCGAACCCCTGACCTCGTCATTGCGAACGACGCGCTCTACCAACTGAGCTATGGCCCCGATGGGAGGGCGTATGCGGGCCGCGGCGGGGGGTGTCAAGCGGTGGGCGCGGGCTGTCTGCACCGCGTCTGCGCGGCGTCTGCTCCGCGTCGGACAGATCCCCTGCCCCATCGTCGGACGACCGGCACGGACGCGGTCGCGCTGCCCGCTCGACCGGCCCCCTTCGAACGGTGCCCACAGACCGCTGGACACCGGGCGGCGGCGGGCCACAATCGAGGCGATGCCGGACGAACCCACCGAATTGGTGCCCCTGGACGATTATGCCCCACCCCAACTGGCGGCCGACGACAGGTTGCGGCAGGTCTGGGGGCGGTGGCGGGACGCGCTGAACGGCGCCGAGGCGGCGGACGAGGCACGGCCGGGCGAGGGGGCGTTCGACGCGGTGCCCGCCGAACGGCTGGATCGGATCGCGCCCCGCTCCGGGTTGGGATACGTGCCCGCGATGCTGGATCGCGGCCTCGGTCCCTGGGTCCGGGGCGAACCGGGCCCGCGGGTGCGGGTCGTCGTCGTGCCCCCCTGCGCGCCCGGGCCGGTGGTCGCCGATTGCGCGCGACGGCACGGGATGGAGATCCTGGAACCGCCGGCGGCGGCGGCGCTGATCTCGGACCCCGAACCCGACCCGCCGGACCTGAACGGCACGGGCCCCCTCGTCGTGCCGGATCTCGGACGGTGGTTCCTGCGCCACCGCCTGGGGCTGCGGCACCTGCGGGGGCTCCTCGACGCGGCCGCCGTCACGGATCGGCGGGTGCTTCTGGGCGCGGGCGGTTGGACCTGGGCATACCTGGACCGCGTGCTCGGGGCGGGGCTCGTGGCGGGCGACGTGTCGACCCCGTCCGCGCACGACGCCAGGGCCCTGCGGGACTGGCTGGTCGGGGCCGCCGCGGCGGCGGACGAGCGCATCCGCGACGCGACCGACGAACGCGACGTGCTGGACCCCGACCGCGCGAACGGTGGCCGGGACGACCCGATGGCGAAGCTGGCCGCGCGGGCCCGCGGCATTCCCTGGGTGGCTGCGGCGGTCTGGCGCGACGCGTTGCGCACGGCCCGCCCGGACGCGGACGGCGACGCGGGTGACCGTGCGCGTGGGGACCGCGTGCAGGACGGCGAAGCGTTGTGGCTGGTCCCGTGGCAGGCCCAGGTCCTGCCGCCCACCGACCGGGAAGGGGCGGCCCTGCTGTTGCACGCGATCCTGATCCACGACGGCCTGTCGCCGGATGCGATCGAACGGATCGTGCCCGTCCGCGCGCCCCTGCCCCTGATCGCCGCCTGCCTGGAACGCGACCTGATCGTGCGCGACGGCGAACACCTGCGCGTCCGGGCCGGGGCCTATCCGTCCGTCCGTCAGGCCCTGGCCGATGCGGGCCTTTCGCTGGGAGAGCCGTGATGGGCGACGACATCGGTTCCGACGCGGACGCGAAGGCCAGCACCCTTCTCAACGATCTGGGCGAGATCAGCTTCGGTTGGATCGCGCTGATCGTGCTGGGGACATGGGCCACGATCGTCGCGCTGCGCATCGTGCTTCCGTTCCTGGCGGAGCGGGGGCCGTCGCCGCTGCGCCTGTATCTGCTGGGCGCGGTTCCCATCGCGCGGCTGCTGCTGATCACGGTCGCGGTCCTGCTGCTGATCCCGGAGGTGTTCAACGTCACGTTCCAGAACTTCCTGGTCATCGCGGGTGCGGCCAGCGTGGCCATCGGCTTCGCGTTCAAGGACCTGGTCACCAGCGTCGTGGCCGGCGTGGTGGCCGTGTTCGAGCGTCCCTATCGCCCGGGGGACTGGGTGCGCGTCGGCGACGATTACGGCGAGGTCCGGTCCGTGGGGCTTCGCAGCTTCCGCATGGTGACCGCGGAGGACAACGCGATCATCGTGCCGCATTCGCAGATCTGGGACGACAACGTGGCAAACGCGAACGACGGGACGCGGACCTGTATGGTGGTCGCGACCTTCCGGGTCGATCCGGACCACGACGGGGCGGCGGTGCGGGCCGCGCTGCACGACGTCGCGGCGACGAGCGCGTACCTTCATTTCGACCGTCCCGTCGCGGTCATGGCCAAACCCGACGTGACCGGGACGTCGTACATGGTGAAGGCGTATCCCTTCGATCTGCGCGAGCAGTTCCGGTTCAAGACCGATCTGACCCTGCGGGGAAAGGCGGCGCTGCGGGACCTGGGCGTGGCGGAGGTCGTGGGAGTCGAGGGAATGGCCTGACGGGTAAAGGTCCGGATCGGGTCCGGGCCGGACGGTCGACCATGGAACGTCCGCGTCGAACGGCCGGACGTGAAAACGCCCCGCCTGCGGGGCGGGGCGCTTCCTTCGTTCTGACCGGCGGAAGGTTCAGGCCGCGTCGGTGCGGCCGTTCTTGCGGTCGACGTCCACCTCGGTCTTGCGCACGGTGTCGGACACGACTTCCTCGTGCTCGGTGACCTCCTTGCCGACGACGACCTCCTCGGTGACGACGGCTTCCTTGGAGACCACGGCCTCCTCCGACTGGGTCGTCACCTCGATGTCGCGGTCCTGGAACAGGGCGTCCGCATCGGCGCCCTCGACCACCCGGTCCACGGGGCGGCGTTCGACCGACAGGCGCTCCTCGCGCAGGCGGATGCGCTCCTCGACGGGCACTTCCTGGACGTAGGTGCGGACATGCGCGGACCCGCGGTCCGTCACGCGCTTGCCGACGCGCATGCGCTCCTCGGCCAGCGGGATCGACGTCTCGCCTTCGACGGCGTCCGTCGTGCCGGTCGTGCCGGTCGCGGCATAGGCGTCCGCGTCGTAGTCCGGCTTGCTGCGATAGTCGGTCTCGTAGCTGTCGATGTCGACGCCGCCTTCCGGGTGGCGCATGATCTCGGCAACCTGGTCGATATGGGCGTCCTCGACGTCCGCGGAGACCACGTAATGCCCTTCGCGCAGCGCCTGCTTGTAGGTCGCCGCCTCGTCGTGGGGCAGGTGCAGGGTGTCGATGTCGTCGTAGCGGTCGGCGCCGCCGAACACGTGGACGTAGCGGTCGCCGACGCCGAGTTCGGAGATCTTCGCGCGGACCAGTTCGGCCACGTCGTTGGTACGATAGATCGCTGTGATGGTGTTGCTCATGGTGTTGCCTCCTTGGGGGCTGGGGTTTCGTTGTTCGGAGCGGGAACGACGCGGCCGTCAGGCCGGGTCGTCGGTGGTCGCAGGCTCGACCGTCGCCCGTTGACGACGCAGGGTGACGACCTCGGCGTGATCGACGGTATCGGTCCGACGGGTCAGCCGGATCTCCTCCACCACACGGTATCGCTTCACGAGGACTTCCTCGACCACCGGTATGATCGTGGTCGTACCTTCGGTGCGCGTGCGCGGCGGCTCGTCATGGATGCGGTCGGCCGGGACGCGCTCGATCTCGATGCCCTCCCGGGTCAACCGTTCGTCCACGCTGACGTCCTCGGACCGGGTCCGCAAACGGATCGTGGCGGCCGTGTCCGTGGTGGCGCGCTTGTCGACACGCAAACGCTCCTCCACCACGGGAATGCGCGTCACGTCGGGGGCGTCTCGGTCGATTCGGTCCGTCATCGCACCCTCCCCTCCGGGCATTGGATCACCGTGGCGGGAGGCGGTCGCCCGCCCCTCGGAAGGACCGGACGCCGCCGTCGTCGTCACGGCATCACAACAGGGGGTGGGGCGATTCGTTCCCTGTGGAAAAGTCAATCGGTCGGAGCGGAACCACCCACTGGGGTCCGCGCGTTCCGTTGGCATATCGGCCCCACTCGCGGGGCGTGAAACCGGCCGATGCGATCGGTCCCCAACGACATGCAAGGAACGCCCCATGGCAGACAAGTCTTCCGACTTCCGCGATCCCAAGGTCCACCGCGACGCCTCGACCGGCCCGGGTATCGGCAAGATCCTGTTGTACGCCCTTCTGGCGCTGCTGGCCCTGCTGGCGCTTGCCTGGCTGCTGGGCTTCTTCGACAACGACGTCGACACGGCCACGGTGCCGGCGGCGACGACCACGACCGAGGAGGCCGTCGTCGTCACCACCGACTGAGGTGACCGTCCGATGTGAGTGATGGTGCCCCGGCCGTTCGCACGGTCGGGGATACTTCTTCATGCAGGCCCTTACTGCACGGGGGTCGGGGTCGCGGCCGGCGCGTCCGTCGCGGCGTCCGGCGTCGCGGTCCCATCCTCCTGACAGGCCGCCAACGTCAGAAGGGCGGCGAGGGCGGCGATGATCTTCAACTGGGTCATGTCTCGCTCCGTTCGTTGGGACGCGCCATGCGCGCCATGACGGAACCTAGCGAGCGGTCGGGGCGGCACGCACGTGCCCCTACCCCGGGCGAACGGAATGGGCCGGGCCTCGCCTGACAGGTCGGCCAAGCCCCGCCAATCATGCGCGAAGGGTGGCCGTTGGCGGAACGGCGCCGGGTCGCACCGATGCCGTCCGCCGCGCGCCGTCCCTACTCAGCCGCCTCCAGGTACTCCTCCACCGGCGGGCACGTGCAGACGAGGTTGCGGTCGCCCGCGACGTTGTCCACGCGGTTCACGGGCGGCCAGTACTTGTCGATCCGGAACGCGCCCGGGGGGAAGCAGCCCTGCTCCCGGCCATAGGGGCGGTCCCAGTCGCGGACCAGATCCTCCATCGTGTGGGGAGCCTGGCGCAGGGGGCTGTCCTCCACGGCGTATGCCCCGTCCTCGACCGCGCGAATCTCGTCCCGGATGGCGAGCATCGCGGTGACGAAGCGGTCGAGCTCGGCCTTCGTCTCGGATTCCGTAGGCTCCACCATCAGGGTGCCCGCCACTGGCCAGGACATGGTGGGGGCGTGGAAGCCGTTGTCGATCAGCCGCTTGGCGATGTCGTCCACCGTCACGCCCGCGCCGTCCTTGAAGGGCCGCGTGTCCAGGATGCATTCGTGCGCGATCCGGCCCTTCCGGCCGGTGAACAGCACGTCGTAGGCCCCGTCCAGCCGCGCGGCGATGTAGTTGGCCGACAGGATCGCGACCTTCGTGGCCTGCGTCAGCCCCGCCCCGCCCATCATGCGCACATAGGCGTAGCTGATGGGCAGGATCGACGCCGACCCGTAGGGCGCGCCCGAGACGGGGGCATCGGTGCCCAGGTCGGGGTGGCCCGGCAGGTGCGGCGCCAGGTGGGCGCGCACGCCGATGGGGCCCATGCCGGGGCCACCGCCGCCATGCGGGATGCAGAACGTCTTGTGCAGGTTCAGGTGACTGACGTCGGCGCCGATCTCGCCCGGCTTCGACAGGCCGACCATCGCGTTGAGGTTGGCCCCGTCGAGATAGACCTGACCCCCGTGCGCGTGGGTGATCTCGCAGACCTCGCGCACCGTGTCCTCGAACACGCCGTGGGTGGAGGGATAGGTGATCATGCAGGCGGCCAGCGCGTCGCCCGCGGCTTCGGCCTTGGCGCGGAAGTCGTCCAGGTCGACGTCGCCGTTCGCAGCGGCCTTCACGACGACCACCTTCATCCCCGCCATCTGCGCGGAGGCCGGGTTGGTGCCGTGCGCGGAGGTGGGGATCAGGCAGACGCGCCGACGCTCGTCGCCGTTGGCCTTGTGATAGGCCGCGATGGTCAGCAGGCCCGCATACTCCCCCTGCGCGCCGGAATTGGGCTGCATCGACATCGCGTCGTAGCCGGTGATGACGCACAGCCGGTGGGCCAGATCGTCGATCATCGCCTTGTATCCTTCCGCATCCTCGGGCGGGGCGAAGGGGTGGATGCGGCTGAACTCCGGGAAGGTGACGGGCATCATCTCGACCGCCGCGTTCAGCTTCATCGTGCAGCTGCCCAGGGGGATCATCGCGCGGTCGAGCGCCAGGTCGCGGTCGGCGAGACGGCGCATGTAGCGCATCATCTCGGCCTCCGCCCGGTTCATGTGGAAGGTCGGATGCGTCAGGTAGTCGGTGCGCCGGCGCAGGGCGTCGGGGATGTCGGTTCGGGTCGGGGCGACCTGTCCTTCGATCCCGAAGGCCCGCAGCAGGCGGGTCAGGACGTCCGCGTCCGTCACCTCGTCGCAGGCGACGCCGATGCGGTCGCGGCCCACCCGGCGCAGCGTGATGCCCTCGGCCCGGGCGGCACGCCAGATCACGCCCTGCATCGGACCGACGGTGACCGTCAGGGTGTCGAAGACGTGCTTCGGGGCGACGTCGAAGCCGGTACCGGCCAGCGCGTCGCGCAGGGCGACCGCGTGGGCGTGGACGCGGGTGGCGATGTGGTGCAGGCCCTTCGGCCCGTGGAAGACGGCATAGAAGCTGGCCATCACCGCCAGCAGCGCCTGGGCGGTGCAGACGTTGCTCGTGGCCTTCTCGCGGCGGATGTGCTGCTCGCGGGTCTGCAGCGACAGGCGGAACGCCTGGTTGCCGTGGGCGTCGACGCTGACGCCGACCAGGCGGCCGGGCATGTGCCGCTTGTGGGCATCGACGCAGGCGAAGAACGCGGCATGCGGGCCGCCATAGCCCAGGGGCACGCCGAAGCGCTGCGCGGAGCCCACGGCGATGTCGGCCCCCATGGCACCCGGCTCCTTCAGCAGGCACAGCCCCAGAAGGTCGCAGGCAACGATGCCCAGCGCGTTCTCGCGGTGCAGGTCGGCGATGGCGTCCGTGGGGTCGTTCAGGTGCCCGTGGGTGCCGGGGTACTGGAAGATCGCCCCGAAGACCTTTGACGGATCGAGGTTTTCCGGTTCACCCACGATCACTTCGATGCCCAGCGGCTCGGCCCGGGTGCGCATCACGGCGATGTTCTGGGGGTGGCAGTTCGCGTCGACGAAGAAGGCGTCGGCCTTCGACCTGGCCACGCGGCGGGCCATGACCATCGCCTCCGCGCAGGCCGTCGCCTCGTCCAGCAGGGAGGCGTTGGCGACCGGCAGCCCGGTCAGGTCGGCGATCATCGTCTGGAAGTTCAACAGCGCTTCGAGCCGGCCCTGCGCGATCTCCGGCTGATAGGGGGTGTAGGCCGTGTACCAGGCCGGGTTCTCCAGGATGTTGCGCTGGATGGCCGGCGGCGTGAGCGTGTCGTGATAGCCCTGCCCGATCATCGACGTGGTGACGCGGTTCCGGCCCGCCAGCCCCCGCATCTCAGCCAGGATCTCGGCCTCCGTCATCTGCGGCCAGGACAGGGGCTCGGCCTGGCGGATCGACGCGGGCACGGTCTGATTGATCAGGTCGTCCAGGCTGCCCACGCCCACGACGCGCAGCATCTCGGCCATCTCCTCCGGCGAGGGGCCGATATGGCGGCGGTTCGCGAAATCGTAGGTGTCGTAGTCGGTCAGGGGCATGGTGCGTGGTCCGGAACTGGCATGGATCGTGGGGTGGGCATCACCATGCCCACCGGGGCGCATCGGGATACATCGGCGCGGTGGGCATGGTGATGCCCACCCCACGTCATTCGCCGATATGTTCGTTGTAGGCATCCTCGTCCATCAGGTCGTCCATCTCCTCCGGCGTGGTGGTGGTCATCTTGAAGAACCAGGCGGCTTCGGGGTCCTCGTTCACCAGGCCGGGGTTGTCGGCCAGCGCCTCGTTCACCTCGGCGATCTCGCCGTCCAGTGGCGCCGTGATGTCGGATGCGGCCTTCACGGATTCGATCACGACGATCTCCTCGCCCTTCACGACCTCGCGGCCGACCTCCGGCAGTTCGACGAACACGACGTCGCCCAACTGCTTGGCCGCGTATTCGGTGATGCCGACGGTCACGAGGTTGTCGTCGGCGTCCAGCCATTCGTGGTCTTCGGTGTACTTCATGGGATCCTCCTGTCTCGGGGTCGGCCGTTCAACGCTTGTAACGCGGAGTGTGGAAGGGAAGGTCCGTCACCGCGACGGGCAGGCGCCGCCCGCGGACGTCGCCCATCAGGACGGTGCCGGCGGCGGTGCCCGCGGGGACGTAGCCCATGGCCACGGGTGCCCCGACCGTGGGGCCGAACCCGCCGGAGGTGACGGTGCCCAGTGGGGCCGTAGCCGCACCATCGGCATAGAGCATCGTGCCCGCGCGCATGGGCGCCCGGCCCCGCGGGGCCAGCCCGACCCGGATGCGCGAGGGGCCGTCCGTCAGTTCGCCCAGGATGCGCTCGGCCCCCGCGAAGCCGCCTTCGCGCGCGCCGCCCTCGCGGCGGACCTTCGGGATCGACCAGGCGAGCCCCGCCTCCACCGGCGTGACCTCCGGCGTCAGGTCCTGACCATAGAGGGGCATGCCCGCCTCCAGCCGCAGGCTGTCGCGCGCGCCCAGACCGATGGGTGCGACGGCATCGTGCGCGAGCAGCGCACGGGCGAAGGGTTCGGCGGCATCCACGGGCAGGCTGACCTCGAAGCCGTCCTCGCCGGTATAGCCCGACCGGCTGATCCAGAGATCCGCGCCCTGCCAGTCGTTGCTGGCGGCGTCCATGAAGCGCATGGACGCCACCGCCGGGACCACCGTCGCCAGCGCATCCTCCGCCGCCGGTCCCTGCAGCGCTAGCAGCGCACGGTCCTTCAACAGGCGGGGCGCGTGATCCGGCAGGCCCGCGCGCAGGACGTCCATGTCGACGTGCTTCGTCGCGCCGTTGACCACCAGGACTAGGCGTTCGCCGTGATTGGCGACCATCAGATCGTCGAGGATGCCGCCGCGATCGTTCAGCAGCACGCCGTAGCGCTGCCGCCCGGCCGGCAGATCGACGGCGTTCATCGGGGCCAGGCGTTCCAGCGCGGCCGCCGCGCCGTCGCCTTCCAGCACGACCTGTCCCATGTGGCTGACGTCGAACAATCCCGCATGGGTGCGCGTGTGAACGTGTTCGGCCATCACCCCCATCGGGTACTGCACGGGCATGGCATGACCCGCGAAGGGGACCATCCGCGCGCCCAGCTCGGCATGCAACGCCGCCAGGGGCAGCGGGATCGGATCGTGGGTTGCGTCCTGCGACACGGGTACCTCCCCCACGGCCGCGCGGGCCGCTTCGATACCCCCTCTGTCCCTTGCGCCTGAGATCGCTATCCCTTCGGCGTCCCGCACGGCGGCGGGATCTCTCCAGAGTGTTGCACGCGTCCGGTCCTTTCGCCTGAGAGTTTCCGGGGCGGTTGCTCCTTCGGCACCGGCCCCGGAGGGCCGGGTTCTCCCGTGCGCGTGGATCCCGATTAGATCGGTGGCGCGATCCCGACAAGGGGGATGTGCGGGGACGTCACCCGCCCGCGCGGGCCAGCGCGTCGAGCACGATCGCGTCCGTCAAGATCTCCGGCAGGGGGATGCCGTCGGGCGCCCCTGGGCCATAGACCGCGTTGAACGGGATGCCGTACCGGTCCCACCCCGCCAAGTACGCGGCGATGGCCGGGTCGGGCCGCGTCCAATCGGCCTGCATCGCGGCGACGCCCGCCAGGGCGCCCGCGACGGGCTCGGCGTCCAGGACCGCGCGCTTGTTGACCTTGCAGGTCAGGCACCAGTCGGCGGTGACATCCACGAAGACCACCTCGCCCGCCGCGACGCGATCGGTCAGCGCGGCGCGGTCGAACGGCAGCCAGATGCCCGACGGCGTCGGCGCAGCCTGCGGGCCGGAGGGCAGCACGAGCGCGGCGGCGATCGCGGCGACGAGGGCTGCCGCGCCGATGCGACCGGGGGCGGGGCGAAGGCGCAACGCGGCCAGCGCGAGCAGGGCCAGCCCCGCCACGGCGAGCGCGGGGACCGGGCCCGTGCCCGACCAGATGACCGACACGACCCAGGCCGCGGCCACCAGCATCAGACACCCCAGCACGCCGCGCACGGCCCCCATCCACCGGCCCGGCCGCGGAAGAGCGTGGACCAGCCGGGGCGCGGCCGCGACGAGGAGATAGGGCAGCGCGAGGCCCAGGCCCATTGCCAGGAACACGGCCAGGGTCCGGGGCCAGTCCTGCGTAAGCGCGAAGGCCACGGCCGAGCCAAGGAATGGGGCGGAGCACGGCGTGGCCATCAGGGCCGCGAAGGCCCCGGTCGCGAAGTCACCGCCTCGTGATCCGCCCATCGCGGTCTGGACCCGGGACGGCAGCGACAGTTCGAACCAGCCCAGGAGGTTGGCCGCGAACAGGGTCATCACCACCGCCAGGGCCGCCAGAAAGGCGGGCTGCTGGAACTGCATTCCCCAGCCCACCGCCACGCCGCCCGCGCGCAGTGCGATCACCAGCCCCGCGAGTGCCGCGAAGAAGCACAGGATGCCCCCCGCCGCCGCCAGGAAACCCAGGCGGATGCGGGTGGGACCCCTGTCCCGCGCCTGCAGCGCGGAGGCCAGCTTGATCGACAGGACCGGCAGGACGCAGGGCATGACGTTCAGGATCAGCCCGCCCAGCAAGGCGGCCAGCAGCGCGCCGCCCAGCGCGCGGTCGGGCGCCGCCGGTCCGGGCGCGGGCGGCGGGGCGGCGGCCAGGGGCAAGTCCGCCAGGGTCGCGTGATGGGTCCCGTCCACCAGCGTCAGGTCCAGCGGCCCCTCGCCCGGGTTCAGCACCGGCAGACGGGCCCACAGCGTCCGCCCGTCCCCCGCGATCCGCACCTCCGGCGCGCCGAATGCGGCGTAGTCGCCGTGCTCCGGAAAGACCTGCGGATCGGCGAGGGGCCGGTCGGAGGTGGCGGTCAGCGTCAGGGCATCGCCGTCGAGGTGGACCGCCGCCACGTCGAACCCGTCCGCGTCGGGCACCCGCGCCACCCATTCCCCCAGGCGATCCGCCATCGCCGCGTCGAGACCTCCGCCCGCCGGCAGGTCGAGCGACAGGTCCACCGTTTCCGGGATGCAGATGTCCGCGCAAACCAGCATCGTCGCGGTGACGGCCAGTCGGGCGGGCGCGTCGGGTTCGACCAGGGCGACCGACAGGGGGAACACGACCTCGTCGGCATAGCCGTAGTTCTCGATCTCGAAGGCCGTGAACCGGGCGGGCGCGGGATAGGCCAGCGTCACCTCGGCCACGTTCCGGCTCGCGGACCAGTCGATCCGGGGCGGCAGGCCGACCTCGCCCGGGCTGCGCCAATAGGTCTTCCATCCCGGCTTCAGCGTCAGGTCCAGCCCGGCCGACAAGGTCCGGCCCGTCACGCCGTCCCGGGCCGCGATCAGACGGGCATCGACGGCGGTGCCCTGCACCACGGGCGACTGCGCCGCATGGATCGGCGCGGCGAGCAGGACCAGAAGGGCGAGCAGGCGCAGCATGGCCCCGTCCTATGGTCCCGGACGGGGCTGCGACAGGGGGTGCGGCATCCCTGACGCAAAGGTGAAGGCCGCGCCGGGTTGCGCCCGGGCGACGGATGCCGGACCCTGTCACGCGCACGTGATACCCTGTTCCGACCCAACCCCCGGAGGCCGCGCCATGCGCCCGACCCTGCCCGCCCTCTTGGCCGCGACGCTGGCCCTGACGCCCCTGGCCGCCCCCGCCCAGGACCTGTCCGACGAACGGATCAAGGAACTGGCGCTTCAGGCGATCCTGGAGAATCCCGACATCGTCATGGAGGCCGTGGCGATCATCCAGCAGCGCGAGGCCGACGCCCAGGCCGCCCAGGCCCGGGCGACCCTGGAATCGAGCCGCGACCTCCTGACGAACGATCCCAACGCGCCGGTCGGGGGCAATCCGGACGGCGACGTCACGGTGGTCGAGTTCTTCGACTACAATTGCGGGTTCTGCCGCAGGGCCGCGCCCGAGGTGGCCGAGATGCTCGAACGCGACGGCGCGGTGCGCGTGGTGTACCGCGAATGGCCCATCCTGGGCGAAGGGTCCGTGTTCGCCGCCCGCGCCGCCCTGGCCGCCCGCGCGCAGGACCGGTACGCGGACCTCCACCACGCCCTGATCGGGGCGGGCAGCCGGCTGGACGAGGCGACGGTCATGGAGATCGCGGAAGGCGTGGGGCTGGACGTCGACCGGTTGCGCGCGGACATGGACGCGCCGGAGGTGCAGGCGCATCTGGACACCTCGATGCGGCTGGCCCAGTCGCTGGGCTTCAGCGGCACGCCGTCCTTCGTGATCGGGGGCGAGCTGGTGCCCGGCATGGTCGATGCCGACGCCATGCTGGAGCTCGTGGACGCCGCCCGCGACGGCTGAGGCGTTCGCCCGTCAGGCGACCCGCGCCAGGGCCGCGGGCTTGGACACCAGACCCAGCGCCGTGCAGACGTCGTGCGTCAGCTCCGGACGGTTGAGGGTATAGAAGTGGACGTGCTCCACCCCCTCCTCCGTCAGGGCATCGGCCAACTCGGTGGCCTGCGCGACGGCGAACAGGTCGGCATGGCCCGTGGCGGCCGCGCGCTCGAACCCCGCCGCCAGGTCCGCGGGAATGACGGCCCCGCAGCTATCCGCGAACTTGCGCGTCTTGGTCCAATCCTCCACCGGCAGGAGGCCCGGGACGATGGGCGCGTCGATGCCTGCCGCCGCGCAGCGGTCGCGGAACCGCAGAAAGGTGTCTGCATCGAAGAAGAATTGGGTCACCGCCTCCGCCGCGCCGGCCTCGACCTTGCGCTTCAGGAAGGCCACGTCGTCGTCCAGGCTGCCCGCCTCCGGGTGGCCGTCGGGATAGGCGCCGACGCGCACGGTGAAGCCGCGCTCCGCCAGGGCGCCGACCAGCTCCACGGACGAGGCGAAGCCCTCGGGATGCGCGGTGAACCCGTCCTGCCCTTCCGGCGGGTCGCCGCGCAGGGCGACGATGTCGGTGACGCCCGCGCGGCGGAAGCCCTCCGCGACCTCCAGCGTCTCGGCCTTCGTGGCGTCCACGCAGGTCAAGTGGCCCGCGACGCGCAGGTCGAACGCGCTACCCAGCGCCTCCACCGCCTCGCGGGTCAGCTTTCGCGTGCTGCCGCCCGCGCCATAGGTGACGCTGACCCATTCGGGGCCGAGCGGCGCCAGCGTGCGCATCGCGTCCCACAGCCGGAACGACCCCTTCAGCGACTTGGGTGGGAAGAACTCGAAGCTGACGGCGGGGGTGGGCATGGCGCGGTCCTGTGGTTCGTTCCTGGTCGAACCGCTTGTGGCACCGTGCCGTTCCGCTAAACAGGCTCATAATCCTCATCATCGACATGAAGCGAACCGCATGAAGCTGCATCTGGAGTTCCGCCACCTCCGCACGATCCAGGCGATCCACGATTGCGGGTCGATGGCGCGCGCGGCCGACCGGCTGCACATCACGCAGTCCGCGCTCAGCCATCAGGTCAAGGGGTTGGAGGCGCAGGTGGGCGTGGAGCTGTTCGTCCGGCGGTCCAAGCCGATGACGCTGTCGCCCGCGGGCCGCAGGCTGCTGCGCCTGGCCGAACAGGTGCTGCCGCAGATAGGCGCCGTCGAGCAGGAGTTCGCGGCGCTGAAGTCCGGGCGCGCGGGCCGGTTGCACATCGCCATCGAATGCCACGCCTGCTTCGAATGGCTGTTCCCGGTGCTGGAACGGTTCCGCCGCGCCTGGCCCGACGTGGACGTGGACATCCGCCCCGGCCTCCAGTTCCAGGCCCTGCCCGCCCTGATGCGCGAGGACGTGGACCTGGTCGTGTCCTCCGATCCGGAGGATCTGCCCGGCGTCACCTTCGCGCCACTCTTCGATTACGAGCCCGTGTTCCTGGCCTCCGCCCTGCACCCCCTCGCCGCGAAGGACCACGTGGACGCCGCCGACTTCCGAGGCGAGACGCTGATCACCTATCCCGTGGACCGGCCGCGGCTGGACGTCTTCAGCCAGCTGCTGATCCCCGCGGGGGTGGAGCCCGCCGCCGTCCGCCAGGTGGAGCTGACGGCCGTGATCCTGCTGCTCGTGGCGTCGAACCGGGGCGTGGCCGTGCTGCCCGACTGGGTCGTGCGCGAGGTGCGGTACAATTCCGACTACGTCACCAGGCCGCTGACGGCGGGGGGCGTGACGCGGCGGCTGTATGCGGCGGTGCGGGACGTGGACGCGGACAAGCCGTTCCTATCCCACGTCCTGCGTCTGATGCGGTCCGAGCCGGTAAAGCTGCAGCGCGGGTCACAGGAACTGGCGTAGCGCGACGTCCAGCGCCGCACGGTCCATGCCGGTCCGCGCCGCTGCCGACAGCCCCATCATCGCCACCGACAGGCCCGTCACGAAGTCCCGCGCTTCGCCGTCCGAGGCCCCCAGCGCGCGGGCGCGGTCGGTCATGGCCCCGCGGCGGGCCGCCACGACGTCGGCCAGGGCCGTTCGCAGGTCGGGATCCGCCGTGGCCGACAGGTTCGACAGCACCAGGCACCCGACCCCGCCATCCGCCGCATAGAGGTCCGCGGCCGTGCGCAAGACGTTCGCGCGCAACTCGTCCAACGCCTCCGCCGCATCCATCGCCGCGGCATAACGGTCCCGGCTGGCCGCGTCGTACCGGTCCAAAACCTGCTGGAACAGCGCCCGCTTGGACCCATAGGCCGCGTAGAGGCTGGGCGGCGCTATACCGAGCAAGCCGCAGATCTCCGCCACGCCCACCGCGTCGAACCCGTCGCGGGCGAAGAGCACGTGAACCCGTTCGATCCCCTCCACGGGATCGAAGCGGCGCGGACGGCCACGCTTGGACGTCGAGGAAAGGGCGACGGACGACATCTTGACGACCCCCGGGTATTTCTTTATCGATCGCTATATAAATACCATGGCGCCCCCGAAAGGTCCACCATGTTGAAGTTCTACTACCATACCACGCCCAATCCCTTCAAAGTCGCGCTGATGCTGGAGGAGTTGGGGATCGACTACGACACGGTGCCCGTCGACACCCGCAAGGGCGAGCAGCACGCCGCCGACTTCCTGGCGCTGAACCCCAACGCAAAGCTGCCCGTCATCGACGACGACGGCACGGTCGTGTTCGATTCCAACGCGATCCTCCTCTACCTCGCGCGCAAGCACGGTCGGTTCATGCCCGCGGAAACGGACGGGCAGGCGCTGTCGTGGTTCTTCTTCGTGGCCACCGGCCTGTCGCCCTTCAGCGGGCAGGCAGTCCACTTCACCCGCGTCCACACCGACAGCGCCTATGCGACCAACCGCTACGAGAAGGAGATCGCGCGCCATTACCGGCTGTTGGACGACCACCTGGCGTCGAACGAATGGATCGGCGGGTCGGACTACGACATCGCCGACATCGCCGCCTGGGGCTGGGTCGCCATGGCCCCCTTCGTCCTCGAAGCGCAGGGTGGGCTGGACCCCTATCCGAACGTGAAGGCTTGGTTCGACCGCGTGAACGCCCGCCCTGCCGCTGAACGCGCGATGGCCCTGCGCACGAAGTTCGACTTCAAGCAGGAGATGGACGAGACCGCGATGCGCGCGATGTTCCCGTCGAACTTCGACTGAACCGCCGAGCCGGATCGGTCGGACCCCTGCCCCCGGACCGGGGTCCCGACATCGACCCTCCGACACATGTCGTTCCGGGGCCGCCGCCGTTGCGGCCCCCACCCACATGCGCTAGGCGCCCGCGTCCCACCACCCGCCGGAGACGACCATGCAGGGCAGCGCCAATCTCAACGTGATGATAAAGGCCGCGCGCAAGGCGGGCCGCAGCCTGGTGAAGGACTTCCGCGAGGTCGAGAACCTGCAGGTCGGCCGCAAGGGACCGGGCGACTTCGTCAGTCGCGCCGACCGTGCGGCGGAGGACATCATCCGGGAGGAACTTTCTGAAGCCCGCCCGAACTACGGCTGGCTGGGCGAGGAGACCGGCGCCGCCGAGGGCAAGGACCCCACGCGTCGCTGGATCGTCGATCCGCTCGACGGGACGACCAACTACCTGCACGGCATGCCGCATTGGGCCGTCTCCATCGCCCTGGAGCACAAGGGTGAGATCGTGTCGGCCGTCGTCTACGACCCCGCGAAGGACGAGATGTTCTTCGCCGAGAAGGGCGCGGGCGCTTGGCTGAACGACAAGCAGCGCCTGCGCGTTTCGGGCCGGACGGCGATGATCGAGACGGTCCACGCGACCGGCATCCCCTGGGCCGGGTCCAAGTACCTGCCCGCCACGCTGAAGGATCTGGGCCGTCTGATGCCCGTCTGCGCGGGGGTGCGCCGCTGGGGCGCGGCGTCGCTCGACCTGGCCTATGTCGCGGCGGGGCGTTTCGACGGGTATTGGGAACGGGGTCTGAAGCCCTGGGACGTCGCCGCGGGCATCCTGATCGCACGGGAGGCGGGCGCCCTGGTCGAACCCATCCGCGACGGACAGTCGATGCTGGAGGACGGACACGTCCTGGCCGCGTCCAGCGCGATCTTCGACGCCTTCGCCAAGATCATCCGCACCCGCGACTGATCGGCGGATCCCGGCCACCCGGGCGCAGACCCGGATCCGACGTTGACCGAATCGTCGCGCCGTGCGACCGGACCCCTGCCGCGACCCGACGGAAGGAGGCGCATATGATCATCGTACGTCTTGCCCCCGCCAACGGTCCGCAGCCCCGTGCCCTGTCCGCGATGAGCCGCCTCATCGCCTGACCGGCCGCCGCCGGGACCGTCCGGCACCATTCCGCACCGCATGTCCCGTCCGCGCGATCCGCGCGGCCCCGTCGTGCCGTCCGGTTCCCGCCATCGCGACCCAGAGGACCCGGCCCGCGCCGGGACGACCCCATGACCGTCATTCCCTTGCGCGGCACCCCCGCGCCCGATCCCGAGACCGATCTGATCGCCAGGGCCATCGCCGCGGCGGGACCCGGCCGCGTACTGCGCGCAGCCGTGCTGGCCATGCTGAGCCGGCGCGCGCGTCCGCCCGACGCGGCGGCGCTGCCGCCCCGGTTGCGGCGCGACGTCGGCCTGCAGGACACCGCGCCCCCCCTGCCCAGCGAGCGGTCGGACCCGTTCGCGCATCTGGGACCGGGGCAGCCGACCCTGCCCGGCCAGACGCTTCGCTGACGGATGCCTGTCGCTTCGCACCGGCGACCTGTGCGGATCGGGGGACGGACTGTTGCGCCACCGGGCGGGGGCGTCGTCGATCGGGGGCGCCCCGGCTCGCCGGAGCGTCCCCGAACCCCTTGTCCACCACGCCGGAACGCATGGCGGGGGCGCGCGGCGAACGCTGCGCCCAGGCGATGTCGGGGCGTGCCGGGTCCCAGAACGGGAATGGCCGTTAAGGCGCCGTCCACCTTTCGCCGGCTAGTGCGGTCGCATGAGCCCGGAGATCGAAGCCACGCCCCCCCTGCCGCGCCGCCGCAATCGACGCGCGAAGCCCCGCTGGGGCCGGGCACGCTGGCTGCGCGCGATGGCGGGACCGCAGGCGATGGTGGCGCTGCCCGTCGTCGCCGCGGGGGTCTGGCTGACGGGGTACGAGGCCGCGGCCATCGTCGCGGCGCTGGGCCTGCCCGCGCTCCTGCTGCTGTCCGGCCTGACGCCCCTGGGGCGGCCCGGTCCTGGCAGCGGGACGTTCGACCACGTCCTGACCCGGACGGAGGCGCAGGACGTCATCGACGACATCATGGCGCATTGCCGCCGGAACAGGACCTCCACCGCCGCGCTGATCGTGCAGGTGGATGGGCCGGGCCTGTCGGGACACGACTGGGGCGACCGAACGATGGATCGCGCGCTGACGGCATGCACCCGTCGGATCGAGGCGGTGATGCGCGACCGCGACGCGGTCTTCCGCATGGGCGACCAGCGCATCGCCATCGTGCTGCAACCCACCCGCCGGGTCGATCTGGACCTCGCCATCATGATCGCCGACCGCGTGCAGCTGACCCTGACCGAGCCCGTGTCCCTGGACGGCGAATTGCTGAACCTCGGCTCTCGCGTGGGGATCTGCACCGCCGACGCCTCGCCCCAGCGGTCGGGCGTGGCCCTGCTGGCCGCCGCGGACTGCGCGCTCGGCGCGGCCCTGCGGCAGGAGGACGGGGCCGTTCGCGCCTTCACCCCCGCCATGAAGCAGGAGGTGGAGGTCGCGAAGCGCCTGGTCCTGCAGGTCGGCCCCGCCCTGGAGGCGGGCGAGATCCGGCCCTGGTTCCAGGCGCAGGTGGCCGCCGGGACCGGTGCCCTGACTGGGTTCGAGGCGCTGGCGCGCTGGTACCACCCGGACCTGGGCATCCTGACGCCGGCGCAGTTCCTGCATGCCGTGGAGGCGTCGGGCGCCGGTGGCGCCCTGGGCGAGGTGATGCTGCGGGCCTCGCTCGCGGCGCTCGCGCGGTGGGACGCGGCGGGCCTCCACGTCCCGCATGTCGGCGTGAACCTGTCCCTGGAGGAGCTGCGCGACCCCCGCCTGGCCGACCGCATCATCTGGGAGGTCGACCGCCACGACGTTCCCGCCTCCCGCATCTCCGTCGAGATCCTGGAGACCGTGACCCTGGCGGATGCCGAGGACGCGATCATGCAGAACGTCGAACGCCTGCGCGCGGCAGGATTCCGGCTGGACCTCGACGACTTCGGCACGGGCGCGGCGTCGATCAGCCACATCGCCCGCTTCGGCGTGCATCGCATCAAGATCGACCGGTCCTTCATCGCGGGCCTGGAGGCGGATTCCGAGAAGCGCCGCGTCGTGAACGCCATCCTCAGCCTGGCGGGGCAGCTGAACATCGAGACGCTGGCCGAAGGGGTGGAAACCCCCGCCCAGGCGGAGGCGCTGGCCGGAATGGGCTGCGACCACCTCCAGGGCTATCACGTCGCCAGGCCCATGCCGTTCGAGGACGCGCTGGCCTGGGCCCGGGGCCGCATGACCCCCCCGCCCGAACGCGACCTCGCCCGCCTGGAGCCCCGCGGCACGGCCTAACCGGCACCCCCCGGCCTTGACCTTCCCCGCCCGCCCCTGTTGAACGGCGCCCGATCCCGCAGGCCGAGCGACAGGGTGTCTCCCCCCATGGACGACCAGAACAAGAACACGATTCTCGCCGTGGTGCTGTCCGGCCTGGTCATCCTGGTCTGGATGATCCTGTTCCCGCCGGAGCAGCGCGCGCCCACCGTGGCCGACGTCGAAAGCGCGGACGGCATCCCCGATAGCGCGCTGACGCCGCCGCCCGGATCGACCACCACCGGGGCGGTCCCGCGCGGCGCGGTCGCCACCCCGGCGGAGACCCGCGCCGACGCGGTCGCGGCCAACCCCCGCGTCGTCGTGGACACGCCTCGCCTGACGGGCTCGATCAACCTGACGGGCGGGCGCATCGACGACCTGTCGCTGAAGGACTATCGCGAAACGCTGGACGACGATTCCCCGATCGTCACGCTCCTGACGCCCGCGGGCGGGGGCGACGCCTACTATGCCCTGCACGGCTGGGTGCCGGCCGGCGATCTGACCTTCGACGACGTGCCGGGCCCCGCGACCGACTGGACGGTGGAGGGCAACGACGTCCTGTCCCCGGGCGCCCCCGTCACGCTGGTCTGGGACAACGGCGCCGGCCTGACCTTCCGCAAGTCCTTCGCCGTGGACGAGGACTTCATGTTCACCGTCGCCCAGGGCGTCGAGAACGCCACCGACGGCCCCATCCGCCTGGCCCCCTATGGCCTCGTGGCCCGCCACGGCGAGCCGGGCGACCTGTCGAACTTCTTCATCCTGCACGAGGGCGTCGTCGCCCGAGCGGACGGCGAGCTGACCGAGCTCGACTACGACGACCTGACCGACCTCGACGTCGTCCCCGCCGAAGGCGGCCGCGTCGAGATCACGGAGGCCACGACCGACGGTTGGATCGGGTTCACCGACAAGTACTGGATGGCCGCGATGATCCCCCCGCAGGGGACACCCTTCCGCCAGGTGGCCAAGTACGTCGACAGCGCCGACATCTATCAGACCGAGACGCGCCAGCCCCCGGTGGAGGTCGCCGCGGGTGGCACCGCGCAGTCCGAATCACGCCTGTTCGCCGGCGCGAAGGAATGGGAGGCGATCCGCCATTACCAGAACGAGGAAGGCGTCGCGGGCTTCGTCGACAGCATCGACTGGGGCTGGTTCTACTTTCTGACCAAGCCGATCTTCATGGGGCTGCACTGGTTGAACGCCGCGATCGGAAACATGGGCATCGCGATCATCGCGCTGACCCTGGCGATCAAGGCGATCCTGCTGCCGCTCGCCTACAAGTCCTACGTCTCCATGGCCCGGATGAAGGAACTCCAGCCGGAGATGGAGAAGCTGAAGGAGAAGGCGGGCGACGACCGCCAGAAGCTCCAGCAGGGGATGATGGAGCTCTACAAGACCAACAAGGTGAACCCGGCCGCGGGCTGCCTGCCGATCTTGTTGCAGATCCCCATCTTCTTCAGCCTCTACAAGGTGATCTTCGTCACCATCGAGTTGCGGCACGCGCCCTTCTTCGGACCGTTCCAGGACCTGTCCGCGCCCGATCCCACCAGCATCATGAACCTGTTCGGCCTGCTGCCCTTCGCGGCGCCTGCGCCCGACAGCATCCTGTCGCTGGTGTTCATCGGGATCCTTCCGATCCTCCTGGGCATCTCGATGTGGCTGCAGCAGAAGCTGAACCCGACGCCGACCGACCCCACGCAGGCCATGATCTTCGCCTGGCTGCCCTGGGTGTTCATGTTCATGCTGGGCGGCTTCGCGTCGGGCCTCGTCGTCTACTGGATCGCGAACAACACGATCACGTTCATCCAGCAATATGCGATCATGGCCAGCCACGGATCGCGGCCCGACCTGTTCGGCAACATCAAGTCGTCGTTCAAGCGCAAGCCCGCGAACCCGCCGGACGTGGGCAAGGACGCCCGCCCCGTGAAGGCCGGCGCGAAGGAGGAAGCCGCCGCCGAGGGCGATGCCGTCGCCGACGTGGTGGCCGAACCCGACGAGGTGCCCGCCCCCGCGACCGCGGTCGATGCCGCGCCGAAGCCCACGAACAAGCCCACGCCCCCGCGCCGCCGGCGGAAGAAGCGCAAGTGACCCTGACCTCGATCTGGCGCCACCCCGTCAAGGCCGTGGGCCGCGAAGGGCTGGAGGCCGTCGCGATCACCACCGGGCACGCCCTGCCCGGCGACCGCGTCTGGGCCGTCACCCACGAGGGCACGCGCGACGCCGGCCCCGGCTGGGCCAGGAAGGCCAACTTCCTGCGCGGGGTCAGCGGTCCGTCGCTGATGGCCGTCACGGCGCGGACCGAAGTGGACGGGCGCGTCACCCTGCGGCACCCGGACAGGCCCGACCTGACCGCCGACGCGGACGCGGATGCCGGCGCCATCGTCGCATGGCTCGACCCGATCTGGCCCGACGACCTGCCCCGCCCGACCGGGGTCGCGCGCTGCGACACCGGCTTCACCGACGTTCCCGAACCCTGGATCAGCATCCACGCCGCCGCCACCCACGCGGCGGTCGAGACCGCGGCAGGCGGCCCGCTATCCATCCACCGCTGGCGTGGGAACCTGTGGCTGGACGGGCCCGCTGCCTGGACGGAGTTCGACCTCGTGGATCGCCCGTTCCGCATCGGCGGGGTCGAGTTCATGGGCCGCGAACCCATCACCCGGTGCAAGGCCACCATGGCCAACCCCGAAACGGGTGAACGCGACGTGGATACCCTGGCAGCGCTTCGGACCTTCGATCATCAGGATTTCGGCCTTTATGCTGAAGCGATGACCGACGGCACCATCGCGCCCGGCGACCCCCTGGTCGCATGACCGCCACGCTGCCCTTTCCCATAGCCCCGGATCCCGACCCGCAGACGGCGGAGGCGGCGCGCGTCCTGTTCGCAGGCGAGACCGACTTCCTGAAGGGGGTGGTCGCCATGGACGGCCTGCCCCCCGACGACCGGGTGGAGGTGTGCTTCGCGGGCCGCTCCAACGTCGGCAAGTCCAGCCTCATCAACGCGCTGACGGGGCGCAAAGCGCTGGCCCGCGCGTCCAACACTCCCGGCCGCACGCAGGAGATCAACTTCTTCACGCTGGGCGGCGAACGGTATCTGGTGGACCTGCCGGGCTACGGCTTCGCCGAAGCGCCGGTGGACGTCGTGCGCCGCTGGCAGGACCTGCTCAAGACGTACCTGTCGGGCCGCCAATCGCTGCGCCGCGCCTTCGTGCTGATCGACCACCGCCACGGCGCGAAGGCCGTGGACGACGAGATCATGGACCTGCTCGACCGCGCCGCCGTGCCCTTCCAGGTCGTTCTGACGAAGGCCGACAAGGTGAAGGCCCGCGACCGCGACGCCGCCCTCGCCCGCACCCGCGCGGTCCTGCAGAAGCACCCCGCCGCCTTTCCCGAGCTTGTCGTCACCTCGTCGGAGACCGGCGCGGGCCTACCTACGCTTCGCGCTGCCATCGCCGGGCTGCAGCCTTGATCGTCCGGGCGGCGACGGGCGGCGATGCGGCGGGCATGGCCGCGTTGCAGAACGCGTTGGTGACCGCGGGCCGCCGCGCGAAGGCTACCGACCAGCCGACCGTCAGCCGGCTCTACCTGGACCATTGCGACCTCCTGGGCTGTGCCTTGGCCGACGACGGCGGCACGGTGCTGGGATTCCAGGCGCTGCTGTCGGCCGAACCCGGCAACCCCTACGACACGCCGGCGGGCTGGGGCATCGTCGGCACGCATGTCCACCCCGACGTGATCGGCACGGGCATCGGGCGCAAGCTCTTCGACCACACCCGCCGCACGGCGCAGGCGGCGGGCCTGCCGTGTCTGGAAGCCTATATCGGCGCCGACAACGACGGCGCGCGGGCCTATTACCACGCGATGGGGTTCCGCACCTGGCGCCGGCCCGTGAACATCGACGCCAAGGCCATGCCGTTGGCGGACGGGGTCGACCTGACCCCGCCCCCGGACGAGACGCCATGAAGGCCCCCGACCCATGAAGGCCCGAGACGACATGACCCGCGACAACGCCGCCATCGCCCGCACCCTGAACGAGGCGCTCCCCTATCTGCGCCGCTACGACGACGCCGTCGTGGTCATCAAGCTGGGCGGCCACGCGATGGGGTCGGACGAGGGCATGGCGTCCTTCGCGCGCGACGTGGTTCTGATGCGCACCGTGGGGATCAACCCCGTGATCGTCCATGGCGGCGGCCCGCAGATCAACACGATGCTCGATCGGCTGGGCGTCCCGTCCACCTTCGTGCGCGGCAAGCGCGTCACCGACCCGGAAACCATGCGCGTGGTCGAGATGGTCCTGGCGGGCGAGGTAAACGCCCGCATCGTGCAGGCGATCAACACCGCCGGCGGTCGTGCGGTGGGCCTGACGGGCAAGGACAGCGACATGATCGTCTGCACCCAGGACGACCCCGAACTGGGCTTGGTCGGCACGCCCGCCACCGTCGATCCGCGCCTGCTGCAGGCGCTGTTCCGGGACGAGATGATCCCCGTCATCGCGCCCATCGGCACGGGCGAGGACGACGAGACGTTCAACATCAACGGCGACACCGCCGCTGGCGCGGTCGCGGGCGCGCTGGGCGCCGACCGCCTTCTGCTGCTGACCGACGTGGCGGGCGTCAAGGACGCGTCCGGCGCGGTCGTCACAGAACTGACCGCCGATCAGGTCCGGGCCATGACTGCCGACGGCACGATATCGGGCGGCATGATCCCCAAGACCCAGACCGCGCTCGACGCGCTGCGCACCGGCGCCCGCGCCGTCGTCATCCTCGACGGCCGAGTGCCCAACGCCGTCCTGCTGGAACTGTTCACGCCGGAGGGGGCGGGCAGCATCGTGCGGGGCTGAGACGAGGCCGCACCCCGGGCTTGACCCGGGGTCCCGATGGGCGATGCGCAACCGTCGGATCAAGACCGTCGGGGCCCCGGGTCAAGCCCGGGGAGTGTGGTCGATCATTCCAGCTTCTTGCGCACCTGCCGCAGGATGAACCACACCCCCAGGATCACCGGGACCACCGCCAGCGCCGTGACCGTCCCCTCGCGCATACCAACCCGCGCGGCCAGCGGATACAGCATGTACGCCACCAAGTTCAGCGCGTAGTAGCTGATCGCCACGACCGACAGCCCCTCGACCGTCCGTTGCAGGCGCAGTTGCGCCGCCGCGCGGGCGTCCATCGACTTCAGCAGGACGGCATTCTGATCGGCCCGGTCCACGTTGACCCGTGTCGACAGCAAGTCGCCCGCCCGCTTCGCCCGTTCGGCCAGCGCGCTCATGCGGTTCTGCACCGACCGGCAGGTCCGCATCGCGGGGTCGAAGCGGCGCATCATGAACTCCCCCAGCGTCTGCCGCCCCCCGAAGCGTTCCTCCCGCAGGACCCGGATCCGCTCGTTCACCAGCGTCTCGTACGCCTCCTGCGCGCCGAAGCGGAAGGCGGACCGCGCCAGCATCGTCTCCAATTCGGACCCGATGGTCAGCAGCCCCTCCAGCGTTTCCTCCGTCGCGGCCTCGCCCGCCCGCAGGCGTCCGACCAAGCCCGACAACTCCGTGTCCATGCGGCCCACGTCGCCCGACAGGGCCCGCGCGCGGGGCAGGGCCAGCATCGCCATCGTCTTGTAGGTCTCGATCTCGGTCAGCCGCTGCACGATCCGGCCGACGCGCTTCTCGCCGGTGTCGTCGGCGGCGAAGACGGCGAAGCGGACATGCCCCGCCCCGTCGATGCGGAAGTCGCTGGCCACCAGCGCGCTGTCGTCCAGCACCCGGCTGACGGCTAGGCTCTCGCCCACGAACCAGTCGTCCAGCTTCTCGACGATCCGGTCGCCCGGCGTCTGCTGTTCGACGCGCACCAGCGCCGAGGTCAGGCGCATGCCGGGCGCCTCGTCCAACCAGTCACGGGGGAAGACGTCGAAGATCGCACCGTCGAAGGGCCGGTCCGCCACGCCGTCGCTGAACAGCGTGTAGGTCACGAACTCGGTATGGCTCTCCCACTTCAAACGGTGCCTGCCCAACGCGCCGAAGAAATGCGTGGCGTCCGGCGCCGGGCGCGGCCCGCCGAACCGGTCCAGCAGCGCATCCAGATGCGCCCGGTCCAGGGACCGGTCGCGGCCCGCCGCGTCGCTTTCGCGCTTGATGGCCAGGAACGCCGCCCGGCACGGCGCTGTCAGCGCGGGGAAGGGCCGCGCGTGCAGCTCGTTGGCCAGCGCGTATCGTTGGGGGTGATCCTTCAACATCCCGCGGACGTAGCCCCCCCTGCCCTCAGGTCACGGCCCGGCGGACGCGGTGTCGCGGGTCGTCCCATTCGCGCCCCGCCATCACCGCGGCCAGGTGGTCCACGGCGGCGTCGATCTCACGTTCCGACAGGTAAAGGGGCGTGACGCCGAAGCGCAGGATGTCGGGCGCGCGGAAGTCACCGATCACCCCCCGGGCGATCAGCACCTGCATGATCGAATAGCCTTCCGGGTGGCGGAAGCTCACTTGGCTGCCCCGCGACGCCGCGTCCCGGGGCGAGGCCAGCGTCAGCGCCGGGCACGACGCCTCCACCCCCGCGATCAGGCGCTCCGACAACGCCACCGACCGCGCTCGCACCGCGTCCATCGACACCCCGTCCCAGACATCCAGCGCCGCCGAGAGCGCGGCCATCTGCAAGACCGGCGGCGTGCCGATCCGCATCCGCCCGATCCCCGACGCGGGGCGGTACGCCGGCTCGAACGCGAAGGGGGCGGCATGGCCCAGCCACCCCGACAGCGCCGGCTCCACCGCGTCGATCAGGTCTGGCCGGACATGCACGAAGGCCGGGGCGCCGGGCCCCGCGTTCAGGTACTTGTAGGTGCAGCCCGCCGCGAAGTCCGCGCCCGCCCCGGTCACATCCACCGGCACCGCCCCCGCCGAATGCGCCAGGTCCCAGATTGCCAGCGCACCCACGTCGTGCGCCCGCGCCGTCAGCGTGGCCATGTTGTGCATCCGCCCCGTGCGGTAATCCACATGCGTCAGCATCATCGCCGCCACGTCGCCGTCCAGCGCGTCCGTCACCCCTTCGGGCGGCACGACGCGAAGTTCGTGCCCCCGCCCCAACGTGTCCAGCAGCCCCTGGGCGATGTACAGGTCCGTCGGAAAGTTGCCGCTGTCCGACAGCACCACCCGCCGGTCGGGGCGCATCCGCAACGCGGCGGCCAGCATCTGGTGGACCTTCAGCGTCAGCGTATCCCCCACCGTGACGCTGCCCTCAGGCGCGCCGATCAACCGGGCGATGCGGTCCCCCTGACTGTCCGGCGCGTCCATCCACCCCGCCCCGGTCCACCCGCCGATCAACCGCGCCTGCCAGTCGTCCAAGGTCCTCGCCACGGCGTCCCGCGCGCCACGCGGCAACGGCCCCAGCGAGTTCCCGTCCAGATAGATCACGCCCTCCGGCAACGCGAACGCCGCCCGCGTCGCGTCCCAATCCATGCCCGCCCCTTCGATCCGATCCATTCGCGCGTCCTGCCGCGCAACGATGTTTCGCGCAAGCGCGACCGTCTGTTGCGTGCGCGGGGTGGGGTGATTAATGCGGAACGGACAGCCTGCCCGGGGGAGATTGCGATGAAGATCGGCGCACCGAAGGAACGCGACGGGGAGACCCGGGTCGCCATCACCCCCGAAAGCGCGGGCCACCTGGCCAAGCTGGGCCACGACGCGATGGTGGAGGAAGGCGCGGGCGCGTCGTCGAACTTCACCGACGACGCCTATCGCGACGCGGGCGTGGCCGTCGTGGACCGCGACACGCTGTGGCGCGACGCCGACGTGATCGCCAAGGTCAACAAGCCAACCGACGACGAGGTCGCGCGCCTGCGCGCCGACCAGACGCTCATTTCCTTCTTCGGCCCGGCGGAGGACAACCCCCAGATGGAGGCCGCGAAGGCCACCGGCGCCACGGTGATCGCGATGGAGATGGTGCCCCGCATCTCCCGCGCGCAGAAGATGGACGCGCTGTCGTCCATGGCCAACATCGCGGGCTACCGCGCCACGATCGAGGCCGCGAACCAGTTCGGCCGCTTCCTGACGGGCCAGGTCACCGCCGCCGGCAAGGTCCCCCCGGCCAAGGTCCTCGTCGTCGGCGCGGGCGTGGCCGGCCTGGCTGCCATCGGCACGGCCACGTCGCTCGGCGCGCAGGTCTATGCCTTCGACGTGCGCCCGGAGGTGGCCGAGCAGATCGAGAGCATGGGCGCCGAGTTCGTGTTCCTCGACTTCGACGACGCCGCCACCGACGGGGCGGAGACGGGCGGATACGCCAAACCGTCATCGCCGGAATTCCGGGAGGCCCAGCTGGCGAAGTTCCGCGAGCTGGCGCCCGAGATGGACATCGTCATCACCACCGCGCTGATCCCCGGCCGCCCCGCCCCCGTCCTTTGGACGGAGGACATGGTCCGCGCCCAGAAGCCCGGCAGTGTGATCGTGGACCTGGCCGCCGCCAACGGCGGCAACTGCGAATTGACCGAACGCGACGCGGTCGTCGAACGCCACGGCGTGAAGATCGTGGGCTACACCGACTATGCCAGCCGCATGGGCGCGCAGGCCTCGACGCTCTATGCCAACAACGTCCGCCACATGCTGGCGGATCTGACGCCGGACAAGGACGGCACGATCCACCACGACATGGACGACGACGTCATCCGCGGCGCCACCGTCGTCCACAAGGGCGAGATCACCTGGCCGCCCCCGCCGCCGAAGGTGAAGGCCATCGCGGCGCAGTCCAGGAAGCCCGCCCCGCCGGAGCTGACCCCCGACGAGAAGCGTGCGCGCGAGGTCGCGGCCTTCAAGGCGGAAACCAAGCGCCAGGCCATCCTGATCGGGTCGGCCGGCGCGCTCCTGCTGCTGGCGGGACTGTTCACGCCGGCCAGCTTCATGCAGCACTTCATCGTCTTCACGCTGGCCTGCTTCGTGGGCTTCCAGGTCATCTGGGGCGTGGCCCATTCGCTGCACACGCCCCTGATGGCCGTCACCAACGCCATCTCGTCGATCATCATCCTGGGCGCGCTCTTGCAGATCGGGTCTGGGTCGGTCCTCGTGATCCTCCTGGCGGCGCTCGCGGTGTTCATGGCCAGCATCAACATATTCGGCGGCTTCCTCGTGACACGGCGCATGCTCGCCATGTTCCAGAAGTCGTAAGGGGCGCACGTCATGGAACTCGGATTCACCAACGCCGCCTACGTCGTCGCGGGCGTCCTGTTCATCCTGTCGCTGGGCGGGCTGTCCAGCCAGGAAAGCGCCAAGCGCGCGATCTGGTACGGCATCGTCGGCATGGCCATCGCGGTCTTGGCCACCCTGATCGGCCCGGGCAGCGGGCTGTGGCCCGTGTCGCTGATCTTGATCGCGCTGGGCGGCGCGGTGGGCTACCAGCTCGCCAACCGCGTGCAGATGACGCAGATGCCCGAACTGGTCGCGGCCATGCACTCCCTCGTGGGCCTGGCCGCCGTCTTCGTGGGCATCAACGCGCATGTGGAGATCGGGCGCGTGGCCCATGCCTTCGCCGAAGCGGGCTTGCCCTTCCCCCGCGGCTACGCCCAGACGCCCGAGGTGGCCCTCGCCTCCGCCGTCGTGGCCGACACGTTCCGCGGCTTCGGCAGCGTGGTGGCTGAGAAGATCCCAGTCGAGATCACGATCCTCCAGATCGAGCTGGCACTCGGGGTCTGGATCGGCGCCATCACCTTCACCGGCTCGGTCGTCGCCTACGGCAAGCTGTCGGGCAACTCGTCGCTCCTGCCCTTCAAGATCGACACGTCCGCCAAGCAACTGCCCGGCGGACACCTGCTGAACGCGGCCGCCGCGATCCTGTCCGTGGTCTGCCTGTTCTGGTACCTGTCCACCGGCGGGGCGCTGCCCTTGATCCTGCTGACGCTCGCCGCGCTCTTCATCGGATATCACCTGATCATGGGGATCGGCGGCGCCGACATGCCCGTCGTCGTGTCCATGCTGAACAGCTATTCGGGCTGGGCGGCGGCGGCGATCGGCTTCAGCCTCGGCAACGACCTCCTGATCGTGGTGGGCGCGCTGGTGGGTTCGTCCGGCGCGATCCTGTCCTACATCATGTGCAAGGCAATGAACCGCAGCTTCGTCAGCGTCATCCTGGGCGGCTGGGGCGGCAGCACCGGCGAGCAGATGGCCATCGAGGGGGAGCAGGTCGCCATCGACGCCGACGGCGTGGCCAACGCGCTCGAGGATGCGGAACGCATCGTCATCGTCCCGGGCTACGGCATGGCGGTGGCGCAGGCGCAACAGGCCGTGGCCGAACTGGTCCGCAAGCTGCGTTCCAAGGGCAAGTCGGTCCGCTTCGCCATCCACCCCGTCGCGGGCCGCCTGCCCGGTCACATGAACGTGCTGCTGGCCGAGGCGAAGGTGCCCTACGACATCGTGCTGGAGATGGACGAGATCAACGACGACTTCCCCGACACCGACGTCGTCATCGTCATCGGCTCGAACGACATCGTGAACCCCGCAGCCCAGGAGGACCCCAACTCCCCCATCGCGGGCATGCCCGTGCTGGAGGTGTGGAAGGCCAAGCAGGTCTTCGTGTCCAAGCGTGGCCAGGGGACGGGATACTCGGGCATCGAGAACCCGCTCTTCTTCAAGGACAACACGCGGATGTTCTACGGCGACGCCAAGGCCAGCATCGACGCGCTGAACGCAAAGATGGGCTAGCCCCCCGCGCCGGGGTTCCGATCGACCGGGCGAACCATCGATAGACGGGTCAGCCCTGTCACCCGGCGCCGGTCCCGGGACACGATCGAACGAAACAAGGGGCGTCATGACGATATCGCCCCAGCCCTCCATCTCGGCGAGGTCCTCCGGACGGAGTTCACCGGTGAGGTCGGGCGGGGCGCCGGCCGGATCGCGCCGGCGCTGCACCTGCCGCGCACCCGGATCGAACGTCTGGCGCTCGGCGAACGGGGTGTGACGGCCGACACGGCGGCGCGCCTCGCCCGTTCGTTCGCGCACCACGCCGGAGCTCTGGATGAACCTCCAGCGCGGCTACGACGGCGGGATCGCGGCGAAGAACGAACGCCTCGCTGTCGACCGCTCCCCGATCGAACGCATCGCGGCTTGAAGGTCCGGTCGGCGGAGTGGCATCCGCAGCCCGCGAAAGGTAGGCCTGCCGAACCTGTTGCGCGCGCGCACCGGTTATGGACGCACGAAGGATTGGATCGCGACCTGGAATGGTAAAGACGCCCCGGCCTGTCTAGGACCGGGGCGTCGCTCAAACGAACGCTTCCCGCACCGCACAACCACCAGAAAGCGTCCGGAGCCTCGGTGTCCCCGATCGTCAGGGGGCGTTCCGGTCCTCCGCGGGGCCAGTCTCGGCCGCGTTGGTGATGACATGGGTTGAACGGGTGGCGCATCGCTGCGGTTCCGCCCGCCGGCCGCATTCCCCGAAAATACCCGGATGCAACCCCGGGGTGTACCGCCCACATGGTCCGCCGCGACCCGTGCGGCATTGCGGGACCCCACCCCCTCCCCCATAGATCGGGCATGGAGTCCGTCCTCATCATGGCCAGCGTGTACCTGCTGGCGGCGACCGTGTGCGTTCCGCTCGCGGTGCGGTTCGGGCTGGGCAGCGTGCTGGGATACATCGTCGCGGGCATCCTGATCGGCCCCCTGACCGGCCTGGTCGGGTCGGAGGCGACGGATCTCCAGCACTTCGCCGAGTTCGGCGTCGTGATGATGCTGTTCGTGATCGGGTTGGAGCTGGACCCCAAGACCCTGTGGGACATGCGCGCCCGTCTGGTGGGGCTGGGGCTTGGACAGGTCGCGGCGACGATGGCGGCCGTCGCGGGGCTGGCCCTGCTGCTCGGGCAGTCCGTGTCCTTCGCCATCGCCGCCGGCATGATCCTGGCCCTGTCGTCCACCGCGATCGTCATGCAGACCCTGCAGGAGAAGGGGCTGACCGCGACCCGGGGGGGGCGTTCGGCCTTCTCGGTTCTCCTGGCGCAGGACATCGCCGTGATCCCCATGCTCGCCGTCCTGCCCCTGCTGGCGATGAGTGGCGTCCGCGGCGGGGACGACGGCCATGGCGACGCGGCTCACGGCACCGAGGCGATGGGCGATGGCGCGACCGCGCAGATCACCGAAGGCGTCCGCCACTGGATCGAGACGCTGCCCGGCTGGGGCGTAGGCGCGGTCACGATCCTCGCCGTGGTCGTCGTGGTGCTGGGGGGCCACTTCCTCACCCGTCCGGTCTTCACCTTCGTCGCGCGCGCCGGCCTGCGCGAGATGAACACCGTCGTGTCGCTCCTCTTCGTCGTGGGCGTCGCGTCGCTGATGATGCTGGTCGGCCTGTCGCCGGCGCTGGGCACGTTCCTCGCCGGCGTGGTCCTCGCCAACTCCGAGTTCCGGCACGAGCTGGAAGCCGACATCGAGCCCTTCAAGGGCCTGCTGCTCGGCCTGTTCTTCATCACCGTGGGCGCGGGCATGGACTTCGACGTCATCGCCGCCGCACCCCTGCTGATGGCGGGGCTGGTGCTGGGCGTCATCGCCCTGAAGGCGGCCATCCTCTACGGTTTGGCAGTCGTCTTCCGCATCCGGTCGCGCGACCGGATCCTGTTCGCCCTGTCGCTCGCGCAGGCGGGCGAGTTCGGCTTCGTCCTCGTCTCCGTGGCGCGGGGCAACGGGGTGATCGACGGGGGCGAGGCGGCGATCTTCCTCATGGTCGTGGCGCTGACGATGATGCTGACCCCGATCCTGTTCATCCTCTACGAAGCCCTGGCCCGGCGGCAGGAGGGGACGGACGACGCCCCCCCCGACGACGAGATCGACATGCAGGCGGAGGTCATCGTCGCGGGCGTGGGCCGCTTCGGACAGGTCGTCCAGCGCCTGCTGGCGGGCGCGGGCCTGCCCTGCGTCGTCCTCGACCGCGACGTCGAGACGATCCAATTGCTGCGCGGCTTCGGCATCCGCACGTTCCTGGGCGACCCGACCCGCCCCGAGCTGCTGCAGGCCGCGGGCCTGGAGCGCGCCAAGGTGCTGGTCGTGGCGCTCGACGACAGGGTGGCGGCGGTCCGGCTGACCAAGATGGCGCGCGCCATGAACCCCGACATCCACATCGTTGCCCGGGCCTACGACCGGGTCCACGTGTACGAGCTGTTCCGCGCGGGCGCCGACGACATCGTGCGCGAGATGTTCGACAGTTCGCTGCGCGCGGGCCGCTATGTCCTGGAACGGATGGGATGGACCGAAGGGGACGCCGCCCACGCCCGCGACGCCTTCTACCATCACGACCGGGAGGTGCTGCAGGAATTGGCGAAGCTGTGGAAGCCCGGCGTGCCCCTGAAGGACAACGCCCCCTACCGGAAGCGCGCGATGGCCTACAACAACGAGCTGGAGAACGCGCTCCTCGCCCGCTTCGGCGAGGACGAGGCCGCCGCCGCCGAGGTCAGCGACCACGCCCCCGCGCAGCGCCACGACAGGGGGTGACGCCCCCCCCCGCGTCCGGACCGTTGCGCAGCCGGCGCTCGGGGCCGCCCGAGCGGACCACCGGACACCGCCCCGCCCCCCGATCGGAACGGCCCGGCATACCGCTACGTCGACCCGGAGTGGTGCCGCTGCGTATGTACGGGGGGTGTACAGGGGGTGTACGGGGGGTGCATCCCCTTTGAGGGGCTACAACCCCTTCGCGCGATAGCTGCTGGCGATGCGGCCGATGGCCACCACGAAGGCCGCCGTCCGCAGGTCCGAGACGTCGTCTCGGGTGCGCCACACCTCCCGGATGGACTGGAACGCGGCGCGCATCGTGTCGTCCAGACCCGACCGCACCAGTTCCAGCTCGCCCGCGCCGCGCAGGTATTGCGACTTGAAATCGCTCGACAATTCCCATGGCACGTCGCGCGCGCGGGACAGCCGTTCCAGCTCGTCCACCAGCAGTTGGTGCCGCGCCTCCTCCGCCCGCCGCTGCATCCGACCGAAGCGGATATGCGACAGGTTCTTCACCCATTCGAAGTAGCTCACGGTCACACCACCGGCGTTGGCGTACATGTCCGGGATCACGATCGTCCCCTTGTCCCGCAGGATCGCGTCCGCATCCGACGTGACCGGCCCGTTCGCCGCCTCGATGATCAGCGGGGCCTTTATGTTCGCGGCGTTGCCCGCGTGGATCACCCCCTCCAGCGCGGCGGGGATCAGGATGTCGCATTCGGCCTCCAGCAGAGCCGCGCCGTCGGGCTCGAAGGTCGCGCCGGGGAAGCCCTTGACCCCTCCGTTCTCCTGGATGTGCAGGTGGACGGCATCAACGTCCAACCCGCCCGGGGAATGGATCGCACCGTCGCGCTCGATGATTGCCGTGATGCGGCAGCCGTCTTCGGTCTGCAGGAAATGGGCCGCATGAAATCCCACGTTTCCAAGGCCTTGCACGATGACACGCTTGCCGTCCAACGTGCCCGACAACCCGGCCTCCGCAACGTCCTCCGACGTGCGGAAGAACTCCCGCAGGGCATACTGCACGCCCCGGCCCGTGGCCTCGACCCGTCCCGCGATTCCCCCTGCATTCAGGGGCTTGCCGGTCACGCAGGCGCGCCCGTTGATGTCGGTCGTGTTCATCCGCTGGTACTGGTCGCTGATCCAGGCCATCTCGCGCTCGCCGGTGCCCATGTCGGGGGCGGGCACGTTCTGCGCCGGGTTGATCATGTCCCGCTTGATCAGCTCGTACGCGAATCGCCGCGTGATCAACTCCAGCTCATGCTCGTCCCAGGCCCGGGGATCGATGCACAGCCCCCCCTTCGAGCCGCCATAGGGAACCTCGACCAGCGCGCACTTGTAGGTCATCAGGCTCGCCAGCGCCTCGACCTCGTCCTGGTTGACCGACAGCGCGTAGCGGATGCCGCCCTTCACGGGCTCCATGTGCTCCGAATGGACGCTGCGATACCCGGTGAAGGTATGGATCGCACCCCGCAGGCGGACCCCGAAGCGGACGGTATAGGTCGCGTTGCACACGCGGATCTTCTCCTGCAGGCCGGGGCCTAGGTCCATCAGGCCCGCCGCCCGCTCGAACATCGCATCGACGGATGCACTGAATCCTGTCGCCATCGGTTTCCTCCCAGCGGCTTGGCGTCGTGTCGTTCCGCGAACCGATGACGCCCGATCGGCCCTGAACGTCACGCTAACGGGAACAATGGCGTTTTCCCACCGCAATCCCATCCTTCCCGGGGCCGAATGTTCCGTCACGCCGAACGGACCAGACCCCGCCGATTCGCTTGGACCCCGCATGATCCCGCCCCACCCCCCGTCGCGCACGCTGTCCCGCTTCCTGCGGGCGGAGGACGGCGTGATGACCATCCTGGGCGTCATGGTGTTCCTCCTGATCCTCCTGGCGGGCGGCGTCGCGCTGGACTTCATGCGGTTCGAGGAACGCCGCGCGCACCTGCAGTACACGCTCGACCGCGGCGTCCTAGCCGCCGCCTCGCTGCGCCAAGTCGAGGATCGAGAGATCGTGATACAGAACTATCTGCGCGCCGCGGGCCTCGATCCCGATGCCGTCGTCGTGAGCGGCGAGGAGGGCGTGAACTTCCGCACGGTGCGCGGCCGCATCGACGCCCCCGTCGATACCCTGTTCCTGAACATGCTCGGCATCGACCGCCTGATCGCGCCGGCCGCGTCGGAGGCGAGCGAGCGCATCCAGAAGGTCGAGATCTCGCTCGTGCTCGACGTGTCAGGGTCGATGGGCGCGCGGTCCTCCGTGTCGGGACGGACGAAGATGGCCGAGATGCAGGAGGCCGCGAAGGCCTTCGTCACGGAGGTCCTGACCGACCGCCGCGATCTGGTCTCGGTTTCGCTGATCCCGTACAACCATGCAGTCAACTTGGGATCGACGCTGGACGACTACTACGCTCTCGACGCGACCCATGCCTTCTCCAGCTGCGCGCGGTTCACGGCCGCGGACTACGGACGGACGGACATACCGACCGACCGGACCCTGCGGCGGTTGGCGCCGTTCGACCCGAACTGGCACGGGGAGAACCGGAACAGCGGCTGGTGGCGCTACTGGCATTGGTTCTCGGAGGACGGCCAGACGCCGCGCCCCGAATGCCCCATGTCCGATCAGGCCCGGATCCTCGCCTGGTCGAACGACATCGCCGCCCTCCACGATGCCATCGACGCCCTGCGCGCCGACGGCCGCACCGCCATCGACCTCGGGATGAAGTGGGGGGTCGCCCTGCTCGACCTGTCCGCGCGCACTCGGCTGAACGCGATGGTGGAAGACGGGCACGTCGCCGAAGCGTTCCGCGACAGGCCCCACGACTATCGCCTCCAAGACGTTCTGAAGATCGTGGTGGTGATGACGGACGGCGAGAACACGACGCGCTACGACGTGAAGGCCGACAAGCGTCCGGCCTCGTCCGGCGTCTATGCCTTCGCGGCCGACTTCCCGTCGCTGACGATACCCCAACGGCGCGCCAGGGTCATGCGCGATGCGGGCGACCTGACCTTCAGCTTGTGGGACTCGGAGGCTCGAACGTTCCGCCCCGAGAACGGAACCGCGAGCATGAGCGCCCCGGTCGGCGGGGCGAACGCCTATCAGCTGACCACCGACGAGTTGTTCGTCATCCGCGCCCAACCCTACGTCCACTCGTTCATGGCAGCCGGCATGTCCAACGCCGCCAAGTCCCGCTGGACGGGCACGAACGAGACCGTCGCCAACGACACGGGAGCGGACGCGAACCTCGCGAGCGTCTGCGCCGCCGCCCGCGGGGCGGACGTGATCACCTTCGCCATAGGCTTCCAGGCCCCGGCCGGCGGCCGCCACGTCATGAAGACCTGCGCCAGCAGCGACGCGCACTACTACGACATCGAGGGAGACACCCCGATACTGACCGCGTTCAGCGACATCGCCCGCGTGATCAATCAATTGAAGCTGACCCAATGACCCGGATCCGATCCCTCTGGTGGCGAGCGCGAGACGAGCGTGGGGCGGGTTCCGTCGAGTTCGTGATGCTGTTCCCGGTATTCATGCTGATCTTCTTCGTGGCCTTCGAATCGGCGATGCTGCTGACCCGGCAGTTGATGCTGGAACGCGCGCTGGATGTCGTCATGCGCGACGTCCGCCTGTCCACGAACGAGACGTTCCCCCTGCCCATCCTGCGCCGCGCGGTATGCGAGCGCGCGCGCATCCTGCCCGATTGCGACCGGAACCTTTCGTTGGAGTTCGTGGCCGTCAGCAAGGCCGACTATGCCGTCCCGAACACGGCCCAGCGCTGCGTGGACCGCGGCGCGGCGCTACGCCCCCTGTCCACGCGCCCGACGGTCGGCGCGGATAGCCTGATGCTGGTGCGAGCCTGCTTCTCGATCGATCCGTTCTTTCCGAACGTCGGACTGGGCCTCCGGCTGGTCTCCGGTCCGGACGGCGAGATCCGCATCGCCACCGCGTCGGCCTTCGTCCAGGAGCCGGAACTGCGGATGACGGGAACAGGCCGATGACGCCGCGTTTCACGCTGCGTCGCTTCCTTCGCTGCGAACGGGGGGCCCAGAACATCGAAGCGGTGGTGATGTTCCCCGCCCTGATCCTGTTCTTCCTGATCACCTTCACCTTCTACGACGCCTACCGCACGCAGACCGTCGTCACGAAGTCGGGCTATGTCATGGGGGACCTGCTGTCGCGCGAAACGGGCACGCTGGACACGACCGATCTGGACGGGATGCGGGACGTCTTCTCCTATCTGACGTTCACCCAAGGAGACGGGACGCAGATCCGCGTGTCGGAGGTGACGCGGCGCGTGGATGTCGTGAACGGAATAGACGAGTACATGATCTGCTGGAGCCATGGCACCGGCACGCTCGTCGATCTCCTGGACACGGACCTGCCGCAGATCATCGGACGCATCCCGGTGCTGACGCCCAACGAGCGCATCACTGTGCTGGAAACGTTCACCCCCTACCGGCCGCCCTTCAAGGTCGGCATCAGCCCCTTCGTGATGGAAAGCTTCGTGGTCACGCGGCAACGCTACGCCGGACAGCTTCGCTTCGGGGGCGGCGGAAGGACGGTGTCGCCCGGATGCACCTGATCGCCGCGCGTCGCTGGACACCGCGGCGGCGGGGACCGATATTCGGTCGATGCGCCTGCCGGATTCCTTTCTGGACGAATTGCGGAACCGCCTGCCCCTGAGCCAGGTGGTCGGCCGCAAGGTCATGTGGGACATGAAGAAGACCAACCAGGCCAAGGGAGACTGGTGGGCCCCCTGCCCCTTCCACCAGGAGAAGACCGCATCGTTCCACGTCGACGACCGCAAGGGGTTCTTCTATTGCTTCGGCTGCCAGGCGAAGGGCAACCTGTTCCGCTTCGTCCAGGACACCGAGAACGTGGGCTTCATGGAGGCGGTGGAGATCCTGGCGGGCGAGGCCGGGATGACCATGCCCGCCCGCGATCTCCAGGCGGCGCAGCGGTCGGACCGCAGGAAGCAGTTGTCCGACTTGTGCGAGGATGCGGTCCGGTGGTTCCGCCTGCAGCTGTCGCGCAACGGGGGCGCGGGCGCGCGCGACTATCTGCGCGGGCGCGGCCTGACCCCCGAGACGGCGAAGCGGTTCGAGATCGGGTTCGCGCCCACGGAACGCGATGGCCTGCGCCGGCATCTGATCGACAAAGGCGCGGCTCCCGACCTGATAGAGGCCGCAGGCTTAGCGACCCCCGCCGCCGACGGCGACGTGCGGGATCGGTTCATCAATCGCCTGATCTTCCCCATCCGCGACGGACGGGGCCGCGCCATCGGCTTCGGCGGGCGGGCGATGAACCCGAATGCCAAGGCCAAGTACCTGAATTCGCCGGAAACGGAACTCTTCGACAAGGGCGCCAACCTCTACAACCTGGGCCCCGCGCGGGAGGCCGCGGGCAAGGGTCGGCCCCTGCTGGTCGCCGAAGGCTACATGGACGTCATCGCGTTGGCGCAGGCGGGGTTCGAAGCCGCCGTCGCACCCTTGGGCACCGCGATCACCGAACGCCAGCTGCGTTTGCTATGGCAAGTGTCGCCCGAACCCCTGATCGCGCTCGATGGGGATGCCGCGGGCCGCCGTGCGGGCCTGCGCGTGGCCGACCTCGCCCTGCCGGCGATGGAAGCGGGGCAGGCGCTGCGCTTCGTGCTGCTGCCCGAAGGGCAGGACCCCGACGACCTGATCCGCGACGCGGGCGCCGATGCGTTCACTGCCCTGATCGACCGCGCGGTGCCGATGGCCACCCTTCTGTGGGAACGGGTCACGGCGAACCGCGTCCTGGACGCGCCGGAGCGCCGCGCCGCCTTCGATCGGGACCTGCGGGCGCTGATCAAGCAGGTGGCCGACCCCGCCCTGCGGCGCGCCTATGCCGATGACTTCGCCCGGCGGCGCCAGGAACTGCTCGGCCCACAGCCGCGGCGGGAGGTATCCGGATCCGATCGCCCCTGGCCCGGCAAGGGCCGCCCCTGGCAGCCCCGCGGTCCACTGCCCCCCAGCCCCACGGCGCGCGCGTCCGCGATGGCGACGGGCCAATCGCCTGACGCAATGATGGAGCAGGTTATCCTGGCGACCCTGGTCCTACGGCCCGCCCTGATCCCGTCCTTGCGCGACACGCTGGATGGGCATCCCTGGTCCCGCCCCGACCACGCCACTTTGGCCGCGGCCGTCCTGGCGGCGCCCGACACCGCTGACAGCGCGGCGTTAAGGAAGAATTTATCCGATCGGGGGGATACACCCTCCCTTGAACCGATGCTGTCGCTGCCTCATGTGCGCATCACTCCCGCGGGACGGCCCGGAACGGACGACGCGGCGGCGGCCGAGTGCATCGAGGACATGCTGAACCGGTTGGACGCTCGGCGAGGCGCGGACCGGGAGCGTCGGGAGGCGCTGGAAGATTACGACCTGGGTGGCGACGAGACCCTGACCTGGCGTTTGGCCGAAGCGAATCGCCGCCGCGATGCCGTCGCTCGCGCCGCCCGCGACGAGGGCGGTGACGAGGATGCGGACGAGGCGGAGCGATCCGCGCACTTGCAGCGCCTCCTGGACACACGTGTCTGGGAGAAATCGAAGACGAGGTGATTCGGGGTGCGGCCCCAGGTGATTCGCGGTATTGATTCGCGCGGATGACCCAAGAATCACTCCGAACCATGGAGCGGCCGATGGCGAAGGACACCGACGACCGGAAGGACGGGGAGGAGGAACACTCCCTCGACATGAGCCAAGCCGCCGTGAAGCGCATGATCGGCGAGGCCCGGACGCGCGGCTACATCACCTACGACCAACTGAACCAAGTCCTCCCCCCGGATCAGGTTTCCTCCGAGCAGATCGAGGACGTGATGTCGATGCTGTCGGAGATGGGCATCAACATCGTCGAGGCCGAGGAGGCGGAGGAGGATCCCGACGCCGCGGACGCGAAGGATGCGAAGTCGACCGCCGTGGTCGAAACGAAGGGCAGCCGCGACGTGGCCCTGGGCTCCGGCGAGACGGAGAAGCTGGACCGCACCGACGACCCCGTCCGCATGTACCTGCGCGAGATGGGCAGCGTCGAGCTCCTGTCCCGCGAGGGCGAGATCGCCATCGCCAAGCGGATCGAGGCCGGGCGCAACACGATGATCGCGGGCCTGTGCGAGAGCCCGCTGACCTTCCAGGCCATCACCATCTGGCGCGACGAGTTGCTGTCCGAGGACATCCTGCTGCGCGACGTGATCGACCTGGAGACGACGTTCGGCAACCAGATCGACGAGGACGACACCACGCCCGTCGTGGGCCAGCAGCCCCCTGCCAACGACAACGAGCCGAAGGACAAGGCCGTCGAGGTCGATGCCGACGGCAACCCGCTGTCCACGGACGACGACGAGGACGAGGACGACGGCGCCAACATGTCGCTGGCCGCGATGGAGGCGGCGTTGAAGCCCCGCGTCCTGGAGATCCTGGACCGCATCGCCGACGACTACACCCAACTTGCCGAGATGCAGGATCTGCGCATCTCCGCCACGTTGAACGAGGACGACAGCTTCGGCGACGGGGCGGAGGCGACGTACCAGAAGCTGCGGGGCGAGATCGTGGAGCTGGTGAACAGCCTCCATCTGCACAACAACCGGATCGAGGCGCTGATCGACCAGCTCTACGGCATCAACCGCCGGATCATGTCGATCGATAGCGGCATGGTGAAGCTGGCCGATCAGGCACGGATCAACCGGCGCGAGTTCATCACCGAGTATCGCGGCTACGAGCTGGATCCGGGCTGGGTCGATCGCATGGCGGACAAGCCGGGACGCGGCTGGCAGGCTTTGTTCGACCGCTCCCGCGACAAGGTGGAGGAGCTGCGTTCCGACATGGCGCAGGTCGGCCAGTATGTCGGCGTGGACATCAACGAGTTCCGCCGCATCGTCCAGCAGGTCCAGAAGGGCGAGAAGGAGGCGAGGCAGGCCAAGAAGGAGATGGTCGAGGCCAACCTGCGCCTCGTGATCTCGATCGCCAAGAAGTACACCAACCGCGGGCTGCAGTTCCTGGACCTCATCCAGGAGGGCAACATCGGCCTGATGAAGGCCGTCGACAAGTTCGAGTATCGCCGGGGCTACAAGTTCTCGACCTACGCGACATGGTGGATCCGTCAGGCGATCACCCGGTCTATCGCCGATCAGGCCCGCACGATCCGCATTCCGGTCCACATGATCGAGACGATCAACAAGCTGGTGCGCACGGGTCGCCAGATGCTCCACGAGATCGGCCGCGAACCCACGCCCGAGGAGCTGGCCGCCAAGCTCCAGATGCCGCTTGAGAAGGTCCGCAAGGTGATGAAGATCGCCAAGGAGCCAATCTCGCTGGAGACGCCGATCGGCGACGAGGAAGACAGCCAGCTCGGCGACTTCATCGAAGACAAAAACGCGGTGCTGCCGCTCGACTCTGCGATCCAGGAGAACCTGAAGGAGACGACGACCCGCGTGCTGGCGTCCCTGACCCCGCGCGAGGAACGCGTCCTGCGCATGCGCTTCGGCATCGGCATGAACACCGACCACACCCTGGAGGAGGTCGGCCAGCAGTTCTCCGTCACCCGCGAGCGCATCCGACAGATTGAAGCAAAGGCGCTGCGCAAGCTCAAGCACCCCAGCCGGAGCCGGAAGCTGCGGTCGTTCCTGGACCAATAGGATGGCGGGCTTCCTGTCCAAGCTGTTCGGCGGGGCCGGCGCGGCCAAGCCGAAGGCGCCCGCCTTCGACCCCGTCGAATACGAAGGCTTCACCATCACGCCGGCCCCCGAACCCCAGCCGGGCGGCCACCGCATCGGTGCGGTGATCGAGAAGGACGGGAAGTCCCATCACCTGATCCGCGCCGATGTGATCTCCGGGCGGGACGCTTGCGTCGACGCATCGGTATCGAAGGCGAAGCAGATGATCGACGAACAGGGCGACGGGATCTTTCGCTGAGGCATGGCGCCATAAGGCGGGGTGCGGGGCATTCCAGGGCTTGACGACTCGGGTCGCCGTGCCGGAACGATAAGGGAACGTGCACGTCCGGAGCTTTCTCCATGCCCGATCCCCTGATCCTCGCCATCGTCGGATGGGCCGCGGCCATCGTGTTGCTGGGGTTGTGGTTTTCCGCTCGCGCACACCTGCCCCGTGCGAATGCCGCCGAGGGGGCCTTGGCCGATGCGCGCCGCAAGGCGGACGCTGACGACGCCGAGTTGCGGCGCCTGACCGGCGAGGCGGGCGGCCTGCGGGAAGGGACGAGCCGATTGGAGGCGCAGATCGAATCGCTGCGCCAGGAACGCTTGCAGGCGGACGACCGTGCGCGGGCCGAACGCGCGGACCTGTCCGCCAAGCTCGACGCCGCCCGCGCGCAGGTGGAGGATCTGAAGGTCCGCAACGAAGGCCTGGACCAGGCCCTGATCGCGCGCGCCAAGCAGCACGACGACGAGGTGGCGCTGCTGACGCAGATCCGCGACGACATGACGGACCGCTTCAAGGCCCTGGCCGACGACACGCTGAAGGTCCACGGCGAGCGGTTCGGTGCCCTCAACAGGGAACGCATGGACGCGCTGATCGGCCCCATGCGCCAGCAGGTCGATCAGTTCCAGACCGAGCTTCGCGCCGCGCATACCGGGGCCAAGGCCGACCGCGCGGCGCTGAAGGCCGAGATCGACGGCCTGTCCCGACGATCCGAGCAGGTCTCGAAGGAAGCCGTCGCACTGACCAATGCGCTGAAGGGCGAGAAGCAGAAGCAGGGCGCATGGGGCGAGATGATCCTGGAACGCGTCCTGCAGGACAGCGGCCTGCGCGAAGGGTCCGAATACCGCACCCAGTTCTCCGTCACCGATGCCGACGGCCAGCGACGGCGCCCCGACGTCGTGGTGGACCTGCCCGGCGGCAAGGCGGTGGTGATCGACTCGAAGGTCTCGCTCAACGCCTACGAATCTGCCGTGAACGCGGAAACGGAAGACGACCGCACGCGGTACATGCGCGCCCACGTCCAAGCCATCCACAGGCACATCGACGATCTGCAGGCCCGCGACTATTCGGGCATGGTGGACGGCGCGGTCGATTACACGGTGATGTTCCTGCCCGTCGAAGGTGCACTTGCGGCAGCACTCGAACACGACCCCCGCCTGTCTGGCAACGCCATGGCCAAGGGCGTCACCATCGCCACGCCCACCACGCTGATGATGGCGCTTAGGACGGTCCACCACGTCTGGACCATCGAGCGTCGCGAATCGAACGCCGCCGAGATCGCAAAGCGTGCGGGTCTTATGTTCGACAAGATGGCCGGGGTGGTCGAGGCGTTCGAGAAGGTCGGCGCGCATCTGTCGTCGGCACAGAAGAGCCACGGGGACGCCTTCGACCGTCTGAAATACGGCAACGGCAACCTGATCGGCCAGTTCGACGAGCTCCGCAAGTTGGGCGCGCGAACCAAGAAGGCCATGCCAGTGACATTCGACCCCACGGACGACACCCCCGACGCGCCCCGCATCGAGGCCGCGGAATAAGCGTGCCCCGCCCCGCGATCCTGACCGTCCGCACGCATGGTCCGGGCCTTACCGACATCACCGACTGCGTCTCCGCCGCGCTTCCGCCGGGGGACGGGGTGGCGACCGTGTTCCTGCGCCACACCTCCGCCAGCCTGCTGATCCAGGAGAACGCCGATCCGGAGGTTCAGACCGACCTGCTGGCCTGGCTGTCCCGCCTGGTGCCGCCCACGACCGACCCGTCGATGGCCTATCTGACGCACACCTACGAAGGGCCGGACGACATGCCGGGTCACATCAAGGCGGCGCTGCTACCGACCAGCTTGTCCATCCCCGTGATCGACGGGCGGATGGCCCTGGGCACCTGGCAGGGGCTCTATCTGTTCGAGCATCGCGACCGGCCCCACGACCGCCAGATCGTCGTCGCCAAGACTTGACGGCCGACGCCGCCCGGATTCGATCCGGACGCCGGACCCGGGGGGCCGGACTCCCCCGGCAGGGCAAGCCTTGGAAGGACCTCGTTCCGTAGGCCCCTGTCCCATTCGACCGATCGGGTTGCATCCGCGTGGCCCCGCAACCCATAGAAGGCATCGACGGCCCAACCGGGGGATACGAATGCGCTGCCCGTTCTGCGGAAATACCGACACCCAGGTGAAGGATTCCCGCCCCGCCGAGGATCACGCCGTCATCCGCCGCCGCCGCCACTGCCCCGCCTGCGAGGGTCGGTTCACCACCTACGAACGGGTGCAGCTGCGCGACCTCGTGGTCATCAAGACCTCCGGCAAGCGGGAGGATTTCGACCGCGGCAAGCTGGAACGCTCGATCCGGATCTCGATGCAGAAGCGCCCGGTCGACCCGGACCGGATCGACCAGATGATCTCCGCCATCGTCCGGCGACTGGAAAGCATGGGCGACACGGACATCCCGTCCAGCAGGATCGGCGAGATCGTCATGGAACGCTTGGCGGGGCTCGACACCGTCGCCTATGTCCGCTTCGCCAGCGTCTACAAGAACTTCCAGGCCGCCGACGACTTCGACCGCTTCGTCGCCGAACTACGCCCCCCGCCCCGGACATGACCGATGACGGGCGCTGGATGGACGCCGCCCTGGCGCTCGGCGCGCGGGGGCTGGGTCGCGTCTGGCCCAATCCGGCGGTCGGTTGCATCCTGGTCCGGGACGGGCGCGTCGTGGGGCGGGGCCGCACGGCCGATGGCGGACGCCCCCACGCCGAAGCCGCGGCTCTTTCCCAGGCGGGGGACGCGGCGCGGGGGGCCACGGCCTACGTCACGCTGGAGCCTTGCGCCCATCACGGCAGGACGCCGCCCTGCTGCGACGCCCTGATCGCGGCGGGTGTGGCCCGCGTGGTGGTGGCCATGACCGATCCGGACGCTCGGACGGACGGACGGGGACTCGAACGCCTGCGCGCGGCGGGCATAGACGTGGCGGTCGGCGTTCGCGAAGGGCGCGCCCGTGCGCTGCAATCGGGCTTCGTGTCGCGCGTCACCCGGGGCCGCCCTGTCCTGACGCTGAAGCTGGCCACGACGCTGGACGGACGCATCGCCACCGCAACGGGGGAGAGTCGGTGGATCACCGGCCCCGCGGCCCGCGCCCATGTCCATGCCCAGAGGGGCAGGCACGACGCGGTGATGGTCGGCGCGGGCACGGCACGGGCCGACGACCCCCGCCTGACCGTCCGCGGTCTGGGCGACCGCCCGCAACCCGTGCGCATCGTTTGGACCACCGCGCTCGATCTGTCGGCGACCCTGAACCTGATCCGCACCGCTCGGGACGTGCCGACCTGGTTTCTGCATGCTGCCGGTGATCCGGCCCCGTTCCAGGACGTGGGCGTCCGAACGATCCTGACCGACACGACCGGTCCCGCCGCCGTCCTGGCCGCCCTCGGCCGGACCGGTCTGACTCGCATCTACTGCGAAGGGGGCGGCACGCTTGCCGCCATGCTGCTGCGCGCGGGGCTGGTGGATCGGTTGGACCTGTACACCGCGGGCGCGGCCGTCGGCGCGGATGGCGTGCCGGGCCTGGGGGGGTCGGGCATCACGGCCTTGGCGGACGCTCCCCGCCTGGCCCTGCGGGACGTCCGTCCCATCGGCCCGGACCTGCTGTCCGTCTGGGAGCCCTGATACCGCTCGCCGGTCAGCCGGTCATCGTTCGTCGCACCGCGTCCTGCCAACCCGCATACAGCCGGTCGCGCCGGTCGCCGTCCATCGCGGGCGCGAACCGACGATCGGCCTGCCACCGTTGCGCGAAGGTGGTCATGTCGGGGCACACCCCCGCCCGCATGCCGGCCAGCCAGCCGGCGCCCAGGGCCGTCGTCTCCAGCACGGCGGGTCGATCGACGGGCGCGTCGAGGATGTCGGACAGGAACTGCATGGCCCAATCGCTCGCCGCCATGCCCCCGTCGACGCGTAGCACCGCATTGCCCAGATCCGGCACGTCGGAACGCATCGCCTCCAGCAGGTCGCGGGTCTGGTAGCCGACGCTCTCCAACGCCGCGCGGGCCATCTCGGCGGGGCCCGTCCCGCGCGTCAGACCGAACATCGCACCGCGCGCATCGGCGTCCCAGTGCGGCGCGCCCAAGCCGGTGAAGGCCGGCACGAGATAGACCTGCTGTCCGTCGTCCGCCTCCTCGGCCAGGGTCTGCGTCTGCGCCGCGGACTCGATCACGCCCAGCCCGTCGCGCAACCATTGCACCACGGCGCCCGCCACGAAGATCGCCCCCTCCAGCGCATAGGTGGGCTTCCCGTCCAGTTGGTACGCCACCGTCCCCAGCAGCCGGTTCGTCGATCGGACCGGCGTGTCCCCCGTGTTCAGCAACGCGAAGCAGCCGGTGCCATAGGTCGACTTCAACATTCCCTTCGAAAAGCACGCCTGCCCCATCGTCGCCGCCTGCTGGTCCCCCGCCACCCCCAAAATCGGAATCCGCGGGCCCAGCACGTCCGTCGTGCCGAAGTCGGCCGCGCAATCCTTCACCTCCGCCAACATCGACATCGGAACGTCCAGCAGGCGGCAGACCTCCCGGTCCCAAGTGCCGTCGTGGATGTTGTACATCATCGTCCGGCAGGCGTTGGTGGCGTCGGTGACGTGGGCCGTGCCGCCGGTCAGGTTCCAGATCAGCCAGGTGTCCACCGTTCCAAAGGCCAGTTGGTCCGCCCGGTCGCGCGCACCCTCCTCCAGGATCCAGCGCAGCTTGGTGCCGCTGAAATAGGGATCGAGCAGAAGGCCCGTGCGATCCGTGACCATGTCCTCGTGACCCGCCGCCTTCAGGTCGCGGCAGTACCCGGCGGTCCGCCGGTCCTGCCAGACGATCGCACGATGCACGGGTTCGCCGGTCTCCCGATCCCAGACGACCGTCGTCTCGCGCTGATTGGTGATCCCGATCCCCGCGATGGCGGACACATCGATCCCGGCCTTTTCCACCGCACCCTTCATCGTGGCCACCGTCGTGTCCCACAGGTCGCCTGGGTCGTGCTCCACCCAGCCGGACCGGGGGAAGTGCTGCGGAAACTCGCGCTGATCGCTGCCGACGACGGTCAGATCCGCGTCGAACACGATCGACCGGGTCGAGGTCGTCCCCTGATCGATGGCGAGGATATAGGTCATGGCGCGGCCCTCCCGTGGCGTTTCGGATGTCGTAACCCGAAGGTCAGGACGCAGCCAGAGGCGCCCGGGACCGCGTTCGGACGGCCGATGTCGCCCGGTTGACATTTGTTAGTCTTGCGGCAACCGTTCGATTGGAACGTAGAAGTCGAAGGCGGACGATGACGCGCGTACTTTCCCATTAATTCAACGACACCACCCCATTGGGTTTCATCGAAACCCCGGACGATCTGGTGAAGAAGAAATACAAGCGCAGCTTCATCAGTTTCTTCGACAGCGAGAACTTCCTTTCGCAGGCCGCGATCGAGGACGTGCCCAGCACGGTGATCGGGCGCAGGGGCTCGGGGAAGACGGCGATTCTTTATCACCTGAAACACCAGGGCCCCTACCCCATCACGGTGGAGATCGAGACGTTCTCCATGTTCGACGAGGTGGTTTCCATCATCGACCGCAAGTTGCGGGAAGTCTCGAATACCCACGAAGCCTTCGTCGAGAATTACGCGAAGATATGGTCGGTGCTCCTTCACACGGCCGCCATCTGCCAGATCTACGATTACCTTCAACGTGATTCCCGCTTCGCGGCGGACCCGGCTCTCGACACGATCGAGGAGTTCCTGCGCGCCTCGGGCCTCGTCAACGTCCGCCGGCCCCACGCCGTGCTGCGAAGCTTGGTCGCCACGGCCAAGCGCGTGGCCAAGGTACAGTTCGACACCGATGCGGAGTTCGACTTCCTGTCGGACTTCATCAATGGCTACTACCTCGATGGCGCCGGATACAATCAAGCACGCGACGCAATGGAGGATCTGCTCGAACGCGCTCAGGTGAGGGCCCTAGTGCTGATGGACTCCCTCGAACAGTTCCCGATCAACCGCGTCGACATGGTGCATTGCTTGGGCGGCCTGCTGCACTTCGCAGGGAAGCTTAAGCGGGCCTTGATGCCGATGGACCTGTGCTTCGCCTTCGCCGCCGAGCTCCACGAGGACCTGAAGCGTTCCGCGAGCAACGACGAGAAGGATTTCAACGCCGTCCTCACACTGCACTGGGACGTTCAGGAGGTGCTGCACATTTGCGCTCATCGCTTTGAGGTGTACCGGGAGATTCACGACGGCGCATGGCAGGAAGGCTTCGCCAAGCTCCCGTTGCGTGCGACGCGTAACAACCTCTGGTCGTATTGGCATCAATTCCTGCCGTCGCGAATGACGAACCGCCTTGGCTTTCCGGAGGATTCGATCTCGTACATCTCGCGGCACACGCAACTGCTGCCTCGCCATTTCATCAACATCCTGAACGAGATCCTGTCCAGCGCGATCAAGTCGGGCGACAGGGAGTTCCCCGTCTCGTCGGACCGCGTCGTGGCCGGCGTTCGCGCGGTGGAGGACAACATCTGCGAAGGGATCCTCAGCGGCTTCGAGCAGAAATTCCCCCTGGCGGAGGAGATTTGCCGCGTCTTGATTCCACATCTGCCAAATGTGTTTACGCGCCAATTCCTCGCGAAGGTCATCCGGGATCATGGCAAGGGGATCGAGCGGGGGTCGGACGACGTGCTGGCCATGCTGATCCGCATCGGTGCCGTAGGCGCGGTTTCGCAGACCACCGACGTCTACGTCGAGTGCCGGTTCGACTACACATACAACGGTCAGATGCCCTATAACGTCGACGGCACATTCGGCCTTCATCCGGCCTTCGCGGGAAAGTTCCGCGGCGAGGCCTGGAACCCGACGGATCGGGACCTGGCGAAACCGATCTATCCTTTGGAGCAGTTCGTCGGGAAGCGACCGGGTGCCACCCGGCTGGCATGACCGACAGGCGTTCGGCCGGCGGGCGCGCGGCGAAGCCCGGACGTCGGATGCCTGCGGGGGCCGTCGGACGGGGACGCCTCCGGCCCCTCAGACCCCGAACGGCACCCAAACGGTCTGAACCTCCGTCGCGGCGGCGAGCCAGGGGGAATCGTCCGCGGCGGACCAGTCCCGCCCGCGCCCGTCGTTCACCCAGGTCCGCTTCAGGTTGCCCGCGGCCTCCCGCTCGATCGTGGCCGAGATGCCGGCGGTCGAGAACGACCACACGGCGTCCACCCCCAGATGTCCCGCGACGTGCGGTGCCAGTTCGGCGTGGTCACCCGTCAGGATGTTGACGACCCCGCCCGGCACGTCCGACGTGTCCAGCACCTGGTACAGATCGGTGGCCGACAAAGGGGCGTGCTCGGGCGCGATCAGCACCAGGCGGTTGCCCAGCGCCATCGACGCGCCCACGATCTGCGCGACGCCGGCCAGCGGCGACTCCTCCGACGCGAAGGCCGCCACCACGCCGACGGGCCGGTTCAGCGCCAACGCCAGACCGCCCATCGGCACGCCCACGACGCGGCCGTCGTGCTTGTCCGCCCAGGCCGCCCAGCGGAACAGGTGGCGGACAGCCAGATCCACCTCCGCCGCGCCCTCGGTTCCCGTCTGCGCGGCGACGCGGTCCACGAACTCGTCCCGCCGCGCGGACAGGTTCTCCGCCAGATAGAACAGGATCTGCGCCCGCAGATGCGCCGTCGTCGAACCCCAGGACGACGCCTTTTCAGCGGCTTCCACCGCGTTCCTCACGTCCTTGCGGTTGCCGACGCCGACGTGGCCCAGGACGGTGCCCTTCGGTCCCGTCACCGCGCGCGTGTATCCCCCGTCGGGCCGCGCCTGCTTTCCACCCACGTACATCTTCGGCGTCCGGTCCACCGGGTCGGACGCGCTGCCGGAGGCCGCCCGCCGGGGCGCGGGGGCCTTCAGCCGCGGTCCCCGAGCCGGCCGCAGATACGCCCCGAGCCCGGCCACGCCCCCTTCGCGTCCGAAGCCGGATTCCTTCATCCCCCCGAAGGGCGCGGCGGCGTCCAGCATGTTGGCCCCGTTGACCCAGATCACGCCCGCGCGGATCTTCGGCGCGATGTCCAGCGCGTGGTCGATGTCCTGGCTCCACACCGACCCGGCCAGGCCATAGTTCGTGTCGTTCGCCAGCTGCACCGCCTCCGCGGGCGTGCGGAACGTGGTCATCGCCAGGACGGGCCCGAACGCCTCCTCTTGCATCAGGGGGTCCGCGCCGTGCAGGCCCGTGACCAGCGTGGGCGGCAGGAAGCAACCGTCCGGCGCGGTGCCCCGATGCACGTCGCCCGACGTGCGCGCCAGCAGCGCCTCCACCCGGGCCTTGTGCTCGGGATGGACCATCGCGCCCATGTCGGTGGACTTGTCCAACGGGTCGCCCACGCGCAGCTTCGCCATTCGGTCGCGCAGCTTCGCGGTGAAGGCGTCCGCCACGCCCTCCTGCACCAGGGCCCTGGCACCCGCGCAGCAGACCTGCCCGCCGTTGAACCAGATCGCGTCGACCAGCCCTTCGACCGCGCTGTCGAGATCCGCGTCCTCCAGCACGACATAGGGGGACTTGCCCCCGAGCTCCAAGGTCAGGCCGATGCCGCGACCCGCCGTGTCGCGACGCAGGATGCGCCCGACCTCCGTGCTGCCGGTGAAGGCCAGCTTGTCGATGTCCGCCCGCGCCAGGGCCGCGCCCGTGGCGCCGTCGCCGGCGACGACGTTGACCAGCCCGGCCGGCACCCCCGCCCGGTCGCAGATGTCCGCGAAGGCCAGCGCCGTCAGCGGCGTCCATTCCGCGGGCTTCAGCACCACGGCGTTGCCCGTGGCCAGCGCGGGCGCGACCTTCCACGCCAGCATCAGCAGCGGGAAGTTCCAGGGCACGATCTGCCCGCACACCCCCCAGGGCGCCGCCCCCGGATGGGTCTGGTCCAGCAGCGCGGCATGGCCCGCATGGTGATAGAAGTGACGCGCCGCCAGCGCCACGTCGATGTCCCGCGCTTCCCGGATGGGCTTGCCGGTATCCAGGACCTCCAGCACCGCCAGCAGGCGCGCATCGCGTTGGATGCCCCGGGCGATCGCGTACAGCACGCGGGCACGCTCGTGCCCGTCCCGTTTGGCCCAGGCGGCCTGCGCGCGGCGCGCGGCCTTCACCGCCGCCGCCACTTCGGCCTCCGTGCCCTGCGTCACGCGCGCCAGCACCTCGCCCGTGGCGGGGTTCAGGACGTCGAACGCATCGCCGGGCGCCTGCCGCTTGCCGTCGATCCAGTGCCCGAAGGCCCGCCCGTGCCCATCCAGCCAGGCATCCGCCTCCGCCCGGCTTTCGGGCGCGGTGCCCCAGTCCATGCTGTCGAAGACCTCCCTGACGGTCATGCCCGCCTCCCTATCCGATCGCGTGCCGATAGGCCGCGGAATACCGCCCCGTGACGTGATGCTCCAATTGGCGCTCGATGTCGCCCAGCAGGGACGACGCCCCGAAGCGGAACAGGTCCGGGCGCAGCCAGCGGTCGCCCAGTTCCTCCTTCAGGAGCGCGAGATAGGTGATCGCGTCCTTGGCCTTCGATATCCCGCCCGCGGGCTTGTAGCCCACCTTCCGGCCCGTCATCGCGCCATAGTCGCGGATGGCCCGCATCATCACCAGCGACACGGGCAGGGTCGCGTTCACGCCCTCCTTGCCGGTGGACGTCTTGATGAAATCCGCGCCCGCCGCCATGCACACCATCGACGCCTTGGCCACGTTGCGCAGGCTGCCCAGCTCGCCCGTCGCCAGGATCGCCTTCATGTGCGCGGCCCCGCACGCGTCGCGCATGGCCCGCGTCTCGTCGTAGAGGGCCTGCCAATCCCCCGTCAGGACGTGGCGGCGCGAGATCACGATGTCGATCTCCGCCGCCCCCGCCGCGACCGAATCCTCGATCTCCGCCAGGCGGAGGCGCAGGGGCGACAGGCCGGCGGGAAAGCCCGTGGACACCGCCGCCACCGGGATCCGCCCCGCCACCGCGTCGACCGCCACGGGCACCATCTCGCCATACACGCAGACCGCCCCGCAGCGCAGATCCGGCAGGCCCAGCCCTTCCAGCAGGTCGGCCCGGACGGGGGCCAGCGCCTTGGCGCACAGGCGGCGGACGCGCATCGGCGTGTCGTCGCCCGACAGCGTGGTCAGGTCGATCATCGACACGGCGCGGGCCAGCCACGCGGCCTGGTGGTCCTTCTTCACGGATCGCCGGGCCGCGATGGTACCGGCCCGCCGCAGGATGGCGGGGGTGTTGATCCGGACGGCGTCGACCAGGGCCCGGTCGAACGGGATCCCCTCGTTCCGCGCCAGCGCCGGGTCGGCTTGGATGGTCTCGTCGCGCATGGCTCCAGCGTCGCATGGCGAGAGGTGCGGGGCAATGGCGACGTCGGGTTGCCACGGCCCGCCCCTCAACCGATCACCCGCACCTCCGGGGCATCGCGGGCCAGCGTCGTCCGGATCAGGTCCGCGATGGTTCCGAACGCGCTTCCCTGCACCGCTTGCCGGCGCCAGACCAGGCCGATGTCCCGTCCGGGCTGCGGGGCGGCCAGCGGTCGGGCCACCACGAGGGCCTCGCGCGCGACCTCCGACCGGACGTAGAGCGCGGGCAGGACCGACAGCCCGAGCCCCGTCGCCACCATCTGGCGCAACGTGTCCAGCGACGTCCCCTCGTAGTCCAGCGACAGGTGCGCCCCCGTCGCCTGCGCCAGTTCGGCCACGGTGTCGTGCAGGCGATGGCCGCTCTCCAAGGTCATCAGCACCTCGCCCGCCAGGTCGCCGGGGGCGATGACGTCTCGCCCCACCAGGGGGTGGTCGGCGGGCAGGACGACGTGCAGCGGCTCGTGGAACAGGGGCGCCGCGACCAGGTCCGCGGCCTCCACCGGCAGGGGCAGGAACAGCGCGTCCAGCGCCCCGTCTCGCAGCCGCGTCAGCAGGTCCGCGGCCCAGCCCTCGCGCACGTAGAAGGTCAGGCGGGGATGCGCCGCATGCAGGGCGGGGATCACCAGCGGCAGGAAATAGCCCCCCAGGCTGCCGACGACGCCGACCCGGATCGTGGACGACAGGGGGTCGGACCCCTGCTGCGCCAGCGCCACGATGTCGGCCACGTCGCGCAGCACGGCGCGGGCGCGGGCCGCGATCTGCTCGCCCGGCGGGGTCAGGCGCACGCCGCCGCGCGCACGCTCGACCAACTGCACGCCCAGCTTGCCTTCCAACTCGCGCAGCTGCGCCGACAGGGTGGGCTGCGTGACGTGGACGGCGTCCGCGGCGCGGCGGAAGTGCAGGTGGTCCGCCACCGCCACCAGATACCGAAACTGTTGCAATGTCGGCATGCCTGCCCCGATAGTGCGCCTCTATCGCCGGAAAGGTGAAGCGATTGGTTGATCTGTCAACACAGGCTGCTAACTGACGCGGGACGACGACGAGGGGATACATGGCCGGTTCATCGCACGACGCACCTGCCCTGGGCGGTCCGATCGGAATCGTGTCCATCCTGATCCCCGCCGCCCTGTTCGCCTGGCTGTGCACGCAGATCGGCGCCGTCACGCAGGGGCCGGTGCTTTGGACGATGGACTGGGTTCCTTCGCTGGGGGTCGAGATCGGGTTCCTCCTCGACGGGCTGTCCCTGACCTTCGCCTTGCTGATCACGGGGATCGGCACGCTGATCACCCTCTATTCCAGCAGCTACCTCGGCTATCAGGCGCATTACCCCCGCTTCGTGGCCTACCTGCTGGCGTTCATGGTGGGGATGCTTGGGCTGGTGCTGTCGGACAACCTGCTCGCCCTGTTCGTGTTCTGGGAGGTGACGACGATCAGCTCCTATCTGCTGATCGGCTACCTGGCGGACGACCCAAAGTCCCGGCGCAACGCGCTGCAGGCGCTGCTGGTCACCGGCACGGGCGGGCTGGCCTTCCTGGCCGGCATCATCCTGATCGCCGCCGCGGCGGGGACGTTCAACATCTCCGAGCTGCCCGACCTGACGCAGAGCCTGCTCTATCCCGGCATCTTCGTCCTCGTCGTCCTCGGCGCGTTCACCAAGTCCGCGCAGGTGCCGTTCCACTTCTGGCTGCCCAACGCGATGGCCGCGCCCACGCCGGTCTCGGCCTACCTTCATTCGGCGACGATGGTGAAGGGCGGCGTGTACCTCCTGGCGCGGATGAACCCGTCCATGGGCGGCACGGATGCGTGGTTCTGGACCCTGACGGTCTTCGGCGGCGTCACGGCCGTGTTCGCGTCGGTCGTCGCCTTGAAGCAGACGGACATCAAGCAGGTCCTGGCCTGGACCACGCTGATGGCGCTGGGCACGCTGGTCCTGTTCATCGGGGTCGGCACCCCCTACGCGATCGAGGGCATGGTCGTGTTCCTCGTCGTCCACGCCTTCTACAAGGCGGCTTTGTTCATGGTGGCGGGCCTGATCGACCACGGCACCGGCACGCGCGAGGTCGACCGCCTGCGGGGCTTGGCCGGCAAGATGCCGTTCACCTTCGCCGCGGCCCTCCTGGCGGGGGCCAGCATGGCGGGCCTGCCGCCCCTGTTCGGGTTCATCGGCAAGGAGTTCCTGTACAAGGGCGCGTTGGAATCGCCCGGAACGCTGTGGGTCGCGGGCTGCGCCTTCGCGGCCAGCGCGCTGATGTTCGCGGCCGCGGGCATCGTCGCGTTCCGGCCCTTCACCGGCCCCCGCAGCGTCCCGGCGGAGACCGCGCATGACGGCGACGCCGCGATGCTGGCCGGTCCCCTGCTGCTGGCGGCCCTGGGACTGGGCTTCGGCCTGTTCCCCGACGTGACGGAGCCGCTTCTGGGCGCGATGGCCGGCGCGGTGCTGGGCGAGCCGGTCGCGCTCGACCTCTACCTCTACGGCGGGGTCAACACCGCGCTGATCCTGTCGGGCGCGACCTTCGCCGTGGGCCTGGTCCTGTACCTGCTGCACGGTTCCATTCGCCGCGGGTTGCAGACCTTCGGCGAAGGGGCCGACCCGGCATGGGACCGCCTGATGGACGGCGTGGCCGCGGGCGCGAAGGGCCTGGCGAACTTCGTCCAGGGCGGGCGGCTGCGGGTGTACGTGTTCGTCACCTTCTCCACCCTGGCCGTCATGCTGGCCGCGACCCTGATCCGGGCGGGCACCCTGCCCGACCTGTTCGAGCTTGAGGAGCTGCGCATCAAGCACTGGGCCGTGCTGATCTTCATCGTCGCCGGCGCGGGGCTGGTCGCCGTCACCAACAGCCGCATGACCGCCGTCGCGTCGCTTGGCGTCGTGGGCGTGGGCGTGGCGCTGGTCTTCATCATCTTCGGCGCCCCCGACGTGGCCATCACGCAGCTGCTGGTGGAGGTGCTGCAGGTCGTCCTGGTCGCCGTCGCGATGCTGAAGCTGCCGCACATGAAGCCCGAGAACGTGAAGACCGTGCGCGGCAAGGACATGATCCTGTCGCTGTCGATCGGCGCCATGGTCACGCTCGTCGCGCTGCACGTCATGGCCACGCCGCTCGATCTGCGCATCACCGAATACTTCGAGGCGAACAGCGTCCCACAGGCCTTCGGGCGCAACATCGTTAACGTGATCCTGGTCGACTTCCGCGCCCTGGACACCTTCGGCGAGATCGCGGTCGTCCTGATCGCGGCCCTAGGCGCCTACGGCCTCCTGCGCGGTACGCGCTACAGGGGGGGAAGCCCGCGATGAGCTCCACCTCCCTGATCGTGCGGGCCGCCACCCGCGTGCTGACCGGCCTCCTGCTCGTGTTCAGCATCTACATGCTGCTGCGCGGCCACAACGAGCCGGGCGGCGGCTTCATCGGCGGCCTGATCGGCGCCACGGGCTTCATCCTCTACGCCATCGCGCATGGCTGCCGCGCCACGCGGCAAGCCCTGCGGGTGGAGCCGCAGATGATCGCGGCGGTCGGCCTGGGCGTGGCCCTTCTGGCCGGCGTGATCCCCCTGCTGATCGGGGACCAGCTGTTTCACGGCCTTTGGGCCTTCTGGCGGTACGAGGGCGGCTACGTGCCGTTCAGCACGATCCTGGTCTTCGACGTGGGCGTGTACCTCGTGGTGCTGGGGTCGGTCCTGACGATCGTCCTCGCCCTGGAGGAGGAGGTCTGATGGAACCCCTGGTCGCCATCATGGTCGGCGCGCTGACGGCGGGGGCGGTCTATCTGATGCTCGCGCGCAACGTCCTGCGCTTCCTGTTCGGCCTGATCCTGATCTCGAACGCCGCGAACCTGCTGATCTTCGCGTCCGGCCGCCTGACGCCGGAATCCCCGCCGCTGGTCCCCTATGGCGCCGACGTGCCGCCGCCCGGCGTGGCGAACGCCCTGCCGCAGGCGCTGGTGCTGACCGCCATCGTCATCGGCTTCGGCCTGTTCGCCTTCGCCCTGGTGCTGGTGTACCGGGGCTATCAGAACCTCGGGACCCTCGATTCCGACGAGATGCGGATCGCGGAGCCGAAGGAATGAGCGCCGACATAGCCCTCGTCCTGCCCATCGTGATCCCGTTCGTGGCGGCGATCCTGGCCTATCTGTTCCGCCGCAACGCCGAAGGGCGGTGGATCAGCGTCGTGGGTTCCGCCATCCACCTCGTCGTGGGCCTCCTGCTGCTGATGGCGGTCCTGCAGGAAGGACCCGTCGCCGCGCAGATGGGGGGCTGGCCCGCGCCGTTCGGCATCACGCTCGTGGCCGACACGCTGTCGGCCGTGATGGTGGTCATCACCGGCATCACCGCCCTGGCGGTCGCGATCTATGCCCTGGCCGAGATCGACCGCCCCATCGCGGAACTGGGCTATCACGCGCTGTTCCAGGTGCTGATCGCGGGGGTCACGGGGGCGTTCCTGACGGGCGACCTGTTCAACCTCTACGTCTGGTTCGAGGTGATGCTGATCTCGTCCTTCGGCCTCCTGGTGATGGGGGGCACGCGGGCGCAGCTCGACGCGGGCATCAAGTACGTCGCGCTGAACCTCATCTCCACGATCCTGTTCCTGTCGGCCATCGGCCTCCTCTACGGCGCGACGGGCACCCTGAACCTGGCCGACCTGCGGGGGGCCGTGGCCCTGGCCGATCCCGCGCTGATGACGATGATCGCGGGGCTGTTCCTCGTGGGCTTCGGGATCAAGGCCGGGGTCTTTCCGCTCTTCTTCTGGCTGCCCGCCGCCTACCACACGCCGTCCTTCGCGGTGTCCGCCGTGTTCGCGGGCCTGCTGACGAAGGTCGGCGTCTATGCCCTGATGCGCATGTTCACGCTGGTCTTCGTCCACGACGTCGGCTTCACCCATACCGTGATGCTGTGGGTCGCGGTTGCCACGATGGTGGTGGGCGTCCTGGGCGCGGCGGCGCAAACGGACATGCGGCGCATCCTGTCGTTCCACATCGTCAGCCAGATCGGCTACATGGTCCTGGGGCTGGCGCTGCTGACGCCCTTCGCGCTGCTGGGGGCCGTGTTCTACCTGGTCCACCACATCATCGTGAAGGCCAACCTGTTCCTCGTCTCGGGCGTGGCCGACCGGATCGCCGGCGGGACGGAGATCGACCGCATCGGCGGTCTCTATGCCGGGGCGCCGGTACTGGCGTTCCTGTTCCTGATCCCCGCCTTCAGCCTCGCGGGCTTCCCGCCCCTGTCGGGGTTCTGGGCCAAGTACGTGCTGGTGAAGGCGTCCATGGACCTGTCGATGTGGGTCGTGGCCTTCGCCGCGTTGGCGGTCGGCCTCATGACGATCTACTCGATGACGAAGATCTGGGGTCGCGCGTTCTGGAAGCCCCACCCCGGCGGGATCGAGCCCACGCTGACGTCCCTGCACCCCGCGCAGCGCGGCGCCATGATCGGTCCCATCGCGGGGCTGGCCGTGCTGACCGTCGTCATCGGCCTGTTCCCCGAACCGTTCGTCGCGGTCGCCGAACGCGCCGCGAACGAGCTTCTCGACCCGACCGCCTACGTCACCGCCGTGCTGGGGGCCCCGTCATGAGCGTCTTCCTACTCAACCTGCTGCTCGCCGTGGCCTGGGCCGGACTGACCGGCACGTTCAGCCTGACGGGCCTGGCGATCGGCTACGTCGTGGGCTTCCTGGCGCTGTGGGTCATCTCGCCGCTGTTCCAGGACCAGGGCGGCTACTTCATGCGGGTGTACCGCTGGATCAAGCTGCTCGTCCTGTTCCACTACGAGTTGATCGTCAGCAGCGTCCAGGTCGCCTGGGACGTCCTGACCCCGCGCCACCGCGCCCGCCCCGGCATCGTCGCGGTCCCCCTCGCCGCCAAGGGCGAGGCGGAGGTGCTGCTCGTCACCAACCTCATCTCGCTCACGCCCGGCACGCTGTCGCTGGACGTCACGGAGGATTGCAACACCCTGTTCGTCCACGCCATGTTCGCGGACGACCCCGATCAGATCTGCGCCGACATCCGCGACGGGATGGAGCGATGGGTCAAGGAGGCGCTGACCTGATGTTCGTCGAGATCGAAGGCTTCCCCATCCTGTCCGTGGCCGTGCAGCTGGCCTTCGTCCTGGTGATGGCGGGCGTCGTGCTGGCCTTCGTGCGCCTGATCAAGGGGCCCAGCCTGCCCGACCGGGTCGTGGCATTGGACACGATGACGGTGCTGATCGTGGCGTTCTGCGGCCTCTACACCCTTCAGACGGGCGTGCGGGCCTTCCTCGACGTGGCCGTCGTGCTCGCGCTGATCGGGTTCCTGGCCACCGTCGCGCTCGCCCGCTTCATCGAACGCCGCGTGGCCCGCGCCGCGCCCGACCGCCGGCAGGACGCGGCCTTCCCCTCGGGCGAGGACGCGCCGTGATCCTGGAACTGTTCCTGTCGGCGTCCGTCCTCCTGGGCGGGTTCTTCGCCTTCGTCGCGGGCCTGGGGATCCTGCGGCTGCCCGACGTGCTGATCCGCATGCACGCCACCACGAAGGCCGGCACCCTGGCCTCCGGCCTGATCATGCTGGCGGTGATCTTCGCGTTCGGGGACGCATCCACGGTCGCGCGCGGCGTGTCGATCGTGCTGTTCCTGCTGCTGACCGCACCCGTCGCGGCGCACATGATCGGGCGGGCCGCGTTCCGCGCCGACGTGCCGCTGTGGGGGAAGACCAAGATCGACCCCACCGCCCGGACCAAGCTGGGCGTCCCGCCCCGACCGGGGGGCAAGGTGCGCGCTCAGACCGCCTCCAGCACGGCGATCAGCCCGACCAGGAACACCAACGGCACCACATAAACGACCCCGATCAGCCAGCGCCGGTGGCGCGGCCGCGCCGCGTCCAGGCCGTTCTGCACGAAGCGGTCCCGCGGCAGGGGCGGACGCTCGCGCTCCCACCGCGCCTCCAGCCGCTCGCGCAGGGACGCGCGCAGATAGAAGCCGACGAAGGCGTACACGATCGTCTGCACGACCACGATCAACAGCAGCAGGCGGACCAGTCCAAGCATGGACGTCACATAGGGTGGACCGACCGGGCTGGCCATGGCCCCCGGGACGCGGCAGGGTCGCGCGCATGGACGCCCTCCTGCACCGCATCGCCGACCGCCGCGACGCCATCGTCGCGCTGACCCAGGCCCTGATCCGCATCCCCACCCTGAACCCGCCGGGCCGCCACTACCGCGACGTGTGCGAGGCGTTGGGCGACCGGATGCGCGGCGAGGGCTGGCGGGTCGAGCTGATCCGCGCCGAAGGCACGCCGGGCGACGGCGACGCCCATCCCCGGTGGAACATGGTCGCCCGCCTGGACGGACCCCGCCCCGGCCCCTGCGTCCACTTCAACGGCCATCACGACGTCGTGGCCGTGGGCGAGGGGTGGACCCACGACCCCTTCGCGGGAACGGTGGCGGACGGGCGCGTCTATGGCCGCGGGGCCTGCGACATGAAGGGCGGGATCGCCGCCAGCATCGTCGCGGCCGAAGCCTTCGCCGCCGCCTGCCCCGACTTCGCCGGCAGCATCGAGGTATCGGCCACGGCGGACGAGGAATCGGGCGGCTACGGCGGCGTGGCCTACCTGGCCGAACGGGGCCGCTTCGCCCATGTCGACCACGTCGTCATCCCCGAACCCCTGAACCCCGACCGCATCTGCCTGGGCCATCGCGGCGTCTGGTGGGCGGAGGTGGAAACGAAGGGCCGCATCGCCCACGGCTCCATGCCGTTCCTCGGCGACTGCGCCGTCCGCCACATGGGCGCCGTGCTGGAGGAGATGGAGGCATCGCTCTTTCCCCTTCTGGCCGGCAAGCGCACCGCCATGCCCGTCGTGCCCGAAGGGGCGCGGTCCTCCACGCTGAACCTGAACGCCATCCATGGCGGCGAGCCCGTGCAGGAGGACGGCTATACCGGCCTGCCCTCCGCCTGCGTCCCCGATCGCTGCGTCCTGACCATCGACCGCCGCTTCCTGATCGAGGAGGACATCGCCCAGGTGAAGCGCGAGGTGACGGACGTGATGGAGCGCGTGCGCGCTCGGCGCCCCGACTTCCGCTACGAGATCCGCGACCTGTTCGAGGTCATGCCGACCATGACCCCGCCGGACGCCCCCATCGTCGACGTCGTGCGCGGCGCCGTGCGCGACGTCCTGGGCCGGGAGGCCGAGTTCGTCGTCTCGCCCGGCACCTACGACCAGAAGCACATCGACCGGATCGGACGGCTGAAGAACTGCATCGCCTACGGCCCCGGCATCCTGGACCTCGCGCACCAGCCCGACGAATGGGTCGGCATCGACGACATGGTCAGCAGCGCGCAGGTCATGGGCCTTGCGCTGCACCGATTGCTGGCGCGTTGATCGGACGACGCCCCCGCCTTAGACTGCCCCGACCCCCCGCCCGGAGCGCGCCATGAAACTCGACGTCACCCACATGACCGAACTTTCGGAGGCGCTCGAAGCGATGGCACGGGGCGAGGAGGTCGCGCTCGTGAAGGACGGCCGGGAGGTCGCGCGATTGGCCGGGATCGAAACGACCGAGCATGAGCCGACGATCCTGCCGAACGGCGTGAAGATCGGCATCTTGCCGCCCGGGACACTGGGGAAGGGGCCCGACTGGTTCGAACCCATGGACGATGCGGAACTCGATCTTTGGGACGGTCGCGAAGCCGGATGATCCTGCTCGACACCCATGTCTGGGCATGGACGATTCACGATACGGACGAGTTGAGCGAAACCGCGATCGAACTGATCGGCTCCGCGGAAGTGTTCGTCTCGCCGGTGTCGTTCTACGAGATCGGAAACAAGGTCCGTATCGGCAAGTGGCCGGAGATGACGCCCTACGCCGAAAGGCTCCCGAGGATACTGCGGGAACAGGGCATGAGGGAATCGGTCCTGGATGCGAACGTCATGCAGTGGGCGGCATGCCACGGATGGCGCAACCGCGACCCCTTCGACCGGATGCTCGCGGCCACCGCACGATCGGCCGGGTATCGCTTCGTCACGAAGGACGCGGTCTTCCGCGAACTGCCGGGCCTCGACGTCATCTGGTAGCGCCGACCCGATGCCCTACCCTCGGGCCATGCTCGACGACACCCAGACCCGCGAAGCCTTCGACCGCATCCGGGACGCGTTTCCGGACGCGAAGGCCCCCACGGTGAAGAAGGGGCGCGACCCGTTTCGGTCGGTCGTGTCCTGCATGCTGTCCGCCCAGAGCCTGGACCGCAACACCGCCGCCGCGTCGAAGGCTTTGTTCACGCTCGCCCGCACGCCGAAGGGCATCCTGAAGCTCGACGACGCCGTGATCGCGCAGGCGATCCGGCCCTGCGGCCTCTACAACGTAAAGACCCGCAACCTGAAGAAGATGTGCCGGTTCCTGCTGGACGAATACGGCGGCCGAGTCCCCCGCGACCGGGCCGGCCTGATGTCCCTGCCGGGCGTGGGCCGCAAATGCGCGGACATCGTGCAGCACTTCACCTTCGGGGACGCGGTCGTCGCCGTCGACACCCATGTCCACCGCGTCTGCAACCGCATCGGCCTGGCCCGGGGCAAAACGGAGGCGCAGACCGCCGCGTCGCTCGAAGCGCGCATCCCCGACGGGTACCGCGCGCCCGGCCACGTCCTCCTGCTGACCTTCGGCAAGCGCATCTGCCGGTCGCGCGACCCGTCCTGCGGCACCTGCCCCGTGAACGAGCTGTGCGAGGCGTTCCAGTCCGGCGCGATGGCGCGGGCCCGGCCGCCGGGGAAATCGTGAATTGCCAGACGGCCCCCGCACGGGGCAGGCTTACCTCGCGTCGCAACACCTGGGGAGGAACGCCATGCTACGGACACTCGCACTTCTACTCGCGGTGACCCCCGCGGCCCATGCGGCCACGGGCGAACGCGTCCAGGTCACGGGCGAGGTGATCGACACCTGGTGCTATTTCTCCGGCGTCATGGGCGGGCCCGACGCCGTGGTCGGCAGCGCGCATCACACCTGCGCGCTGTGGTGCAGCGCGGGCGGCATCCCCGTGGGCCTCCTGGCGGAGGACGGGACCGTGTACATGGTCCTGAAGATGGCGGGCGACCCCGAAACGGCGGGCGGCGACACCAGCCTGCGCATCGCGTCTCACACGATAACGGCGGACGGGATGCTCTATGTCCGCGACGGCCTGAACTACCTGGTGGTCGAGGAGGTCCTGGCCGACCAGGACATCGTCAACGCGACCCACGACGATTTCGGGGTCATCCCCGGCTTCGCCATCCCCGAATCGGAGGCGCCGCAATGATCCGCCTCGTCCCCATCGTCGCCGCGGTCGCGGCCCTCGCCCTGCCCGCCGCGGCCCAGGACTTCTCCGAAGGGTCGGAAGCCCGCGAATGGGGCCTGTTCGGCGAACGGAAGGCCACCTTCGCCGCCCGCGTGGCCGACCCCCTGTGCGAGTTCACGGGCGAATGCGCCGCCGATTGCGGCGGCGGCGACCGGCAGGTCGTGCTGATCCGGCAGGCCGACGACGCCATGGTGTTCCCCCTGAAGAACGCGCAGACGGCGTTCAACGGCGCCGTGGCGGACCTGGCCCCCTATTGCGGCCAGACCGTGGACGTGGACGGGCTGCTGATCGAGGACGACTTCGTCGGCGCGACCAACGTCTATCTTGTGCAGCGCATCCGGCCCGAAGGCGGCGAATGGATCCGCGCGAACCGCTGGACGGACGACTGGGCCGAACGCCACCCCGACGCCGCCGGGCCCGGCCCCTGGTTCCGCCGCGACCCCCGCATCCTGTCCGAGATCGAGGACGAAGGCTATCTCGGCCTGGGCCCCGAGGTCGACGAGGCGTTCATCGCGGACTGGTTCTGATGCGCCTCGCCCTCCTTCTGTCGGCCTGCCTGGCCGTTCCCGGGGCGGCGCAGCAGGCGACCCTCCTGGCGCCCGGACCGGACACGGCGTTCCCCGCCGATATCGGCGGCGCCTATGCGCTGACCGACCATCACGGGCGGGCGCGCGACCGGACCGACCCCGACGGGCACGTCCAGCTGGTGTTCTTCGGCTATGCCACCTGCCAGGCGATCTGCACGGTCGCGCTGCCGATCCTGTCGCAGGTGGCGGCCGACCTGACCGAACGCGGCATCGGCGTCACGCCCCTCGTCATCACGGTGGACCCCGACGTCGACACCGTGGCCGCGATGGGCCCCGCCCTGGACGAGTACGCCCCCGGGCTCCTGGGCCTGACCGGCTCGCAGGATGCCCTTGCGGACGCCCGCGCGGCGTTCCACGTCGAGCGCACGGCGCTGTTCACCGACCCGGAAGGCAACGTCGTCTACGCCCACGGCGCGCATATCTACGTGATGGACGGCGACGGCGGGTTCCTGACGTTGCTGCCCCCGATCCTGCCTCCGGACCGGATGGTGGACATCGTCGCGGGCTACGCCGAAGCGCCCGCCTGAACCCGCTTGCCCCGGCCCGGTGCCGGGGCATACCCTCCCCCTCGCGACACCTTTGGGGGAGAACCGCACATGCTCATCCGCGGCACGATCATCGCCACGCTCCTGGCCGGGACGGCGATGGCGCAGGGGACCGACATCACCATCGGGATGCAGCTGGAACCCCCCAACCTCGACCCGACCGGCGGCGCGGCCGCGGCCATCGACGAGGTCGTCTATGCCAACCTGTTCGAAGGGCTGACCCGCATCGGGTCGGACGGCGCGGTGCAGCCGGCGCTCGCCCGCGACTGGACCACGTCGGAGGACGGCACCGTCTGGACCTTCACCCTCCGGGACGGGGTGACGTTCCACGACGGCACCGCGATGGACGCGTCCGACGTCGTGTTCAGCCTGGACCGCGCCCGGGCGGAGGACTCGATCAACGCCCAGAAGGCCCTGTTCGCGGGGATCCAGTCGGTGGAGGCCGTGGACCCGACCACCGTGCGCATCGTGCTCGACGCGCCAAACGGCAACCTGCCCTTCAACCTCGCCTGGGGCGACGCGGTCGTGGTGGCCCCCGAAACGGCGGACGGCAACGCCACGAACCCCGTCGGCACGGGGCCCTTCGCCTTCGGGCAATGGGTCCAGGGCGACCGGGTCGAGCTGGTCGCCAACCCCGATTACTGGGGCGAGGCGCCCGCGCTCGAGTCCGCCACGTTCAAGTTCATCTCCGACCCCAACGCCGCCTTTGCCGCCCTCATGGCGGGCGACGTGGACGCCTTCCCGAACTTCCCCGCCCCTGAAACCCTGGCGGCGTTCGAGGCCGATCCCCGCTTCAGCGTCATCGTCGGCAGCACGGAGGGCGAGACGATCCTGGGCATGAACAACGCCACCCTGGATCCGGACCTGCGCCGCGCGATCACGCACGCCATCGACCGGCAATCCATCATCGACGGCGCGATGTTCGGCTACGGCACGCCCATCGGCACCCACTTCGCGCCGCACAATCCCGACTACGTGGACCTGACCGCCGACAGCGCCTTCGACCCCGAAGCCGCCCGCGCCGCCCTGGAAGCATCCTCCTACGACGGACGGGCCCTGCGCCTGATGCTGCCGCCCCCCGCCTATGCCCGCCGGGGCGGCGAGATCGTGGCGAGCCAGCTGCGCGACGTCGGCATCGAGACCGAGATCCAGAACCTCGAATGGGCGCAATGGCTGGAACAGGTGTTCCGCGGCAAGGACTTCGACCTGACCATCGTCAGCCACACGGAACCCGCGGACATCAACATCTATGCCCGGCCCGATTACTACTTCCAGTACGACAACCCGGCCTTCCAGACCCTGATCGAGCAGTTGGACCGCGAAACGAACCCCGAACAGCGCAGCGCGTTGCTCCGTCAGGCGCAGCAGACGATCGCCGCGGACCACGTCAACGCGTTCCTCTTCCAGCTGGCCAAGACCGGCATCGCCGATGCCCGCATCAAAGGCCTGTGGGAGAACGCGCCGACCCAGGCCAACGACCTGACCGGGGTGCGCTGGACGGAATAGGGGGTCGGACCCCCACCTCGCATCACGCCCCCGCGCTCCCCGCGCGGGGGCCACCGCCCCCAACGGCGCATCTTCGTCCGACGCGGGGCAGACGCTCCGCAGACACGTCGCAGACAGGCCCGGCGAAGCGAATCACCGGCCCATCCGCGGGCCTTCGGATCGGCGACGCGACGCCCACGACCGTCCCGAACGCCAACCCCGCCTGGTCCCGGCCGCCCCGGTGCCCGCCGCTTGCCCCACGCCCCGCTCGGGGGCACACTGACCCCGACCGGCACCCGCCTCGTGACGACCGGCCGAAGGAACGTCGCCGCAGCGCAGCGAAAAGGTTGAGGATGCGGCGGACCCTAAAGCTCGCCTGCAAGGAACAGGTCGACGTCCCCGATGCGGTCCTGCCCCCAGAACCGTTCCTCGCCCACCAGGTAGAACGGCGCCCCGAACGCGCCCTTCGCCACCGCGTCCTCCAGGTTGCGCGCATACGCCTCCGCCCCGCTCAGCAGGCCCGAATCGGCCAGCCCCGGATCGAACCCGTTGGCTGCCAGCACGTCGCGGATCACCGCGTCGTCCGCGACGTCCCGCTCCTCCGCCCAGCAGGCGCGCGTGAACGCATGGGCCAAGGCGCCCACGTCGCCGCCCGCCTCCTTCGCCGCGATGATGGCATAGGACGACGGCGCGGGGTTGGTCGGCCAATGCGCGGGTCGCAGGTTCATGGGCATCCCCAGCTTCCTGGCCTGCCGCCGCAGCTCCTGCAGCCGCCAGGCCTGCCGGTTTGGGTGGCGGTCCTTCGGCGGCGTGCCCCCCGTGCGCGCGAACAGAGCCATGATGTCCAGCGGCCGGTACTCGATCGCCGCGCCGTGCTTGGCGGCCACGGCCTCCAGCCGCGTGCCGGCCAGGTAGGTATAGGGGGACACTGTGGCAAAGAAGTATTCGATGGTGCGCATGCGTAGGCCTTTCAGGTTCACGCGACGCTAGCGCGCGTGTAAGCCCGGGCGCAACGCGGACCGGCCCCGATGGAGCGTGCGGATGCAGAACCCCGACCCCAAGCTGATCTCCGGCAACGCCAACAGGCCCCTGTCCGACGGCATCGCGCGCCGCATCTCGATGCACCGCGGCATGAAGGTCCAGCTTCTGAACGCCCGGGTTGAACGGTTCAACGACCAGGAGATCTTCGTCGAGGTCTACGAGAACGTCCGCGGCGAGGACATGTTCATCGTGCAGTCGACGTCGAACCCCGCCAACGACAACCTGATGGAGCTCTTGGTCATCGCCGACGCCCTGCGCCGGTCGTCGGCTCAGCGCATCACCGCCGTGGTCCCCTATTTCGGCTACGCCCGCCAGGATCGCCGCACGAAGGCCCGCACGCCCATCAGCGCCAAGCTGGTCGCCAACATGATGGTCACGGCGGGCATCGAACGGGTGCTGACGATGGATCTGCACGCGGCCCAGATCCAGGGCTTCTTCGACATCCCCGTCGACAACCTCTACGCCTCGCCGATCTTCGCGCTCGACATCCTGCACCACTTCCCCGGCGCGATGGACGAGGTCATGGTCGTCAGCCCCGACGTCGGCGGCGTGGCCCGCGCGCGCGAGCTGGCCCAGCGCATCGGCGCGCCGCTGTCCATCGTCGACAAGCGCCGCGAGAAGGCCGGCGAAGTGTCCGAGATGACGGTGATCGGCGACGTCACGGGCCAGAAATGCGTGATCGTGGACGACATCTGCGACACCGCCGGAACGCTGTGCAAGGCGGCCGACGTGCTTCTCGACGCCGGCGCGCTGGAGGTTCACGCCTACATCACCCACGGCGTCCTGTCGGGCCCCGCCGTGGACCGGATCGAGGCGTCCAATCTCGCGTCGCTGGTCATCACCGACACGATCCAGGCCACCCCGGCCGTCCGGGACTGCGCCAACATCCGCATCATCCCCACCGCGCCCCTGATGGCCCAGGCCATCCTGAACATCTGGAACGGCACCTCCGTGTCCAGCCTGTTCGACCAGCAGACCCTGGAGCCGATCTACGAGAACCTGTATCCCGCCGGATACGACGGGCGCTCGCTGCTCGAACGGGCCTGACGCGACGGGGTCGGCCCCGGGCGTGGGCGGGCGTTAACCTCCCGTTTACCCCGTCCGCCTAGGCCCCCGCCATGGACGATCCCACCGCCTACCCCCTGCCGCCGCCCTTCGCCGTCGAACTGTTGGAGGACGCGGCCCCCCTGGCCCGGGCCGCCCCCGCGGACAGCCCGGCGGAACGCCTGGCGCGGCTGCGCCTGATCCGGTCCCGCCGCGTGGGGCCCGTGACATGGCGCCGCCTCATGGCCCTGCACGGCAACGCGGTGGCCGCGCTCGACGCGCTGCCCGACCTGGCCGCGCAGGCGGGCGACGCGCGCTATGCCCCCGCCCCCGAATCCGCCGTGCGCGACGAGGGCCGCGCCGCCCGCGCCCTGGGCGCGCGCCTGGTCACCCGCGGCGACCCCGACTATCCGACGCGCCTGATGGACCTGGACGACGCCCCGCCCGTCCTTTGGCTGGCGGGGGATGCGGACCTGTTGCGCCGGCCCTGCGTGGCCGTGGTGGGCACGCGCAACGCGTCCTCCGCCGGACGGCGCATGGCCCGCGACCTGGCGCGCGACCTGTCCCGCGCGGGCGTCGCGGTCGTGTCGGGCTTCGCGCGCGGCATCGACGCCATAGCGCACGACGCCGCCCTGCCCCTCACGGTCGCCGTCCATGCGGGCGGCCTGGACAAGCCCTATCCGCCGGAGAACGTCGACCTCGCCGGGCGCATCATCGTCGAAGGGCTGTCCCTGACCGAACGACCCTTCGGCCACGCCCCCGCCGCGCGCGACTTTCCCAGGCGCAACCGCATCGTGTCGGGCCTGTCCGACGCCGTCGTCGTGGTGGAGGCCGCGACCCGGTCGGGCAGCATGATCACCGCGCGGGACGCCCTGGACCAGGGGCGCGAGGTGATGGCCGTCCCCGGGCACCCGTCGGACGCGCGCCTGTCGGGCTGCAACGCGCTTCTGCGCGACGGCGCCACGCTGGTCCGCAACGCGGGCGACGTGCTCGACCTGCTCGACGCCCGGCCCGCCGCGCCGGCGCCCGAACCGCCCCCGGACCGCGTCCCGGCCCAGTCATCGGCCCCCATCGTCGCGACCGCGGACGACCTGTCCGCGCGCCTGCTGGACCTGCTCTCCGCCACGCCCGTGTCGGAGGATCAGCTGGCCCGCGACGCCGACGCGGCCCCCCACCGCGTCGCCGCCGCCCTGTCGGAACTGGAGCTGCGGGGCCACGTCAACCGCCGTCCCGGCGGGGGCCTGACGCGGACCTAGGGGCAGCCGGACGGCCCATTGACATCGCTCGGGCCGTCGCCACATTCCCCCGCCAGACCGCCGCCCGCCGCCCTGAAGGATCACGCCATGCCCGTCGTCGTCGTCGAATCCCCGGCCAAGGCCAAGACCATCAACGGCTATCTCGGCAAGGACTACACGGTTCTGGCCAGCTACGGTCACGTCCGCGACCTGGTGGGCAAGGACGGTTCGGTCGATCCCGACAACGGCTTCGACATGACGTGGGAGATCCCGACCGACAGCCGCAAGCACATCAAGGCCATCGCCGACGCGCTGGCACAGGACGGCAACCTGATCCTGGCCACCGGCCCCGACCGCGAGGGGCCGGCGATCTCGTGGCACCTGCGCGAGGCTCTGAGCAAGCGGAAGGCACTGAAGAAGGACATGCCCGTCAGCCGGGTGGCCTTCAACGCGAACACGAAGAAGGCCGTGCTCGACGCCATCGCCAACCCCCGCGAGATCGACACCCCCCTCGTGGACGCCTACCTGGCGCGGCGCGCGCTGGACTACCTCGTGGGCTTCACCCTGTCCCCCGTCCTGTGGCGCAAGCTGCCGGGGTCCAAATCGGCGGGCCGCGTCCAGTCCGTCAGCCTGCGCCTGATCGTCGACCGCGAGATGGAGATCGAGGCCTTCGTTCCCCAGGAATACTGGACGGTCCGCGCGACGCTGGAAACGCCGCGCGGCCAGACCTTCGAGGCGCGGCTGGTCACCCTGTCGGGCAGGAAGATCGAACGCCTGACCCTGACCGACGCCACCCAGGCGGAGATGGCCGTCCAGGCCGTCCACAGCCGCGACCTGTCCGTGCGGTCGGTGGAGGCGAAGCCGGGCACCCGCAACCCGTCGCCACCCTTCATGACCTCCACGCTGCAGCAGGAAGCCAGCCGCAAGTTCGGCATGGGCGCGCGCGCCTGCATGGGCACCGCCCAGCGATTGTACGAAGCGGGCCTCATCACCTACATGCGGACCGACGGCATCGACATGGCGCCCGAAGCGGTGGACGGGGCCCGCGACGCCGTGAGGGACCGCTACGGGCCGGACTACCTGCCCGAGAAGGCGCGTCTCTACAAGAACAAGGCGAAGAACGCCCAGGAAGCGCACGAATGCATTCGGCCCACCGACATGGGCCGGTCGGCGGAGGACGCCAAGATCTCCGACGCCGATCAGCGCAAGCTCTACGACCTGATCTGGAAGCGGACCCTGGCCTCCCAGATGGAGGCCGCGCGATTGGAGCGCACGACCGTCACCGTCGCCAGCCCGGACGGCGAGGTCGAGCTTCGCGCCACCGGCCAGGTCGTCGTGTTCGACGGCTTCATGAAGGTCTATACCGAAGGGCGCGACGACGTCGCGGACGATGGCGACGACAAGCGCCTGCCCGCCATCCACGAAGGCGATGCACTGAAGAAGGTCGCGGACGCCTACCGGGACGAGACGTCGGAGAAGGCGCTGCTCCGCTCGGACGACGCCGCCGTCCTGGGCCAGCAGAGCTTCACCCAGCCGCCGCCCCGCTACACCGAAGCCACGCTGGTCAAGAAGATGGAGGAGCTGGGCATCGGCCGTCCGTCGACCTATGCCTCCATCCTGTCCACGATCGTGGACCGCGGCTACGTCCGCAAGGAAGGCAACCGCCTGATCCCCGAGGACCAGGGCCGGCTCGTGACGACGTTCCTGGCGAACTACTTCCGCCGCTACGTCGGCTACGACTTCACCGCCGGGCTGGAGAACGAGCTGGACGAGGTGTCGGCGGGCGACGCAGACTACAAGGAGGTGCTCGCCCGCTTCTGGCGCGACTTCAAGGCCGCCGTGGACGAGACGGCGGAGCTTCGCATCACCGACGTGCTCGAGAAGATCAACGAGGTGCTGGAGCCGCACCTCTTCCCCGACAAGGGCGACGGCAGCGACCCCCGCCTGTGCCCGAATTGCGGGATGGGGCGCCTGTCGATGCGAACCGCGCGCTCGGGCGGCGCGTTCATCGGCTGCTCCAACTATCCGGATTGCCGCTACACCCGCCCCTTCGGCCCCCCGGGCCTGGAGGGCGAGGCCGCGGGCGCCGACCGGATGCTGGGCGTCGAGCCGGAATCGGGCCTGGAGGTGTGGCTGAAGACCGGGCGCTTCGGCCCCTACGTCCAGCTGGGCGAGGCGACGGAGGCGGACCCCAAGCCCAGGCGCGCCAGCGTGCCGAAGTCCTGGCCCACGGACGACGTGGACCTGGAGAAGGCCCTGCGCCTCCTCGACCTCCCGCGCGAGGTCGGGCCCCACCCCGAGGACGGGGAGATGGTCGTGACGAACTTCTACCGCTACGGCCCGGCGGTGAAGTGGAACAAGGTCTATGCCCCCATATCGGAGGACGACGTCTTCGAGCTGGGCATGAACCGCGCGGTGGAGGAACTAGCCAAGAAGCAGGCCGGCGGCGGGCGCGGGCGCGGCGCCGCCAAGCCCCCCCTGGCGGAATTGGGCGAGCATCCCGAACGCGGCGGCCCCGTGGTCGTGATGGACGGCCGGTTCGGCCCCTACGTCAAGTGGGACAAGGTCAACGCCACGATCCCAAAGGACGTCCAGCCCGCCGACCTGACCATGGACCGCGCCGTCGAGCTGATCGCCGAGCGCGAGGCCAAGTCGGGCAAGAAGCCCGCGACACGGAAGAAGGCCGCCCCGAAGAAGAAGCCCGCCGCGACGGCCAAGGCGCCCGCGAAGAAGAAGGCCCCTGCCAAGAAGGCGGGCTGACCCCCCGCCGGACCGCGACCCCCGCCCGGCGAAGTCGCCTTCCGGGCGGGCTGCCGGGCATCCGGGCGCGATGCGGTCCGGTGAACGGATCGTTGCCAGATCGCGCCTTCTCGGGCGATGCTCGGTGCTTTCAGAAGGAAAGCATCATGAGACATCTGCTTCGCTGCCTTTCGATCCTGCTCCTGACCCTGCCCGCCCGGGCCGAGCAACCCCTTCGCGGAGACCTCTTCGCACCGCCCGAGATGACCGCGGAATGGGGCTGCACGATTCCCGGGATGGACTACCACTGGCAGACCCTTTTCCCGGCACCGACCGTGGGGGCCGCGACCCAGTGCCGTCAGCTGTGCATGCGCGACCGCGACTGCGCCGCCTATTCGGTCACGCGCGCGGGCTCGCGTCCCGGTCCGGGCCGGCGCTATGCGGTCTGCTACCTGAAGGACCACCGCGCCCTTCGGCGTCCGAGCGTCGCCGACCCGGACGTGGTGAGCGGACGGAAGATCCGCATCAGCCGCGTGCTGCATCAGACCGATCTGCCCGGCAACGACCTGCCCGTTTCCCCCATCTCCTATGCCCGACGGTCGCATTCCGAAGCCGTCCACCTGTGCCGCAGCATGTGCGCGCGGCGAACCACGCTCTATGGCTATCGGCGCGCGGACACCTGCGGGGCCTTCACCGTGACCGAGCGGAACGCCTGCTGGCTGAAGGGGTCCGGCCTGCCGATCGGCGCCTATCTGCGGACCCGGCGGGCTGCCGGCGGCATGACGTCGGGCGTCATCACAACCTTCGTCGCGATGGAGGCTCCCCTCCCCGGCGGCTCCTACGTGCGGACCTGCGCGGCGTGCAGGTCCACGGGCACCCAGCTGCGCTGCCGCTGCCACGACGGAAGCCGATGGAAGGACACCAGTGTCCGCCTCGACGGGCCGTGCCGCGGCCGATCGATCACGAACCGGAACGGCGCCCTGCGATGTGACTGAAGGCGCGCCCGGACGGGTCCGCGCGGCCCCGGGGGCGCACGCGGTCCGTACGGGGGTGCACATTCCCTGCGCGCCCATCGGGGGGGTCCCCGGCCCGCGTCCGCGCTAACGTCCGGTCGAACCGGAGGGCACGACATGGGCAAGCTGATCGACGGGGTCTGGCAGGACCGCAACGACGTGGGACAAGGCAAGGACGGGGCGTTCGTCCGCGCGGACAGCAGCTTCCGCGACTGGATCGACGGGGACGGCGACCACCCGCCGGAGGCGGGGCGCTACCACCTCTATGTCGGCCTCGCCTGCCCCTGGGCCCACCGCGCCCTGATCGTCAGGGCGTTGAAGGGGCTGGAGGACGCGATCGACGTCTCGGTCGTCCATCCCGACATGCTGAAAGATGGCTGGACCTTCGACACGGACTTTTCCGGCGCGACAGGCGACCGCCTGATGGGCCTGCCCTTCCTGCGCGACGTCTATGTCCGCGCCGACCCCCATGCGACGACGCGCGCCACCGTTCCGATCCTGTGGGACCGCATGCGCGACACCATCGTGTCCAACGAATCGGCCGAGATCATCCGCATGTTCGGCACGGCCTTCGACGACCTGACGGGCAACCGCCTGGACCTCTATCCCCCCGACATGCGGGCGGAGATCGACCGCGTAAACGACCGCGTCTATCACGCCGTCAACAACGGCGTGTACAAGTCCGGCTTCGCCACGAGCCAGTCCGCCTACGACGACGCCGTCACCGCCCTGTTCGACGCCCTCGACTGGCTCGAAGGGCGCCTGGGGGAACGCCGCTACGTCGCGGGCGATTGCATCACGGAAGCCGACTGGCGGCTGTTCACCACCCTCGTCCGCTTCGACCTCGTCTATCACGGGCACTTCAAGTGCAACCGCCGCAAGCTGATCGAGTACCCCCGCCTCTGGGCCTATGCGCGCGAGTTGTACGGGGTCCCCGGCGTCGCCGGCACCTGCGACTTCGGCCACATCTCGCGCCATTACCACTACAGCCACGAATCGATAAACCCGTACCGCATCGTGCCGATCGGGCCGGAGCCGGACTGGACCGAACCGCACGGACGCGGCGACAGCGTCTTCGCGTATCGCGGCTAGGGACGCGCCCCCGACCCGGCCGGACCCGCCGCCCCGTTCAGGCGGCCCATTCCCAGGGCCGGGTGAACGCGCCCAGCGTCTCGGCCACCAGCGCCTCGTCCGCGCCGTCGCGCCCCGACAGTTGCGCCACCAGGCCGCGCTTGCCGTCCTCGACCACACGGGCCACGCGCGCGTCCGACCCCGCCTCCGCCAGCGCCGCGTCGTAGATCCGGGCGATCGCCATGCGGCGCAGGTCGGGCTTGAACACCTTGCCCACCGCGGTCTTCGGCAGCTCGTCCACGATCTCCAGGTGCTTGGGGCGTGCCGCGCGCTCGGGCACGCGCGCCTCGCACCACGCCAGCAACTCCTCCTCCGTCGCGGTGGCGCCCGCCACCAGCTCGACATAGGCGCAGGGCAGCTCGCCCGCGAAGGCGTCCGGCTGGCCGATCGCGCCCGCCACGGCGACGGCCTCGTGCCCGGCCAGGGCCTCCTCGATCAGGGCGGGGTCGATGTTGTGGCCGCCCCGGATGATCAGGTCCTTCGCCCGCCCCGTGATCCACAGGTATCCGTCCCCGTCCACCCGCCCCAGATCGCCCGTCCGCATGTAGCGCCCGTGATGGAACAGCGCCGCGTTCTTCGCCGGGTCGGTATAGGTCCGCCCGTCGTACACGCCGGGGCTGCTGACGCAGATCTCGCCAACCGTGTCGGGGGCGCAGTCGGACCCGTCCCCGTCCAGGATCCGCACGTCGGTGAACATGAACGGCAGGCCCACCGAGCCGATCTTCTTCTGTCCGTCCGTGGGGTTGCACGACACCAGACAGGTGGCCTCCGTCAGGCCATAGCCTTCGACGATGGTCACGCCGGTCGTCTTCTCGAACCGGTTGAACAGCTCCACCGGCAGGGGCGACGACCCGCTGAACGCCGTCTTCACGCTCGAGATGTCGGCATCGACCTTGCGCTGCATCATCGCGGCGATGGCCGTCGGCACGGTGATGATGAACGTCACCTTGTACCGCTCGATCAGCTTCCACAGGTTGTCGAACACGCCGTCGCCCCGATAGCCCTGCGGCGTCGGGAACACGACATGCGCCCCCGACGCGATCATCGCCATCAGGATCACGTGGCAGGCGAAGACGTGGAACAGCGGCAGGGGGCACAGCACGACCTCCCGCTCGTTGAAAAGAAGTTGCTGCCCGATCCACCCGTTATAGATCATCCCGTCATAGCGATGCTGCGCGACCTTGGGCATGCCCGTCGTGCCGCCCGTGTGGAAATAGGCCGCGACGCGGTCCTCGTCGGGATCCTCGAACGCCAGGTCGGTCGGCTGCTTCGCGATCTCGGTCGCCCAGTTCAGGACGCGCGCCTTGTGCGCGACCGGGTTCTTCGGACGGATCAACGGCACGATCAGCTTCTTGACGCCCGTCAGATAGCGGTGGAGGTCGACCTCGACCACCGTTTCCACGGCGGGGGCCTTGGCGACGGCGGCGGCGACCTTCTGGGCCACGTCCGTCTTCGGGAACGCCCGCAGGGTGACCACCACCTTGGCCTTCGTTTCGCGCAGGATCGCGGCGATCTGGTCGGCTTCGAGAAGCGGATTGATGGGGTTCGCGATGCCCGCGACCGTGCCGCCGACCAGCACGCAGGCGGTCTCCGTGCAGTTGGGCAGCACATAGGCGACGACGTCCGTGGGTCCCACGCCCAGGCTGCGGAACAGGTTGGCGGCCTGCGTCACGCGGCAATGGAACTCGTTCCAGGTCAGCGTCTCGGCGGCGTCCTTCGGCCCCGACGTCAACTGATACGAAAGGGCGGGCCGCGACCCGTGCGCGTCACGGGTCTGCGTCAGGAGGCGATGCAGCGTCCTGGCCGGGCGGGCCTCCTCCCACGGGGCGCGGCCCTCGATCTCGCGGACGTCGAATTCGCCTCTGAAGGCCATGGGCTCCCCCCCTCGTGTCGTTCGGCCCGATCCATCCCATCGGTGGGGGCAGGATGCAGACCCGCCCCCGGATCCACAAGCGTCGCGCCCCGCCGCCCGCCCGGAATGCCGTCACGGCAACGGGGCGCGGAACCGCGCGGACGCGTCGGTCACTCGGCGGCCAGACCTTCCGTGAACTGCAACCGCGCCAGACGCGCGTACAGGCCGTTCTGCGCGACCAGCTCGTCGTGCGTGCCCTGCGCTGCGACGCGGCCGTCCTGCATCACGACGATGCGGTCGGCCGCCTTCACGGTGGCCAGCCGATGCGCGACGATGATCGTCGTGCGGTCCCGCGCCAGCCGGGCGACGGCCTCCTGCACCGCGCGCTCCGATTCCGCGTCCAGGGCGGACGTCGCCTCGTCCAGCAGAAGGATGGGCGCGTCGCGCAGGATGGCGCGCGCGATGGCGACCCGCTGGCGCTGCCCGCCCGATAGCATCACCCCCCGCTCCCCCACATAGGTGTCGTAGCCGTCCGGCAGAGCCGCCACGAAGTCGTGCGCGGCAGCGGCGCGGGCGGCGGCCTCGACCTCCGCGTTGGTGGCGTCGGGGCGGCCGAAGCGGATGTTGTCGCGCGCGCTGGCGGCGAAGATCACCGGGTCCTGGGGCACCAGGGCGATCAGGGCCCGGAACGCGTCGCGGTCCATGTCCCGCAGATCGACGCCGCCCAGCGTGATCCGCCCCTCGTCGGGATCGTAGAACCGTTGCAGCAGCTGGATCACGGTAGTCTTGCCCGCCCCCGACGGACCCACCAGCGCCACCGTTTCGCCGGGGGTCACGGTCAGGTCGATCCCGTCCAGGGCCGCCACCTGCGGCCGGGTCGGATACCGGAAGGTCACCCCCTCGAAGGCGACCGCGCGGTTCAGGTCGGGCACCGGCACGGGCCGGTCCGGGTCGCGCACGTGGTCGTCCACGTCCAGCAGCTCGATCAGGCGCTCCGTCGCGCCCGCGGCGCGCTGAAGCTCGCCCCAAATTTCGGACAGGGCGGCCACGGACCCGGCCACCATGATCGCGTAGATCAGGAACTGGATCAGCTCGCCGATGGTCATAACGTCCGACCGCACGTCGCGCGCGCCGATCCACAGCACGCCCACGATGCCCACGAAGGTCAGCGCGATGACGATCACCGTCATCACCGCGCGGGTGCCGATCCGCTTGCGGGCGGACACGAAGCTGTCCTCCGTCACGCCGTCGAAGCGCCGCCGCGCCTCCCCCTCGAACGTATAGGCCTGGACCGTCTGCGCGCTCAGCAGCCATTCGGACGCGCGGCCCGACGATTCGGCGATCCAGTCCTGGTTCTCGCGGCTCAGGGTGCGAAGGCGGCGGCCAAGGATCACGATGGGCAGCACGACGGCGGGCACGATCAGCAGGACCAGGCCCGCCAGCTTCGGCGCGGTCCACAGCATCAGCGCCAGGCCACCCGCGAAGATCAGGACGTTGCGCAGTGCCACCGACACCGAGGACGAGATCACGGACAGCAGCAGCGTGGTGTCGGTGGTGATGCGCGACAGGACCTCGCCGGTCAGGATGCCGTCGAAGAAGTCGGGCGACATGCCGATCATGCGCGCGAACACCGCCTTGCGGATGTCCGCCACCACACGCTCGCCCACCCGCGTCACCAGATAGTACCGAAGCCCCGTGCCCAGCGCCAAGGCGGCGGCGATGCCCAGCGCGGCCAGGAAGTACTGGTCCAGCAGCGCCGACGTCTCCGTTTGGAAGCCGTCCACGACGCGGCGCACGGCCAGGGGCAGGACCAGGCTGACGCAGGCCGTCAGGACCAGCGCGGCCCCCGCGGCGGCGACCCATGCGCGATAGGGGCGGAAGAACGGCGCCAGGCGCGTCAGGTTGCCCACGCGCTTTGACTTGGCCCGGTCGGCCTCCTTCGCGATGTCGGCCATGGGTCCCCTCCGCGGCGTTCCGGGGCGCAGGGTTAGCGGGGGCGGGGGGGAAGGGCAACGCGGCCGAACGTCATGACCCGGGTCACGACCCAGGGGGCGACGTGGTCTTCTATGAAGGGATCGGAGCGGGCGGCGGGAATCGAACCCGCGTCATCAGCTTGGAAGGCTGAGGTCTTACCACTACACAACGCCCGCGCCCAACCATGTTATCAGCCGATGCGCCCCGGACGCAACCTTGCTATGCGCCATCCCCACGGCTAACGGGCGCCCATGCGCGTGTTCCGTGACCTGTCCGCCATTCCCGACGACGCGCGCGGGGCCGTCGCGGCCATCGGCAACTTCGACGGCGTGCATCTTGGCCACCGTCACGCCATCGACATGGCCCGCCGCCCCGGCCACCCCCTGGGCGTCGTGACGTTCGAGCCGCACCCGCGAGAGGTCTTCGCGCCCGACGCCCCGCCCTTCCGCCTGATGAACGCCGCCGCCCGCGCGTCCCGCCTGGCCAAGATCGGGGTGGACGTCCTGTTCGAGCTTCCCTTCCCCGCGGTCGCGCCCCTGACGGCCGAGGCCTTCGTGGCGGACGTCCTGCACGGCGCGCTGGGCCTGTCCGGCGTGGTCGTGGGCGCCGACTTCCGCTTCGGCAAGGCACGGGCGGGGGACGTGGCCCTCCTGCGGGCCGAAGGCGCGGCCAGAAACATGGACGTCGCGGTCGCCGACCTGCTGGCGCGCCCCGATGGGCCGATCTCGTCCACCGCGATCCGCCGCGCGCTGACCGACGGGCGCCCGCGGGATGCCGCCGCCATGCTGGGTCATTGGCACCGCATCGAGGGCCCCGTGATCCATGGCGAGAAGCGAGGCCGCGCCCTGAACTATCCGACCGCGAACCAGGCGCTGGACGGGCTGCACCTGCCCCGTTTCGGCGTTTATGCGGTCCTGGCCGACGTGTTGGACGGGCCCCATGCTGGGCGCCATCGCGCGGTGGCCAGCCTGGGCGTCCGGCCGATGTTCGGGCAGAACGTCCCCAACCTGGAAACCCATCTGTTCGACTTCGACGGCGACCTCTATGGCGCGTCCCTGTCCGTCGCGCTCGTGGACTTCCTGCGGCCGGAGGCGTCGTTCGACGGCCTGGACGCCCTCGTCGCGCAGATGGACGCCGACAGCGAACGCGCCCGCGCCGTGCTGGCCGGCCTCGCCGATGCCTAGGCTCCGCCCCCGCTTCTGGGAACGCCCCCTGTCCAAGCTGACCCCGGCGGAGTGGGAAGCGCTTTGCGACGGCTGCGGCAAGTGCTGCCTGAATAAGCTGGAGGACGAGGAGACGGGCGAGGTCGCGTTCACCGACGTCGCCTGCCGCCTGCTGGACGACGCGACCTGCCGCTGCGCTCATTACGCGCAGCGCAAGGTCTTCGTCCCCGACTGCGTGGTCCTGACGCCGAAGTCGCTGCCGGACGTCGCCTACTTCATGCCCACCACCTGCGCCTATCGCCGCCTGCACGAAGGCCGCCCGCTACCCCGCTGGCACCCCCTGCTGACCGGCGACCCGGACAGCCCCCACGACGCAGGCGCGTCCCTGCGTTGCCGCACGGCGTCGGAGATGGAGGTCGCGGAGGACGAATGGGAGGATCACGTCATCCCGGAACCGTTGGGCGACGGAAGCTGACGCGGTATGCGGGCCCGGATGGCCGAGCCCGCCATCCAAGCGCTTAGATACGGGCGCGTCGCCGCAAGGCGCCCAGCGCCACCAGTCCGCCCACCAGCAGCACTCCACCCGCAGGCAGGGGCACGACAGGAGGCATGTCATCGTCGTCGTCGCCGTTGCCGCCCATGCCACCACCACCGGTGCCCGGATCTCCTCCGCCAGTGCCAGGATCCCCCATACCGTCCCCCGGCGTGAACGTGTACTCGATCCCATAGACGAAATTCGCCTGGCCGAAGGCAGAAACCGCTTGCGCCGGTGTTCCGTCGACGGCGATGCCCTGGAAATTGATCTCGATCACGCCAGTCCCGACGACCGCATCGAGATCGGTGAAGATCGCCTCGCCTTGGGCCGATCCAGTCGTTCCGAAGAACCCATTGGCTCCGACCACATCGTTGTCACGCACCGCAAGCTCGACCGCGGTGAACGGATCGTCTCCAACGTCCGGGGTCGAGAAGAATGCTGCCTCGAGAAAGACGTTCTGCTGCAGGGAGTCGAGCGGCACCGTCGTGAAGTACTGCGACACGCCGGAGACCGAAACGCTGGCGAAGAACAGCGCCGACGTCAGTGCGCCTTGCGCTGGGTCGAACTGCGGAAGTCCGGCGGACGCCCGAAGCACCTGCAACCCAGGGGCGGCGGCCACGACCGGAATCGTGAAGGCGTCCGATACCGTGGTCGTGGCAGCAGACCCCGCCATGGGGGTCGCGACGGCGACCGCTATGGCGCCGGCGAACGGAAGTTGTTTCAATGACATCATCCTCTCCATCGCAATGAGCATTGCGACGATAGCCGGACGATTCCGGAGCGCCATTAACCTTTCCGCATCGTTACAGGGGATCCGGTCACCTTGGCAGGATCTCGCCGATATCGAAAACCGTCGCGTCACCCCATCACCACCGCGTACCGCGCCAGCCCATAGACGTAGAGCGCGGCGAACAGCACGTTGAGCCATTTCAATTGCGGCTCGCGGTGGAGCCAGGCGCAGTAGGTCCAGATCATGCAAAAGGGCAGGCTCAGGGCCATCGCGCCCAGTTGCCAGTCCTGCACCACGCAGATCGCGCTGCCCAGGCCCAGGAGGACGGCGATGTTCTTCAAACGCCGCTCATAGGCGGCGAATCGTGTCGGTTCCATTCATAGGGTCCATCTGATCGGCGCCGTTGACCCGGCGTTCCGATTGGCGTCGGATATCGCCGCCGGACGCGCGGATCAAGACTCGTTGCCCCCGTTCGGGCGCCGCGCTAGCCCCGGCGCCATGAACCTCAACTTCGCCTCCGACAACGCGGGCCCCGTGCACCCCGCCATCATGCAGGCCCTGGCGGATGCCAACGCGGGCGGGACCATGCCCTATGGCAACGACGACGCCACCGCCGCGCTGCGGGACCGGTTCCGCACCCTCCTCGCCTGGCCGGAGGCGGAGATCGCGCTGGTCGCGACCGGCACCGCGGCCAACGCCATCGCCTTGGCCGCGCTCGTGAAGCCCTACGACGCGATCCTGTGCCACCAGGCCGCGCATATCCAGGACGACGAGGCGGGTGCGCCGGAGTTCTATACCGGCGGCGCCAAGCTCGTCCCCGTGCCGGGACCCCACGGCCGCATCGATCCGGACGCCCTGCGCGCCGCCTGCGCGCGCATCGGCACCAGCGTCCACGCCGTGCAGCGCGGGGCCCTGTCGCTTACGGACGTGACGGAGGCAGGGACCCTCTACACCCCCGACCAGCTCGACGCGTTGACGGCCATCGCCCGCGACTATGGCATGGCCACGCACCTGGACGGCGCGCGCTTCGCCAATGCCTGCGCCGCTCTGGACTGCACGGCGGCCGACCTGGCGCGCGGGTTCGACGTCGTCAGCTTCGGGGGCACGAAGAACGGCTGCATGGGGGTGGAGGCCATCGTCCTTCGCGACCCGGCCGGCCACTGGGACGTGCAGATGCGCCGCAAGCGCGCGGGCCACCTGTGGTCCAAGCACCGCTACCTCGCGGCGCAGATGACGGCCTATCTGGCCGACGACCTGTGGCTGGACCTGGGCGGACGCGCCAACGCCGCCGCCGGGCGCCTCGCCGAAGGCCTGGCCCGGGCGGGCGCCGAAGTCGTCCACCCACCGCAGGCGAACATGATCTTCGCGCGCCTCGACCCTGCCGCCCACGACCGCGCGAAGGCCGCCGGCGCCGCCTACTACGTGATGGACGACGCCCCACGCCCCCTCTGCCGCCTGGTCTGCGACTGGTCCAAGACCGACGCGGAGGTGGACGCCCTGCTCCGCGCGCTCGCGGGCTAGGGCGGCGCCCCCCGGGCGCCTTCCCCTCCGCCACCCGCGCGGCTATGGGGCGCGGCCATGGACCACTTCCTCTATCGCGACGGCGTCTTGCACGCCGAGGACGTTTCCCTGCCCGCGATCGCCGCCGCCGTGGGCACGCCGGCCTATGTGTATTCCGCGGCCACGCTCCTGCGGCACTACCGCCTGTTCGACGACGCGCTGGCCTGGGGGCCGCATCTGGTCTGCTATGCGGTCAAGGCCGCCAGCAACGTCGCCATCCTGAAGCTCCTGGGCGATGCCGGCGCCGGCATGGACGTGGTCAGCGAGGGCGAGTACCGCCGCGCCCGCGCCGCCGGCGTGCCGGGCGAACGCATCGTCTTCTCCGGCATCGGCAAGACGGAAGGCGAGATGCGGCACGTCCTGGAAAACGGCGTCCGTCAGATCAACCTGGAATCGGAACCCGAGATGCGCGCCCTGTCCCGCATCGCCGCCACCATGGGGGTCGAGGTGCCCGTCACTGTGCGCGTGAACCCCGACGTCGATGCCAGGACCCACGAAAAGATCGCCACCGGCAAGGCGGAGAACAAGTTCGGGATCCCCATCGCCCGCGCCCGCGATGTCTATGCCGAGATCGCGGCCCTGCCCGGCCTGCGCGCCGTGGGCGTCGACGTCCATATCGGCAGCCAGCTGACCGACCTCGATCCGTTCCGCCAGGCGTACCGCAAGGTGGCCGACCTGACCCGTGCCCTGCGCGACGACGGCCATGCCATCGAACGCCTGGACCTGGGCGGCGGGCTGGGCATACCCTACGAACGCTCCAACCTCGCGCCCCCCGTGCCGGCCGAATACGGCGAAGTCATTCGACAGGAGGTGGGCGATCTGGGCTGCGAGATCGAGATCGAGCCAGGCCGCCTGATCGCGGGCAACGCGGGCATCCTGCTGTCGCGGGTGATCTACCTCAAGCACGGCGAGGGCCGCGACTTCCTGATCGTGGACGCCGCGATGAACGACCTGATCCGCCCCGCGATGTACGGGGCGCACCACGACATCGTGCCCGTCGCGGAACCCCCGGCCGGCGTGGACCTGTCCCCCGCCGACGTGGTCGGTCCGGTCTGCGAAAGTGGCGACACGTTCGCCAAGGCCCGCCCCCTGCCGCCCCTGGACGGCGGCGACCTGATCGCCTTCCGGGGCGCCGGGGCCTATGCGGCCGTGATGGCGTCCGAGTACAACTCCCGCCCCCTCGTGCCGGAGGTCCTGGTCCAGGGCGACGAATGGTCCGTGATCCGCCGCCGCCCGACCTGGGACGAGATGCTGGAACGCGAATCCATTCCCGACTGGCTCTAGCGGCCCGCCCCCATGGACCCCCGCCACGGGGAGGGCGGGGGTGGGGGCTCGAAGGAACCCGCCATGCGAAGGATCGTCCCGATCCGGGGCGATGGCCCCGCGACGTCCCCCGGGCATGGCCCCACCCCTCGGATCTGTGACCACCCGCCCCTCGCAATCGCCCGTGCCGGACGCTACGTGTCGGGGGACCGCATGACCTGGGGGGCCAGCGCATGACCCGGACGACCGACACCGAACCCGCCCGCCGCGCCCTGCGCCTCACCCGTCTGGGCCTGGGCGCGGAACGCGCCGTTCGCGCCTTCTGGCCCGCCTGGACGGCTGCCCTCCTGGGCGTCGCGGTCTGGTCCACCGACCTCCTGACCGGCACCGCCGCGACCGCCGCCCTGGCCGCCGCGGCCCTCGCCACGCTGGTGCTGCTGGCCTGGGGCCTGTGGCGCTTCCGTCTACCCGCCCGTGCCGACGCCGCCGCCCGACTGGACCGCACCCTGCCCGGCCGCCCCCTGCAGGGGCTGGCCGACGACATCGCCGTCGGGCGCGACGACGCGGACGCCCACGCGGTCTGGCGCGCTCATCGCGACCGGCTGTCGCGCACGCTGGCCGCCGCGCGCCCCGTGTCGCCGGACCTGCGCGTATCGCGCCGCGACCCCTTCGCCCTGCGCTACCTCGCCCTGCTCCTGGCCGCCGTCGGCATCCTGTTCGGCACGCTGCTGCGCGTCCCCGACCTGCCCGGCATCCCGGGGCAGTCCGGCACCGCGCAGGCGGCCGGACCGTCCTGGGAAGGCTGGCTGGAACCGCCCCGCCACACCGGCCTGCCGGGTCTCTACCTGCGCGACGTCGAACCCGGCCCCGTCACCGTCCCCGAAGGCACGCGGATCACGGTTCGCCTGTACGCCGCGCCCGGCGCGATCACCGTCCGGCAGGACGTGGGCGACCCCATTGCCGAGGGGACGGACGCGGCCGTGCAGCAGTTCACCGCCGAACGCGACGGCACCCTGACCATCGCGGGGACCGCCAACGACCCGACCTGGACGCTGGACGTCACGCCCGACGCCGCCCCCGCCATTGCGATGAACGGTGCGCCCGGGTTCGAGCATCCCGACGCGGGCACCCTGCCCTGGCAGGCCACCGACGATTACGGCGTGGCCGCGGCCGGGGTCGCCTTCGCCCTCGACCTGGCATCGGTGGATCGCCGTCACGGCCTCGCCGTCGATCCCGAACCCCGCGACGCCGTCACGCTGCAGATGCCGCTGCCCATCGCGGGGGACAGGGCCGACGTGGCCGATGTGTTCCGCTTCGACCTGACGAAGCATCCCTTCGCGGGCCTGCCCGTCCTGGCCACGCTGACCGCCACCGACGCGATGGACCAGTCCGGCACCACCACCGCGCCGATGATCCTGCCGGGGCGGTCCTTCTACGACACGGACGCCGCCGCACTGATCGAGATGCGGCGCGACCTCCTGTGGTCTCGCGCGAACGCCGAACGTACGGCTCGGTTGCTGCGCGCGGTGACCTGGAACGGGGCCGACGCGTTCGACCACCCCCCCGCCTATCTGCTGACCCGCACCGCGATCCGCCGCCTGGACCGCGCGGGCGACGCCCTGTCGGAGGCGGAGCGCGACCGCATCGCGGAGATGCTGTGGAAGGCCGCCCTCCGGCTGGAGGAGGACAGCCTCGATTCCGCGCTCGAACGCTTGCGCCAGGCGCAGGACCGTTTGGCCGAAGCCATCCGCCAGGGCGCCGACCCCGACGAGATCGCCCGCCTGATGGAGGAGATGCGCCGCGCCATGGACGACTACACCCGCCAGCTGGCCGAACGCGGCGAGCAGGACGGGTCCCAGGCGCAGCAGCAGGCCGAGAACGGCGAGATGCAGCAGGTCACGCCCGACATGCTGGACCAGATGATGCAGCGCATCGAGGAGTTGATGGAGCAGGGCCGCACCGCGGAGGCGCAGGAGCTGCTCCAGCAGCTGCAGGAGATGATGGAGAACCTGCAGGTCACCCAGGGCCAGCCGGGCGGGGGTCAGGGCCAGCAGGGCCAGGGCGGGCCGGGCGAACAGGCCATGGACGAGATGCGCGACACCCTGCGCGAGCAGCAGGGCCTGTCCGACGACGCGTTCCGCGAGTTACAGGAACGGTTCGACCCCAACGCCCAGGCCGGCGAGTCGCAGGAGAACGAGGGGCGCAACGGCGGCCAGGGCCGTGGGCAGGAGCACGAAGGCCAGGCCGGCGAAGGCCAGGCGGGCGACGGAAGCCAGGGCCAGCCGCGCCCCGGCCAGACCCCGGGCGAGTTGGCGCGGCGGCAAGGGGACCTGCGCGAACGCCTGGACGACCTGGATGGCCAGATCCCCGGCAACGAGGCCGGTGACGCGGCGCGCGACGCGCTCGGCCGCGCGGGTCGCGCGATGGAGCAGGCCCGCCGCGACCTGGAGGACGGCAACCTCGGTGGCGCGCTGAACGACCAGGCCCAGGCGATGGACGCCTTGCGCGACGGCATGCAGGAGCTGGGCCGCGCGCTATCGGACCAGCAGCCCGGCGGCGGCCAGCCGGGGGACCGCGACACGGCCGGCTTGCGTCCGGGCGAAGGGGGGCAGCGCGATCCCTTGGGCCGTCGCTCCGGCGACGGGGCGCGCTTGGGAACGGACGAGCAGTTCCTCGACGGACCGGACGCGGCCCGGCGCAGCCAGGAGTTGCGGGACGAGATCCGCCGCCGCTCCGCCGAACAGAGCCGCCCGGAACTGGAACGCGACTACCTCAACCGTCTGCTCGACCGCTTCTGATCGTGCCGCCGGGCCTCGGGGGCCGTCGGCTTCCGGCGGACGACGCGGCGCGCGCCCGCTCGCGGGACGGGTACTCGATCGTCCTATGCTCTTCCGGGGGATGGCGTCGGCACGGATGACGCACGTCCCGATGGAATCGCGCCGGACTGCCCCGACGCCCTGCGCCCCCACCGATCCGACGAAACGGGCGGCATCACGCCTGGAACGACGGCACCCCCTCCCCCCTCGGCGGAGGGTCGGGGTGGGGGCGACCCTTGCCCCTTACGGGCAAATATTGCCGAACACGACCGAAGCCGTCGCTATCATCCCGTCCCGTCGAACCACGCCGTCAGCGCCTGCGCCCCCCGGGCCAGGGCGGCGCGCTGCGTGTCCACGAAACCGACATAGCCCGTCAACGGATCGGCCAGCCCCGGAACCGCCGACGCGATGTCGGCGGCGAACAGGTACAGCGCCGCCAAGACGCCGATCACCGCCAACGCGGCCACGAAGCCCAGCCTGAACCCACGTCCCCGATCGGGCTCCGCCTCCACCGGACGCCGGTCGCGCGCCACCGGCCGCGCGCGGGCGGGCGGATCGGTCCGCACGGCCTCGATCTCGGGCAGGGCATCGCCGCGCCCCTCGCGCGGGGCGGTCGCAGGCGTGACGGCCACGGTCCCCACCGGCTCGACCTCCGCGGGATCGGCGTTCTCGGGCGCGTCGGGATCGGACGCCCCCCCCTTGCGGCGCGCCCGGGCCAGGGCGGCGGCGGCGGCCATGCGCGCGCGCTCCCGCTCTCCCTTCGAGATGGCGGCGTCGCGCTCGGACGGCGGGTCCGCCGCGCCCGCGTCGTCCCCGTCCACGTCCACGTCACCGTCTACGTCCCGCCGGCCGGCCTCCGACGCAGGACGTCCGTTCCGTTCCGCCGCGCGCGCCCGGCTCTCGAAGGCCCGCTCCTCGCGCAGGATGCCCATGACGTCCTCGCCTCCGACGGGGTCCGCGGCCAGGTCCGCGGGGTCCGGTCCCGCCCCGCCCCGCGCGGACCGCGCGGCCTTCAGGTCCGGGAACGATTCGACCGGCGCCGGGCGCTTCGGCTCCCCCAGTTGGAACCACGTCGTGCTACAGTTGGAGCATTGCACGTCCCGCCCGCCCGCGGGGATCATCTCCGACGCGATCTCGTACTTCGCTCCGCAGGAGGGGCAGGTCAGGCGCATGGGGGTTCCGCGTCATACAGATCGCGCGCAACCTGACCCACGCGGCCCCGGTGGGCAAGCCCGCGGCCGCAATTGCGACCGGTCCCGCCCGCTGGCATAGGCACGCGCGGGGGTGCGCGATGATCGAGCTTCGGGACGCGGCATACGATTACGGCGGCGGGGGCCTGGCGCTGCGCGGGCTGGACCTGTCGCTGGCGCCCGGCTCGTTCCACTTCCTCACCGGCCCGTCGGGGGCGGGCAAGACCACGCTCCTGAAGCTGCTCTACGGCGAGTTGCGGCCCACGGGCGGGGCGGCGCTCCTGTTCGGGTCCGACACGCGCGCGATGGACCGCGACGGCGTGTCCGACGCGCGCCGCCGCATCGGCGTGGTCCACCAGGACTGCCGGTTCCTGGACCACCTGCCGGTCCACGACAACGTGGCCCTGCCCCTGCGCGTGGCCGGGGGCGACGTCGCGTCCCGCGCGGACGACGTGGCGCAGCTGCTGGGCTGGGTCGGGCTTGGCGCGCGCATGCACGCCCGCCCGCCGGAACTGTCGGGCGGCGAACGCCAGCGCGCCGCCCTGGCCCGCGCGCTGGTCATGGACCCCGACGTGCTGATCGCCGACGAACCCACGGGCAACGTCGACTGGGACATGTCCCAGCGCCTGCTGACCCTGCTGGCGGAGCTGAACCGCATGGGCAAGGCCGTGATCGTGGCCACCCACGACCTGGCCCTGATCCGCGCGGCGAAGGCCCAGGTCGCCGCGCGTGTCCTGCGCCTGTCGGGCGGCGCGCTGTCCGCGGCGGGGGCGGATCTGTGACCCCCCGCGACCGCCTGGCCGCCTGGGCGGAGGCATGGCTGGGCGACCGCGACGCCGACCGCGTCGTGCCGCCCTCCGGGCAGACGGCGTGGCTGACTGTGGCCTCCGCCGGCGCGATGGCGTTTCTGGCCGTCTTCGCCCTGGCCCTCGCCTTCGCGGCGGGCACCCTGGCCGACCGCTGGTCGCAGGGGCTGTCGGACGCGCTGACGCTGCGGATGCCAACGGACGCCACCGACGCGCAGGTGGACGCGGCACTGACGATCCTGCGGACCACGCCCGGCGTGGCGGGCGCCACCGTGCTGGACGACGCGGCACAGGCCGCGCTGCTGGCGCCCTGGCTGGGCGACGGGGTGCCGGTGGACGACCTGCCGCTGCCCCGCCTGATCGACGTGGCCCTGGGCGATCCCGGCCCCGACGTCGAGGGCCTGCGTCTGCGCCTGGCGGGCGAGGCGCCGCGCGCCGTGCTGGACGACCACGGCCGCTGGCGCGCGCCCCTGGTGGACGCCGCCGCCCGCCTGCGCCTGCTGAGCTGGGCCACGCTCGGGCTGATCGCCGGCGTGACGGCGGCCATCGTCACGCTGGCCGCGCAGGCCGCGCTCGCCGCCAACGCGGAGGTCATCCGCGTCCTTCGCCTGATCGGCGCGCGCGACGCCTTCGTAGTGCGCGCCTTCGCCCGCCGCTTCACCCTGCGCGCCCTCGCGGGGGCCGTTCTGGGCACAGGGCTGGGCGCACTGGCGCTGGCGGCCTTGCCCGGCGCGGGCGACAGGATCGGCCTCCTGGCCGGCATCGGCATCCGCGGCGCGCAGTGGACGGCCCTGCCGCTGGTGCCCATACTGGCCGCTGCCGTCGCGGCCCTGGCCACGCGGGGGGCGGCCGCCCGCATGTTGCGCCGCATCGACTGAAGGACGGACCACCCCATGCAGACGATCCGCTCGCTGATCTTCAACACGGCGATGTACCTGTGGATGGCCATCATAGCCGTCGGCTTCGCCCCCTGGGCCCTGGTCTCGGACCGGGGCGCGCGCGCCGCCTGCCGCGCCTATTGCCGCGGCGTGCTGGCGATGATGACCCCCCTGACCGGCATCGCGCCCGACATCCGCGGCACGCCGCCCGCGGGCCAGGTCATCGTCGCGGCCAAGCACCAGTCGTTCTTGGACATCCTGATGCTGTTCGACGCCCTGCCCCACGCCTTCTTCATCATGAAGGACGTCCTGCGCTTCGTTCCGCTGATGGGCACCTACGCGGTCCGCATGGGCTGCATCCCCGTCAAGCGTGGGCGCCGGGCGGAGGCGATAAAGGGAATGCTCGACGACCTGCGCCGCGGCGACCGCGAGCCGGGGCAGCTGGTGATCTATCCCCAGGGCACGCGCACGGCACCCGGCGCGCGCATGCCCTTCAAGGCGGGCATCTTCGCCATCTACGAGCAGACGGGCCAGCCGGTCGTGCCCGCGGCCACCAATGTCGGCCTGTTCTGGCCCCGCGGCGGCATCCGCCGACGCCCCGGCCGCGCGGTGGTCGCGTTCCTGGATCCGATTCCCCCGGGCCTCGACCGCCCCACCTTCATGGCCCGGCTGGAGGAAGCGGTGGAGGGGGCGTCCAACCGCCTGATGGTCGAAGGCGGCTTCCCCGCCGACCGCCTGACCGCGCCCGACCCGGATGCCATCGCCGCGAGGGAGGCCGTGCGCTGACCGGACCTCGCTTGCCGTTCGGGCCACGATAACTATTCTATGATCGAAGGCTTCCGGAACGAAGCGGAGCGACGAGCGATGACCAAGGCGGAACAATCCCTGGCGGACGACAAGATGCGCGCGGAGATCGCGAACCTCGCGGCGCAGACGGCCCGCATCCAGCAGCAGATGCGCTGGCAGATGCCCATGTGGATGATCGGCTTCATCGGGGCCATCGTCGCCATCGTCAACGTCTACGGGAACTGACCCCACCGCACACGCCATGCCCCGAACGAAGGAGCGCCGCCCGTGGCAGCGGGCGGCGCTATCGCGGTCCGGCGCCCGTCAGGGCAATCGACGGACCACGGTCTCGGGGGGCAGGCGGACGGCTCCGTCCGGCGGCCTGACCCGTTTTCCCACCGGCGCCAGCGCGGGCGTCCGGGCGAAGACGTCCAGCAGGGCGTCCAGCTCCCCCTCCATCGCGGCGCCCAGCGCCACGGGCCGGTCGCCCCAGGACGCCTTGGCCGAGATCACGGACACGATGCGCACCTCGCCGTCCACGTCGGCGAAGACCGGCGCGCCGGACGATCCGAAATCGACCGTGCAGTCCAGCACTAGGACGTCCTGGTCGCGCGTCAGCACCGCGCAGCCGTCCTGCCGGGCCGGCGCGTCGGCCCGGTTCCGAGCATAGCTGACGACCTGCACTGCCTGCCCCGCATCGACCTGCGGCGCGGCCCGGAACGGGCGGACGTGACGCAGCCGCACGGGGCGGTCCAGCTCCAGCAGCGCCAGATCCGCGCCGATGGTGGCCAGGGCGTCGGGCTCGTGGCGGTCGTATCCGGGATGGATCACGATGCGCCGCACGCCGCGCCGCGCCTCCGCGCGGCCGTGGCGCAGGCCGACCTGGAACGCGATGTCGCGGGCGACCACGGGGATCCCGCTCGCGGTGTCGAACAGGCAGTGGGCGGCGGTCAGGACGATCTCCTCCGTCACCAGGGCGGCAGTGCAGAAGCCGGCGCGTCCGAAGTCCAGCCGCCCCACCGCCTCCCACCCGCGCGCCTGGTCGGCCGTGCCCAGCGCCTGCAACGGCGCCGTGTCGGCCCAGGCGGCCGCGGCCAGCCAGGACGCGGCCAGCGCGGCGCACATGCGAACGGGATTGCCGGATGGCATCTGTTTCTCACCCCTCGTGGTCGGGTCGCTTCCGGACCCTTGCGCCACAAGTGGGGCGGATTCGGGGCGCGGCGCTAGCGCAATCGCGGAACGGCCCCGCGATCGCCCCCGGTGCGATGCGCCGGGGACACGAGAGCGGGCGGCACCGGCCCGCCCGTGGCCCAGTCCAGCAGCTCGACCGTGTGGACGACCGGCACGCCCGCCGCGGACCCGATCTGCATCATGCAGCCGATGTTGCCGGCGGCGATCACGTCGGGCTCGCGCTCCATCAGCGTGGCGACCTTGCGCGCCTTCAACTGCGCGCTGATCTCGGGCTGCATCAGGTTGTAGGTGCCCGCCGATCCGCAGCACAGATGCGCGTCGCGCGGCTCCGTGATCTCGAACCCCGCGCGCTTCAGCAGGTCCTTGGGATGGGTCTTGATCTTCTGGCCGTGCTGCAGGCTGCACGCGGCGTGATACGCCACGCGGATCGGCCCCGAACCCACATCGTCCGGCACCCGCCCGGTCGGCACGCCCCCCACGCCATCGCGCGCCGGGCGCGGCGCGCGAAGCAGGTCGTGCCCCTCGGGCAGCAGGTCCATCAACACCTCCGACACGTCCTTGGCGATGGCCGACACCTTCGCCGCTTTGTCCGCCATGGCCGGGTCGGCGCGGAACATGTGCCCGTAATCCTTCACCGTGGTTCCGCAACCGGACGTGTTGATGACCACGGCATCCAGCCCGTCGCCATCCATCTCGCGCGACCAGGCTTCAATGTTGGCGGCCGCGAAGCGGTGCGACTCGTCGGTCTTGCCCATGTGGTGCGTCAGCGCCCCGCAGCAGCCCATTCCTTCAGGAATCACCACCTCCGCCCCCAGCCGCGTCAGCAACCGGATGGTCGCGTCGTTGATGTCGGTGTTCAGCGCCTTCTGCGCGCAGCCCGTCATCAGCGCCACGCGCATCTTCCGCTCCGGCACGGCGAAGACCTGCGGGTCGTCGTTCCGGCTGACCGGCGGCACGGTCGCGGGCGCCATCGCCAGCATCGCGCGCAGACGCGCGTCCGGCATGGCCCAGGCGAAGGGCCGCCCGATCTTCGCCCCCAGCAGCGCCAGGCGGAACCGACCCGGATAGGGCAGCACCTTCGACAAGACCCAGCGCAGCGCCCGGTCGGTGAACGGCCGCTTGTACGTCTTCTCGATATGCTCGCGCGCGTGATCGACCAGATGCATGTAATGCACCCCCGACGGACACGTCGTCATGCAGGCCAGGCAGGACAGGCAGCGGTCGATATGCTTGACCGTCTTCTCGTCCGCCGGCCGGTCGTTCTCCAGCATGTCCTTGATCAGGTAGATGCGCCCCCGCGGGCTGTCCAACTCGTCCCCCAGCACCTGATAGGTCGGGCACGTCGCCGTGCAGAACCCGCAATGCACGCAGGCCCGCAGGATCTGGTTCGACCGCGCGGTCTGCGGATCGGCCAGTTGTTCGGGGGTGAAGGTCGTTTGCATCCTAAGCGTCCCTGTCCGTCCAGCCGCCCACACGCCCCCGCCCCGCGCGGGGGCCTCTTTCACCACACTCGCTTCGCGAACGGGCGGAACGCGGTGAATGCAACCAGCCGAGTCCCCCGCGCACGATGGGGGCGTTGACACACCAACCGCCCATCACGCCGCGAACACCCCCCGCGGATCGAACTTCGCCCGGATCCCATCCGTCAGCGCCGCGACGGCCGCCACCTCCGGCACCACGTCCAGCGCCCCCGTGACCCGCGTCGCGTAGCCCGGCACCCCGTCCAACCACGCCCGCAGGTCCGTCCCCGCCGGCACGGCCAGCCAAACCAACCCACCGCCCCAATCCATCAGCGCCGCGTCCAGGCCCACGGCATCTAGCACCCGGACAGCATGGCTGGGACGGCAATGCACCCGCCAGACATCGCGGCCCGATCCGGCCAGCACACGCACGTCGCGGACCGCCGACCAGATCATGGCGCTCTCGCCCGCATCCAGCCGGGCCACGTCGCCATGCCGCGACAGCACCCCGCCCAACTCGCCCGCCCGATAATCGACCGACCCCTCCAACCCTTCCAGCCGGATCCAGGTCGTGCGCCCCGCGACGTCGTGCGCGGCACCCGTCACGTCGAAGGGCGAGCCCAGCGCCGCCGACATCGCGGCCACCGCGTCCGTCGGGTCCAGCCCGTCCAGCCGCAGCGTCGCCTGCGTCGCCGCCGCGGGCAGCACCTTGAACGCCACCTCCGTCAGCACGCCCAAGCTGCCCCGCGACCCGGCCATCAGCTTGACCAGGTCGTAGCCGGTGACGTTCTTCATCACCCGCCCGCCGTTCTTGATCACTTCGCCCGACCCGTCCACGAACCGCACCCCGATCAAGCTGTCGCGGCACGCCCCCGCCTGCACCCGGCGCGGCCCGCTGACGTTCATCGCCACCGCCCCGCCGATCGTCGGCGTCCCATCGGTCCCCAACAACGTCCGATGATCCATCGGCTCGAACGGCAGACGCTGCCCTTCGGCCCGCAGAGCATTCTCCACGACCTCCACCGGCGTGCCCGCCCGTGCCACCAAGGTCAGCGCGCCCGGCTCGTACAGCGTGATGCCCGTCAGCCCGGCAGTCGTCAGCGGCTCGCCCGCGCCCGGCACGTGCCGCGTCCCCCCGCCCCGCAGCGACAGGGGCGCGTTCGCGCCGCGCACGATCTCGGCCAGCTCGGCTTCCGTGGTCGGGGTCAGCATGGCCAAACCTCCCCACAGGATGAGCAGTCAAAAGTTGCTAGGCGGTGCCGGTCAACCGTAGCAGCAGTGTTGCAACGGCCGCTCCCGTGCCCAAGAGCGCCGCGGAGATTACGAGCCAATGCGAACGGATCAATTGGTTCGTGCGCAGAATGTTCAACGTGTCGAGTTCGACCTCGCGGACGAGCTTCTCGTATTCCGACGCGTCCCGGTTCTTGTCGGCCATGAACAGTCCCGTCCTTCCACGCTCCTAAGATAGGCTGCCGGATACCCGATGTCACGGCAGACTGAAGAACAGCGTTACCGCCACCGATAGAAGGGGTCAGCATCGACCGGTCCGATCATCTGACCAATCGCCCCGCCGCGTCGCGCGTCCCGCGGTGCATCCAGCGTATGCACGGGGGGTGTACGGGGGGTGTACGGGGGGTGCATCCCCCCTGAGCCACCGAAAAGGTTTACGTGGTCCGATCGCCCGACCGATCACGCCCGCACGCTCCGCCGCGCTTCGGTCACGTCCAGGGGGAACACCTTCGCCGGGTTCAGCAGCCAGCGGGGGTCGAACACGTCCTTCACCCGCATCTGCGCCTCCAGGTCGACGGGATCGAACTGGTGGTGCATCAGGTCCCGCTTCTCGATCCCGACCCCGTGCTCGCCCGTCAGGCAGCCGCCCACTTCGACGCACAGGCGCAGGATGTCGGCCCCCATGGCCTCGCACTTCTCCAGGTCGCCGGGCTTGTTGGCGTCGAACAGGATCAGGGGGTGCATGTTGCCGTCGCCCGCGTGGAACACGTTGCCCACGTCAAGCCCGTATTCCTTCGACAACTCGCGTATCCCCTTCAGCACGCGGGGCAATTCGCTGACGGGGATCGTGCCGTCCAGGCACATGTAGTCGTTGATCTGCCCCATCGCGCCGAAGGCCGACTTGCGCCCCAGCCAGATGGCCGCCGATTCCTCCGCCGAGTTGGACCGCCGCACCTCCACCGGATCGTGTCGCCTGGCGATGGCCTCGATAGCGGTCAGCTGCTCGTCGATCTCCGCCTCGGATCCCTCGACCTCCACGATCAGCAGCGCCTCCACGTCGGGGTATCCGGCATGGGCGAAGTCCTCCGTCGCGCGGATCACGGGGCGGTCCATGAACTCGATCGCCACGGGCAGGATGCCCGCCTTGATGATGTCCGACACGCACTGCCCCGCCGTCTCGTTGTCGTCATAGGCGATCAGCACGGGCCGCGCCCCTTCGGGCTTGGGCAGGATGCGCAGCGTCGCCTCCGTGACGATGCCCAGCTGCCCCTCGGATCCGCACACGAGGCCCAGCAGATCCAGACCGGGCGCGTCCATGTGCGCGCCGCCGATCTCGACCACCGTGCCGTCCATCCGCACCAGGGTCACGCCCAACAGGTTGTTGGTCGTCACCCCGTATTTCAGGCAATGCGCCCCGCCCGAGTTCATGGCGATGTTGCCCGCGATGGCGCAGGCCAGCTGCGACGACGGGTCGGGGGCGTAGAACCAACCGTCGCCCTCGACCTCGCCGGTGACGGACAGGTTCGTCCGGCCCGTCTGCACCCGGATGATCCGGTCGACATGGGACACTTCCAGCGTCTCGGTCATGCGCGCCACGCCCAGGATCACCGCATCGCCCGTGGGCAGCGACCCGCCCGCCAGCGACGTCCCCGCACCCCGCGGGATCAGAGGGATCTCCAGGTCGTGGCAGATGCGCGCGACCGCCGAGACCTCCCGCGTGGACCGCGGCAGCACCGCGACCAGCGGCGGACAGCGATACGCCGTCAGCGCGTCGCATTCGTACGCCTTCAGCTCGGCGGGGGCGTCGATCACCGCGTCGGCGGGCAACGCTTCCCTCAACCGCCGCACCAGCGTATCCTTGCGGGCCAGACGGAACGGGTCGGCCTTCGGCATCTCCATGGCGGACGTCTCCCCTCGGTGGAATTGGTCAGATAAGTATACCAATTTCCCCGCCCGGCAAAGCCTTCCCCGAGGACAATTCGCCCCATGCTCCCCGACCTCCTCTCCAACTTCACCCCCCTCGATGCCTTAGCCATTGTATTCCTTACGTTTTCATGGTTCGGCGCGGGCTGGATCATCGAACACCCCCCCATGTCCAGGCCGTCCGTGTCGCATCTGATGATCCGCTATCGCCACGATTGGATGGCCCAGATGCAGCGGCGGGAGGTGCGGATCTTCGACGCCTCCATCCTGGCCTCGCTGCGCCAGGGGACGACCTTCATGGCGTCGGGCGCGATGCTCGCGGTGGGGGGCGTCCTGGCCTTGGCCGGCAACGCGGAACCCCTGATCGCCATCGTCCGCGGCATCGGCGCCCTGCCCCATCCGACGCTGTTCTGGCAGGCCAAGCTCGCCGTGGTCGCGGCCTTCCTCGTCCATGCGCTGTTCAAGTTCATATGGTCGATGCGGCTGTTCGGCTATTGCGCGGTGATGATGTCCGCAGTCCCGAACGACCCGGCCCATCCCGACGGCCCCCGCCGCGCCGAGCAGGCGGCGGAGATCAATCAGCGGGCCGCGACCAACTACAACAAGGGCCTGCGCTCGATCTACTTCGCCTTCGCGGCGCTGGCCTGGATCGCTGGCGCCGCGGCGCTTCTGGGCGCCACCGCGATCGTGCTGTGGACCGTGCTGTCGCGCGAGTTCGCGTCGGGCTCCCGCGACGTCCTGTCCCGGGATTGACGCCGTCCGCCCGGGGGGCCAGCACCGCGTGCATGGAATGGGTCAAGATCGTCCACCTGCTCTGCGTCTTCGGCTGGATGACGTCCGTCTTCGCCGTGCCCCGCGCCCTGATCTACTGGCGACGGGACTGGAACGCGACGGGCGTGGCCGCGTCGCCCCTGGGGGATCTGACGTTCCGCCTGTACCGCTTCTCGGCCGGGCTGGCGGTCATCGGGGTGGTCCTGGGCCTGTGGCTCGCGCACGATTGGGGCTGGCCCGCCTGGACGCATCTGAAGACGGCCCTCGTCGCCCTCCTGGCCGGTCACTACGCATGGACGGGCCGCCTGGTGGCGCAGGCCAGGCGCGGCACGTTCGAGCGGTCCGACCGCTGGCTCCGCGTGTTCAACGAGGCCAGCGTCGTGGTCTTCCTGGCGATCCTGTGGGCGGTCGTGGTCAAGCCGTTTTGACCGGCACGTGATTGGACAGGGACCGCCCGGTCGTGCGAGCACCATGGAATGCGTGCTGTGCTCACCTTCATCGTGCTCTCGACACCGCTGACCGCTCTCGCGGATGCCCCGGTCGTGGAAGGCGTCGACCTGCGGCGCGATGGCGAAACGTGGACGATCTCGGTCACGGTCAGTCACCCCGACACGGGCTGGGACCATTACGCCGACGGATGGGTCGTGCTGGCCCCCGACGGGTCGGAACTCGGGTACCGGACGCTGCATCATCCCCATGTGGAGGAGCAGCCGTTCACGCGGTCCCTGTCCGGCGTGACGATACCCGACGACGTGACGCAGGTGGTCGTCCACGCCGACGACAGCGTGCACGGACGGGGACCGGGCGTGACGGTGGACCTGCCGCGCTGAAGGGGGCTCAGACCCCGCGCTCGCCCCGCATCCGCGCCATGCCCTGCTGCACCAGCCCCGCCAGCAGCAGGTACAGGCTCGCCGCGCCGAACAGCAGCGCCAGGGGACGGGGCAGGCCGAACTCGCCCCAGGCGGCGGCGATGGCCAGGGCCAGCCAGATTCCGGTGACGGCGAGGGTCACGGGCCGCCACTGCACCGTGCGGACCGGATGCACGAAGCGCAGCGGCAAGAACATCGCCACCGAAAGCACGATGCTGACGGCCAGCGTGATCCAGGGGTTCGGCTCGACCACGAAGACCACCAGCGCGACCATGTTCCAGCAGCCGGGAAACCCCTCGAAGCTGGCATCGCCGGTCTTCATCTGGGTGTCGCAGAAGTACAGCGCGCTGGCGAAGGGCACCACGATCAGGATCCCCCACCCCGCCCAGCCCGGCACCAGCCCGGACACGTAGAGCGCGTAGATCGGGATGAACACGTAGGTCAGGTAGTCGATAATCAGGTCCAGCAGCACCCCGTCGAACCGGGCGGCATGGACCTCGACGTCGTAGCGCCGCGCCAGCGGACCGTCGACCCCGTCCACGACCAGCGCGACCAGCAGCCAGACGAACATCCAGGACCAGTTGGATTCCACCGCCGCCAGCAGGGCCAGCATGGCGAAGATGACCCCCGTCGCCGTGAACAGGTGGACCGACAGGGCACGGGTGCGGGCATAGACCGACGGCGGCATGCCACCCCCTCTGCCCGTTGGGTCGGCGGCTGTCGAGGGGGCAGGACGGCGCAAGGGACGGGCCCCGCGCCGCCCGGGCGCGTCAGTCGGCGGAGGCCCGGACCTCCGGCACGGGATACCCCATGCTGTCGCTCGCGTCGTAGCTCGCGTGGCAGTCGTGGCAGAAGTTCTGATTGACCTTCATCGCGCCCCCCGTCGGCTGCACGCCGGAATAGAACCAGTTGTCCGTATCCGGCGCGTCGTCGACCTTCGTCATGATCAGCAGGGGCGCGCGGCGGGCGGCCCCGTCCTTCACGCCGATCATCTCCTTGGCCAGGACCGATCCCACGGGCATCTCGAACGCGCCCTCCTCGAAGCGCAGGTACTGCTCCGCGGCGATCCCGTTCACGAAGGTGTTCAGGAACCGCTCCCCGTGGACGCCCGCCACGGCGGGGCGGGTGCTGGCCTGGGTCCAGTCGCGGTAGGCCATCGCGACGGCCTCGCCCTTCGACTGGTACCCTTCGAGCATGAAGTCGGACATGCAGTCGTAGAGCGCGTCGACCTGAGCGTCGGTCATGTCGTAGCGGTCGTCGGGCAGCGTGCAGGTGGCCTGCGACGCGGCGGGGCCGGCGAGGCACAGCCCGACCGCGACCGCCGCGGCGAAGGGGGTGGCGTTGTGGGTCATGGATCCTCCCTGGTCGATCCGTTCGGTTCCCGACCTCTAAGCACCCCGACCGATCACGCGCACGCCACGACTGCGTGAGTGGTTTCGTTGACTTGCGCACGATTCTGCGCCACCCGGCGGGTCTGCTTCCACCCCAAGGACGGAGTGACGGAGATGATCCCCGCGATCCTGCCCACCTACAACCGCGCGCCCCTGGCCTTCGTGTCCGGCGAAGGGGCCTGGCTGGTGGAACGCGACGGGCGACGCTTCCTCGACATGGGCGCCGGCATCGCCGTGAACGTGCTGGGCCACGCCCATCCTGCGCTGACCGCCGCGCTGACGGCCCAGGCGGGGCAGCTGTGGCACACGTCCAACCTGTACGAGATTCCGCAGCAGCAGGCGCTGGCCGAGCGGCTCGTCGCCGCGACCTTCGCGGACACCTGCTTCTTCACGAACAGCGGCACGGAGGCGTGCGAGCTGGCCGTCAAGATGGCCCGCAAGTATTGGACCGCGAAGGGCCAGCCGGACCGCCACGTGGTCCTGGCCTTCACGGGGTCGTTCCACGGGCGGTCGTCGGCGGGCATCGCCGCGGCCGGATCGAAGAAGATGGTCGACGGCTTCGGCCCGCTCCTGCCCGGCTTCCGGCACCTGCCCTTCGGCGACCACGACGCGTTGCGCGCCGCGATGGCCGAACCGGACGTGGCCGCCGTGATCCTGGAGCCGATACAGGGCGAAGGCGGGATCGTGCTCGTGCCGGACCAGTGCCTGAAGGGGCTGCGCGACCTGTGCGACGAGACGGGCGCCCTGATGATCCTGGACGAGGTGCAGTGCGGCATGGGCCGGACGGGTCGGCTGTTCGCGCACGAATGGGCCGGCGTCGCCCCCGACATCATGATGGTCGCCAAGGGCATCGGCGGCGGCTTCCCGCTGGGCGCGTTGCTGGCGACCGAGGACGCGGCGGGGGCGATGACCGCCGGCACGCATGGGTCCACCTATGGCGGCAACCCCCTGGCCTGCGCCGTCGGCAACGCGGTGATGGAGATCGTGGCCGACGATGCCTTCCTGGCCGACGTCCGGCGCAAGGCCGGCCTCCTGCGGCAGGGTCTGGAAGGGCTGGTGGCGTCCCACCCCGACGTGTTCGAACGCGTCCGGGGCAGCGGCCTGATGCTGGGCCTGCGCTGCCGGGTCCCGGTGCCGGACGTGGTCGCCGCCGCCCACGGTCAGGAGATGTGCATCGTCCCCGCCGCCGACGACACGGTCCGCCTGCTGCCGCCCCTCAACCTGACGGATGACGACATCCGCGAGGCGCTGGCCCGCCTGGACCGCGCGGCCGCCGCCCTGGCGGAACAGGCGGGCGCGGCATGAGCGACTTCCTTGACATCGCCAGCACCGATGCGGACGCGCTGCGGGACATGCTGGCACGGGCCAGCGCCATGAAGGCCGCGCGCGGCGATCGCCCGAAGGGCACGCCCGACGACGAGCAGCCGCTCGCCGGCCGCGTCGTGGCCCTGATCTTCGAGAAGCCCTCGACCCGGACCCGCATCAGCTTCGACGTGGGCGTCCGCCAGATGGGCGGCACGACGATGGTCCTGTCGGGCGCCGACATGCAGCTGGGCCACGGCGAGACGATCGCCGACACCGCCCGCGTGCTGTCGCGCTACGTCGATCTGATCATGATCCGCACCTTCGGCGCCGACATCGTGCAGGAGATGGCGCAGGCGGCCTCCGTGCCCGTGATCAACGGCCTGACGGACAGCTCGCATCCCTGCCAGATCATGGCCGACGTCATGACCTACGAGGAACATCGCGGCCCCATCGCGGGCAAGCGCGTGGCCTGGATGGGCGACGGCAACAACGTCGCGCAGTCGTTCCTGCAGGCGGCCGAACGGTTCGGGTTCGACTTCACCTTCAGCGGACCGGAACAACTGGATCCCGACCCGTCCCTGATGGGAGCGCTTCGGGCATCGGGCCGCGACATGCGGGTGGAGCGCGATCCGGCCAGGGCCGTGGCGGACGCGGACCTGGTCGTGACGGACACCTGGGTCAGCATGGGCGACGCGGAAAGCTCGCGCCAGCGACGCCACAACCTCCTGCGCCCGTACCAGGTGAACGCCGCGCTGATGGCCAATGCCCCCGAGGACGCCATCGTCATGCACTGCCTGCCCGCCCACCGGGGCGAGGAGATATCCGACGACGTCATGGACGGCCCCCGGTCCGTGATCTTCGACGAGGCGGAGAACCGGCTCCACGCGCAGAAGGCCATCATGCGGTGGTGCCTGGGTGTGTGACGCGGCCCTGCCCGCCGGGTCGAACCGGCGGGCGGCCCTGTTCATGGCCGTGTCCACCGCGTTCGTCGCGGCCACCATGCCCCTCGCCAAGGCGCTGGGCACGGACGTGCTGGGCCCGCCGCTGCCGGTGTTCATGGTCACCCTCGGGCGGTTCCTGTTCGCCTGGATCACGATCGCGACGGTCCTGGCCGCCATCCGCCCCCGCCTGGTGCGGCCCGACCTGCCGACCCACGTCATGCGCACCGCCTGCGGGTTCACGGGCGTCACGTTCATGTTCGCCGCCGCCGCCGCCATCCCGCTGGCGGACGCCACCGCGATCAGCTTCGTCAATCCCGTTCTGGCGATGATCCTCGCCATTCCCCTGCTGGGCGAGCGGGTCGGCCCATGGCGCTGGCTGGCAGCGGCGGTCGCGCTGACCGGCGCATTGGTGCTGACCCGTCCCGGCGGCGGGGTGCTGGCGACCGGCGCGCTGTTCGCGCTGGGGGCCGCCGTCGCCTATGCGTTCGAGGTCATCTTCATCAAGCGCCTTTCGGGGGCGGAGCCGCCCGTGCAGCTGCTGTTCGTCAACAACTCGATCGGCCTGTGCCTCGCGCTCGTCGCGGCGGGTCTGGTCTGGCAATCGCCCACGCCCGGGCAATGGACCGCGCTGGCGGCCCTGGGCGTCCTGATGGCCTGCGCGCAGTTCTGCTTCGTGAACGCCATGGCCCGGGCGGAGGCCAGCTTCGTGACGCCCTTCGTGTACCTGACGCTGGTCTTCGCGGGCCTCTACGACGCGGCCCTGTTCGGGGTGGTCCCCGACGCCGTCAGCCTGGGCGGTGCCGGCCTCGTGCTGGCCGGCGCGCTGCTGCTGGCCTGGCGGGAAGGTCGGGCCAAGGCGGTGCTGCGGAGCTGATCCGGCGCGGGGGCGTCAGGACTTCAGCCGGTACCCCGTCCGGAACATCCACCAGGCGAGCGCGCCGATCGCCAGCGTCGATCCCAGCACCACCGCGAAGCCCAGCCAGGGCGAGCTGTCGCTGACGCCCAGCACGGCATGGCGCAGCCCGTCGATCAGGTAGAAGACCGGGTTGACGTGACTGAGGAACCGCATCGCGGGCGGCAGCGTGTCGAGCGAATAGAACGTGCCCGACAGGAACGACAGCGGCACCACGATGAAGTTGGTGATGGCCGCGATCTGGTCGAACTTGTTGGCGAACACCCCCGCCACGATGCCCAGCGCGCCGAGGAACGCGCCGCCCATCACGACCCAGACGAAGGCCATCAGCGGGTTCTGCACGCCTAGGCCGATGAAGGGGAACATCACCAGCATGATGGCCGCCGCCACCACGATCCCCCGCACGATGCCCCCCGCCAGATAGCCCACGACCAACTCGCCCCCGGACAGCGGCGGCATCAGCGTGTCGACGATGTTGCCCTGCACCTTCGAGATGACGATGGACGACGATACGTTGGCGAAGCTGTTCTGGATCACGGTCATCATCAGGATGCCCGGCGCCAGGAAGTGCATGAAGCTGACCCCCATCACGTCGCCCCGCCGCGTTCCCACGGCCAGCGTGAAGATCAAGAGGAACAGGGCCGCCGTCACCAGGGGCGCCAGCAGCGTCTGGGTCCACACCGCCAGGAAGCGCTTGATCTCGCGCTCGGCCAGGGTCCACATCCCCAGCCAGTTGACCGCGCCGAAGCGTCGGACGCCCGGATCGGGACGATGGGGCTGTTGCGTCGCGGCGTCGGTCGGCATGGGGTCGGGGTCCTTCCTGCGGGTGGGGCGGTTGTATCGTCCGCCCGCACGCATACAATAGGGCGCCTGACGGATGAGGGGCGCGGCTCGCGCGCCCGCCCGGATCGGATTGCCTGCACGGAGGTGGGGATGGCCTGGACCGACGACCGCGTCGAGACGCTCAAGCGCATGTGGGGCGAAGGGGCCAGCGCGTCCCAGATCGCCAAGGAGTTGGGCGACGTCACCCGCAACGCCGTGATCGGCAAGGTCCACCGCCTGGGCCTGTCCAACCGCCCCACCCCGGAGGACGCCGCCGCCGCGCCGAAGGCCGCCGCCCCGGAGCCCGAGGCCGCGCCGGAGGTCCAGCAGGCGCCGATCGTCGACAAGGCGCCGCCGGTCATCGAGCCCATCCCGGAGGTGGCCACCCCGGCGGAGGCTGTCGCCCCCGCGCCGGACGAGGACGACGACGACGACGAGCCGCGGACCATGGCCGCCGTGCCCCACGGCGCGACCGTCACGCCCATCCGCAAGCCCCTGATGGCGGGCCAGCCCCTGCCGCCCCAGCCCAGCGCGAACGAGATCAGCCCCGAAGCGCTGGCCAAGGTCAACGCCGTCGAGAAGACCGCGAAAAAGCTTAGGTTGATGGAGTTGACCGAACGGACCTGCAAGTGGCCCATCGGCGATCCCGCGACGCCGAAGTTCTGGTTCTGCGGCCTGCCCGTCCAACAGGGCAAGCCCTATTGCGAGGCGCATGTCAGCGTGGCCTTCCAACCCATGTCGTCGCGGCGCGACCGCCGGCGCTAGGCGCATTAACGAAGGATAGACGATCGGCGTGGCATTGGCGGGTCCTGACAGGGAGACCGCCATGATCCACGATTCCCCCATGACCGCGCGCATGCGGCACATCGCGAACGTCGCGAAGCTGAAGTCGCTGAGCCTGCTGGACACCGAGGCGGAGGATTGCTTCGACGAGGTGGTGGCGGTCGCGTGCAGCTTGTTCGACGTGCCCACCGCGCTCGTCTCGCTGCTCGACATGGATCGACAATGGTTCAAGGCCCGGCAGGGTCTGGACGCGGCGGAAACGCCGCTCGACATCTCGTTCTGCCAGTTCGCGGTCAGGACCAGGGACGTGATGGTCGTGCTGGATGCCACGAAGGACGAGCGGTTCGTCGACAATCCGCTGGTGACGGGGGATCCCCATATCCGGTTCTATGCGGGCGCCCCCCTGACGGTGGGGGGCGGGTTCCGCATCGGCACGCTGTGCCTGATCGACCGGACCGCGCGCAGCGCGTTCCCGCTGGCGGACCGCAACCTCCTGCGCGGGTTGGGTATCATCGTCAGCGAACTGATCGAGGGCCGCGCCGCCCGGATGCAGCTGGACGCGGACTGAACGCCGCCCCTTCCCCTAGCCGGACCCGACGGCGTCGCCGCGGGGGGTCAGGCGAAGGAAGGTGAACAGGCCCAGGGGCGGCAGGGACCGGCGCTCCACCTCCCCGACATGGGGCGACCCGACCACGGTGCCGATGTCGAAATCCGCATGCCACCCCAGGCGATCCGCGAAGGGGGCCAGCAACCGCTCCACCCCGCCGATCACGCCGCCCGTGCCGGCGAAGTGGTTGACGACGACGATCTCGCCGTCGGGACGGCAGACGCGGGCCATCTCGGCCATGACGCGCTCCGGCTCCGGCACGACGGAGATCAGGTACATCGCCACGACCGTGTCGAAGCCGCCATCCGGGAAGTCGAGCGTGCGCGCGTCCATCCGATGCAGCCCGTCCACCGTCGCATCGAGGGTGGGGCCGACCTTCGCCCTCGCCAGGCGAAGCATGTCGTCGCTGAAGTCGATCCCGGTCACGTGGATGCCGGATGTATAATGGCGCAGGGCCAGCCCGGTCCCGACGCCCACCTCCAGCACGCGACCGCCCCTCTCGTTCGCGCGCGCCGTGGCGGCCAGACGACCGGGACGGGTCAGCGCGCCGAAGGTCCGGTCGTAGATGGGTGCCCACTGGCGATAGGTGCGCGAGATGGCGTCGGGATCCATGCGGCGCTCAGACCCCCCGACGCCGGCGCAGCACGTCGCGCGCGGCGCCCCAGGCCAGCAGACCCAGATAGACCACCGTCGCGCCGACGCAGAACAGCCACAGCCGGGTCAGCATCAGCCCGACCACCAGGGCCGCCGCCACGAGGACATAGACGGCGTTCGACCGGCTGATGCGCATGGACTTCAACGACATCGTCCGGAACGGGGCGATCATCAGGACGCCCACGAACACCGTCCACGCCGCGACCGCGATCGGCGCGTCGTGCAGGTCCAGGATGCCGGACAGGAACAGGAAGACCGGGAACAGGGCCAGCATCGCGCCCGCCGGCGCGGGGACGCCGACGAAGTGGGACTTCGTGTCCGCCGACGGGTCCTTGTCCATGACGTTGAACCGCGCCAGCCGCAGGCAGCAGCAGATGGCCAGCGCCAGCGCCGCCAGCCAGCCCAGGCCCGCCAGCCCGTCCAGGCCGAACCGATAGATCAGCAGCGCGGGTGCCACGCCGAAGCACACGAAGTCGGACAGCGAGTCCAGCTCGGCCCCGAAGGGGGACGCCGCGTTGAGCTTGCGCGCGACGAAGCCGTCCATCCCGTCGATCAGCGCCGCCAGCACCAGCAGGCCCGCCGCCAGGGTCAAGGACGCATCCAGGGAGAACCGGATGGAGGTCAGACCGGCCGAAAGGCCCAGGATCGTGACCATGTTGGGGATCAGCGAGATCAGCGGCAGGCGCGCGTCGCGGTCCGTCATGGTCCGTTCATTCCCGACGCGTCGGAACGGCGGTCGCGTCGCCCAGCACGGCCAACACCGTCTCGCCCGCGATGCAGCGCTGGCCGATATCCACCTTCGGCGCCGTTCCGTCGGGCAGATAGGTGTCGAGCCGCGATCCGAAGCGGATGATGCCGAACCGGTCGCCCCGCTCCAGCGCGGCGCCCTCCCGCGTCTCGCACAGGATGCGTCGGGCGACCAATCCGGCGATCTGCACGACGCCCAGCCGCGTGCCGTCCGCCGTGGTCAGGACGATGCCGTTGCGCTCGTTCTCGTCGGACGCCTTGTCCAGCTCGGCCGAAAGGAACTTGCCCGGTCGGTACGCGACCTTGGTCACCTCGCCCGGCACCGGTGCCCGGTTCACGTGGCAGTCGAAGACCGACATGAACACGCTGACCCGCATTCTGGGCTCGTCGCCCAGGCCCAGCTCCGCCGGGGGGACGGCGGGCTCGATCAGGCTGACCTCCCCGTCGGCGGGGCTGACGACCAAGCCGTCCGCCATGGGCACCGTACGGACGGGATCGCGGAAGAAGTAGTAGCACCAGACCGTCAGGATCAGCCCGCCCCAGAACAGCGGCGGCCAAAGGAAGCCCAGGATCACGGACACCGCGAAGAAGGCGCCGACGAACTTCGGGCCTTCCTTGTGCAGCGGCTTGATTACGGTGGATTTCAGATCGACGGCCATTGGGGGGCATCTATGGCAGTGCGTCGGCGCGGTCCAGCGGGTGACTGCCTCGCCCTCGCGCATGTCCCGTGCCCCGGACCCGATCCGGGGCCGCCCCCATCCCACGGAACCGTTCCGCACCCCGGTGCAGGACCGGCGCGCGTGGGCATGGAACGCAGCGCATGGTCAACACCGGCGCAACGTTCGCTGCCCCGTCTGCCCGTCCATACATACGGGGGGGCGAAGGCATGGTCCCGCCGTTCCGCCGGAGGCGGACCGAGATCGATGTCGGCGCCCCTGTGGGGCGACGGGACGGGACGATCCGGGGGATCGTCCCGAATGCCGCAGCGCGGGCCGCGCGAGCGGCCCGCCGGACGCACCCCCCGCACGGAACACCACCGCACGGCAAGACCGACGCAACGCGCGGTGCCCCATCTGCCCGCTCGTCTGTACGGGGGGTGCACGGGGGGTGTACGGGGGGTGCATGTGACAAATCTGCCGAAACGGGATGGCGACGATTCGAACGACCGACGCAACATCGTTGAAATCGCTGGATGAATTACCGCTACGGAAAATGCGACGGATTTCGCGGGCCCCGCCACCCCATGCTCCGCCCTAGAACCCCCCGGCGGCCAGATCGAACCGGCACCCGATGACACGAGAATGATCCCCAAGGTCCCGACACGCTCCGCCCCTTCCGCCTGAGGAGGCGACCCTCTATGTCCCGCGCATGTCCGCAAACCCGCCCGCCTTGCGCCCCGACCTGGCCCCGCGCCCCGTCCTGCCGTTCGACGCCCGTCCGGGCCAGCCGCGCATCGGAATGGTCAGCCTCGGCTGCCCGAAGGCACTGGTCGACAGCGAGCGGATCCTGACCCGACTGCGCGCCGAAGGGTATGCGATCAGCCCCGACTACGCGGGTGCGGACGCGGTGATCGTGAACACCTGCGGGTTCCTCGACAGCGCCAAGGCCGAAAGCCTGGACGCCATCGGCGAGGCCCTGCGGGAGAACGGACGCGTCATCGTCACCGGCTGCCTGGGGGCGGAGGCCGACTACGTCACCGGGGCGCATCCGACCGTGCTGGCGGTGACGGGACCGCATCAGTACGAGCAGGTGCTGGACGCGGTGCACGCCGCCGTGCCGCCCGCCCCGGACCCGTTCGTGGACCTTCTGCCGGCGTCGGGGATCAGCCTGACGCCCCGGCATTACAGCTACCTGAAGATCTCGGAGGGCTGCAATCACGCCTGCCGGTTCTGCATCATCCCCGACATGCGCGGCCGGCTCGTCAGCCGCCCGCACGCCGCGGTGCTTCGGGAAGCGGAGCGCCTGGTGGACGCGGGCGTGCGCGAGCTCCTGGTCATCAGCCAGGACACGTCGGCCTATGGCGTCGACCGCAAGGACCCGCGCGCGATCGTGCCCCTGGCCCGCGACCTGGGATCGCTGGGGGCCTGGGTGCGCCTGCACTACGTCTATCCCTATCCGTTCGTGCGCGACCTGGTCCCCTTGATGGCGGACGGGCTGGTGCTGCCGTATCTGGACGTCCCGTTCCAGCACGCCCACCCGGACACGCTGCGCCGCATGGCCCGGCCCGCGGCGGCCGAACGCACGCTGGACCGGATCGCCGAATGGCGTGCGATCCGTCCAGACATCACCATCCGATCCACCTTCATCGTCGGCTATCCGGGCGAAACGGAGGCCGAGTTCCAGACCCTGCTCGACTGGCTGGACGAGGCGCGGTTGGACCGCGTCGGCGCCTTCCAGTACGAGGACGTCGCCGGCGCGCGCGCCAACGCCCTGCCCGACCACGTCCCCCCGGAGGTGAAACAGGATCGGTTCGAGCGCTTCATGGCGAAGGCCCAGGCCATCAGCGCGGCGAAGCTCGCCGCGAAGGTCGGCACCCGCCTGCCCGTGATCGTGGATGCGGTCGATTCCGACGGCGCGACCTGCCGCACGCAGGCCGACGCGCCCGAGATCGACGGAAACCTGTTCGTAGACGATGGGTTCGAGGGCCTCTCGCCCGGCGACGTCGTGGACGTGACGGTGGACGAGGCATCGGAATACGACTTGTGGGGACGGTTGGACCTAAAGACGTGACTTGTGATCGCTTAGGCCTTATGTGCCCGACCATGACAGAGCAGAAGCCAATCTCTCAGCGGCCGTCCGCGGCCGTCCGCACCCCCGCCGAGTATTCGGGGACGGTGGATCATCGTGCTGCGACGATGGACGAGGTCATGGTCTATCTCCGCGAAACGCAGGCTGAAGTGCAGCCGGTACTGGATTACCTGCGAGACAAGTGATGAAAACGCTTTCCGTGGAGGCGGTGATCGCTCTCCACGATGCCGGCCTCAATCCCGGTGAGTTGCAGGGATTTGCCGGAGATAAGTCGCTGGCATCGGTTCTGGGGCGCGTGGACAATCTTATCGCGTATGGAATGATCGTGGATGGCTACGATTTGGCGGCGGCCTATGCCGCCGCCATTGCACAAGGACACTGCTTCAACGACGGCAACAAGCGGACCGCCTTCCGGGCGATGCATGCGATCCTGCGAATGAACGACGCGGTCACGCCGTCGGGCATCGCCTCCATAGGAGATCGCATCATCCTCATTGCACAGCGCAAGATCGACGAAACGGAGTTCGCCGCCTGGCTGCGGGAGCGGGCGGAACCAAACGGGACCGCCGGTGATTCCCCTTCCGACACGTCGAAGGAGGCAGGAATGGACCGTTCCCCGGAAGACCCGCATCTCGAAGAGGACCGTGCCCGCCTGGCCGAAGCCCAGCGCGCGGAGGCCGCGGCCCCGCATCGCGGCAGCACGCAAGGCACCGTCACGCGCGACCCCGCCCTCGTGGAGGGGTCCGAGACGCCGAAGGTGCGCGACGACCGCGGCACGATCCACGACCGCAACTCCGTGACCTCCGGCACGGAGGTCGAACCCGATCGCGGGGTCCATCCGCCGAAGGGCGAGTGACGCCGTCGCATCGTCGACCGAAGGCCCCCGCCTCGCGCGGGGGTCCGCGTCTTCCGCATTCGGCGTGCGGCGGGATACGGACGGAACTGCCGAAGGCCGTCTAGGCTATTTCAGACCCTACCGTTCCAGGATTTCGCCCAGATGGCGCGCGACCCAGCCCCGGGGGATCAGATGGCTAGCCGCGTGCACGTCCATCGTGACCAGCCCCGCCGCGCAGTCCCATTCGTGGCGGGTATGCGTGAGCCAGGACACGGCCTGCCAGTCGAACCGCCGCGCCTCCGACGGACCGCACCCCATCCGCTCCCGCCATAGGGCGACGGCATGGGTCTCGTCGTCTTCGGGACCACGGGGAAAGGCCAGGACGGCGTCGGTCGTGCCATGCACGTGGCTGACCCGCCCGGGCGGTGGACCGTCGCAATCGGTGTCGGGCGGAAAGGCCCCTGCGATCAACAGCAGGGCGTCGATGTCCGCCCCGCCGTCGCAGGCGAACCGCGCCGCCATCAGCGCCCCCCAACTATAGCCCGACACGATCAGCGTCCCGTCGGTCGGATAGGACGAGGCGACGTCGGCCAGCACGGACGCGGCGAAGACGGTGTCCGGACTGCCCGGGCGCCGAAACGACCACGTCCGGTTCAGCCCGTCGGGCGCGACGAACAGCGCCCCCGCCTCGCGGGCGGCCCCGCCCGTGCGGGAGGATCGAATCGGAACCTCCCCTTGCCGGGCCCAGCCATGGAAGTGCAGGTGGATCGGCAACGGGGTCACGCCGTTCCATCCATCAGGCGGCTGCACGTGATAGCTGCGACCGTCCAGGGCGCATGCGTCCAGACCGGTGCAGGCAGCTGCGGGACACGCGAACAGGATCAGTGCCGTGGTCAGGGATCGGATCACGACCCCTGACCTGCCCCCATCGCCCCGCCCGTGCAAGTCACGGATGCGTCACAGCTGCGCGGCGGTCTGGCGCACGATCTGGATCCGCTGGGCGTTGGGCGGGTGCGTTCCCAGGAAGCGGTCGCCGGGGTCCGGGATCCGGCTAAAGAACGCCGCCCCCCGCACGGGATCGTAGCCGGCCGCATCCGTGATGATCGTACCCAGCGCATCGGCCTCCAGTTCGTGATCCTTCGAGAACCGCCGGCCGCCGACCGAAGCGCCCACGCGCGACAGGTCGTTCACCACGCCCGCGTCGGCGCCGGCCACCGCACCGATGATGCCGCCGAGGATCGCGCCCGTCGCCGCGGATTGCTGCTGGCGGGCGATGTGGTTCTCGATGTGATGCGCGCTCTCGTGACCGATCACGAAGGCGATCTCGTCGGCGTTGCGCGCATCGGCGATCAGGGCGCGCGTAAAGGTCAGCACCGGCCGGCCGCCACGGGTCAGCGACTGGAACGCATTCGCGGGGGCGTTCGGGTTGGGATCGACCCGGATCAGGAAGTCGCAGTTCGAACGCGGCGCGCGTTGGCGGCAGATGGCCTCCGCCGCGGGCTCGACCCGGCTGACGGCAGCATTGAAGTTGGTCACCGCGGTCGCGCTGCTGACCCGGTCGATCACGGGGGCTCGCGGCGCGGAGGGCGCGGGGGCGGGGGCCGGCGAGGCGACGCACCCTGCGAGGGCGAGCGAGGTCAGGGCGGCCGCGATGATTGCGCGCATGTCGGAAGCTCCGTGCGATCCTAATTGGAGGGCAGGATAGTGCGGAGGGCCCCGATGTCAGCAACCAAAGTACCGGTCGCGCAGGCCGTCCTCTACAACGACACCTGCCCCGTCTGCCGCCGGGAGATCGATCATTACCGCGGGGTGGCCGAACGCCATGGCACGTCCATGCGGTTCGAGCCCCTGGACCGGGCGGAAGCATGGGGGCTGTCGCGGGACGACGCGGCGAAGCGGCTGCACGTGCGCACCGAGGACGGGATCCTGTCGGGCTACGACGCGTTCCTTGCGATCTGGCGCGGTTTGCCGGGATGGGGCCGGTTGGCGGGGCTCGGCGGGCTGCCGGGCTTGCGGACGGCCCTGTCCTGGGCCTACGACCGGGTGGCGGCGCCGATCCTCTACGGGCGCCACCGGCGCCGGATGCGGAGGGCGGCATGTTCACCATCGAGCACGAGTTCGACGCCACGATCATAACCTTGGTCGACGAAGGCGATCGCGGCGCCCCCTTGCTGGAGGACGTTCGCGTCAGCGCGTTCGAGGAATGCGTCACAGTCGCCCAGCCCGACCCCCGGACCGGCGAGATCGTCACCGTCACCCTTTCGAACGTGCAGCTGCGCGACCTTGCCGCGGCGCTGAACCTTCCGGAAGGGTCCTATCGGCGGACGTGAGGCGGAAGGCTTCAGGCCGCCAACCCCTTGGCCCCCATGTTCAGGTACTTCCGGCGCCGCTGCGCGCGGATGTCGTCGGCCGACAGGCCGTCCAGTCCCTCGACCATCTCGACCAGCGCCTTTCGGACGCCGTCGATCGCCGCCGCCGGGTCACGATGCGCGCCGCCGAGGGGTTCGGGGACGATGCGGTCGACGACGCCGAGGGCCTTGAGGTCCTGCGCCGTCAGCCGCAGCGCCTCGGCCGCCTCGCGCATCTTCTCGGCGTCCTTCCACAGGATCGACGCGCAGCCTTCGGGGCTGATGACCGAATAGATCGAATGCTCCAGCATGGCGACGCGGTCCGCCGTTGCGAAGGCGACAGCCCCGCCGGACCCCCCCTCGCCCGTCACGACGCTGACGATGGGCGCACCGAGCCGCAGGCACGCCTGCGTCGATCGGGCGATGGCTTCCGCCTGGCCCCGCTCCTCGGCGCCCTTGCCGGGATAGGCGCCGGGCGTGTCGACCAACGTCACGACAGTGAGCCCGAAGCGATCGGCCATCTGCATCAGCCGCACAGCCTTGCGGTAGCCCTCGGGCCGGGCCATGCCGAAGTTGCGTTCGATCCGGGTACGCGTGTCGCGCCCCTTCTCGTGTCCGATCACGACCACGGCGCGGTCGTTCAGACGGGCCAGCCCGCCGATCACCGCCTGATCGTCCGCGAAGTTGCGGTCGCCCGCGAGCGGCGTCCAGTCGGTAAACAGGGCGGTGACGTAATCCATGCAATGCGGTCGCTGCGCGTGGCGGGCGACCTGCGCCTTCTGCCACGGGGTCAGCGCGGCATAGAGCTTGCGCAACTGCTCGCGCGCCTTGGCATCTAGGGCCGCGGCTTCGTCCTCCACGTCGAGGTCGGGATCCGCGCGCGCCATGGCGCGCAGCTCCTCGGCCTTGCCCTCGATCTCGGACAGGGGCTTCTCGAAGTCGAGATACGTGGTCATCCGGGTCCCCGCTGGTTCGTCGCGGGACATATGGCCGTGGACGGAGGGCGGCGCAACGGTCGCGCCGCCGGGGTCCGGGTCAGGCCTGCAACTGGTCGGCCTGGTCGAACAGGGTGTCGCGCAGCCCACGCCGCTTGCGCAGGGCGGCGGCGTCGATGCCGCCGAACCGGGCATTGCGGTCGAGCGAGTTCGTGGCCTTCGTCATCATCTCGGACAGGGGCCTGCTCTGACGCTCCCAGGTCCGTCCCATGTCGAGCGAGATACGAAGCTCCCCCCCGTCGTCCAGGCGCACCGGTCGCGTGCCCAGGTCGTGCGACAGCCGCGCGGTCAGCCGCTTCAGGTCGTCGTCTGTCAGGTCGGGCGACAGCACCGCGATGGCGCCCCCGGGGGTCAGGCCCAGGATGTCGCGACGGGGCAGCCGGTCCTCCAGGCGGGCGCGCAGGACGCCGCGCACGGTATCGAGGGCGGCCTCCCCGTGAACGCGCGTGATCCACTTCGCATGCCGGATCTGCAGCAGGATCAGGCCGGTGCCTCGCGACTCCTCCGTATCGGAGGCCAGGTTGGCGGCCGCGCGCGAAAGGGCGTCCCAGTACAGCAGGCCCGATACGGGATGCGTGCTGGCCGAGGCGCGCAACTGGCGTTCGGTCCAGAGCGCCACGTCCTCGCGGTGCATCAGCGTCGCGAACACGGGCACGAGCACGAGATAGAGGACCGTGAGGATCGGGGTCACGTTCCACAGGAACCACACGGCGATGTCCGGGGGCAGCAGGATCGCCGTCGCGGCGCTGGTCGTGGTCAGGACGCCCAGGATGACGAAGGCTCGGGGCGTCGCGGCAGCCCGTTCGCTGACGAACCGCGCCCAGAGCAGGCCCAGCGCCGCTGTCTGCAGGACGACGGCAATCCCCGCCGACGCCCCGACCCCGCCGAGGGAGTAGCGCATCGCGATCGCGGGAACGACGCAAAGGATCGCGCCGCGCCATCCCAGGAAGGCGCTCGCCAGGATCACGGGCACGATGCGCAGGTCGATGACGATGCCCGTGGGCATGGCGAAGGTCAGGTTCATCTGAAGCACGGACACGAGGCCGAAGAACAGGCCCAGCACGATCTGGACCTGCCAGTCCGCCATGTTGGACCGACGCAGCCATCCATAGCTCGTCGGTAGCAGCGTCAGGATCGCGAGGGCGGATACGAGGTCCATCGCGTTTTGCATGTCGAACGGCATGGCAGCCCCCCAATTTCCAATCGGCGGGACCATGTCCGTGTACGCATGAACGTTGCGTTAATGCGCAGGCGCCTTCTCACCAAGTTGCAACGATCATTTCGGATCGCTGGACGATCCTCGCTGCCTGCCGGGCGGATGCGACGTCGGGCACGTAACCATTCCAGGTCGTCGCACCGGCCCCGTAGCCTTCGACGCCATCTTCGCTCGAAGCGCCACGTTCGATCCGGGGGCAAACAGCCGGCATCGCCTCGATCGGGCGGGGCGCGGAAGGACATCGGCGATCCCCTCGGGTGACGTAGCCGCTCGTTCGATCACTTGGGTCGCTCGTTTCTTGCCAAGCATGGAGCGTCCTGACTTCAGCGTCCTATCGCTTCAGCATCGCGCGCGTCCGGTCGTCCCGCAGCCCGCCATTCGCGCGATCCAGGACGGCCCCGCACCACCCCTCGCCCGCCGCCTCGAACAGGGTCATGGAGGACACGAACTTCAGATCGTCGGGCGTGCCGAGAATTGCGGTCAGTCCCCGATCCGCATGCGTCGCGACGAGATCGGCCCCTTCGCGCAGGCGCGGACCCAGAACGGAATGGGCGGCATAGAGGCGTGCTTCCTTCAGGTCGGCGATCGCGTATCGCGCCGCCATCGCGGAGCGCCCCAACCCGGCAAGCTGGGGAAACACGAACCACATCCAGTGGGTCCGCTTACGCCCCGCCCGCAGTTCCGCGACCACGTCGGACCAGACGGGCGCCTGCGCTTCGACGAAGCGGTCCAGACCGGCACTCATCGCAGGAGCGACGGCAGCCATGTCGACAACGCCGGCACGTAGCTGACGGCCATCAGGACCGCGATGTTGGTCGCCAGGAACGGCAGGATGGCCCGCACCACGGGCGCCAGGGGAAGCCGTGCGATGCCCGCGCACACGAACAGGCAGACCCCCACCGGCGGCGTCGTCAAGCCGATCATCAGGTTCAGGACCGCGAACGTGGCGAAATGGATCGGGTCCACCCCCACGGCGGTCGCCAATTGCAGCAGCGGCACGAACAGGATGATCAGCGCGGCGATCGTCTCCATGAACATGCCGACGAACAGCAGCAGCAGGTTGATCAGCAGGATCACGACGACCCGGCTGTCGGTCAGCGACAGCACGCCCGCGGCGATGGCCTGCGGGATGCGTTCGGACACCAGGATCCAGCCGAACACGTTGGCGAAGCCCACCAGCGCCAGGATCCCCGCCGACGAGACGGCGCTGTCGATCACGATGCTTGGGACCGCGCGCCAAGGCAACTCGCGGTACACGACCCCACCCACGAGCAGGGCATACACGCTGGCCACGATGGCCGTCTCAGTGGGCGTGGCGATGCCGGACAACAGGCCGTAGACGATCAGCCCCGTCATCGCCAGGGCCCAAGACGCCGATCCGAAGGACCGGGCCACCTCGCCCCAGCCCTGCCAGTCCTGGCGCGGAAAGCGCCGCCGCCGCGAGATGACATAGCACGTCACCATCATCGCCAGCCCCATCAGGATGCCCGGGATCGCGCCCGCCACGAACATCTGCCCGACCGAGATGCCCGCGAGCGACCCCACGATGATCATCGGCACCGACGGTGGGATGATCGGCCCCACCGTGGACGAGGCCGCCGTCACGGCGGCCGCGAAGCCCGCGGGATAGCCCGCCTTCTTCATCCCGGGGATCATCACGCCACCGATGGACGCGGCGTCCGCCACGGCGGTCCCGGTGATGCCGCCGAACAGCATGGACGCGGATATGTTGGTCAGCCCCAGCCCGCCGCGGATCCAGCCAACCAGCGCGTTGGCGAAGCGGATGATCCGCTGCGTGATGCCGCCCCGGTTCATCAGGTTCCCCGCGAGGATGAAGCCCGGGATCGACAGCAGCACGAACACGTCCATCCCCGCATACATCTTCTGCGGGATCACGACGGGGTTCAGCCCGGCCACGAGGATATAGGCCAGGGACGCCAATCCCAGCGTCGCCGCCACGGGCACGCCGATCACCAGGCCGCCGACGAACAGCGTCAGCAGGATGGCGACGTCGGTCATGCCGGACCGGTCCCGTCCGTCGCCGCGTCCAGGTCGGCCGGGGCCGCTTCCGGCCGGCCGTCTGCCCCGCCCGTCAGCATCGCCAGCACCCGCAGCGCCGCGAACAGGCCCAGAAGCGCGAGCATCAGGAAGATCGAGAAGTGGACGACGCTCATGGTCAGGCCCAGCGCGGGGGAGGTCTGGAAGCCCCCCACGGCGACGAACCGCCATGCCATCGGCAGCAGGTAGAGGCACAGCCCAGCGATCGCCGCCGCCGAAAGCAGCCGCAGGACGCGGGCGACGGGTTCGGGCAGCATCTCGGTGAACACGTCCACGTTGACCAGATCGCCCGTGCGCAGGGCCAGCCCCGCCCCGATCGCCGCCATATAGAGGAGGGCAAAGCGCGTCGCCTCCTCCGTCCAGACGGGCGAGCGCCCCAGCGTCCGGCCCGCCACCTGCGTCAGCACGGCGGCGATCAGGATCAGGAACGCCAATCCCGCGAGGGCACGGAACAGCGCGACGACCCAGCGGGTCAGGGTATCGACATGGCGCATCGGCATCCGTCCCGCTTGGACGGACGGCCCTGGGGCGAACCCGGGGCCGTCCGCGACGATCACTCGGTTTGGGCGGCGAACAGATCCTCGACGATCGGGCGCACCTCGTCGGCCACGTTGGACAGAACCGCGTCGCGGGCCGCCACCGCGAAGGCCGCGCCGTCGACGTCCACGAAGGTCATGCCCTGCCCTTCCAGATAGGCGCGATCCTCCGCCAGCGATTCCTGGAACAGACCGCGCTCGTATTCCTGCGCGATGGTCGCCGCCTCCTGCAGGGCGGCGCGGTCGTCCTCCGACAGCGACTGCCAGGTCTGCTCCGAGATCGCGAGGTAGATCCAGGACCGCACGTGCTCCGTCTGGTTCACGTGGCTCTGCACCTCGTCGAAGGACGCGGATCGGATCAGCGCGAGCGGGTTCTCCTGCGCGTCGATGGTGCCGTTCTGCAGCGAGGTGAACACCTCCGAAAAGGCCATCGGGGTCGGCTGGGCGCCCAGCGCGGACCACGTGTCGACGAACAGGGGCACGTTGGGCACGCGCATCCGCAGCCCGTCCAGCTCGTCCGGGCTGGCGATGGGCCGGTTGGACGTCAGGTTGCGCGGGCCCCGCGCGAAGTACGCCAGGGGCCGGACCTGCGCGCGTTCCACGATCTGCTCCTCGATCCGCTCGCCGATGTCGCCCGACGCGACCTCGTCCATCTGTTCCAGCGAACCGTACGCGTAGGGCACAGCCAGCAGCGCGGCCATCGGCGCCCAGTTCTGCAGGGATTCGCCGGTGATGGTCATGTCAACGGTGCCTAGCTGCATCCCGTTGATCAGGTCGATCTCCTTGCCCAGCGACTCGTTGGGGAAGACCTCCACGGCGATGCGGCCGTCGGTCAGGCGGGCCACCTCCTCGGCGAAGCGCACGGATGCCTGGTGCCAGGAATTGTCCTCGTTCGCCAGGTGACCCAGTTGCAGCGTCCGCTCCTGCGCGAACACGGGCATGGCCAGCGCGGCGGCGACCGCGGCGGCGGCGATGATCTTCGAAAACGTCATGATGGTCCTCCCGTTGCGCGACCCCTCTCGCACGACGATGACGTTAGGCAGACCCCGGGCGACGCGCAACGCCCCCGGGGGGAACCGCGGCCTGCGTTCCACGCTACTCCGCAATTGCGGCCAGCACCGCCTGCATCGGGTCGGCCGCCCAGTCCGCGTCGCCGATCAGCTCCGCCACCACCGTCCCGGCCCGGTCCAAAATCAGCGTGTGCGGCAGCCCCTTCACCCCGAGGGCGGCCGCCATCTCGCCCTGCGGGTCGCGGTGCAACGGCAGCGTGTCCACCCCCGTGTCCTCCCAGAACCGTTCCATCGCCTGGGGATGGTGTCGCCCGAAGGCCATCGTCACGACCTGCAGGTCCGCTCCGCCCATCTCGTCCTGCAACGTCTGGAGCGATGGCATCTCCTTGCGGCACGGTGCGCACCACGTGGCCCAGAAGTTCAGGACCACCACGGCACCGGCATAGTCCGACAGGTCCGCCGTCCCACCCTCGAACAGGGCGAACGCGGTGACCGGAGGTGGCGTCGGGTCGTCCCGGAACGTCAGCTTCGGCACCGCTTCCGCCGCGAGCGCGCGGGCCGCCGTCAGGTCCGCCGCCGCGGGGGTGGCGAGGCCCGGAACGGACAGGTAGAGGGCCAGCAACAGCGGGAGCATGCGCATGTCGAAGTCGTCCAACCAGATGTGGGGCGGCCGGTTCGCGGACGGACCGGACGCGTTGATGGAGGCGATCAACGCATCGATCGGGTTCGACCGCAGACTCGCCCGCCAGGATATAGAAGCCAGCCGGGCCCATGCCCAGATGCTGGGCGCCACCGGCATCGTCGACGGGGCCGATGCCGACGCGATCCGCGAGGGTCTGCTAACCGTCCTGGCGGAGATCGAGGGGGGCGGCTTCGCGTTCTCCACCGCGCTCGAGGACATCCACATGAACGTCGAGGCCCGGCTGACCGAGCTCATCGGGCCGGTCGCGGGCCGGCTGCACACGGCGCGGTCGCGCAACGACCAGGTGGCCACCGACTTCCGCCTGTGGGTCCGGGACGCGATCGACGACACGCTGGAGGCATTGGACGCGCTCCACGCGGCCCTGATCGATCAGGCCGATCGGCACCACGACTGGATCATGCCGGGCTTCACGCACCTGCAGACCGCGCAGCCCGTGACCTGGGGCCACCACATGCTGGCCTATGCCGAGATGGTGCATCGCGATCGCGGGCGGTTCCGCGACGCCCGCGCGCGCATGAACGAAAGCCCCCTGGGCGCCGCGGCCCTGGCCGGCACGTCGTTCCCGATCGACCGGGACATGACGGCCCGGGCGCTGGGCTTCGACCGTCCCTGCGCCAACTCGCTCGACGCCGTCAGCGACCGGGACTTCGCCCTCGAGTTCCTCGGGGCCGCCAGCATTGCGGCGATGCACCTGTCGCGCCTGGCGGAGGAGCTGGTGATCTGGTCGTCCGCGCAGTTCCGCTTCGTCGTGCTGTCGGATCGATGGACCACCGGGTCCAGCATCATGCCGCAGAAGAAGAACCCCGATGCGGCCGAGTTGCTGCGCGCCAAGCTGGGCCGCATCCTGGGCGCCAACGTGGCGCTTCTGACGGTAATGAAGGGGCTTCCCTTGACCTATTCGAAGGACATGCAGGAGGACAAGGAACAGGTGTTCGACGCGGCCGACCATTTGCTGCTCGCCCTGCGCGCCATGGCGGGAATGGTCGCCGACATGACGCCACGGCGCGACGCGCTCGAAGCCGCGGCCGCATCCGGCTTCTCGACCGCGACCGACCTCGCCGATTGGCTCGTCCGCGAACTGGGTCTGCCCTTCCGCGAGGCGCACCACGTTACCGGGGCGCTCGTCGCCCGCGCGGAGAAGGCGGGAGTCGACCTGCCCGACCTGACCCTGGCCGAGATGCAGCACGAGCATCCTGGCATCACGCAGGCCGTCTTCGGCGTGCTGGGGGTGCGCAATTCCGTCGCATCGCGCGACGTTTCGGGCGGCACCGCCCCGGGCCGGGTGCGCGAGCAGATCGAACGCTGGCGCGGGGGGGATCGCGCATGACCGTCCGTCCGTTCGCCGCCCTCGCCGTCACCTTCGCCCTTCTATTGCAGGGCTGCGGCGTCGACGGCCCCCCCGTCCCCCCATCCCAGGTCGAGCGGGAGCGCGACCGCGCGGGCGCGGACATCGCCATCACCGGCACGGCCTCGATCGGCATCGTGGGGGGAAGCTGACGGGGATCCCGTGTCCCGACCAGACCTTTGACGGTGCCTCCGATGCGCTAGCTGACCGTTCGACGGCCAAGCGCACGGGGACATCGTCCATGAAAGCCCTTCTCCTCGGGTCCATCGGAACCCTCGCCGACACGTCGGAGCTGCAGCGTTGGGCGTTCAACGCCGCCTTCCACGCCCACGGTCTGGACTGGGATTGGGACCGCGAAACCTATGCCGGGATGCTGACTACGTCCGGCGGTGCGGACAGGATCGCCCGGCATGCCGCGACGCTGGGCCACGACGTCGACGTGGCGGCCGTGCATGCGACGAAGTCCGATCTGTTCCAGTCCGCGCTTGCGGAGGGCAAGGCACGGATGCGTCCCGGTCTGGACCACATCCTGACGCGTGCGCGGCAGGACGGCATGGCGCTGGGACTGGTGACCACGACGGAGCCCGGCAACGTGGAGCATCTGCTACGGGGCCTCGACCTCGATGCGGACCTCTTCGACGTCGTCACGACGCGCGAGGACGTGGCGGCCCCGAAACCCGCGCCCGACTGCTACCGGCGCGCATTGGGCGCGCTGGGCCTGCGTCCCGACGAGGCGCTCGCGATCGAGGACAACGTCCCTGGCGTCCGCGCGGCGCAGTCTGCGGGCGTGCTGTGCCTGATCTGGCCCAACGAGAACACGGGCGGGCACGACTTCCCCCGCGCGGCCCGCGTCAGCGACGACATCACCCGCATGATATGGGCGGGCACCCTGGCGGCATGACATCGGGGCGCTGGCTTCGTCCCTACGTCGCGCTGCTCTGCGGTGCTCCTCGTTCTGGGGGACCGTTTCGGTGTCGCGCGCCGAACGGGGTGCGACGCAGTGGGCCTTCTCCCGATGAAATGAGGATCCTGTTACGGGTATCGGTCCGAAGGCGCGTTTCGGGAGGCACCGTGCGGTAGGGGCACCCCCCGCGCGCCCCCCGGTCGGACCGATCCGCGAATCGATTGGGTCGGACAAACCCCTGTCCGAAACCGACGATCGGCCGTCGGGTCTTCGGGACGCCGACGGCTTCGGGTGCAGCGACGGCACGGTCTGCCCCGCCCCTGCGCCGCCCGTGTTGCACGCGCGCCGGGCATCCGGCAGGACTGGCACGACGACAGGGGGCCGCCGCCCCCGTGGGAGACGTGCGACATGGACAAGGTTCCGATGACCCCCGGCGGCATGGCCGCCCTCCAGCGCGAGCTGAAGCAGCTCAAATCGGAGGAACGCCCCGCCATCATTCGCGCCATCGCGGAGGCGCGCGAGCACGGCGACCTGTCCGAGAACGCGGAATACCATTCCGCACGCGAGAAGCAGGGCTTCATCGAAGGGCGCATCAAGGAGCTGGAAGGCCTGATCTCGCTGGCGGAGGTGATCGACCCCGCGAAGATGACGGGCGACGAGATCAAGTTCGGGGCGACCGTGACCCTGGTGGACGAGGACACGGAGGAGGAGAAGGTCTATCAAATCGTGGGCGAGCCGGAGGCCGACATCGAGAACGGCAAGCTCAACCTCCGCTCGCCGCTCGCGCGTGCCCTCATCGGCAAGGAGGAGGGCGACTCGGTCGAGGTCCGAACCCCGGGCGGCACGCGATCCTATGAAGTGACGGGCGTAGCCTACCGGTGAGCGAAGGGGGTCCGTCCGACCCGGACGGCGGTCCGACCGGGTGGATCACGCGGGTCGAGGTCGTGGCCCTGATCCTGTCGCTGGCCTGGCTGGCCTTCGTCAACTTCGTGTTCCTCGCCATGGACACGGGCGAGATGCCGTTCGACACGCCTGACGGGTTCGTCGCCACGATCATCGGGATCTTCCTGCCCATCGGACTGATCTGGATCGGTGCGGCGACGATCCGCATGGTCCGCACCCTGCGGCAGGAAGGGCGCCGCCTGCAGGATTCGGTCGACGGCCTGCGCGGCACCTATGTCGATGCCCTGAAGGCCGTCCGCAACCCCGCGTCCGGGACCGGCGATCGCGACGCCACGACGAAGGTCCTGCTGGAGGAGGTGCAGCGCCGCCAGACCCTTCTGGACGTCCGGTTGGCAGGCCTGTCCCGCGCGCGCCTGCCCCGGCCGGCCGCGCCGGAACCCGCCCCCAAGCCCGTGCAGCCCGACCCCGTGCCGCCAGGCGGGATCGCGGTGGACGACTTCGTCCGCGCGGTCGACTTCCCGGAGAACGACCGCGACGACGAGGGCTTCCGCATCCTGCGCCGCGCGCTGGACCACCGCCCGACCGCGCAGGCGCTGGTGGCCGCGCAGGAGGTGTTCGCCATGCTGGCCGAGGACGGCCTCTACGTGGACGACCTGCGGGTGGACCCGGCGCGCGCCGCGGAATGGCGGGCCTTCCTCGCGGGCCGGCTGCGCGACGCATCCGCCCCCGGCGCGATGCGCGACGGCGCCGTGCAGGCCATGACGCTGGTGCGGATGCGCGAGGATCCGTCCTTCCGCGACGCGGCGCGGGCGTTCCTGCAGGCGTTCCGGGCCGCCGCCCGGGACGTCGAGCCGCGGGCCACCGACCCGCAGCTGGACGACTTGGCACGCACGCGCAGTGCACGGGCCTATCTGCTCTTGGCCCGCGCGCTGGCGGAGGTCGAAGGCTAGGCCGCGCGGCTGAGCGCGTGATGGGCCACCATCGCGCCCAGGTCGCCCGACGCCATCGCGGGCGTCACGAGGGCATGGGCGTTGTGCGAATGGCTGAAGATCGAGCCATCGGCGAAGTTGTGCCGCAGCCCCATCTCGTAGATCACCCGCACCTCCGGCATGCGGAACTCGATGTAGTCGGCGATGGCCAGCGGGCTGGCGTTCCGCATGTCCAGACCGATCACCACCACCCGCGGCGCCAGGTCGCGCAGGATCGAGATCGCCTCGTTCGGATCGTTCGTTTCCAGGAGCCGGAAGTCGCGCTGGGAAGCCTGCGCATCCTCCAGCCGCCGCGCCATCGTCTCGGTTATGCCCACCGCCAGGACCCAGGGAATGTCTGCCATCTGCTCGCCTCTCTTTTCTTGTTTTGCCTTTCCGGCTTTGCGTATTTGTATGGGGGCGGAATCTTAAGCGCCGGTTAATCGGACGCGTCGAATTCGACGGGAATTATGACGACCGCGTGAGCGATCCACGGGTCGTCGATTGCCCCCCACGCCGCCCTGTGGTCTGTGGCCGCGATCCGCCCGGGGGGAGTGCTATGACGATCACCACCATCACCGTCTGCGAGACCTGCAAGCGCGACGATTGGCAGGCGGGCACGGCCCTCACCGACGGAGAGCGGCTGGCCGCCCTGGTGGAGGCGGCGGCGGAGGATCGCCCCCTCGTGCGGGTCCGCCGGCACGCCTGCCTGATGGGCTGCAAGGGGGCGTGCAACGTCGCTGTCCAGGGGAAGGGCAAGATGGCCTATACGCTCGGCCGGTTCGACGCCGACCCGGACGCGGCGGCGGGCATCGTCGCCTATGCCGCCCTGCATGCGGAACAGGACACGGGCGTCGTGCCGTTCCGCGAATGGCCGCAGGCGATCAAGGGACACTTCGTCACCCGGCATCCGCCCCTTCCCGCCGACGACTGACCCCCGCCCGTGCTGCTCGCCGTCGCCCTGGCGCTGGACGCCCTGCTGGGCGAGCCGGACTGGCTGTGGCGCCGCCTGCCCCATCCGGTCGTCCTGATGGGCCGCGCGGTCTCGGCGCTCGACGCCCGCTGGAACCGTGGGCGCGCACGCCGCGCGAAGGGCGTGGCCGCGATCGTGCTGCTCGTCGCCGGCGCGGGCATGGCTGCCTGGGCCGCGCAGGTCGCGTTGGGTCCGGTCGGGACCGTCGTCGCGGCGGCGGTCCTGCTCGCGCAGCGCAGCTTGGTGCAGCACGTCGCCGCCGTCGCCGCGACCCTGCGCGCCGGCGGCGTGGCGGCGGGCCGGAACGCGGTCGCGATGATCGTGGGCCGCGACACGGCCGCCATGGACGAGCCCGACATCGCCCGGGCCGCCATCGAATCGGCGGCGGAGAACCTGTCCGACGGCGTGGTGGCCCCCGCCTTCTGGTTCGCCGTCGGGGGCCTGCCGGGCATCGCGATCTACAAGACGGTCAACACGGCGGATTCCACGATCGGCTATCTGACGCCGCGCCATGCCGCGTTCGGATGGGCGGCCGCACGGCTGGACGACGCGATGAACTGGATCCCCGCGCGCCTGACCGCGGTGCTGATCCTGGCCGCCCACGGGCATCGCGGCATGGGCGCCGTCGCGGCGGACGCCGCGCGCCACCGGTCCCCCAACGCGGGCTGGCCGGAAGCGGCGCTGGCGCGCGTGCTGGACGTGGCGCTGGCGGGGCCGCGCAGCTACGACGGGGTCGTGCGCGACTATGCGTTCGCGCATCCGGCCGGCCGACGATCGCCCGGCCCGGCGGACGTGGACCGTGCCATCGCGGCCCTGTGGCGCGTCTGGTGGGCGGTGCTGGCCCTGTCGCTGGCCCTCGGGGCGCTCAGCCTTCGGTGACCTTCACCGATTGCTCGACCAGGGTCCCGGCCCCCATCATCGTCAGGAACGAGGTGTCTGCCGCGTCCCGTCCGACGCCCACGATCGCCACCTCGTCCGGGCCGGCCATGCCGGTCGCGTCGACGATGTGCCAGGCCCCGTCCAGATAGACCTCCGCCACGGCGTGGAAGTCGGGCGGATCGACATGGGGGGCATAGACGCTGACCGTCCGCGCGGGGATGCCCCCGGCCCGACACATCGCGATGACCACGTGGGCATAGTCGCGGCACACGCCCTGCCGGCTGACGAAGGTGTCCGTCGCGGTGGTGCGCGCGTCGCTGGCCCCGGGGACGTAGTCCATCTCCGCGTGCACCCAGTCGCGGATGGCCTGCACCAGGGGGCCGCCGCCCTTGTCGCCGAACCGGCTGGTCACGAAGGGGACGAAGTCGTCCGAATGGCAATAGCGCGACGCCATCAGGAAGGGCGTGGCCTCCGCGTTCAGGGTCCGGGCGCGGCGGGCCCGCAGGGCGGACAGATCCACCTTCGGGCGCGTCACCTCGACCACCGCATCGTAGCTGACCTCCAACCGGCCCTCGGCGGCGAACCAGGCGCGCGTGCCCAGCGCGACGTCGCCGGCGATGCGATCGAAGCCCTCCACCGGGGTGGTCCGGAGGGATTCCTCCATGATCGTCTGGCCCGCGACATGCGCGGCCTCGATCTGCATCAGACAGTCGACCGTGCCGGACAGGTCGTAGGCGAGGCGGGCTTCGATGGTCATGCGGGTCATGTCGAATCAAGGCCGGACGGGGCGCGCTTGTTCCACCGCTCAGGCCACCATCTCCTCCGCGGCGCGCAGGTCGACGCTGACCAGCTGGCTGACCCCGGCCTCCACCATGGTCACGCCGAACAGCCGGTCCATGCGCGACATGGTGACGGCGTGGTGCGTGATGATGAGGAACCGCGTCGCGGTGCGGTTCGTCATCTCGTCCAGCAGGTCGCAGAACCGGGCGACGTTGGCATCGTCCAGCGGCGCGTCCACCTCGTCGAGCACGCAGATCGGCGCGGGGTTCGCCAGGAACACCGCGAAGATCATGGCGAGCGCGGTCAGGGTCTGCTCGCCGCCCGACAGCAGAGACAGCGTCGCCAGCCGCTTGCCGGGGGGCTGGCACAGGATCTCCAACCCCGCATCGAGGGGGTCGTCGGATTCCACCATCTCGAGCCGCGCCTCGCCGCCGCCGAAGAGGTGCCCGAACAGGGCGGCGAAGTTGGCGTTCACCGTTCGGAACGCGTCGCGCAACCGCTGCCGCCCTTCCTGGTTCAGCTTGGCGATCCCTTCGCGCAGCGCCCCGATCGCCGCGTCGAGGTCGGCGCGCTCCGCTGCCAGCGCATCGCGTTCGGCGCGCACGGCGGCGGCGTCCTCCTCCGCACGAAGGTTGACCGATCCCAGCGCGTCCCGCTTGCGGCGCAGCGCGGCGACCGTGGCGGTCAGCGTTTCGACGTCCGGCGTGTCGGCATCGCGTAGCTCCAAGCGTGCCCCGACGACGTCCGCCGTCGTGCCGGACGCCTCGGCCAGCGCCGCCCACGCGGCGGCTGCGGCGGCGCGGGCGGTGGCCACCCGCTCCTCCGCCCGGGCGGCGACCTCCCGCGCGGCGGCGGCGGCCCGCTCGGCGTCCCGTTCCGCGGTCGCGGCATCGCGGGCAACGCCTTCCGCGCGGGACAGGGCATCGCGGGCGGCGGCGTCCCGTGCGGCGGCCGTGGCCCCTTGCCGATCCAGACCGTCGGCCTCCCCTGCCAGTTCGACGGGCCGGGCCCGCGCGCGGGACAGGTCGGCCGTCAGCGCCGCGACCCGGCCTTCCAGGGCATCGCCGCGACCGTCCGCGTCGACCGCCCGCCGTCGCCAATCGTCCAGGTCGCGGGACAGGTCGGCGGCCCGCCTGGATGCGTCCGCGGCCCCGCGGTCCAATCCGTCCGCTTGGGCCCGGGCGGCGCGGGCGGCAGCGCGAGCGGCGTCGGCGGCGTCCTTCGCCGCGGCGAGCCGGTTCCGCGCGTCGTCGAGGGGCGGCAGGGCGTCCCGTGCCTCCACCGCCTCCGCCGCGTCCCGTCGCAGGCGGACCAGGTCGTCGCGAGCGGTCGCGGCCCGGTCGCGCGCGGCATCGAAGGCTGCGGCGTCGCGGTCCCGCTGCCCGTCCAGCCGGGCCAGGTCGCGCCCGGCCCGCAGGGCCGCCGCGTCGGCCGCGTTGCGGTCGGATCGGGCCGCATCCTCCGCCGCCCGGGCGTCGCGCAACGCGGTCGCGGCGACGTCATGCCCGGCCTTCGCCGCGTCCGCCGCCGCGTCGGCCTCCGCCAGTTCCCGTTCCGCCGCGGCCAGGCGGTTCACACGTTCCAGCCGCAGGGCGTTCGGCGCGGCCTCCGCCGTGGCGGGCCGATGCAGGCCGTCCCAGCGCCACACGGCCCCCTCCCGCGACACGAGCACCTGCCCGGGTCCGAGGGCCGCGTGCCGGTCCGTCCCGTCCGCGTCGTCCACGATTCCCGTCGCGGCCACGCGCCGGGCCAGGGCGTCCGGGACGTCGACGTGGTCCGACAGGGGCACGGCGCCCGCGACGTCCGTGCCGTCCAGGGGCGGCAGGGCGTGCCATCCCGCCCCGTCCGGCCCGGCCGGTCCCCCCTGCAGGGCATCGTCCAGCGCGGCGGCCAAGGCGGCCTCGTATCCGGGTCGCGCTGATACCGCGTCGATCAGACGGTCGCCCGCGGCAGGGTCCCGACCGAGCGCGTCGCGCAGGGACGCGACCTCCGCCCCGAGCGTGGCGCGCGCCGCAGCCGTCCGCGCGCGCTCGGCCTCCGTGCCCCGCGCCCGGTCCTGCGCCGCGATGCGCGCGGCGTCGGCGGCCTCGAGCGCGGCCTCGGCATCCCTCAGGGCGGCGGCGGCGTCATCGCGCGCCCGTTCGGCCGCGGCGACCTCCGCGCCCCGTGCCGCCACGGCCCGGTCGGCCCCCGCTTCGGCGTCCCGCGCCGCGCGGTCCGCGGCCTCGGCACGTGACAGGTCCCGCGCGACCTGCGCCGCGCGGTCGTCCGCCGCCCGGTGGCGGGCGGTCAGATCGGCGGTCGCCTCGGCCACGGTCGCCACCGCCCGCTCCGCCTCCGCCGCGTCGTGCTGCGCCCCGTCCGCGGCACGGTCGGCGTCTGGGCGCGCAGCCTCCGCCGCCGCCGCCTCCCGGCGGGCGCGGTCCAGGCCCTCCTCCAACCGGGCGACGGTGGCGGCGGCGTCGGCCACGCGCGCGGCTTCCGCCGCCGCGTCCTGGCGGGCCTGCCCCAAACGGTCCGCCAGGTCCGCGACCGCCCGTTCGGCCGCCTCGACGCGCCCCGCCAGCGCATCGCGCGCCGCCGCGATCCGCTGGACCAGGGCCGCGCCCACGGCGGCCTCCTCCCGCAGGGGGGGCAAGGCGTCGTCGCCGGCTTGCCGTGCCGCGCCGGCGGTGGCGACGTTTCGCGCCGTGCGGGCCACGATCGCCCGCGCGTCCCGCAGGGCCGCATCCGCCCCGGCCGCGTCCGCGTCCGCGTCCCGCGCGCGGCGCCACGCCAGCGTCGCCTCCGCGTCGCGCAGGGATTGGGACAGCTCCCTGTAGCGTCGCGCCTGCCCCGCCTGGCGGGTCAGCGACGACAACTGGGTTTCGAGCCGGTCGGCCACCTGCGCCAGCCGGTCCAGGTTGCTTTCTGCGGCGTCCAACCGCAGGTCGGCCTCGTGGCGGCGCTGGTACAGGCCGCCGATGCCCGCCGCCTCCTCCAGGATGCGCCGGCGGGCGTGCGGCTTGGCCGCGATCAGCTCCGCGATCTGGCCCTGGCGCACCAGGGCGGGCGAATGCGCCCCCGTTCCGGCATCGGCGAACAGGACCTGCACGTCGCGGGCCCGGACCTCGCGCCCGTTCAGCCGATAGGTCGAGCCCGCGTCCCGCGCGATGCGCCGCACCACGTCGATGCGGTCGGCGTCGTTGAAGCCCGCGGGCGCGGTGCGGTCGGCGTTGTCGAGCGACAGGGTCACTTCGGCGAAGGGGCGGGCGGGTCGGCTGGCCGCGCCGGCGAAGATCACGTCCTCCATCCCCGCGCCGCGCATGGCCGTCGGGCGAGTCTCCCCCATCACCCAGCGCATCGCCTCCAGCAGGTTGGACTTGCCACAGCCGTTGGGCCCCACCACGCCGGTCAGGCCGTCGACGACCGGCAGGTCGGTCGGGTCCACGAAGGACTTGAAGCCGTTCAAGCGGAGCTTGTCGAATCGCATGTGTCGGTCCGGTCCCGGCCAGGCGCGGCGGACTGCACGACGATCGCCCCGAAAGGTCAAGTTGCCCCCACGGCGCGGTCGCGCCACGGGGCGGGGATGTCGCATCGGCGCTTGACCCCCACGGCGTCCCGCGCGCATCGTCGGCCCCGCAAAGGTGGTCGCGCGGGTCCCTTCGGATCGGCACGACTGAAACGGGAATGCGGTGAGGATGACCCAATCCGGGGTCCGAACCCGCAGCCGCCCCCGCGACTGTAAGCGGAGAGCGGGGCGCATCCACGCCACTGGGCCATCCGGCCCGGGAAGGCCGCGCCCCCGCATCGACCCGCCAGCCAGGAGACCGGCCTTCGCGTATATCAACCGCCCGTCGGGTGTGACGGGCCACAGGATCGGACTCTGACGATGCACATCGAACCCGGAATCGTGGACGGCGCCAAGATGGCGCTGGCCGTGGCCACCGCCGCCGGCGCGGGCGCCTATACCCTCAAACTCGCCTGGACGGACGCGAAGGCCCGCGGCGTGGCGCCGCTGGCCGTGCGCAGCGCGCTCGCCGCCCTCGGCACCTTCGTCTTCTTCGAGGTGCTGCCGCACTTCGCCGTCGGCGTGTCGGAGGTGCACTTCATCCTGGCCACGACGCTGTTCCTGATCCTGGGGGCGGCCCCCGCCGCCATCGGGCTGGCGCTGGGCCTCCTGGTGCAGGGGGCGTTCTTCGCGCCGTCGGACCTGCCGATGTTCTTCGTCAACGTCACGACGCTGCTCGTGCCTCTGTTCGCGACCCTGGCGCTGGCCCGTCGGGTGATCCCGCGGGACGTGGCCTATGTGGACCTGGAATACGGACAGGTCCTGAAGCTGTCGCTGGCCTATCAGGGCGGCGTGGTGGCCTGGGTCGCGTTCTGGGTCCTCTATGGCCAGGGGGTCGGGGCGGAGACGATGGCGTCGGTGGCGACCTTCGGCGCGGCCTACATGCTGGTGGTGCTGATCGAGCCCGTGGTGGATCTGGGCGCGCTGGCGCTGGCCAAGCGGTTCCGGTCCGCCCGGGGCAGCGGCGCCCTCTCGACGCGCCTCTATTCGCCGGCCTGACCGGCCCCCTTCGGTTCCACGGCCCGTCCGCACCCCGCGGGCGGGCCGTTCCCCGTTCGCCACCCCGTTCCCATTCCGATCCCCTTCCGCGCCGAGGAGCGTTCCCATGCCCGCGAAGATCCCCGCCACCATCGTCACCGGCTTCCTGGGCGCCGGAAAAACGACCCTGATCCAGCACCTGATGACCCACGCCGACCGGCGCATCGCCCTGATCGTCAACGAGTTCGGCGACCTGGGCGTCGATGGCGACATCCTGCGCGGCTGCGGGATCGAGGGGTGCTCCGACGACGACATGATCGAGCTGTCGAACGGCTGCATCTGCTGCACGGTGGCCGACGACTTCGTGCCCGCGATGCAGAAGCTGCTGGACCGCGCCGACCCGCCCGAGCACATCGTGATCGAGACGTCGGGCCTGGCGCTGCCCCAGCCCCTGGTCCGCGCCTTCGCCTGGCCGGACCTCGCGACCCGCGTCACGGTGGACGGCGTCGTCACCGTCCTGGACGGGCCGGCCGTCGCGGAGGGGACCTTTGCCGCCGACGTGGCCGCCGTGGACCGGCAACGCGCGGCCGACGACGGACTGGACCACGAGACGCCGCTGTCCGAACTCTACGCCGATCAGGTCGCCTGCGCGGACATGATCGTCCTGAACAAGACCGACCTGATGGAGGACGTGCCCGCGATGCTGGACCGACTGCGCGTGGAGGTCCGCGCCGGCGTCCAGATCGTGCCCGCCGTGAAGGGCGCCCTGCCCGCCGACGTGCTGCTAGGCCGATCCATGGCGGCCGAGGACGACATGACCGCCCGGCACGAAGTGCATCATCACCATCACCACGACGACGACCATCACGACGACCACCATCATCACGACCACGGCCACGACGACCACGGGCACGACGCCTTCGAAAGCTTCGTGGTCCACGGCGCGCCGGTCGCGGACCCGGCGCGCTTCGCCGACGAGCTGGCGTCGCTGATCCGGCATCACGGCATCCTGCGCCTGAAGGGGTTCGCCGCCGTCGAAGGCCGCCCCATGCGGCTGACGGTGCAGGCGGTGGGCCCGCGCGTGGCGCATCATTACGACCGGCCCTGGGGCGCCGACGCACCCGCCACCCGGCTGGTCGTGATCGGTCCGCGCGGCCTGGACCGCTCCGCGATCGAGCGCAGCCTGTCCGGCGCCCTGGCCCCCGCCTGATGCTGATCGTGGGCCCGGCCGACCCCGGCGCGCCGGGACCCCGGGCCCTGCTGGAACGGTCCCACGCCCTGATGCGGGCGCTGTTCGAGCCGGACCAGAACCATGTCCTCGACGTCGCCGCCCTGCGGGGCGACGACATCCGCTTCCTGGCGGCGCGGAAAGGCGACACGGTCCTGGGCGTCGGCGCCTTGGCATCGCGGGACGGATACGCGGAGGTGAAGTCGATGTTCACCGACCCGGCCGCGCGGGGACGCGGCGTGGCCGACGCGATCCTGCGCGCGCTGATCGACCTGGGCGTGGCGGACGGGCACCCCGTCATCCGGTTGGAAACGGGGCACGGCCTGGATGCCGCGCACCGGCTGTACGAACGCCACGGCTTCGTCCGCTGCGGGCCCTTCGGCGCGTATCCGGACGACCCCGCCAGCCTGTTCTACGAACGCGCGGCGGACCCCTAGGCCCAGCTGCCGGTCCCGGCCTCGGCCACCGCGATCCGGGCGGCCAGCCGGGCGTTGTCCAGCACGAGCGCGACGTTCGCGTCCAGCGCCGCCCCGTCCGTGACCGCGTTCAACCGACCCAGCAGGAACGGCGTCACGTCCTTGCCCCGCACCCCCTGCGCGTCGGCCTCCGCCAGGGCCGCCGCGATCTCGGCGTCCATGTGTTCGGCGGAAAGGGCGTGGGATGCGGGAATGGGGTTCGCCACCAGCATCCCGGTCCCCAGGCCCAGCGCACGGTGGGCCGCGCGCATGGCGGCGATCGCGGCCGGGTCGTCGGCGCGTTCCGGCGTGGGGCAGCCCGAATCGCGGGTGTAGAAGGCGGGGAACGCGTCCGCGCCGAAGGTCACGACCGGCACGCGCAGGGTTTCCAGGACCTCCAGCGTGCGGGGGATGTCCAGGATCGACTTCACGCCCGCGCAGACGACCAGCACGTCGGTCGCGGCCAGTTCCGTCAGGTCGGCGCTGACGTCCATGCCGTCCCCCCGGTGCACCCCGCCGATGCCGCCCGTGGCGAAGGTGCCGATCCCCGCCAGGGCCGCGATCCGCATGGTCGCGCTGACCGTGGTGCCCGCGTGACGGCGATGCACGACGGCCGCGCCCAGGTCCCGGCTGGCCGCCTTCACGACCGTTTCGTCCTGCCCCAGCAGCGCGATGTCGGCCTCCGTCAGACCCGCGCGCAAACGGCCGTCCAGCACGGCGATCGTAGCGGGCACGGCCCCTTCGTCGCGGACCGCGTCCTCGACGGCGCGCGCGACCTCCGCGTTGCGGGGCCACGGCATGCCGTGGCTGATGATGGTGGACTCTAGGGCCACCACGGGGCGCCCCGCGGACAGGGCGGCGGCGACGTCGTCGGACAGGATCGGTGTCATGGCAGGGGTCCTGCACCGACCGCGCGCGGAGGGCAAGTTGCCCCTTGCGTCCCCGTCCACGGATGACACACCCGGCCCCATGCACCTGCTCGCCGCCACCCCCGGTTCCATCGACGACGGCGAGGCCGTGGATCCCGGCCAGACCCCGGCCGCCCTGGTCGTCGTCTCCGCCGCCGACACCGAACTGGCCGCCCTGTCGCAGGCGCGCGCGGCCATGGACGCGCCCCCGGACATGCGGCTGTGCAGCCTTCTGCACCTGCGCCATCCGTTCAGCGTGGACCTGCACCTGGATGCCTGCGCTACGAAGGCCCGCTTGGTGGTCGCCCGGGTGCTGGGGGGGCGGGGCTACTGGACCTATGGGTTGGAGCAGTACGCCGCGCGCCTGCACGAGGCCGGGGTGCCCTTCGCCGCCCTGCCCGGCGACGACAAGCCGGACCCGGAGCTGCGGGCGCTGTCCACGGTAGCGGATGCTGACTACGACGCGCTCTGGGCCTGCCTGGTCGAAGGGGGGCCGGCGAACGCGGTGACGTTCCTGCGCCATGCATCCGCGATGCTGCTGGACGCGCCCCGGCCCGCCCCCGCCCGGCCCCTGCTGCGCGCGGGGCTGTACTGGCCCGGGTCGGACGAGCCCGCCTTGGCCGACCTGCGCGCCGCGTGGCCCGACGGCGCGCCCGTGGTGCCGATCGTGTTCTACCGCGCCCTGCTCCAGGGGGCGGGGCTGAACCCCGTGAACCGCCTGGTGCGGGCCTGCCTGCGGGCGGGACTGGCGCCGATGCCGGTCTTCGTGGCGTCCCTGAAGGACCCCGTCTCGGCCGCGACGCTGGAACGGTTGTTCGGCCAGGCCCCGCCCGCGGCGATCCTGAACCTGACCAGCTTCGCCGCCGGGTCCGCGAACCCCCTGGCGGCGGACTGGGCCAACGGCGCGCCCGTGTTCCAGGGCGTGCTGTCGTCGGGAACCGAAGCGGCGTGGCGGGACGGGACGACGGGGCTGTCGCCGCGCGACATCGCCATGAACGTGTCGCTGCCCGAACTGGACGGGCGCGTCCTGACCCGCGCGCTGGGCTTCAAGGGGGAGGCGTTCTTCGACGAGGCCACGCAATGCCCCATCGCCACCTGGAAGGCCGACGGCGAGCGGATCGGGTTCGTGGCGGACCTCCTGGCGCGGTGGTGCCGCCTGCGCGCCAAGGCCCCCGGCGACCGCAAGGTGGCGCTGGTGCTGGCGAACTATCCCAACCGGGACGGTCGGCTGGCGAACGGGGTGGGGCTGGACACGCCGGCCGCGACGGTGGGGATCCTGGGGGCCCTGGCGGCGGCGGGCTACGGGGTGGAGGGCGCGCCGGACGACGCGCGGGCGCTGATGGACCGGATGATGGCGGGGCCGACCAACTGGCTGACCGACCGGGCGCAGCGGTCGGGCGGCGAACGCCTGGCCCTGGCTGCCTATGCCGCGTTCCACGACGCCCTGCCCCTGTCCGCCCGCGACGCGCTGGCGGACCGCTGGGGCACGCCGGAGGCCGACCCCTTCGCCGGGCCGGACGGCTTCGCGCTGTCGGTCCACCGGTTCGGCAACGTCGCGGTCGTGCTGCAACCGGCGCGGGGCTACAACGTGGACCCGACTGACACGTATCATGCGCCCGACCTCGTGCCCCCGCACAACTACCTGGCGACCTATGCCTGGCTGCGGGACTGGGGGGTCGATGCCGTCGTCCACGTGGGCAAGCACGGCAACCTGGAATGGCTGCCCGGCCGCGCCCTGGCGCTGGGCCCGGACGATTGGCCCGAGATGGCGCTCGGCCCCCTGCCCCACGTCTATCCGTTCATCGTCAACGATCCGGGCGAGGGCACGCAGGCCAAGCGGCGCGCGCAGGCGGTGATCGTGGACCACCTGACCCCGCCCCTGACGCGGGCCGAATCCTATGGCCCCTTGGCCGCGTTGGAGGTGCTGGTCGACGAGTACTACGAGGCCGCGAACGTCGATCCCCGGCGGGTGGGCCACCTGAAGTCGGAGATCCTGTCGCTGGCCGCGACCACCGGCCTCGACGTCGACGCGGGCATGCGGGACGGCGACGACCTGGCCGCGCTCGACGCCTATCTGTGCGAGCTGAAGGAGGCGCAGATCCGCGACGGCCTCCACGTCTTCGGCACCTCGCCCTCGGGATGGCTGCGCGACGACCTGCTGGCCGCGCTGCTGCGCCTGCCGCGCGGGGATGCCGGAAGCCTGCCCCGAGCCATCGCCGCCGACCTGGATCTCGGGTTCGATCCGCTCGACTGCGACATGGCCGCCCCGTGGACCGGACCACGGCCGGACGAACTGGTCGCGTCCCGCCCCCCCAGCCGGGACCCCGACGAGCCGAGCGCCACGCATCCGGACCAAACCCAAGGCACCGCCTGGCGCAGCCACGGCGACACCGTGGAGCGCATCGAATGGCTGGCCTCCGCGATCCTGTGCGGGCAGGCCCCCCCGCCCGGCCCCGCGACGACCGCACTGATGCCCGAAGCGGATGCCCTGCGCGCCACCTTGGACGCCTGCGGCGAGGCCGAGATGGACGCCCTGCTGACCGCGCTCGACGGACGCGCGGTGCCGCCCGGCCCGTCGGGCGCCCCCACGCGGGGCCGCCCCGACGTGCTGCCGACGGGGCGGAACTTCTATTCCGTGGACAGCCGGTCGGTGCCGACGCGGACCGCCTGGACGCTGGGGTGGAAGTCCGCGAGCCTCCTGATCGAACGGCACCTGCAGGACCACGGCGACTGGCCCCGATCCATGCTGCTGACCGCCTGGGGCACGGCGAACATGCGCACGGGCGGCGACGACGTGGCCCAAGCCCTGGCGCTGATGGGCGTGCGCCCGCGCTGGGACGAAGGGTCGGGCCGCGTCGTGGGGTTCGAGGTGATCCCCCACACCGCCCTGGGCCGCCCCCGCGTGGACGTCACCCTGCGCGTGTCGGGCTTCTTCCGCGACGCCTTCCCCGCACAGATGGATCTCGTGGACCGGGCGGCCCGGGCCGTGCAGGCGCTGGACGAGCCCGCGGACGCCAACCCGGCGGCGGCGCGGGCGCGGGCTGGCGAATCGACGGCGCGGGTCTATGGATCGAAGCCCGGCGCCTATGGCGCGGGACTGCAGGCGATGATCGACGAACGGCTGTGGACCGAGACGGCGGATCTGGGCGCGGCCTACGTGGAATGGGGCGGGTATGCGTACGAGGGGGGCGAGGGGCGCGCGGACCACGCCGGGCTGCGTCAGCGGCTGCGCCAGACCGACGCCATCGTGCAGAACCAGGACAACCGGGAGCACGACCTCCTGGACAGCGACGACTATTATCAGTTCGAGGGCGGGGCCGCGGCGGCGGTGGAAGCGGTGCAGGGCCGCCGCGTACCCGTCTGGCACAACGACCATTCCCGCCCCGAACGCCCCGTGATCCGCACCCTGGAGGAGGAGATCGGCCGCGTCGTCCGGTCCCGCGTGGTGAACCCCAAATGGATCGCGGGCGTGATGCGCCACGGCTACAAGGGGGCGTTCGAGATGGCCGCCACCGTGGACTACCTGTTCGCCTTCGCGGCCACGACGGGGGCGGTGCGGGACCACCATTTCGATGCCGTCCATGCGGCCCTGCTGGAGGACGAAGCGGTCCGTGACTTCATCGCCGAGCACAACGCCCCGGCCCTGCGGGACATACGGGACCGGCTCGCCGAAGCGGTCGACCGGGGCCTGTGGACGCCCCGGTCGAACAGCGCGCGGATGGGTCTGCGTGGGGACGGGGCATCCGGATGAGGGTGGAACGGCTGGGCGTCGGCGATCCCCGATTGCGGGAAGCCGCGGACCTGATCGTCACGGTCTATGACGGGCTCCACCGGGACGATGGCCTGGACAGCCCGTCCCGCCTGCTGGACGAGGATGGGCTGCGCCGCAGGCTTCGCGACGCGACGGGGCACGTCGTCATCCGCGACGGGGCCGTCGTCGGCTTCGCCCTGACCCGTCCGTCCCGCGACGTGCCCGGCGCATCGTATCTGGGCACCGTCGCCGTCGCACCGGCCGCCCGCGGGATCGGCCTGGCCTCGGCCCTCGTCGATGCCGCGATCGCGCATGCGCGGGCCGAAGGGTACGCGGCCATCGCGCTCGACACGTTCGACGGCCCCGGCGGGGCGGAGGGCTATTTCGGCCGCTTCGGCTTCCGGCGACGCTGGTCCCGCGACGGCACGGTCTGCATGGTCAAGGAACTGATCGCGGACGGCTGAACGTTCATCGGCGCCCCACGCATCCCGGGCCTACGGAACGGCGATCAGGCGAGCATGCCCGGGGCCTCGTGATCCCGGAACACCTCCGACCTCCGGACCGGAAGTGCCCGCCGTCGATCAACAGTCGAGCGCCATCTCGACCAACGCCACGTCGCCGTCGAGGGACCCCTCGCGGACGCGGCAGCCGGTCAGGCGTTCGGTGACCTCGATCGCGCCCGTAGCGACGGACGTGAAGGACGGCAACCAGACGACGTTCGTGCGGGTCGCCTGGGCGGTGTCGGCGTTCCAATGGACGGTATAGCGGTGGCCGTTCGCCTCGCCCCGGCCGGACGTCGTCAGGCGGTCGACGGGATGCGGCAGGCAGGCGGACAGGAGCAGGATCAAGGGAAGGTGGCGCATGGGCGGACCCTGCGTCGCCACCCCTTAACGAAGCGTTGCGCCGCCCGTGACCGGCCCCTAGACCGTCGCCATGACCGATGCACCCGTCCCCCCCGACGGCGACGCCCGCCGAGACTCCGATGATGCGGCCCGCCACAATGCCAAGATGGCGAAGAAGAAGGCCGCCCGCGACAAGATCATGGCGACCAAGACCGGCGAGAAGGGTCTGGTGATCGTCCATACCGGCAAGGGCAAGGGCAAGTCGTCGGCCGCCTTCGGCATGATCTTCCGCTGCATCGCGCACGGGATGCCCTGCGCCGTGGTGCAGTTCATCAAGGGCGGCATGTCCACCGGCGAACGCGACCTGATCCTGTCGCGGTTCGCCGACGAATGCGCGTTCCACACCATGGGCGAGGGCTTCACCTGGGAAACGCAGGACCGCTCCCGCGACACCGAGATGGCGCAGGCCGCCTGGGCCAAGGCGAAGGACCTGATCCGCGACCCGTCGAACCGCATGGTCCTCCTGGACGAGATCAACATCGCCCTGCGCTACGACTATCTCGACGTGGCCGAGGTCGTGGCGTTTCTGCGCGACGAGAAGCCCGCGATGACGCACGTGGTCCTCACGGGGCGCAACGCCAAGGACGACCTGATCGCGCTGGCCGACCTGGTGACCGAGATGGAGCTGGTGAAGCACCCGTTCCGGTCGGGCATCAAGGCGCAGCAGGGCGTGGAGTTTTGAGCGGACGCGCCATCGCGGCCGCGATCTTCGACATGGACGGCACGCTGCTGGACAGCGAGGTGATTTATGGCGCAGCGTTCCAGGACGCCCGCGCCGCCCTGGGCCTGCCGCCGGACGAGGCCGCGTTCCACGCCGTCGTGGGGCTGCCGACCCCCGCGATGCGACCCACGCTGACGGCCGCGCTGGGCCCCCGGACCGACGCCTTCCTGGCCGCCTGGGACGCGGCGCTGGCGCCCGCTTTCGATCGGCCCGTGCCGGTGAAGCCCGGCGCCGTCGACGTGCTGGCCGCCCTCGCCGCGCGGGGCGTCCCCCTCGCCGTCGCCACCTCCACGCGCACGGGCCCCGCCCGCGACCGGCTGGCGAAGGCCGGGCTCGATCATCGGTTCGCGCATGTCGTGGGCGGCGACGCGGTCGAACGCGGCAAGCCCGCGCCCGACATCTATCTGCGGGCGGCGGCGTTGCTGGGCGCGGACCCCGCCGCCTGCGCGGCGTTCGAGGATTCGGAGGTCGGGACCCGCGCCGCCCTGGCCGCCGGCTGCCGCGTCGTACAGGTCCCCGACGTCGTGCCGCCCACGAAGGACTTCGCCGCGTCGGGCCAGGTCGTCGCCGCCACGCTGCTGGACGGGGCCCGCGCCCTGGGCTTGATCGGCGGGCCCGCGTGACCTGATCGGGGACGGCGTTCGGGACGGGCACCTCGCGTTAGGGTGGCGACCCCGTTTCCCGATACGGGACCCGTCCTCGTGATCCGCGTCGGCGGACCCGAGGTGGCGAAACATGATCGGGACGGACCGCCCACCGTGATCGTGGCCGCCGCCCGGTCGGTCGCCATCGATGGGCCCGCCACGCCCCTCCTCTAATGACGCGACGGAGGTTGCGGTGAACCCGGACGCGGGCCGCCCCCGCACGGAACGCCGCCGTTCTGCAACCCCGACGCAACGCGCGGTGCCGATATGTCCCGCCGTATGTACGGGGGGTGTACGGGGGGTGTACGGGGGGTGCATGCGACAGGATGCCCGCCCCAGGCTGCCGACAATTCGACCCATCGACGCAACGGCTTTGATCTCGTTGCGCTTTTTCCCGGTCCGAACGATTCGACGCATTTTCCCACCCGGCGGACCTCCGTTCCGGCCTAGGCAGGGCCGCGAGGGTCGGGAACCCGAAGCTGCGGGGTCTGGCGCCTCCGGGGCCGTTCGATCACACGTGCCGGAACGCATCCGCACGGCGAAGGCACCCCATGACCGACAGCACCATCCCCGAGGACGAGATCGGCCCCACCACCTGGACCGCCCTGACCACCCTGGCCGGCCGCGACGCCGCGGAGAGCCTCGGCGCCTTGCTGGAGGGGATGGACCCAGCCCCGACGGGCATCGGGGTCTTCGAGTTGGAGGACGGGTCCGGCCTGTGGGAGGTCGGCGGCTACTTCACGGACGCGCCCGACGGGGTGGCGCTGGACCTGGCGGCGGCGGCCTTCGGGGCGCGGCCCTTCACGGTGTCCGCGATCCCCCCGACCGATTGGGTGGCGCAGGTCCGGCGCGAGCTGACCCCCGTCGTGGCGGGCCGGTTCTTCGTCCATGGCGGCCACGACGCGGACAAGGTGCCCGCCGATAGCGAACCCCTGCTGATCGAGGCGGCGATGGCCTTCGGCACGGGCCATCACGGCACGACGCAGGGCTGCCTGCTCGCGCTGGAGGATCTGATCGCCGCGGGGGTGACACCCGGGGCCGTGGCCGACGTGGGCGCGGGCACGGCCGTCCTGGCGATGGCGGCAGCGCGGGTGTTCCCGCAGGCGCGGATCGTGGCCTCCGACATCGATGCGGTCGCCGTCGAGGTCGCGGCGGCGAACCTGACAGTGAACGGTCTGGCAGAACGGGTGGCCTGCGTGGAGGCCGCGGGCTTCGACGACGACGCGCTGCGCGGGCCGTTCGACCTGATCTTCGCCAACATCCTGAAGGCGCCGCTGATCGCCATGGCCCCCGACCTGGCGGGGGCACTGGCCCCGGGGGGGCATGCGATCCTATCCGGCCTGCTGGTCCGGCAGGCCGACGCGGTGGTCGCGGCCTATGCCGAAGCCGGCCTGACGCCAAGCGATCGGCGCGTCCTGGGGGAATGGGCAACGTTGACGCTGCGCCGTTGAGGCGCGGCGGCGTCCCGGGTCAACGCGTGCGGGCGACCCGGTCGATGTCGGCGCGCGACAGGCCGATGTCGTGCAGCTCCCCGTCCGTCAGGCGGCTCAGGGCGCGCCGGGTGGCACGGTAGTCGAACCAGGCCAGCAGGCGGGCCAGAAGCGTGGAGATCGGCGCGCGGGGCGCGGTTCCGGGGGCGGCGGGGCGGATGTCGTCGTAGGTGGCCATGATGCGTCTTTCGGGTGCGGGCGTCGTCGAGGGATCGGGGGCGGTGCGACCGGGCGGAGGGAGGCGCCGCCCGGTCCACCCCCAGCTAGGCCGCGTTCGCGGATCGCACAATTGCTGGGCGGTCAACCCCGCCATGCGCCCGTTGCATGGGCGGCACGGAAACCCTTTCGTGGAACGGTCGAATTGTGCCCCGATCCGGCCCGTGATAGCGAACGGGCCGTGAACATCGCGCGGGGCGTGGGATGCGGATTTTGGGCGTGGATCCCGGGCTTCGGGCCTGCGGCTGGGGGGTGATCGAGGGGGAAGGCTCGCGATTGCGCTTCGTCGCCTGCGGCACGCTCCGCCCGTCGGGATCGGCCCTGCCCGACCGCCTGCTGTCGCTGCACGATGCCCTGCGCGTTGTTCTGGACGCCCATGCCCCCGACGTCGCGGGCGTGGAGCAGACCTTCGTGAACCGCGACGGGGCCGGCACGCTGAAGCTGGGACAGGCGCGCGGGGCCATCGTCCTGACGCTGGCGCAGGCGGGGCTGCCCGTGGGGGAATATGCCCCAAACGCGGTCAAGAAGACGGTGGTCGGGGTGGGCCACGCCGACAAGCGCCAGGTGGAGCACATGGTCCGCCTGCAGCTGCCGGGCTGCGACCCCGACGGACCGGACGCCGCGGACGCGCTGGCGATCGCGCTGTGCCACGCGACGCATCTGCAATCGAACGGACGGCTGGCCGCCGCCCTGGCCGCGCGATGATCGGACGGTTGACCGGCATCCTGGCGCACAAGGGGCCGGACCACGTTCTGCTGGACGTCCACGGGGTGGGCTACGTCGTCCACGTGTCCGACCGGACGCTGGCGGCGCTGCCCGGCGTGACCGCGCCCGCGACCCTCTGGACCGAGATGCTGGTGCGCGAGGATCTGATGCAGCTGTTCGGCTTCCTGGGCCTGCGGGAACGCGAATGGCACCGCCTGCTGGTATCGGTGCAGGGGATCGGGGCGAAGGCGTCCATGGCCATCCTGGGGACGCTGGGCCCCGACGGTCTGGCCCGCGCCATCGCCATCGGGGACGCGTCGTCCGTTCGCGCGGCCCCCGGCGTGGGCCCCAAGATCGCGCAGCGTGTGGTGAACGAACTGCAGGGCAAAGCCCCCGCGCTGATGATGGGGGCCGACGGGGACGGCGGCGATCCGTTGATCGAAGCCACAGCCCCCGCCGCCGCGCCCGCGCCCACCCCCGCCGCACGGGCGGCCCGGACCCACCAGGGCGACGCCATCTCGGCCCTGGCGAACCTCGGCTACGCCCCCGTCGACGCCGCCCGCGCCGTGGCCCAGGCCGCCGACGACGGCGCGGCGGAAACCGATGCTCTGATCCGCGGTGCCCTGAAGAAGCTGGCGCCGAAGGGATGACCGACCGCGACCCCATGCTCAACCCCACGACCCCGGACGTGGACGACACGGTCAACGACAAGTCCCTGCGCCCGCAGACCCTGGACGAGTTCATCGGGCAGGCGGAGGCGCGGGCGAACCTGCGGGTGTTCATCGAATCGGCCCGGCGGCGGGGCGAGGCGATGGACCACGTGCTGTTCCACGGCCCCCCCGGCCTGGGCAAGACGACGCTGGCGCAGATCATGGCGCGCGAGCTGGGCGTGGGCTTCCGCATGACGTCCGGCCCCGTGCTGGCCAAGGCGGGCGACCTGGCCGCGATCCTGACCAACCTGGAGCCCCGCGACGTCCTCTTCATCGACGAGATCCACCGCCTCAACCCCGCCGTGGAGGAGGTGCTGTATCCCGCGTTGGAGGACTACGCGCTCGATCTGGTCATCGGCGAAGGGCCGGCGGCGCGGACCGTGCGGATCGAGTTGCAGCCGTTTACGCTGGTCGGCGCGACCACGCGGCTGGGCCTGCTGACGACGCCGCTGCGCGATCGCTTCGGGATCCCCACCCGGCTGGAATTCTACACCGTGGCGGAGCTGCACGACATCGTCACGCGCGGCGCCCGCCTGATGGGCGCGCCCGCCACGCAGGACGGCGCGCAGGAGATCGCGGCGCGCGCGCGCGGCACGCCGCGCATCGCGGGGCGGCTCTTGCGGCGGGTCGTGGACTTCGCGGTGGTGGAGGGCGACGGGCGCGTCACGCGCGAGATCGCGGACCGCGCGCTGACGCGGCTGGGGGTGGACACGCTGGGGCTGGACGGCGCGGACCGGCGGTACCTGACGCTGATCGCGGACAAGTACGGCGGCGGCCCCGTGGGGATCGAGACGCTGGCCGCCGCGCTGTCGGAATCGCGCGACGGCATCGAGGAGGTCATCGAGCCATACCTGTTGCAACAGGGCCTGGTGGCGCGGACCCCGCGCGGGCGGATGCTTGCGCGGGACGGCTGGGCCCATCTGGGGATGGATGCCCCGGTGGGGCCGGATCAGGGCGGATTGTTCGACTGACGGGGCGCGGGATGCCGTCGTTCGGGACCGTCATCCTCGGGCCCGGCCCGGGGCCCTCGTCCGGCGGGCGCGACGTCCGCGAAAGGTCCTCGGGTCGGGCCCGAGGACGACGTCGCGCCTAATCCCGCTCCCGCCTCACGGCCTCCACGAACCGGCCCCGCGCCGCGGGAAGCGGGCGGTCCCCCAGGGACGGCGCCAGCCGGTGTTCGAGGAAATGGCCGGTCAGGTCGAGGGCGGCGATCACGTCCGCCAGGGTGGTCGGACCGCCCACCAGCATCCGCGGCAGGGGCAGCAGGCGATCGGCCCAATCGCCCGCCCCGCGCCGCGACACCGCCCGTCCCGTGCGGGGCGAGACGTAGGACAGGTCCGGTGCCTCCGCCCCCGTGACGGCGCAGGCCGACAGGTCGAGGCGCAGGCCCGACACCTCCAACAGCGCCAGTTCCCAGAACGCATAGTCGTGGAGCCACCCTTCCCCCGCGACGATGGCGTCGCACAGGGATTCGGTCCGTTCGTGGAAGGCGGCGACCGGCTCGCGTTCGGGCAGCACGAAGGACGCCACGGCGCAGACCGACGACAGGGCGTCGAGACGCAGGGGATCGGACAGGACGGACCCGGCCCGCAGGCGCAGGGGCTCGACGGCGAGGCTGCCCATGTGGACGTCGAGACGCGCGCGCCACGTCACGGCCACCGCGTTGCCCGGTTGCAGGATGGGGGTCCGGGTCCGGGACCGGCCGCCGTGGACGATGCCCAGGTGACGCCCGTGGTCGCGGGTCAGCACCTCCGCGATGGCGGCGGTCTCGCCGTGGGGGCGGACGGCGAGGATGGTCCCCTCGTCCCGCCATTCCATCAGGCCAGCCCCTCGTCGTGCAGCATGTGGCGGCCGCGACGGTCCTCCACCTCCAGGATCCACAGGTCGGGGTCGAAGGCGGATTGGCGGGCGCAGGCGGCGTCGCACTCGCCCTCCGGGCCTTCCGCCAGCACGACCCAGGCCCGGTCGCCCGTGGTCAGGTCGAAGCTGCGCTGGAAGACCTGCGCCCGCCCGTCCAGGGTGGCCAGCTTGACCAGCACCGCGCCCGACCCGTCGTCGCCATGGCGCACGACCATGCAGGGAATGCCGGAAGCCTCCAGCCGTCGGCGATAGGCCGCGACCCAGAACGACGCCGTCAGACGGGGCGCCGTCATCGCCCGTCCCGGAAGTCCAGGCCCATCGCGTCGAAGCGTTCCGCTTCCTCCAGCCAGTTGGGCCGGACGCGGACCTGCAGGAACAGGTGGACGCGGTGGCCCAGGAACGCCTCCATCTCCAGGCGGGCGGCGCGGCCGACGGCCTTCGTCGTCTCGCCCTTGTGGCCCAGCACGATGCCCTTGTGCCCGTCGCGCGCGACATAGATCACCTGGTCGACGCGGACGGACCCGTCGTCGCGCTCCTCCCACGCTTCGGTCTCGACGGTCAGCTGATAGGGCAGTTCCTGGTGCAGGCGCAGGGTCAGCTTCTCGCGCGTGATCTCGGCGGCCATCATGCGCACGGGCAGGTCCGCGATCTGGTCCTCCGGGTAGAGAAGCGGCCCTTCGGGCATGGCGTCCGCGAGCGCGGTCTTCAGGTCGGCCACGCCGTGCCCCTTCTCGGCGGAGATCATGAAGGTTCGGGCGAAGGGATGGGCCGCGTTCAACCGGGCGGTCAGGTCCAGCAGGCCTTCGGCCTTCAGGCGGTCGATCTTGTTGATCGCCAGCCAGACGGGGGCCTTAGGCGGCGCATCGGCCAGGTGGTCCAGGATGGCCTGCACGCCATCGGTCAGGCCGCGATGCGCTTCCACCAGCAGGACGACAACGTCGGCATCGGCGGCGCCCGACCAGGCGGCGGCGACCATGGCGCGGTCCAGGCGACGGCGGGGGCGGAACAGGCCGGGCGTATCGACCAGAACGATCTGGCGGTCGGGCCCATCCATCGCCACGCCGCGGATGCGCGCGCGCGTGGTCTGGACCTTGTGGGTCACGATGCTGACCTTCGCGCCGACCAGGGCGTTCGTCAGGGTGGACTTGCCCGCGTTGGGCTCGCCGATCAGCGCGGCGAAGCCGGCGCGGGTGGTGATGTCGTTCGTCATCCGCGCGATGTATGCGTTCACGCGCGCGTGGGCCAGTGGGACCGCGGGCCGATGCCTTCGCGGCCGATCGTGCGGGGCGCCATGGATGGGGCGGCCGGACGACGCGGCGCCCGTCCCGTCACGCCCCCAGGGCGTCCAACATCGCCCTCGCCGCCGCCTGCTCCGCAGCGCGCTTGGACGTGGCCTCGCCCGTGGCGAAGCGTCCGTCGTCCAGCGTGGCGGTGATGCGGAAGACGGGGGCGTGGTCGGGACCGACCCGGTCCGCCACGTCGTAGGATGGGGGCGGCATCCCGCGCGCCTGCGCCCATTCCTGCAAGGTGGTCTTGGCGTCGCGGCTGTCGGCCTTCACGTCGCGGACCCGGTCGCCCCACAGGCGGGTCACGACCGCACGCGCCGCGTCCAGCCCGGCGTCCAGGTAGATGGCCGCGATCACCGCCTCCATCCCGTCGCCCAGCAGGGTCTGCTTGCGGCGTCCGCCGGTCATCTGCTCGGACTTGCCCAGGCGCAGGACGTCGCCCAGGCCGATGGCGGTCGCGATCTCGGCGCAGGTCTCCTTGCGCACGAGCGCGTTGAAGCGCGGCGCCAGCTGCCCCTCCGCCGCGTCCGCGTCGCGGGCCATCACGGCTTCGGCCATCACGAGGCCGAGCACGCGGTCGCCCAGGAACTCCAACCGTTCGTTGGACGGCCGACTGCCGGACGCGATCGACGCATGCGTGGTCGCCCGCACCAGGAGCGAGCCGTCCGCGAAGACGTGGCCCAACCGGTCCTGGAAGGCGACCAGGTCGCGCGACAGGCGCGCCGCGTCCCCGTCGGACGGCCGCGGGATCAGACGATCTCCTCGAAGAAGCGGTCCAGGCGCCACGTCCAGAAGAAGAACATCGACCGGCCCGCGGACGAGAAGATCACGCGGTCGGCCCGGCCGATCAGGGCCTCCGCCGGCACGAAGCCGACGCCGCCGATCGATCGGGGCACCCTGCTGTCCGACGAGTTGTCGCGGTTGTCGCCCATGAAGAAGTAGTTGTCCGCCGGCACCGTATACACGGGCGTGTCGTCCGTCGGGCCGGTGCCGATGTTCAGGATGTGATGGCCTTCGCCGTTCGGCAGCGTTTCGAACGCACGCGCCTTCACGCAGTCGCCGCCCGGGGGGACGGGGTCGTTCGCGCAGCGCGGGGTCAGGCGGTGCGGCCCCTGGGCGGCCTTCACCTCCACGAACGGGTCGAGGGGGTCGATCTGGACGGGCGCCCCGTTCAGGTGGAGCACGCCACCGCGCATCTGCACCGTGTCGCCCGGCAGGCCGATCAGGCGCTTGATGAAGTCCTGGTTGGTGACGGGGTGACGGAACACGATGACGTCGCCACGCTCCGGCGCGCGTTCGAGCCAGCGATCCTCGATGAAGCCGCACATCGAGAACGGGCAGGAATGCTGCGAGTACCCATAGGCCATCTTGTTCACGAACAGGAAGTCGCCGATCAGCAACGTGTCCTTCATCGAACCCGACGGGATCCAGAACGGCTGGAAGAACAGCGTGCGGAAGACGCCCGCGATCACCAGCGCCCAGAAGATCGTCTTGACGGTCTCCCAGACGCCTTCCTTCTTCTCGGCCTTGGCTGCCATGCGCTTCCCTCTCCGCGGACGGCCCGCGATGCCAAGCGGGGGGTCGGGTGTCAATGCGGCGGCGGCGGGCGCCTCAGCCGTAGGGGCGGGCCTCGATCACGACCATCGCGTGCGCCCAGGGGTGGTCGTCGGTCAGGGTGACGTGGATCATCGCCTCGTGGCCTTCGGGCGTCATGCGGGCCAGCCGCTCGGCCGCCCAGCCGGTCACGTGCATGACGGGCTGCCCGGTGCGCAGGTTCGTGACGTGCATGTCCTTCCAGGCGATGCCCATGCGCAGCCCCGTGCCCAGCGCCTTGGAGCACGCCTCCTTCGCGGCCCACCGCTTGGCATAGGTGCCCGGCGTGTCGAGGCGCCCTTCGGCCTTGCGCTGCTCGGTCGCGGTGAAGACCCGGTTGCGGAACCGGTCGCCGAACCGGTCCAGCACGCCCGCGATCCGTTCGATGTTGGCCAGGTCGGTGCCGATGCCCAGGATCATGCGCGAGCGGCATCCATCAGTCGGCGCATCTCGGCCAGGGCGTCGGGGAGGCCGCGGAAGACGGCCTCCCCGATCAGAAAATGCCCGATGTTCAGCTCCACGACGCCCGGCAGGGACGCGATGGGGCCCACGCTGTCATAGGTGATGCCGTGGCCGGCATGGACCTCCAGCCCCGCATCGACGGCGAGGCGGGCGCCTTCGGTCAGGCGGGCCAGCTCGGCCGCCGCCACGTCGTCGCGGCCCTCGGCGACCGCATCGCAATAGGCGCCGGCGTGCAGCTCCACGACCGCGGCGCCGATGCGGGCGGAAGCCGCGATCTGGCGTTCGTCGGGGGCGATGAACAGCGACACGCGCGCCCCCGCGTCGCGCAGGGGGGCGACGAAGGCGCCCAGGCGGTTGTCGTCGGCCGCGACCTCCAGGCCCCCTTCGGTGGTGCGTTCCTCGCGCCGTTCGGGGACGATGCAGACCGCGTGCGGGCGGTGGCGCAGGGCGATGGCCTGCATCTCGTCGGTGGCGGCCATCTCGAAGTTCAGGGGGATCGCGATGGCGTCCATCAGCCGTACGATGTCGGCGTCCACGATATGGCGGCGGTCCTCGCGCAGATGCGCGGTGATGCCGTCGGCCCCGGCCTCCTGCGCCGTCAGGGCCGCGCGGACGGGATCGGGCACGGCGCCGCCGCGCGCGTTGCGCAGGGTGGCCACGTGGTCGATGTTGACGCCCAGGCGCAGGCGGTTGGGATCGGACATGGCCTCGCTCCGCGATCGTTCGGACGGGGCATAGGACATCGGGGCCCGGGCCGAAAGACGGCGCCGCCCGTCAGTCGGCCGTGCGTCCCCGCTTGGCGGCCTTCTTCGCGGCGGCGGACTCGGCGGCCTTGCGGCGGATGTCGTCCAGCTTCTTCTTCAGGTTCCCCCGGCGGCGGCGCTGATAGGCGGCCACGAGCGGCACCGCGACCGTGTAGCAGGCCAGGCCCGCCATGATCCCCGGCACGAGCCCCCCGATCAGCCAGGGCCAGAACACGTCGTGGAAGAACACGCGCGTGGCCGTCCAGTCGACCGGGTGGCCCTGCACGGCGTACCAGGCGTTCCAGAAGAAATCCTCGCCCGCGCCGGCGAACTTGGCGAAGATGCCGTCGTCGACCTCGCCCTGGAACTCGGTCCCCAGCATCCAATGGCCCAGGTTCAGCGACACGATCCCGATGGGCACGTAGGTCAGCGGGTTGCCGAAGAACGTCCCCAGAAGGGCGGCCATGACGTTGCCGCGCATCACGAAGGCCAGGATCACCGCAAGGACGAAATGCAGGCCGTAGAACGGGGTGAACGTCGTCACCACGCCCGCGAAGACGCCGCGGGCGATCTTCTCCGGCGTGTCGGGCAAGCGCCGCAGCCGGTGCTTGACGTAGATGGCCGCACGCCGCCAGCCCGTCCGCGGCCACAGGGCGTGGCCGACGCTGCGCCAGATCGGCAAGGGGTCGCGGCGCTTGAACACGGACCGTAGGGCTCCCTTTCCGCGGCGACGGCGCGGCCCGTCAGGCCGGCACCGGCACCGGTGTCGCCGCGACCCGGTGCCGTTCGACCTCCGCGACGTCGCTGTCGGTCTCGACGGCGATCAGCACGGCACGGAGGTGCTCACGATCGCGCACCTCGATGTCCATAAGAAGGCGGAAGAAGTCCGGTTTCCGATCGACGAAGCGCAGATCGGAGATATTGGCGTTCTGCTCGCCGATCAACGTGCAGATGCGGCCCAGGACGCCGGCGTCGTTCGATATCGTCATCTCGACCGTCACCGCGCTGGCCGCGGCATGGCGGCCCGGCGACCATTGCAGGTCCACCCAGCGCGACGGCTGGTCCTCGAACTCGACCATGCGGGGGCAATCGATGGCATGGACCGACACGCCGTGGCCGGCATGGGTGATGCCCACGATCCGCTCGCCCGGGACGGGCTGGCAGCACGGCGCCCGGTCATAGCGCGCGCGCGGGTCCAGGCCCACGATGGCGGCGGCGGGATCGACGTCCGCGACGGGACGGTCGCGCACCAGCTCGGGCCACAGGATCTGCGTCACGGACCGCGCCGTCACCTCGGACGCGCCGATCGCCGCCAGGAGGTCGTCGCCGTCGTCGTAGCCCATCATCCGCGCCGCCGTCGTCAGGGCCTTGTCCGTGGCCCGCTTGCCCAGATGCGTGAAGGCGGTGCGCGCCAGCTCGCGGCCCAGGCGGACGTGGCCGGTCCGGCGCTCGGCCTTCATGGCGCGGCGGATGGCCGACTTGGCGCGGCCCGTGGTGGCGATGTCGATCCAGGTCGCCTGGGGGGTCTGGGCCTCGGCGGTGACGACCTCGACGGACTGGCCGTTCTTCAGGCGCGTCCACAGGGGCACGCGCATCCCGTCCACCTTGGCCGCGACCGTGCGGTGCCCCAGTCGCGTGTGGATCGCATAGGCGAAGTCGATCGGCGTGGCCCCCTTGGGCAGCTTCACGACGTCGCCCTTCGGCGTGAAGCAGAACACCTGATCGGAATACATCTCCAGCTTGACGGCTTCCAGGAACTCGGCGTGGTCGGACGCCTCCTCGAAGCGCTCGGTCATCTGGCGCAGCCATTCGGCGGGATCCACGGCGAAGCGGTTCCCCGACCGGACCCCGTCGCGGTAAGACCAGTGCGCCGCGACCCCGCCCTCGGCGACCTCGTGCATCTCGCGCGTGCGGATCTGCACCTCTACCCGCTTGCCGTCGCGGCCCGACACGGTGGTGTGGATGCTGCGGTAGCCGTTCGACTTCGGCTGGCTGACGTAGTCCTTGAACCGGCCCGGCACCAGCCGCCAGCGTTGGTGGACGGCCCCCAGCGCGGCATAGCAGTCGCCTTCCGTGTCGGTCAGGATCCGGAAGCCGTAGATGTCCGACAGCCGCGAGAAGCCGACCTTCTTCTCCTCCATCTTGCGCCAGATGCTGAACGGGCGCTTGGCCCGACCGAACACCGCGGCGTCCAGGCCCACGCGCGCCAGCTCGGCCTCGATATCCGCGGTGATGCGCTCGATCACGTCGCCGGATTCGCGGCGCAGCACCGCATAGCGCTTGAGGATCGAGTTGCGCGCCTCCGGGTTGAGGACCGCGAAGGACAGATCCTCCAGTTCCTCGCGCATCCACTGCATGCCCATGCGCCCCGCCAGGGGGGCATAGATGTCCATCGTCTCGCGCGACTTCTGGATCTGCTTGTCCGGCGTCATGTGACGGATAGTGCGCATGTTGTGCAGCCGGTCCGTCAGCTTGACCAGGATCACGCGCAGGTCCTTGGACATCGCCATGAACAGCTTGCGGAAGTTCTCCGCCTGCTTCGTCTCTGACGAGGCGAGCTGGATCTTGGTCAGCTTGGTGACGCCGTCCACCAGCTCGGCGACCTCGCGTCCGAACAGGCGCTCCAGCTCGAAGAAGGACGCGCGCGTGTCCTCGATCACGTCGTGCAGCAGCGCCGTGACGATGGTCGCGTCGTCCAGCCGCTGTTCCGTCAGCAGGCTCGCGACCTCCGCGGGATGGGTGAAGTACGGCTCGCCCGAACGGCGGGTCTGACCCTCGTGCATCCGGGCGCCATAGGCGAAGGCGCGCTCGATCAGGGCCGCGTCGGTGCGGGGGTTGTAGGCCCGCACCCGCGCGATCAGGTCGTCGGCCGTCGTCATGACGCCGCGCGGGGCCGCATCACCGCTCGCCCTGGGCTTCCATCAGCGCGCGCAGGAGCTTCTCCTCGGACATGTCGTCCTGCGCGGGGGCGTCCTTCTCGACGCCCATCAGCAGGGCCATGCTGTCCTCTTCCGGCTCGTCCACCTCGATCTGGGTCTGGTTCGACTCGATCAGGCGCTCGCGCAGGTCGTCGGCCTGCTGCGTCTCCTCGGCGATCTCGCGCAGGGCGACGACGGGGTTCTTGTCGTTGTCGCGGTCCACGGTGGGGGCGGCGCCGGTCGCGATCTCGCGCGCGCGATGCGCGGCCAGAAGCACCAGCTCGAACCGGTTGGGAACCTTGTCGACGCAATCTTCGACGGTCACGCGGGCCATGGCACACCTCGGGGCGGAAAGGGGAAGCGCCCCCTTACGCGCGCAGGCGCCGGTTGACAAGGGCGGCCCCGAACACCGGGCGCAGGCCGGTCCGCCCGGCCAGGGGCACCCCCTCCGCCATGGATGCCACCGTTCGGCCGGTCAGGGGATGACGCCAGCGGGGGGCCAGTTCCGCCAGGGGAAACAGGACGAAGGCCCGGTCCTGCATCCGGGGATGCGGCAGGATCAGCGCGTCCGGCGCGACCCGGGTCTGCGACGTCGCGTCGAGGTTCATCCACCGACGCAGCGTGTCCCGGTCGGGGCGGACCGACGCGCCGACGGCGACCAGGTCCAGATCCAGCACGCGCGGCCCCCAGCGGGTGCGGCGGATGCGGCCGGCGCGGTCCTCCAGCATGTGCAGGCGGTCCAGCACCGCGCGGGGCGGCATCCGCGCGGGCAGCGTGACTGCGGCGTTCACGAAGTCGGGACCCGATCCCGGCGGCCAGGCGGGCGAACGCCACAGGCGGGACGCCGCCACCCCCCGCCCCAGGATTGCGCGGAGCCGCGCCACCGCCGCTACGATCCTGCGCGCGTTGGTCGCGGGGCCTTGCGGACCATTGGCCCCGATTGCGATATGACACGGGACGCTGTGTGTCCTTCGCGAGTATTGCATTTTGACAATTCCACTATAGCGTTAGTGTTTCAAGGAGAAGGACGGGGTCTCACTCACCCCTGACCATGCCCGATCCGGCCCGAAGGGATTAATCCATGTTTTACCGTGACGAGCGTCTCGCGCTCTTCATTGACGGATCGAACCTCTATGCCACCGCGAAAGCGCTGTCGTTCGATATCGACTACAAGCTCCTGCGCCAGGAATTCATGCGGCGCGGCAAGCTCCTGCGGGCGTTCTACTATACCGCCTTGCTGGAGTCGGAGGACTATTCCCCGATCCGGCCCCTCGTGGACTGGTTGCAGTACAACGGATTCACGCTGGTGACGAAGCCCGCGAAGGAGTTCATCGACAGCCAGGGCCGGCGCAAGGTCAAGGGCAACATGGACATCGAGTTGTCCGTCGATGCCATGGAGGCCGCGGAGCATGTCGATCACATCGTGCTGTTCTCGGGCGACGGCGACTTCAAGCCCCTGGTCCAGGGCCTGCAGCGCCGCGGGGTGCGGGTCTCGGTCTGCTCGACCATCCGCAGCCAGCCGCCGATGATCGCGGACGACCTGCGCCGACAGGCCGACAACTTCATCGAGTTGGAGGAGTTGCGCGAGGTGATCGGCCGCCCCCCGCGCGAGGTGCCCCGCGACCAGGACGAGGTGCGCCCCCAGGCGGCGAACGGGGGCTGACGGACCGCTCGCGGCCGGGCCGGGAACGGCCCCGGGCGGCCCCACGGGCGCGACCGGGTTCGGGCCTGGTGACATACGGCTTATATGTTCGCGCGACACCGTGCATACGGTCCGCATGTCGATGTCATCCGAGGGTCCTGCCATGCGAACGACGCAGTACTACCCCGTCATCCAGACCGCCGACGTGCCCGGAACGGCCACGTTCTATCGCCGCCACTTCGGGTTCGCGCCCCTCTTCGAAGCGGACTGGTACGTCCACCTGCAATCCACCTCGGACCCGTCGGTCAACCTCGCGATCCTGCGGCACGATCACGACACCATACCGGCCGAAGGGCGCGGCCCCAGCCGCGGCGTGATCCTCAACTTCGAGGTCGCGGACGTCGATGCGCAGGATGCCCGCCTGCGCGGCGAGGGGTTGGCGCCCGTCCAGACGCTGCGGAGCGAGCCCCATGGCCAGCGGCACGTTATCTTCCGCGATCCGAACGGGGTCCTGATCGACGTCGTGACGGTCATCCCGCCCGCGGCGGAGCATGCGGGGCATTACGCGGACGGTGCGGCGCCGACCTGACGGGTCGCGAGGGCGGGCCCTCATCCTCATCGCGGGGACCACGACCGCCGCGTCAGGAGGCCGGGCGCCCCGTCTTGAACGGCTTCATCCCTTCGCGCGCCAGCTCGTCGGCGCGTTCGTTGCCCGGATGGCCGGCATGGCCCTTGATCCACTCCCAGGCGACGGCGTGGCGTGCGGCCGCGTCGTCCAGGCGGCGCCACAGATCCTCGTTCTTCACCGGCTTGCGGGTCGATGTCTTCCAGCCGTTGCGCTTCCACCCCGCCAGCCAGGACGTGATGCCCCCCTTCACATAGGCGCTGTCGGTGACGACGCGCAGCTCTGTCGGACGCTCCAGCACCTCCAGCACGGCGATGGCGGCCCGAAGCTCCATGCGGTTGTTGGTGGTGTCGGCCTCCCCGCCCTTCAGCTCGCGCTCCTTGACCAGGGCGTCGCCGTCCCAGGCCTCCAACCGGACGCCCCAGCCGCCGGGGCCCGGGTTTCCGCTGCACGCCCCGTCGGTATAGGCGACGATGTCGGTCATCCGATCACCGCGATCGGCAGCAGCGCCAGGACCACGCCCGCGGTCAGGATCACGCGCAGCGTCATCCACCAGGGGGGCGCCAAACCGTTGCGCCAGAACACCCAGTCCAGGCCCAGCAGCCCCACGAACCCCGCGATCAGCGCGATGGCCGACGACCCCGCGCCCGCGCCCACGGTGAAGAACGCCCACAGGGCGGGCAGGACGGATAGGGCGTATCCGGTCGCCGCCACGGTGCCCTCCGCCTTCGTGGCGAACCCCCACAGGACGCCCGACATGAACGCCAGGATGATCGTTCCATAGGACAGGCCAACATACGGGCCGACGAAGCGCGGCCCCACCAAGTCCACCGTCAGAAAGGCCGCCTGCGGCACGAACAGGGTCACGACCCCCCACGCGAAGGGCAACAGGCCCGCCAGGCCCAGGATCAGCGCGGCGCGGGGGATGGGGGCGTCGGTCCACATGGCGGCGTGATGCAACACGGGACGGCCGGGGGAAAGGGGCGTGGCGGACAGGGCGACGCGCGGCCCCCGCCCCAGGCCCAGCGCCACGCGCGACCGCCACCGCGCGATCGACCGCGCCCGGTCCGCCATCCCGCCGCCGGCCCCGCGACCGCCATGCCGGCAACTGGACGCGTCAGGCCCGCTCGACCGCCAGCCGCGCCGCCAGGGCCGCGAAGACGCCCGCGAAGCAGCGGTTCATCCACCGCATCAGGCGTGCGGAGGACAGGACCCGCGCCCGGAACTGCGCCGCGAACAGGCCGTACACGCAGAACACCGCGAAGGTCATCGCCATGAACACCCCGCCCAGCGCCGCCATCTCGACCGTGGCCGTGGCCGGGTCGCCCGACAGGAACGGCGGCAGCAGCGCCAGGAAGAAGATCGACAGCTTGGGGTTCAGGACGTTGATCAGCGCCCCGCGCAGGGCGATGCGGCCCAGCCCCGCGGCATCCGCGTCCGACGCCCGGATGGTCAGGGCCCCGCTCTCGCGCAGGGCACCCCACGCCATCCACAGCAGATAGGCCACGCCCGCCCATTTCAGGACGTTGAACAGCAGCGCCGACGCATGCAGCACCGCCGCCAGCCCCAGGGCCGCGGCCAGCAGCGCCGGCACGATCCCGAACGTGCAGCCCAGCGCGGCGGCCAGCGCCGCGCGCGGCCCCCGCCCCAGGCCCAGCGCCACGGTATAGACGACGCCCGTGCCCGGCGCGATCACGACGACGAAGGCCGTCAGGAGGAACTGGAGCGATATCATCCCCCCACCCTGCCTCGCGATGCCCCCTCGGTCCAGCCCGCTTCACACCCGCGCGGCGAACGGCTAGGTGCCGTTCCAGACACAATGCGAGGATGGCATGAGCAAGAGCCACGAGTCCGACGTCGCCTTCATCGAGGCGTTGGCGGCGCTGCTGGACCGGAACGACCTGACCGAGATCGAGGTCAAGCGCGACTACGGCAAGGACGACAGCCTGAACGTCCGCGTCTCCAAGCAGATCGTCGCGGCCCCGTCCGCCGCACCCGCCCCCGCACCCGCCGCGCCCGCGGCACCCCCCGCCGCCGCACCCGCATCGCCCGCGGCCGCGCCCGCGGCCGACCCCGCCCAGGACCCCGGCGCCGTCACCTCGCCCATGGTCGGCACCGCCTACCTGTCCGCCGAACCCGGCGCCGCCCCCTTCGTGGAGGTCGGCGCGACCGTCGCCGAAGGGCAGACCCTTCTGATCGTGGAAGCTATGAAGACCATGAACCAGATCCCCGCCCCCCGCGCGGGCCGCGTCGCGCGCATCCTGGTCGAGGACGGCGCCCCGGTCGAGTTCGGCGCCCCCCTGGTCATCCTGGACTGACGCCCGTGTTCCGCAAGATCCTGATCGCCAACCGGGGCGAGATCGCGCTGCGCGTGGTGCGCGCCGCGCGCGAGATGGGCGTCGCCACCGTGGCCGTCCATTCCACCGCCGATGCCGACGCCATGCATGTCCGCATGGCCGACGAGAGCATCTGCATCGGCCCCGCGCCGGGCGCGCAATCCTACCTGTCGGTGCCCGCCATCATCTCCGCGTGCGAGATCACGGGCGCGGAGGCGATCCATCCCGGCTACGGCTTCCTGTCGGAGAACGCGGCCTTCGTGCAGATCGTGGAGGATCACGGCCTGACCTTCATCGGCCCGTCGTCCGAGCACATCCGCACCATGGGCGACAAGATCACCGCCAAAGAAACGATGAAGACGCTGGGCGTGCCCGTCGTGCCCGGCTCCGACGGGGGCGTGCCCGACCTGGACGCCGCCCGGCGGCTGGGCGACGAGATGGGATATCCCGTGATCGTCAAGGCGACCGCGGGCGGCGGGGGGCGCGGCATGAAGCTGGCCCGCACCGCCGCCGAGATGGAGACGGCGTTCCGCACCGCCCGGTCGGAGGCCAACGCCGCCTTCGGCAACGACGAGGTCTACATCGAGAAGTACCTGGGCCGCCCCCGCCACATCGAGGTGCAGGTCTTCGGCGACGGCCGCGGCCGCGCGGTCCATCTGGGCGAGCGCGACTGCTCGCTCCAGCGCCGCCACCAGAAGGTGCTGGAGGAAGCCCCCGGCCCCGCCATCACGCCGGAGATGCGCGCCCGGATCGGCAAGACCTGCGCGGAGGCGGCGGCGTCCATCGGCTATGCCGGCGCGGGCACCGTCGAATTCCTGTTCGAGGACGGCGAGTTCTACTTCATCGAGATGAACACCCGCCTGCAGGTCGAGCATCCGGTGACGGAGGCCGTGTTCGGCGTGGACCTGGTGCGCGAGCAGATCCGCGTGGCCGCGGGCCTGCCCATGTCCTTCGGGCAGGACGACCTGCACCCGCAGGGCCACGCCATCGAGGTCCGCCTGAACGCCGAGAAGCTGCCCTCCTTCTCCCCCTCGCCCGGCACGATCACGCAGTACCACGCGCCCGGCGGCCTCGGCGTGCGCATGGACAGCGCGCTCTACGACGGCTACCGCATCCCGCCCTACTACGATTCGCTGATCGGCAAGCTGATCGTCCACGGCCGCGACCGGCCGGAGGCCCTGGCCCGCCTGCGCCGCTGCCTGGGCGAGATCATCATCGACGGCGTCGACACCACGATCCCCCTGTTCCGCGCCCTGGTGGACGAGCCCGCGGTCCAGACCGGGGATTACGACATCCACTGGCTGGAGACGTGGCTCCAGACCCATCTGAGGGGCTGACCCCCGGCGCGATCTTCTGCCGAGCGTCGGGACGGCCCTTGGACGACCGCGGGAGTGCGAATGGGGACCGCCGTCGCGAATCACGCAGTTCGTGGATCGCGACATCCACACGGCGGCGACACATACGGGGTCCGCCTCCGTGAACGCATCACCAGGATACTGAGGTCAGGATGACGATCGAGATCGACCCCCGCTGGTCCCTGCACGGCCGCCCGGCGGACATGCCCCTGACCCCCGGCGGGGCGCTGCGCATCGGCGGTGGCTCGCATGGCCTGCCCCTGCCCGATGACTACCTCACATTTCTGGGGCGACATGACGGGGGCATCTTGCGCCGGGGCCGGTCCTGGTTCGTCGCGACCTTCCCGAACGGGCAGCGGCGGATGCAGATCGACTCGCTTTCGGACCTCGCCACCGTTGCGGGGCGCGGGGCGGCGGTCGCGTCACGGGATGGCTTGGACGGCGCGATGCCGCCCAATCTGGTCCCCATCGGCTTCGACGAGGCGAACGAGGCCGACATCCTGATCCGCGTCGATCCCGGCGGCGCCGACCACGGCCACGTCTATGTGTGGATCGGACCCGACGATCCGTGGACGCAGGACGGCGGTGTCACGGGGCTGGGACATGTCGCCCCGGGCTTCACCGCGTTCCTGAACGGATTGCGGGAGGACGACTTGTCGATCCAGACGGATGACGGGACCATGATCCTCGATCCGCACTGGACCCTGAACGCGCCCGCCGCGTCGGTGGACCGGCTGAAGCGATTGCCGCCGGACTACGCCGCCTTCCTGGCGCGACACGACGGCGGCACGTTGACCGGCGGACCCAACTGGACCCTCGCGGAGTTTCCCGGTGGGTACCGAAGCGTCTGGGTCGACGTGCTGCACGGGATCGACCGCGTGATGGAAGCACGGTCCCGCCCGATGGGTCCGACCGGTGTGTCCTTATTCGATATGGGGTTCGACCTGATCGGGTCGGACAGGGACGGAACGATGGACGTGTACCTGCGGACCGACCCGACCGTCAGCCCGGAGGCCTTCGCGCAGATGCGTGTTCCCGAGCCGCCCATCGCGCATCGGGGCATCGTCGCGCAGGGCATCGGGCTGATCGCGCCGTCCTTCTCCGCCTTTCTGAACGGACTGCGGGACAACCCGGACCGGTGATCCCGCCCGCGGCCCTGGACTATGGCACCGTCGAATGGCGGCTGGGCGGTTGGATGCCGGACGCGGTGGAGGTGGGGCTGACGCGCGATGCCCTCACCACGCTCGCCCGCGCCGCGACGGGCGACCGCCGCGCGCTCGACGATGCGCCCGCGGACTTGTGGGCCGAGTCGGACGAGGCGATCGAGGCGATGGGCGGCACCGCGTTCGTGCGAACCTCGTTCTGCAGCTACGAGCCTGCCCGTGGCGTCGCGGCGCCGGTCCGGGGCGGCGCGGGGGTTCGCGCGCTGCTCGCCACCCCGAACGCGCGGGTTCAGGCAATGCTGGGGGCGGCGGCCGACGCCGGCCGGGACGCGTCCCTCCATGGACTGGCCCGGCGCGACGTGCCGCGCTGGACCGAGTTCCGCGCCATCGGGAGGGGAGGACGGCTGTCGGGGCTGACCCCGCACCATTGCACCGCTGCCTTCCGAAAGATCCCGGCTCAGCCCGACCGGATCGCCCGCGACCTCCATGACCTGCTCGTCGAACTCACACCGCGTCTGCCGCTGCCCGATTGCGTCCTGGACCTCCAGGTGGGCGCGACGCCCGGCGATGCTCCCCTCCTGATCGAGGCGAATCCGATCGGCCCCGCCACCGATCCGGGCCTGTTCACGTGGACGGACGCCGACGATCTCGACGGGACCTTCCGCTTTGTCGGCACGCCCGTGGACGTTCGACGGGCCGGCCCATGCCGCCGGATGCGGCAGACGCGGGGCAGACACAGGGCAGACGCGGGGCAGACATGCGCTCTGCGCCCTTTCCGTCCGGCGGGGGGCGCATTATCCTGTCCCCATGCCGCGCGACACGCAGACGATCACGGCCGATCTCCTTCTGATGGCCTATGCGTCGGGGGTGTTCCCCATGGCGGAATCGCGCGACGACCCGGAAGTGTTCTGGGTCGATCCCAAGCGGCGTGGCATCCTGCCGCTCGACGGGTTCCATCTGTCGCGCAGCCTGGCCCGGGCGTTGCGGTCGGGCCGCTTCGCCGTCACCCGGGACCGTGCCTTCGGTTCCGTCGTCGACGGGTGCGCCGACCGTGACGAGACGTGGATCAACCCCGTCATCGCCGACCTCTACGCCCAACTGCACGAGGCCGGAACCGCCCATTCCTACGAGGTCTGGCAGGGTCCGACGCTGGTCGGCGGGGTCTATGGCGTCACCCTCGGGCGGGCGTTCTTCGGGGAATCGATGTTCAGCCGCGCCCGCGATGCGTCGAAGGTCGCGCTGGCCCATGCGGTGGCCGATCTGCGCGTGCGGGGCTTCGCGCTGTTCGACACGCAGTTCCTGACGCCGCACCTCGCGTCCCTCGGCGGGGTGGAGGTGACGCGCGGCACCTATCGGCGGATGCTGCGCGCCGCGCTCGATGGTCCCGACTTGGCGCTCGATGGCCCCCTGCCGGGTTTGACCCAGGTCCTCGCTCTACGATATCCCTTGGCCGCCGCGACCTGAGGGAACCCCTCCGCCGGGCGTCGAGCCGTCTACATTGGAGGAAACATTTTTTCTGCGCCGCGGCATACGCCGTCCACGCGCCGTCAGACATCCCGGCAGGACAGGATCCAGACGTCGTAGCGCGGGTGCTCCAGCGCGCTCATAGCGGGCGAGGACGCGATCATCCAACCGGCGAACAGCTCCTCGACCGCGCGGGCGTCGACGATGCGCAGCAGCCCGAAGGCGTCGCCCGACACGTTGGACGCGGGCACCCGGCATTCGTGCAGCGTCACCTGCAACGGGCCGTATGCCATGGTCTGGCCCACCGCCATCTCGACGTCGATGACCTCGCCGGACACGCGGTCCAGCGTCCGCAGCAGCGCGCCCCCCCGATCCGCCGTGCGCGCGGTCTGCGCCGCCGCCGCGACCGCACCGGCCATCAGCAGCAGGGTGGCCAGACGGATCATTCCGGGGTCCACGCCTCGTAGTCGGATTGCGGGGTCACGTCCGCGCGACGCAGCGACCCGGGCCGGAAATACGCGCCTTCGGTTCCCGTCTGGTTGGGCTGATGCTCCCGCTCCCAGGACTTGCGGGGGAAAGGATCCTCGGTTGGGGGCTTGGGAAAGGTGTGATGCAGCCAACCGTACCATTCGGGCCCGACCCGGCTGGCATCGTTCTGCCCGGTATAAAGGACCCACCGCCGGCTGTCGTCCGCGTTGTGGTAGTACTGGTTCCCCAGGTGGTCCTCACCGACCTTGATGCCGTACCGGCGCGTCCAGATCGCCGTGCCGATGCTATAACCGTTCCACCACGTCACCAGGCGTTTCAGGAAGTTCAGCATCGCGCGCTCCATCCAGGGAAGTCCGCCCTCTCCTACACCCTGTGCACGGGGGAACAAGACACCACGCCCCGACGCACCGTTCCGACGCTTACAATCTAAACCGAACGGTTTAGATCAAGATCCAGTCCTGTCATTCGACGTTACCTGGAAGGCTCCTCGATGCTCCGTACCATCCTCGCCGCGCTGGCCCTGTCCGCCGCCGCCCTGCCCGCCGCCGCCCAGTCCATGTCCGCCAAGGACCCCGGCCGTGCCTTCATGGAAGCGATCGCGATGGGGACCGACACGGATCGCGACCGACGCCTCGCCCCGGCCGAGATGCGCGTGTTGGCGACCGCGGCGTTCGACCTCGCCGATGCCGACAGCAACGGGGTCGTGACCCGGACCGAGTTGGAGGCCGCCGATTTCGGGATGAACGCGCTTGCGGCACATCGGGGCCGGGGCCAGGCGATGGAGACGGCGACCGCGCTGATGTTCGCCTTCGCCGACCGCGACCACGACGGTTCAATCGACGGGGTGGAGCATGCCGCCGCGGCCCGCCTCGCCGCCGACCTCGCGGACACGGATGGCGACGGCGCGATGTCCTATGCGGAGTTCTACGACGGGTACATGTTCAACATGGCCTATCGCGCGGCGCTTCACTACTGACGCGCGACGGTGCAGGATGGGCCCGCCATGAGAGGGGGGCCACCATGACCGACCATCGCTTCGACACCTTGCAGGTCCATGCCGGATCGCGACCGGATCCCGCCACAGGCGCCCGACAGACGCCGATCTACCAATCCACCGGCTACGTGTTCCGCGACGCCGACCACGCCGCCGCCCTGTTCAACCTGCAGGAGGTCGGGTTCATCTACTCCCGCCTCACGAACCCGACCGTCGCCGTGCTGCAGGATCGCATCGCCGCGTTGGAAGGGGGCGCGGGCGCGGTCTGCTGTTCCAGCGGCCATGCCGCCCAGATCATGGCACTGTTCCCGCTGATGGGGCCGGGTCGCAACATCGTCGTGTCCACGCGCCTCTATGGCGGGACGGTCACGCAGTTCAGCCAGACGATCCGGCGGTTCGGGTGGTCGGCCAAGTTCGTGGACTTCGACGACCTGGACGCCGTGCGCGATGCCATCGACGACGACACCCGCGCTGTGTTCGGGGAGGCCATCGCCAACCCGGGCGGCTGGATCATGGACGTGCGCGCCATCGCCGACGTTGCGGACGCGGCCGGCGTGCCTTTGATCATCGACAACACCACGGCCACCCCCTACCTCGTCCGCCCGATCGAGCACGGGGCTACGCTGGTCGTCCATTCCACCACGAAGTACCTGACGGGCAACGGCACCGTCACGGGTGGGTGCGTCGTAGATTCGGGCGGGTTCGACTGGGCCGCGAACGACAAGTTCCCCAGCCTGTCCCAGCCCGAGCCCGCCTATCACGGCACGGTCTTCGCCGAGACGTTCGGCCCGATGGCGTTCACCTTCCACGGCATCGCCATCGGCCTGCGCGACTTAGGCATGACGATGAACCCGCAGGCGGCGCACTACACCCTCCTGGGGATCGAGACGCTGTCGCTGCGGATGGACCGCCATGTCCGGAACGCGGAAACGATCGCTGCCTGGCTGGAAGGGCACCCGGCCGTGAAGGCCGTGACCTATGCGGGCCTGCCATCGTCCCCCTACAAGGTGCTGGCCGACAAGGTCTGCCCCAAGGGCGCGGGCGCGCTGTTCACCTTCGCGCTGAAGGACGGCTACGACGCCTGCGTGCGGTTTATCGACAACGTGAAGCTGTTCAGCCACGTCGCCAACCTGGGCGACACGCGCAGCCTGTGCATCCATTCCGCCAGCACGACGCATCGCCAGTTGCAGGCCGAGCAGCAGATCGCGGCGGGCGCCGCCCCCGACGTCGTGCGCCTGTCCATCGGGATCGAGGATGCCGACGATCTGATCGCCGACTTGGATCAGGCGCTGGCGAAGGCGGCGGGGGCGATGGCGGCGGAGTGACGGGCGGCGGCGGGGGCTCAGTCCCGCGCCGCGTCCATCGTTTCCCGCAGGTGGCGGAGGTGGGGCAACAATGCCTCCATCGTTCCCGATGGAAGATCCCCTAGGATCCGTGCGAGATCGGGCGCCACCGACGCGATGCCGTCGTCGCGGAACGCCCGTCCGGCCGCCGTCAGCCAGACCCGCTTCGAGCGTCCGTCGTCCGGGTTGGGCCGGAACTCGACCCAACCGCGGCGTTCGAGGGCGGCGACCGTATGGCTCATGGTCGTCTTGGGGACCTGGAAGGCGCGCGCCATGTCCAACGGGGTGCGCCCGTCGCCGACGCGGACGAGGTGATTGAGGACGGACCACTGGGGCAGGATGACGCCGGGGGGCAGCCGCGCCTCGAACGTGGCCCGCCCGAGTTGGGCGATGATGCCGATCTCGTTGAGGACCGCGAAGGCGGTGGACACGTCGTCGTCTGACATGGCCCCCCTTAGACCATGCGCGACTCCAACGGCCAGCGCGGCGTGCGGGCCGTGCGCGCCCCGTGGCCGAGCAGGCCCAGCATCTGAACGGTGCCCCCGTCCGGTGCCGCGGCGGCGTGGACGGCGTCGTGCATCGGCCGCACCTCCGCGTATTCCTGTAGGGCCTGGCTGACGGGTCGGAGGGCGAGGCCCGCGCCGGTCGCGGCGAGGTTCTGACGCAGCCACAGGCGCCCAGCCTCGATCTGGTCGAGGCGGGTGTTCGTCGCGGTCACGATGGTCGTCGTGGCGGGAGCGGACAGGATCGCGTCGGACGTCGCTTCGATGCTGCCGCGCGCGGCGGGGTGGTTGGGGTCGGATGCGGCTTCGCGGGTCAGGACGCCCAACCGCGCCAGCGCTTCCAGCATCGGCCCGCCGACGTCGATCCCGTCGGGGTCGGCCACGATCTCCGCCTTGCCGATCCGCAAAAGGTCGATGCTTTCCTGCCAGGCCGCCGGCGTGGCGGCTTCCGCCAAATGGGCGGCATTGGCCTGTTCCAGCAGGACCGCATGGACGGGCCCGCCAAGATGCACGCGGCAATGGGGTGTGAGCGAAGCCGCCGCCTGCGGGGTCACCGGATCGGAACGGAACGGTTCCTTATGGGATCGTCTGTCGAGCACATGCGCGAATAGCGGATCGGGCACGGCGGCATCGTCGATCAGGCGCAGGTGCGCGATCGGATCGCCTGGCCCTTCGCCGTCGGGGAACAGCCTGGCCTCGGTGGCGAACCCTTCCTGCGCGGCGGCCATGCGGGCGAGTTCGAGGAAGCAGCCCATGCCGATCGTCAACTGCCGCCCGAACGGGTCGGTGACGGGCAGGTCGCGATCGGGGTCGCGCCAGACCGTCATGCCGTCGTCGCCATCCATCCGGACGGTCCAAGGCTGACGGTTGTGCGGATTGGGTGCGAGAAGGGCCCAAGACAGCGCTCGCGCGCGGGGATCGGCATATCCGCCCGCCATGTCCCACGGGGCCAAGGCGGCGTGGGGGGTGCGGGTCACGGCGAAGGCGGCGGCCCCCCCGCCTGCGGCGGCGATGGTGCCGCCGCCGAGGAGGGCGACGAAGGATCGGCGGGACAGGGTCATCGGATGCTCCACTAGTGCAATATTGCACTGTATGGTGCAATGTTGGACTATATGCAACCGGTCGCATTTGCCCGGACGGACGGGGGTGATACGAATCGACCCGGAATGAATCGGAGTCGTCATGCCGCCCGTCATCACCGAGATCGAAGACCTGCACCGCATCTACCGCCGCCGCGTGCCGAAGATGTTCTACGATTATTGTCAGTCCGGGTCGTGGACCGAGCAGACGTTCCGGGAGAACGAGACCGATTTCGACCTGCTGCGCCTGCGCCAGCGGGTGGCCGTCGACATGGAGGGCCGCAGCCTCGCCACCACGATGATCGGGCGGGACGTGGCCATGCCCGTCGCCCTCGCACCAGTCGGCTTGACTGGAATGCAGCATGCGGATGGCGAGATCCTGGCCGCCAAGGCGGCGGAGAAGGCTGGCGTGCCCTTCACCCTGTCCACGATGTCGATCTGCTCCATCGAGGACGTGGCGGGGGCCACGGGCGCGCCGTTCTGGTTCCAGCTCTACGTGATGAAGGACGACGAGTTCATCGACAACCTGATCCGCCGAGCGAAGGAGGCAGGCTGCGACGCGATGGTCCTTACGCTCGATCTGCAGATCCTCGGCCAGCGGCACAAGGACATCAAGAACGGCCTGTCCGCCCCGCCCAAGCCCACGCTGCGCAACCTGGCGAACCTGTCGACGAAATGGGGCTGGGGCCTGGACATGCTGGGGACCCATCGCCGCCAGTTCGGCAACATCGTGGGCCACGCGAAGGGCGTCACCGACACGTCCTCGCTATCGTCCTGGACGGCGGAGCAGTTCGATCCCCGGCTGGACTGGGGCAAGATCAAGCGCATCGCCGACAAGTGGGGCGGCAAGCTGATCCTGAAGGGGATCCTGGATGCGGAGGACGCACGAATGGCTCTGGACGTGGGCGCCGACGCGATCGTCGTGTCCAACCACGGCGGACGTCAGCTCGACGGGGCGCTGTCGTCCATCCGCATGCTGCCCGACATCGTGGACGAGGTCGGCGACCGGACGGAGATCCACATGGATGGCGGCATCCGGTCCGGCCAGGACGTCCTGAAGGCCATCGCCCTGGGCGCGCGGGGGACGTATATCGGGCGGGCCTTCATCTATGGCTTGGGGGCCATGGGCCAGAAGGGGGTGGAGGAGGCTTTGAGCGTCATCCGCAAGGAGCTTGACACCACGATGGCGCTGTGCGGCGAGAAGGACATCCATGCGGTGGGACGGCACAACCTCCTGGTGCCCAGGGACTTCCGCGGCCAGTGGGAGGAGGGGAACACCTGAACCCCTCAGCGGCTCTTCGCCGCGACGGTCAGGGGCCAGAGCCCCGCGATCAGTACGGCGACCAGCGCGAAGGCGACCCGCAGGCCGAACGCGTCGGCCCCCAGTCCCATCAGCGCGGGCGCGAAGAAGAACCCGGTAAAGCCGATCACGGCGACGCGGGCGATGACGGCGGTGCGCACCCGCGGGTCGCTCAACCGTCCGGCCAGGGCCAGTCCCATCGGTCCGATCACGCTGATCCCCAGGCCCAGAAGGCCGAATCCCAGATACGCGACCGCGGGGCTGGGCGCCGCGGCGGCGATCAGCACGCCGGTCGCGGCCAGGGCGGCGGCGATGCGGATCACCGCGACCTCCGACATGCGCGCCGCCACAGCCTGTCCGGAGAAGCGCCCCACCGCCATGGTGAATCCCAGCATGGCAGGGCCGAATGCTCCTTCGGCGGCACCGCCGCCCAACGTGCGCTCGATGTGGAGCGCCGACCAGGACTCGACGGTCGCCTCCGACATGAAGGCGATCAGCACGATGCCGCCGCACAGACCCACGACGGCCAGGGGCAGCCGGGCGGCCTTCGCCCCCGCCTCGTCCACCGGGTCGACCCGCATGAACTGGAATGGCGCCGTGACCAGGATCAAACACCCCGTCACCGCGAAGATCCCCTCGAGCGGCAGACCGGCCTCCCGCAGGAACCCCGTCAGCAGGGCGGACACCCCATAGGCGACGGAGAACATCGCGTGGTTCACGTTCATCAGGCTCTGCCCGCTGCGGGCCTCGATCTCGGCCACGCGACTGTTCATCACGACGTCGGTCAGACCGCTGCACGCCCCGGCGATCGTCAGGGCGAGGAAGAAGACGATCGGGATCGCGGCCCAGCCCAGCCCTTGCATCGCCACCGCCAACAGGATCGTGCCCGCAGGCATGGCCCATCGCCCCAACCCCCGGTCCCACCGCGCTGCGGCCCACAGCGTCGTGGACAACCCGATGGCCGTCCCCAGCAGAAGCAGGCCGAAGGTCGCGTCCTCCACCCCCAGGCGCGCCTTTATGTCGGGCACGGCGGCGGCGAAGGACCCCCAGGCGAGGCCCACGGCGACGAAGGCGGTGAAGGGCGCGCGCGACAGCGCCAGGGCGGACAGGATCGACATGGACCCGCGCGTGTCATGCCCGCGTTCCGCATGCAACGCGACATCACCGGATAGGCGCCGTCGCGCCCCCGGGACCGGGACGGGTTTCCCCCTTGCCATCGCCCGTCAGGGTGTCTAGGCGGCGCCCTTCGACACGGTGGCGCGGCACCCTTGGAGGCGCGCCAGGACACCTGAAGGAGAATGACATGGCTGGTGAGATTCCGGATCTCGTCGCCCACGCACGCACGGGGACGGGCAAGGGGGCCGCTCGGGCGTCGCGGCGCAGGGGCATGGTCCCCGGCGTCGTCTATGGCGGTGGGGCCGACCCCGCGGCGATCGAGATCCCGTTCAACGAGTTGCTGAAGAAGCTGAAGGCCGGGCGCTTCCTGGCGACGCTTTGGAACCTGAAGGTCGAGGGGCAGGAGGACGTCCGCGTCATCGCCCGCGACGTGCAGCGCGACACGGTCAAGGACCTGCCGACGCATGTCGACCTGATGCGCCTGCGGCGCACGTCGAAGGTGAACCTGTACATCCCCGTGGAGTTCACGGGCGAGGAACAGGCCCCCGGCATCAAGAAGGGCGGCGTCCTGACGACGGTCCGCCCGGAGGTCGAGCTTCGCGTGACCGCGGGCGACATCCCCGAGAAGCTGGTCGCCGACGTGTCGCACATGGAGATCGGGGACACCCTGACCATCAGCGACATCACGCTGCCCGAGGGCACGAAGCCCACGATCGACCGCGACTTCGTGATCGCCAACATCCAGCCTCCGTCGGGTCTGGCGTCGCAGACCGACGACGAGGACGAGGCCCCGGAAACGGAGGTCATCAACCAGACCGATGAGACGGTGACGAGCGAGGACGACTGACGGGAACGTCGGGACGATGGATGGGGGCGCGCGGGGCGACCGGCGCGCCCTTTGCCTTGTCCGGGTCCGGGCCCTAGGGTCGGAAAGAATACCTCTTCACGGGAGGGCGCGATGGCGCTGTCGCTCTGGGTGGGGCTGGGCAATCCCGGCCCACGATATGCGGGCAACCGCCACAACGTCGGTTTCATGGCGTTGGACCGGATCGCCGCGGATCACGGGATCGGGCCGTACCGCGACAAGTTCCACGGCCAGACCGCCGAAGGGCGGTTCGGATCGGACCGCGTCGTCCTCCTGAAGCCCGGCACGTTCATGAACGAGTCCGGCCGGTCGGTCGCCGCGGCGATGCAGTTCTACAAGCTGGTGCCAGGCGACGTCACGGTCTGGCACGACGAGCTGGACTTGGCCCCCGGCAAAGTGCGCCTGAAGGCGGGCGGCGGCCATGCAGGGCACAACGGGTTGCGCTCCATCCATGCCCATGTCGGCGCTGACTACGCCCGCGTGCGGTTGGGGATTGGGCATCCGGGGCACAAGGACCGGGTGACGGGCCATGTCCTGTCGGACTTCGCGAAGGCCGAAGGAGACATGCTGGACGATCTGCTGCGCGGCCTGTCGGATGGGGCGCCGAAGCTGGCGATGGGCGACGGGTCGGGATTTCTGAACGCCGTCGCCCTGCGCACCGCGCCGCCTCGGTCGTTCGGCGGCCCGAAGGTCGCGGATGCCCCGGCCGCGCCGTCCGAACCTGCGGCCCAGCCCGAACCGGCCCTGTCCCCGCTGCAGCGCCTGGCGGCTCGGTTCAAGTGAACGTCTGGGTCAAGCGCGCGGGCTTGGCCCTGCTGACCATGGGCTTAGGCGCGGGTGCCACGGCCGTCCTGATGCGGGAGGAGCTGACCCGCCTTTGGGCCGTCAACACGCTGTTCGACGAGGACCGCATCGTCGACAACTTCAGTCACATGGACCGCGCGTTCCTTACGGCCTCTCTGCCCGGCGGCCCCGTGGCGCCCTTGCCTGTCGGACCGGACGTCCCCCTGCCCCCGGGCGCGGAGGCCTGGATCGCGGACCGCGCCGTCACGGGCCTGATCGTCCTGTCGGACGGCGCGGTGACCCACGAGAGCCATCACCTGGGCACGGGTCCGAACGATCGCCGCATCAGCTGGTCGGTCGCGAAGTCCTTCCTGTCCCTGCTGACCGGCATCCTGATCGAGGAGGGCGCGGTCGCGCTGGACGATCCGATCACGCGGCACGTCCCCGCCCTGGCGGGCAGCGCGTACGACGGCGCCACCTTGGAGGACGTCCTTCGGATGGAGAGCGGGATCGCCTTCGACGAGGATTACCTCGACCCCGACAGCGACATCAACCGAATGGGCCGCGCCCTGGCCCTCGGTGGCGCGCTCGACGACTTCACCGCCGACCTGACCGGGCGGGACGCGGAACCTGGGGTGCGGATGCAGTACGTGTCGATGGACACCCATGTGGTCGGCATGGTCCTGCGCGGCGCGACCGGACAGGCGATCCCCGACCTGATGGCCGAGAAGCTGACAGGTCCGATGGGTTTGTCCGATGCGTACTATCTGACGGACGGGGACGGCACCGCCTTCGTCCTGGGTGGACTGAACCTGCGGCTGCGCGACTATGCCCGCATGGGCCTGCTGCTGGCGAACGACGGACATGTGGGGGACCGGCAGATCGTGCCCGCCGCGTGGATCGACGCGGCCACCACGCCATCGGCACGGACGCCGCCGGGGGCCTGGGGCTATGGCTATCAGTTCTGGATCCCTCCAGGCGCCCGGCCGGGCGAGGTCGTCGCGCGCGGGATCTATGGCCAGTTCGTCTATGTCGATCGGGTGCGGAACGTCGTGGTGGTCGTGACGTCTGCCGACCGGGGTTTCCGCGAGCCGGGCGTCATGGACGCGACGGTGGACATGCTCCGCGCGATCGCGGACGCGCAGGACGTGTCTGGCTGATCCGACGATACCCTCGACAAGTCATTGAAACGCCACAGGTCGTTGGATCCAGACCACGGGCCGGAGGCCGCCATGTCCACCCCACCGGGCCAAGCGCCCGCACGCAACGTCCTGGGCGGAACGCTCGGATCCTGCTCCACCGATCCGATGACCGGATTCTTCCGGGACGGATGCTGCAACACGGGTCCCATGGACACCGGCAGCCACACCGTCTGCGCCGTCGTCACGGCGGAGTTCCTGGCGCACAGCAAGTACCTGGGCAACGACCTGTCCACCCCGCGGCCGGAGTTCCGATTCCCCGGTCTGAAGCCGGGGGACCGCTGGTGCCTGTGCGCCGCGCGGTTCCTTCAGGCCCACGAGGAAGGCATCGCGCCGCAGGTCGATCTTTCAGCCACGCACGAGCGCGCGCTCGACGTCGTTCCCCTGGCCGTGCTGCAGGTCCACGCCGCCACGGTGGACTGACGAGGCTTGCCCGGCCATGCTGCGGCGACGCAACCGACCGGAAGGACGCCCCATGCCCCGAACGATCCGCACCGCCGCCGCCGTGACCGCCGCAATCCTGGCCGCGCCCGCCGCATGGGCCGCCTGCGCCACGGACGACGAGGTCGCGGCCTTCGTGGAGGCCTTCACCGCCAGGACTCCCGCCACGGCCCTGGGTGCCGACGGATCGATGGAGGACGCGCGCTGCACGCAGGCGAAGCTGGCCACGGCGATGGAGTCGGAACTGGGGCCCGTGATCGGGTACAAGGCCGGCCTCACCTCGCCCCCCGCGCAGGAGCGGTTCGGCGTAACCGAACCCGTGCGCGGAGTCCTGTATCGCGATATGATGCTGGAGGACGGGGCGGCGGTGCCTGCAGCGTTCGGCATCGTGCCGTTCTTCGAAGCCGACCTCGTGATGGTCGTGGGCTCCGCCGCAATCAACGAGGCGTCCACGCCGGAGGCTGTGATGGCATCGGTGTCCGCGATCCATCCCTTTATCGAGTTGCCCGACCTGATGCTGGCGCAGGGCCAGCCCCTGACCGGTGAGACGATCACCTCGATGGGCGTGGGTCCCAGGATGGGCGTCCTGGGCGCGGCGATCCCGGTCGAGGAGCCGGCCGTCATGGCCGCGGCGCTCGGGTCGATGACCGTGCGCATGACCGACGCCGCGGGAGAGGTCCTGACGGAAGCGCCGGGCGCCGCCGTGCTGGGCCATCCGGCGCAGGCGGTGATGTGGCTGGTGGGCGACGGCGTGACCCTGCGACCGGGCGATCTGATCAGCGTGGGCTCCTTCGGGCCCCTCATGCCGCCCGCGAAGGCCGGTGGAGAGGCGATGGTGACCTATCTGGGCCTGCCCGGCGACCCGACCGTGCGCGTGCGCTTCACGGACTAGGCACGGCGACTGCCGGGTTCGGGGCGTCCAGCAACTCGTCCAGGAACAGGCTGAGCAGCTGGGCGCGGCCCGATGTCCCGGACTTGCGATAGATGGATGCCGTCTGGGCCTTCACCGTGCCCTCGGACGTGCCGCGCAGGGCCGCGATCTCGGCCCCCGACAACCCCTTCAGCGCGAGGGTCGCGACGTCCCGTTCGGCGGGCGTCAGCGCCCAATCGTCGAACCGTTCGCGCATGACCTGCGCGAAGGCGCCCCTGGCGGCGCGGACGGCCGTCTCGGCCCGCTGCGCCCGAGCGCGCACGGCCAGCAGCAAGCGGACGGACACGGCGCTGCCCGTCAGCAGGGCCAGTGCGGACACGACCTCCAGCACCTCGTAGAGCGTCCAGTCGATCACGGGCAGGTCGAGCCCCAGGATCGAACTTCCCAGTTCAAGCAACAGGAAGGTGGCACCGATCCCCTGCAGGCACAGCAGGACGAGCAGAACGCGCGCGCCGATCACGGGCGCCCCCGGTGGAGATGCCTGCGCCACAAGGCGCGCTTGCGCGGGCGCCCCCCGCCGCGAAGGGGGCGTTCGACGTCCCGTAGGATGGTGCCGCGACTTTCCGACAGGACGACCTCGCGTCGCCAGCCGTCGCGCCGACCCGTGATCCGGATGCGGCCCAGAAACGTGCGGCGGACGCGGATGTCGGCGTATCCCTCGTCCCGCAGCGCCGCGACGACATCGTCCGCGAACGACCCCGCATCGTCCTGCGCCGCCGCGGGCGCGGGCGCCACGGCGGCGAGGGCGGACGCGCCGAGCCAGGTCAGGACTGTTCGCCGCGTCGGCCCCACGTCAGCGCGTCGGGCGACCGCGTTCGGCGCGCCGCTCCTTGACGCGCGCCCGGCGTTCCGCGCGTTCGGCTTCCGTGGGCAACGGGACGCGGATGGCGCCGTCGGGCCCGTTCGCCGTCAGATAGTCGCGGGTGCCCCCCGTTTCGCGGGCGATGTCGCTGAAACCCCGGGCTTCCCACCGTTCGACCACGCGGTCGAAGACCTGGGCGCGACGGTCCTGCGACTGTGCCGCGGCGGGGAGGGCGATGGCGGCCAGAACGGCGGCGGTCGCGATGGTTCGGATGGTCATGGTCGGTTCCTTTGCGGATGCGCCGGGACGGCCCCGGCGAACCACGACGTGGCCCGCCCGCCCCGACGCCGCCATCGGCCGCAGGGCCCCCGCCCGGCCCCGTATCCCGCGGGTTTACGCCCCCGCCATGTCCCAGCCCAACGCACGGGCGACGGTGAAGATGTCCTTGTCGCCCCGCCCGCACATGTTCATGCAGATCAGATGATCCGCCGGCAGGTCCGGGGCGATCTTGGTGACATGGGCCAGGGCATGCGACGGCTCCAACGCCGGGATGATGCCCTCCGTCTCGCAGCACAGCTGGAACGCGTCCAACGCTTCGCGGTCGGTGATGCTGACATAGGTCGCTCGGCCGATATCGTGGAGCCAAGCGTGTTCCGGCCCGATGCCCGGATAGTCCAGACCAGCCGAGATGCTGAACCCTTCCAGGATCTGGCCGTCGTCGTCCTGCAGCAGGTACGTCCTGTTGCCGTGCAGCACCCCAGGCCGGCCGCCGGACAGGGAGGCGCAATGCTCCATCCGGTCGTCCACGCCCTTGCCCCCGGCCTCCACCCCGACGATGGCGACCTCGGCGTCGTCCAGGAAGGGATAGAACAGCCCCATCGCGTTGGACCCGCCGCCGATGGCCGCGATCAACGTGTCCGGCAGGCGGCCCTCCGCCTCCATCATCTGCCGCTTCGCTTCCTGACCGATGATGGCCTGGAAGTCGCGGACCATCGCCGGATAGGGGTGCGGCCCCGCCACCGTGCCGATGCAGTAGAACGTGTCCGACACGTTCGTGACCCAGTCGCGCAGCGCGTCGTTCATCGCGTCTTTCAACGTGCCGCGCCCGGAGGTGACGGACACGACCTCCGCGCCCAGCAGCTTCATGCGGAACACGTTGGGAGCCTGCCGCTCGACGTCGTGCGCGCCCATGTAGACGACGCATTTCAGCCCGAACTTGGCGCAGACGGTCGCGGTGGCGACGCCGTGCTGACCGGCCCCCGTCTCGGCGATGATGCGGGTCTTGCCCATGCGGCGCGCAAGGATGATCTGGCCCAGGACGTTGTTGATCTTGTGCGCGCCGGTATGGTTCAGCTCGTCCCGCTTGAGGTAGACCTTGGCCCCGCCGAGCCGTTCGGTCAGGCGTTCCGCGAAGTAGAGCGGGCTGGGGCGGCCGACGTAGTGGGCCCACAGGTCGTGCATCTCGGCCCAGAAGGCGTCGTCGGTCTTCGCGTGCTCGTATTGCCGTTCCAGTTCCAGGATCAGCGGCATCAGGGTCTCGGACACGAAGCGACCGCCGAACTGACCGAAGCGGCCCTGTTCGTCCGGTCCCGTCGTGAAGCTGTTCAGCAGATCGTCCGGCATGTCGTCCCCCTGTCCCTGCGGCCGGCGGGAATGTCCCACGCGCGGCCAGCCGGACGCAAGGGGGCGTGCGGGATCAGGCGGCGGAGGCAGCGGTCATGAAGGCGGCGATCAGACCCGCGTCCTTGACGCCGGGGGCCGATTCGACGCCAGACGACAGGTCGACCTGACGGGCCCCGCTGCGGGCCACGGCCCGGGCCACGTTCCCGGCATGAAGGCCGCCGGCCAGCATCCACGGCTTCGTCCAGGTCCGGCCCGCGATCAGCGACCAGTCGAAGCCCACGCCGTTGCCGCCCGGCAGGGTGGCGTCCTTCGGCGGCTTGGCGTCGATCAGCACCTGGTCCGCCACCGCCTCGTAGGCCGCGATGCGGGACACGTCGCCCCTGTCCCGGATGCCGATGGCCTTCATCACGGGCAGGCCGGTGCGGGCCCGGACGGCGGCGACGCGGTCCGGCGCCTCCGCCCCGTGCAGCTGCACCATGTCCACCGGCACGACCGCCAGCAGGGCGTCGAGCGCCGCGTCGTCCGGGTCCACCAGGAGGGCCACCTTCGCCAGCCCCATCGGGGCATGCGCCGCGAGGTCGCGAGCGCGGTCCGGCGACACGGACCGGGGGGATTTCGGATAGAAGTTCAGGCCGACGTAATGGGCCCCCGACCGGGCCGCCGCATCGACGTCCGCACGGGTGCGCACACCGCATATCTTGACCCGGACCCCACCGCCCGGGCGGGTCACGCGCAGCATGTCAGCGGGGGGATTCGACCAGGGCGAGGATCTCGTCGCGCTCCGACGTCGTGGCGCGGGACTTCGCCAGTTCCCGCTCCAGGCGCTCCTTCTCGGCCCGCTGGCGCGCGGCTTCGGAGCGGTGCTTGTGCTCGCGCAGCCATTCCCAGGTGAACCCGATCAGCAGGCCCACCGCGATCGCGGCGAGGATGACGACGAACTTCGGCAGCGTCACCGAGCCGAGCCCGACATAGGCCGCGAGGAAGTTCGGCAGCAGTTGCAGGGTCACGGGCCCCATGTTCGCCAGGGCCACGATCAACAGGCAGATGGCGAGGAGGGCGAGGAAGAGGAGGCGAAGGAACGTCATGGCGCAGACGTAGCTTCGCCGCCCGACCCTGTCCAGCGATGGATGGGCGGACGTGGGTTCATGGCCTGGATCCGAAGCCCCGTGTCCTGGATCAACCCTTGTCGTTCATCCGGTCGCGCAGGAGCTTGCCCGCCTTGAAGAATGGGACGTGCTTCTCGTCGACCTGGACGGATTCGCCCGTCCGGGGATTGCGGCCGACCCGGGCCTCCCGCTGCTTGACGGTGAAGGCACCGAACCCACGCAACTCGACCCGATCCCCGCTGGCGAGGGCCTCGGTGATCTCCTCGAAGATCGCGTTCACGATCTTCTCCACATCCCGTTGATAAAGATGGGGATTTTCCTCGGCTACCTTCTGTATCAACTCGGAACGGATCATAACGGCCTCATGCTAGGTCGGTCATTCGCGGGTCGGGTCTTTCTGCCCACTCCCAAGTTAATACATCCCCCCGTTGCATTGTAAGACGTTCCCTCCCGCAATGACGGGAATAATCCGAACTATCTTCCCGGCGGTTTCTCCTCCGACATTCGCGATCATATGTTAGTATGTCATATCACATACGCGTCGCGAGATCTCGGCGTGCGGCGGTACGCGACGCGAAGGGCCCGCGGCGTTCGCCGCGGGCCCTCCCGGTCTCCGATCAGGCCGAAGGCCCGTCGTCCTCAGTCGTTGCCCTTCAGAGCCGCGCCGAGGATGTCGCCCAGGCTGGCACCCGAGTCGCTGGAACCGAACTGTTCGACCGCCTCCTTCTCCTCGGCGATCTCGCGGGCCTTGATCGACAGGCCCAGGCGGTGGTTGCGCGCGTCGACGTTGGTGACGCGGACGTCCACCTTGTCGCCGGGCTGGAACCGCTCGGGGCGCTGGTCCTGGCGGTCGCGGGCCAGGTCGGAGCGTCGGATGAACGACTTCATCCCCTCGTACTCGACCTCGATGCCGCCATCCTCGATCTTCGTGACCGCGACGGTGACGATCGCGCCGCGACGCACGCCGCCCAGCGTTTCCGCATAGGGGTCGCCTTCGACGTTCTTGATCGACAGGCTGATCCGTTCCTTGTCGGTATCCACCTCGGTCACGACCGCGCGGACGATGTCGCCCTTGCGGTAGTCGCCGATCACGTCCTCGCCCCGCCCTTCCCAGGTCAGGTCGGACAGGTGGACCATACCGTCGATGTCGCCCTCAAGACCCACGAACAGGCCGAACTCGGTGATGTTCTTGACCTCGCCCTCGACGTTGGTGCCCGGCGGGTGCGTTTCGGCGAACACCTCCCACGGGTTGCGCTGGGTCTGCTTAAGGCCCAGGGACACGCGCCGCTTCTGGGTGTCGATCTCCAGCACCATGACCTCGACCTCCTGGGAGGTGGAGACGATCTTGCCGGGATGGACGTTCTTCTTCGTCCAGGACATCTCGGACACGTGGACGAGGCCCTCGACGCCGGCCTCCAGCTCCACGAACGCACCGTAATCGGTGATGTTCGTGACGCGGCCCTGATGGACCGAACCCAGCGGGTACTTGGCGATCACGGTGTCCCACGGATCGTCCTGGAGCTGCTTCATGCCCAGGGAGATGCGGTGGGTCTCCTTGTTGATCTTGATGACCTGCACCTTGACCGTCTCGCCGATCGACAGGATCTCGCGCGGGTCGTTGACCCGGCGCCAAGCCATGTCGGTGACGTGCAGCAGGCCGTCCACGCCGCCCAGGTCTACGAACGCACCGTATTCGGTGATGTTCTTGACCACGCCGTCGACCGCCTGACCTTCCTGCAGGTTGGCGATGACCTCCGCACGCTGCTCGGCGCGGGATTCCTCCAGGATGGCGCGGCGCGACACGACGATGTTGCCGCGGCGGCGGTCCATCTTGAGGATCTGGAACGGCTGCTTCAAGCCCATCAGAGGGCCCGCGTCGCGCACGGGGCGCACGTCCACCTGGGAGCCGGGCAGGAACGCCACAGCGCCGCCAAGATCGACGGTGAAGCCGCCCTTGACGCGGCCGAAGATGGCGCCTTCGACGCGCTCCTCCTTGCCATAGGCCGCTTCCAGGCGGTCCCAGGCGGCTTCGCGGCGGGCGAGCTCGTGGGAGATGACGGCTTCGCCGCGCGCATTCTCGACGGACCGAAGGAACACCTCCACCTCGTCGCCGACCTCGACCTCGGGGGCCTCGCCGGGCTGCGCGAATTCCTTCAGATCGACGCGGCCTTCCATCTTGTAGCCGACATCGATGATGGCCTGGCCCGCCTCGACGGCGATGACCTTGCCCTTCACGACCGAACCTTCGGTCGGGGTGTGCACGTCGAGGTCTTCGTTCAGGAGGGCCTCGAATTCCTCCATGGTCGCGTTCTGAGCCATGTGGCTGACGGTATCCTTTGTTTCATTTGACTGGCCGCGCGGTTGGGTCCGCCGGTCTTGCGTTGGTCGGGAACGGGTCGGGTCCGGCGTCGGGGACGCGAAGGGGACGACCTGTCGGGTGACGCGCGGGGAGATAAGCGAAAGCAGCCGCGCGCGCAAGGGATCCGGCCTGGGCGGCGGCGCGACCGGCTAGAGCTCGCGTTCGCCGCGTCGTTGCAGCCGTTCCAGCAGCTTGCGCTGTTCCGCGGCGCTGTCGCCGCGGCCGAACTGCACGATGCCGCTGCTGTAGAGCGTGCCGTAGGACAGGGCCGCGTTGACCGTCTGCCCGATACCCGAGATCAGCTGGTCGTCCCGCAACGGCGACAGCGGGTGGATGAAGATCGCCCAGACCCGCCCTTCGGCCACCGCGTAGCGGGCGTCGAGCGCGCTGTCGAAGTTGGCCTGCATCATGCGCAGCAGATCCGCGTCGGTCAGCCCCTCCGCCGACCGGATGGGCACCATCGCGCGCATCCGGTCGGCGCGGGGGTCGGTGACGATCAGGACGGGCACGTCCTCCACCGTCAGGCGGAAGGCGGGGCCCGCGCGCTCGGCATCCGCGTCCAGGCGGGTGACGATGCCCTCCATGCGGTCGAGGTCCATGGCCTGCGCGGCGGCGGTAGCGGGCAGGCCCAGGGCGGCCAGCAGGAAGAGGGCGCGGATCATCGGACACTCCCGGTGCGGTCGCGGGCAGCCTATGGCGTCCGTCCCCGTTCCCCAAGGCACGTTCCGGTGAGCGGTCCGTCAGGCGCGTTCGGCGAGGATCACGTCGACATGGGCGATGGCCGCGCGAACGGCGTCGTCGATGGCCATGTCCGACGTGTCGATCACGGTGGCGTCGGCCGCGGCGACGAGCGGCGCTTCCGCCCGCCCCATGTCGCGCGCGTCGCGGGCCAGCACGTCCTCCAGCACCCCTTGGCGCGTCAGGTTCGGGTCGCGGGCCGACAGCTCGGCGAAGCGGCGGTCGGCGCGGACCTCCGGCGAGGCGGTGACGTAGAGCTTCGCCTCCGCCTCGGGGGCGATCACGGTGCAGATGTCGCGTCCGTCCAGCACGGCCCCGCCGTCGCAGCGGGCGATGCGGCGCTGCACGTCGGCCAGGGCGGCGCGCACGGCGGGGTCCACGGCCACGCGGCTGGCGGCGGCGGCGATGTCCGCGGTGCGCAGGTGGTCGCCCAGATCGTCGGGCGTCAGGTCGCGCGCCGCCTGCACGGGGTCCGCGCCCGCCAGGACCTTGGCGCCGACGGCCCGGTACAGCAGGCCGGTGTCGAGATGGGTGAACCCGTAATGCGCCGCCAGCGCCCTGGCGACGGTGCCCTTCCCGGCCGCCGCGGGGCCGTCGATGGCGATCGTGAAGATCATGGCACGGGGACCTGCGTGGTCATGTCGTCGTCCGATCGCGGATAGCGCGGCAGGTCGCCGTCGATGTCGTACCACGCGCCCTTGTCGGCGCAGAAGATGTGGCCAGCCAGCCGCAGCCCGGCCGCGTCGTCCAGCGCGCCGGCCATGACCGACAGGTTCGCCCCGGGTCCGTCGCAGAACAGGTTGGACCCGCAGAGGCCGCAGAATCCGCGGCGGGCCGATTCGGACGACCGGAACCACGTGACGTCCCCCGTGACCGCGACCGCGTCGCGCGGCGCCGACGTCGCGGCGACGTAGTTGCCGGTGGCCTTGCGGCACTGGCCGCAATGGCAGGCGACCACGGGACGCATCGGTCCCGCGACTGTGAACCGCACGGCTCCGCAGAGGCAGCTTCCCTTTCGGTCGGTCATGCGGGTTCCCCCATCGGCTTGCGCCGAAGAACCACAGAGCACACGGTCGTGCAATGCGGCGCGTCATGATTATCGGCCAGCCCGGCGCGGGCAAGTCCACCCTGGCGCGGGAGGTGGCGGACGTGCTGCATCTGCCGGTGTTCCACGTGGACCACATCCACTGGCTGCCGGGCTGGGTCGAGCGCGACCGGGACGAGAAGGTCGCGCTGGCCCGCGAGGTCCACGCCATGGATCGATGGGTGTTCGAGGGCGGGCTGGCATCGATCTGGAACGAGCGGCTGGAGCGGGCGGAGGCGTTGATCTGGCTCGACTTTCCGGTGTCGACCCGGCTGTGGCGGATCGCCCGGCGATACCGTGCGAAGGGTCCGCGGCCCGACCTTCCGCCCGATTGCCCGGAGCGTTGGGATCCGGCGTTCCTGCGGTACGTCTGGCGGACTCGGCGGAGCGGGTGGGCGCGGTGCGAGGCGGCCCACGCGGCGGCGCGGGGGGCGGGGAAGAAGGCGTTCCGACTGCGGGGGCCGAAGGCCGTGCGCGGGCTCCTGCACGGGCTGCGCTATGCCGCCGAGACCGGTCGATTGGGGGGCTGACGGCTGTCTGCTCCGCGTCTGCGGAGTGTCTGCTCCGCGTCGGACAGATCGGGGCACCCGCCTTCCGGCGAACGTCCCGTCACCCGGCCTGGAACGTCGCGCCGAGGCCTTCCATCAGGTCGCGGAAGACGGGGAAGGACGTGGCGATGGCGCCGACGTCGTCGATCGTGACGCCGCGCCGGGCGGCCATGCCGCAGATCAGGAACGACATGGCGATGCGGTGGTCCAGATGCGTGGCCACGGTCGCGCCGCCTGGCACGGCGCCCGGGCCCAAGCCGTCCACCTCCCACCAATCGTCGCCGTCGCGGACGGTGACGCCGCAGGCCCGCAGGCCGGTGGCCATGGCGTCGATGCGGTCGCTTTCCTTCACCCGCAGCTCGGACACGCCGCGCATGGACGTCGTGCCGGTGGCGTTGGCCGCGACGACGGACAGGATGGGGTACTCGTCGATCATGGAGGCGGCGCGGTCGGGGGGAACCTCCACCCCCTTCATGTCGGGCGAGAAGCGGGCGCGCAGGTCGGCGGCGGGCTCGCCCCCCTCCTCGCGCTCGTCCTCGTAGCGCAGGTCGGCGCCCATCTCGCGCAACGTCTCGAACAGGCCGGCGCGGGTGGGGTTCAGCCCGATGTTGGGGACCAGCACGTCCGAGCCCGGCACGATCAGCGCCGCGCAGACGGGGAACGCCGCGGAGGACGGGTCGCGGGGCACGGCGAGGGTCTGGGGGCGGAGTTCGGGCTGGCCCACGAGGGTGATCCGCCGCCCTTCCTCCGTCTTCCGCGTCTCCACCGCCGCGCCGAAGCCCGCCAGCATCCGTTCGGAATGATCGCGCGTGGCCTCCCGCTCGATCACGACGGTCTCGCCGGGGGCGTTCAGGCCGGCGAGGAGCACCGCGGACTTGATCTGCGCGGAGGCGACGGGCGTGGCATAGCTGACGGGCACGGGATCGGCCGCCCCCACGACGGTCATGGGCAGGCGCCCGCCCGACCGCCCGTGGGCCCGCGCGCCGAAGAGCGTCAGGGGATCGGTGACGCGCGCCATGGGGCGGGACCGCAGGGACGCGTCGCCGGTATAAGTGACGGCGAAGTCGTGCGTGGCCGCCGCCCCCATTATCAGGCGCACCCCGGTGCCCGAGTTACCGCAATCGATGACGTCCTGGGGTTCGAGGAAGCCGCCGGCGCCCATCCCGTGGATCGACCACGTGTCGCCCCTCTTCTCGACCGTCGCCCCGAAGGCGCGCATCGCGGCCGCCGTGTCCAGGACATCCTGCCCTTCCAGGAGGCCCGTCACCCGCGTCTCGCCCACGGCCATCGCGCCGAGGATCAGGGCACGGTGGCTGATGGACTTGTCGCCCGGCACGTGCGCCTCGCCCGAAAGGGGGCCGGAGGGGGTCGCGGTCAGGGGGGCGGCGGGGCCGTGAGCGGACATGAATGGACCTTCCGGCAATCAGCCGGGGCGGTGTAGCGACGCCCGGGGGGGAGGTGAAGGGCCGGATTCGGATCGCCGGGACGCGCGTATCTCAGGCGGCGCGAACGGCGTTCCCGGTCGACCCTCCGCGGTCTTCGAACTGCGCGACGGCCGCGCCGACCTTGGCCGCATCCTCCTGCAGCTGTTCCAGGGCCTTCGAACGCGCCTCGATCCGGGCCGCACTCGCCTTGGTTTCCGCGGCGGTCGTGCGATCGGCCCAGCTACCCAGCTTCTCGATCCCGTTCGCGTGCTCCGCGGCATCGGATGCGATGCGCGCGAGTTCGGCCGCCGTCTCCTCCACGTGGGACGTGATGGTCGACAGGCATGCGCCGGTCCGACCCACCAGCTCGACGCCGGACCGGACGTGTTCCTCCGAGTGGGACAGGATGGCGTCGATCTTCGCCACGGCGTCGCTGGATCGTTGCGCCAGCGACCGCACCTCGGTGGCGACCACGGCGAACCCGCGACCGCTCGGCCCCGCGCGCGCTGCCTCGACGCTGGCGTTGAGGGCGAGCAGGTTGGTTTGGAACGCGATGTCCTCGATCAGGGCGGTCACGGTGCGAACCTCGCCGGCGGCGGCGTCGATCATCTCCATCGCTTCGGTGGCCTGCGACATCACGGCGGAGCCGGCTTCGGCCTCGCTGCGCATCGCGCGGGCGGCGGCCTCGGCGTCACGCACGCTGGCCGCCGTTCCGGTGACGCCGACGCGCACGAGATTGAGCCGGCGGGCGAACTCCACGGTGTCGTTCGTGCGGCGGGTGTCGAGCGCGCCGTGTTCCTGCGACATCGCGACCAGGGCATCGGTTTCCGACCGCATCGCGGCCATGTGCGTCGAGATCGTCCCGATCATACGGGCCAGGCGCGTGATCGCCGCGTTGTAGTCCGACGCGAGACGTTCGAATCCCGCCGGCATCTGCGCGTCGATGCGTGCCTCGATCCGGCCGGAGGCCAGCGCTTCCAGCGCCTCGGCGAGCGCGTCGAGGGCGGCGGTCTGTGCGGCCGCGTTCGCCTCCGCCCTCTCATCCTCGCGAACCTTCGCTTCCCTGGCCGCCCTTTCCGCATCCCGAACGCGCTGGGCTTCGTTGCGGGCCAGGTCGGACGCCCGCTCCGCGTCCGCCAGGGCGCCCCGCGTCCGGACGCTTTCGGCCTCGGCCCTGCGTTTCTGTGCTTCGGCGGCGTCGGTCGCGTTCGATGCCTGTGCCAATGCTTCGGTCAGCGCGACCCTCTGCCTGTCGCCGGCACGGTGGAGGCGGCCGCGGATCCGGGCTATGCGCAGCAGATGCGAGGTCGCGAGCAGGGCGGCCGTGACGTGGACACCCATCCGGGGCCAGTTGTCCGCGAAGGACGCCGACGGATAGACCAGGGTGGGCACAGCGAGCCCGAAGCCGATCTGATACGCGACGAGGAACGCGCAACAGGCGAACAGCGCTGGCACGCTGGCCATGATCGCGCAGCTCGCCAGGACCACGAGAAAGAACACGTGGACGTCCGATTGCCACGGGGTGCCGGACGCGGCCGCGATGAACGCGGCACACTGGACGAGCATCAACTGGCTGACCCAGATCGGACCGTGGCGCGGGGCGATCGCCCGAAGCGTCAGCGCGGCGACGATGCAGACGAGCGACACGGACAGCGGCGCGATGAACGCGAGCCCCTTCAGCCACATAACCGCCGAGAAGGACACGATCGTCACGAAGGACATCACGAGCATCTCACGTTCCAGAACGGGCCGGACCCGTGCCAGGCTGAACTCGTTTTCCGCCATTCGTGCCTCCACGCTGCAGCGATGTCGAAGGATCGCTCCGTCGTGTTCTGGGCCGACTGCGTTGAGAACGAATTAAAGAGTCAGGTTTCCGGTGCGACATCGCGTCGGACGCAGGGGCAACCTTTCGTTCATACCTGCGGGACTAGGCGGGGCCATGTCGTCCGAACACACCCCGTCCGCCCGGACCCGGCACGGTTCCATCACCCGCATCGCCACGGCGATGTCCTGGATCACGCCGGCCCTGGCCCTGGCGGCCGTGGCGGGCCTGTGCCTGGCGGCTTGGTCGGCGCGCGGCCTGCACCACATGCACGAGAGCCATGCGCGTTCCGTCCGGCTGGCCGACGAGCTGCGCCAAAGCAGCGACGACCTGACCCGGTTCGCCCGCACCTACGTCGTGACGGCCGATCCGCGCTACGAGACGTACTTCCACGAGATCCTGGCCATCCGGAACGGAGTGGCGGAACGTCCGACGCATTACGACCGGATTTATTGGGACTTCGTGGCGGCCGACCGCCCCGCGTCGCCCGGCAGCGGACGGGCGGTGCCCCTGGCCGAGTTGATGCGCGAGGCCGGGTTCACGGAGGCGGAGTTCGCGCTGCTGGCGGAAGCGCAGGCCAATTCCGACGACCTCGTGCATCTGGAAGTCCGGGCGATGAACGCCGTGAAGGGCATCTTCATGGAGGAGGACGGCAGCTATACGCTGAACGGCCCCCCGGATCTGGAGCTGGCCCGACAGTTGATGCATTCGCGGAGATATCACGCGATCAAGGGCGACATCATGGCCCCGATCGAGCGGTTCCTCGAAGCCGTGTCGCTTCGGTTCGCCGACGGGATCGCGGCGTGCGAGCGGAACCTCGTCGTCTCCGTGGCGATCGCGCTGATCGCGTCCGTCCTGGCGGCCGCCGCGGCGCTGGGGAACGGCCTCTATGTCCGCCGCCGGGTCGTTCGGCCCCTGGGCGCGTTGCGGGACGCGATGGTGGTCGGGGAAGCGGACGACGCCGCCCGGACCATGCCGGGCCAATCGGCGCGCGACGAGTTCGGCGACATGGCGCGGGTGGCGCAGACCTTCCACGACGCGTCCCGCGACGCGATCGGCCTGGCCCGGGAGGTGGAGGCCGCGTCCCGTGAGCGCGCGCGCCTGGCGGATGCCGAACGGGATGCGGCGGACGAGGCGCAGGCCTCCGCCCGGCGGATCGAGGAACAGTCGCGGGCGGCCCGTGCGGAGGCGGCCCGGATCCAGGCGCTGCAGCGGGAGGTCACGCGGGTCCTGGAGCATGCGGCGGAGGGGGACCTGTCGCACCGCGCGGCGGTCGATCCCGACCACGCCCCGTCGCGCGCGATGGCCGGTGCGCTGAACGTGATGCTGGACCGGCTGGAGGCCCTGTTCACCGCGGCGGAGGAGGAACTGGGGAACATCGCGTCGGGCCGTCTGATGCCGGCGCCCGCGAAGGGGTTGTCGGGTCGGTTCCGCGACGTGCTGCGGGGCGTGGACGATGCGCGGGCGCAGCTCGCGGACATCGTGGCGACGGCGGCGGCGCAGTCCCTGGCGCTGCGGGCCACGTCGTCGGACATCTCCGCCGCCGTGGGGGACCTGGAGGCCCGGACCCATTCGTCCGCCTCCGCGATCGCGGAGGCCACGGCGACGCTGGACGACCTGAAGGCCGCCGTGGCTGGCGTGACCGACGTCGCATCCGCCGCGCGCGACACGGTCGCGGCCAGCCTGCGCGACGGCGAGACCGGTCGCGCGGTGGCGGCGCGGTCGATCGAGACGATGGGACAGCTGGAAACGAGCTCGCGGAAGATCCGGGGCATCGTGGACGTGATCGAGGGCATCGCGTTCCAGACCAACCTGCTGGCGCTGAACGCGGGCGTGGAGGCGGCGCGTGCCGGCGAGGCCGGACGGGGCTTCGCCGTCGTGGCCGGCGAGGTCCGGGCCCTCGCGGGGCGCACGGCGGACGCCGCGCAGGAGATCGCCGACGTCGTCGGCGCGAGCGAGGCCGACGTGGAGGGCGGCGTGGCGCTGGCCGACGAGATGGGCGGCACCGTCGAGACGATGGCCCGCGCCGTGGCCGAGGTCGCCGCGCGCATGGACGACGTCATGCGGACCGCGGGCCGGCAGGCCGACGGCATCGGCGAGATCGGCATCGCGATGACCCAGCTGCGCGACGCCACCGCGAGCAACGCGACGATGGCGACCCGCACGGGCGCGCGCTGCGAGGCGATGGACGCGGCGGTGCGCGACCTGTCCACGACCGTCGAGCGGTTCGACATCGGCGACGCGGCCGCGGCACAGGAGAACGGGCGAAGCGCCGCCTGAGGCGGAGGGCCGCGCCCGCGCCCGCGCGGCCCTGCCGCCCGGGGCGACGCGGGGTCAGGCCGGTTCGGCTTTCGGGATCCGCGCCGTTTGGCGCACCGCGTCCGCCATCACCGCGCCGATGCGCGCGATCTCCGCGTCCGTGGTCACGTAGGGCGGCGCGATGCCGAGGACGTCACCGATCAGGCGGAACAGGACGCCCCGATCCTCCGCCGCCGCGGCGGCGCGGGCGGCGTGGCCGGGGGCCAGCTCGACGCCCATCATCAGGCCCACGCGGCGGACGTCCAGGACGCCCGGCAAGGCGCGGACGGGGGCCATCGCGGCCTCCAACCCGGCGCCCATGCGGGCGACGTGGGATTCCAGGTCCATCTCGCGGTACATCGCCAACGCTTCCAACGCCACGGCGGCGCCGACGGGGTGGCCGCCATAGGTGACGCCGTGCCCGAGCGTGCCGAGACCGTGCGCGTGGTCGGCGATCCCGTCCCGGATGCGCCCGGTCATGGCGACCGCCGACAGGGGGAAGACGGCGCCGGTCAGCTGCTTGGCCAAGGTCATCATGTCGGGCGCGATGCCGTAGGTCTGACACCCGAACCAGCGGCCCGTGCGGCCGAAGCCGGTGATGATCTCGTCGGCGATCAGCAGGATGTCGTGGCGGCGCAAGACGTCCTGCACGCCGTTCCAATATCCTTCGGGGGGCAGCATCACGCCGCCGGAGCCCATCGCGGGCTCCGCGATCATGGCGCAGATCGTGTCGGGGCCTTCGTCCAGGATCGTGGCCTCCAGCTCGGCCACGAGGCGGGCCGCGAACGCCTGTTCGTCCTCGCCCGGGTCGGCGTCGCGCAGGACGTGGGGCCGGCCCACGCGGATCACGGCGTCCGCGGGCAGGTGGAACCCGTCGTGGCAATAGGCCATGGACGTCAGCGCGGCGGAGGTCACGAGCGAGCCGTGATAGCCCCCGTCGCGCGCGATCACGCGGGTCTTGCCTGGCCTGCCCCGCCCCGCCTGCCAATAACGTGCGAGCTTCACCGCGGCCTCCACGGCTTCCGACCCCGACGTGCCGTAGAGGACGTGGTCCAGCCCCGCGGGCAGGAGCGCGGTCAGCTCGCGCGACAGGCGGTCCGTCACCGCGCAGGTGCGGCCCATGAAGGAATGGTAGTACGCCAGTTCGTCCATCTGGCGGGCGGCGGCATCGCGTAGGCGCGACGGGGCGAAGCCCAGCGACGCGCACCACAGGCCCGATACGGCGTCGAGGAACGCGTGGCCGTCGACATCCCATACGGTGGCCCCCTGCCCGCGGACCATGCGGCGCGGCGGCGAGGCCTCGGCCGCGCGGGGGTCGGTGAAGGGCAGCAGGTGGGCGTTCACGCGGGCACCCGGGTCGCGCCGTCCATCGTCAGCAGCGGACCGTAAAGGTCCGGGCGCCGGTCGCGAAACAGGCCCCAGAAGTTCCGCAGCTCGCGGATGGCGCGCAGGTCGAAGGTCGCGGTGGCGAAGCCTTCGGAGGTGGCGTCTCGCTCGGCCAGGACCTCCCCCTTGGGGCCGGCGACGAAGCATTGGCCGAAGAAGGTGACCGCGCCGAGGCTGCCTTCCTCCGTGCCGACGCGGTTCGAGCAGACGAGCGGCACGATGTTGGCCGCCGCGTGCCCGCGCATCACGGTCTGCCAATGGGAATGGCAGTCCGACCCGATGGCGGAAGGGTAGAGCAGCACCTCCGCCCCCTTAAGCGCCATGATGCGCGCGGCCTCGGGGAACCACTGGTCCCAGCACACGCCGGAGCCAACGCGCCCGAAGGCCGTGTCGAACACGACGAAGCCCGTGTCGCCGGGGTTGGAATAGACCTTCTCGTAGCAGCCGGGCAGGCCCAGTGGGATGTGGGACTTGCGGTAGCGGCCGAGGACCGATCCGTCCGCGTCGATCATCACGACGGTGTTGTAATGCGCGTTGTTCGCCCGCTCGAACACGTTGGCGGGGATGACGATGCCCAGCTCCTTCGCGACCGAGCGCATCCGCGACACGGTGGGGCCCTCCGCGTCCTCGGCCAAGTCGAAGATCTCGGGGCCCATCTCCATGAACTGGAACTCGTGGGAGGCGAACTGCTCGCCCGGCAGCACCAGGTTGGCGCCCGCGGCGGCGGCGTCGCGAATCAGCGCCTCCGCCCGGTCCATGTTGTCGGCATAGTCGCGCGTGTGCCGCATCTGCGTGGCGGCGACTGTGATCTCCATGGGTTGGCCCCCTGTCCGATGTCGATGTCCCGACGATCCGCCCGCGGCCGGTGTCCGGCTTCTGCCCGGGTGGGGTGTCGTCGGGTCAGCAGCGCAGATGCGGCGCCGCGGCGCAAGGACCTCGATCGGGGGGGGGCGCCGTCATGGTTCCGTGTCCGAACCATCACGGGCGCGTCGCACGGGGCTGGTCCTGTCGGTCTGCCAGACCGAACGATCAACAGGCAGAGGACCCGTGCCGTGAAGTATACCGTCTTCGACCCAGCCAACCGTTCCCAGCGCGCCGACGCGTCCGAGGACCGTCCGTCCAACCGTTCCACCGCGCCCACGATCGGCGACGTGATCGCGGGGCGCATGAACCGCCGCGACATGTTGAAGGGTGCGCTGGGCTTCACCGCCATCGCCGCGACCGTCAGCCCGATGGCCCTGGCCGCGGGCCGGGCCCACGCGGCCGGGTCAAGCGCCTTCGGGTTCGAGGAGCTGGACGCGACCGTCACGGCGGACCATGCCGTGGCGCCGGGCTACGACGCGGACGTGCTGATCCGCTGGGGCGACCCGGTGCTGGCCGACGCGCCGGCCTTCGATCCGCGCGACCAGACTGCGGAGGCGCAGGCGAAGCAATTCGGCTACAACAACGATTTCGTGGGCACCGTGCCTCATCCGGAGGCACCCGGCGATGACGGTCGGCACCTGATGGTGGTGAATCACGAATACACGAACGAGGAGCTGATGTTCCCCGGTCTGGATCGCCAGGACGGCGATCTGGCCTTCGCCGACACCACCCGCGATATGGTCGACATCGAGATGGCCGCCCATGGCGGCACGGTGATCGAGATCCGGCGAGACGCCGACGGTCGCTGGTCCACCGTGACAGACAGCCCCTACAACCGCCGCATCCACCTCGGCACGCCGATGGAGATCAGCGGCCCCGCGGCGGGCCACCCCAAGATGCGGACCGCCGCCGATCCGACCGGCCGGGCCGTCCTGGGCACGGTCAACAACTGCGCCGGCGGCATCACGCCCTGGGGCACGTGGCTGATGGCCGAGGAGAACTTCAACGGCTATTTTTGGGGCGAGGAGGACGCCTCCGCCGAGGAAGGGCTGACCGACGACGATCCCATCGCCGCCGACTATGCCCGCTACGGCATCCCAGGCAACTGGTACGCCTGGGGCAAGTTCCACGACCGATTCGACACCGCCAAGGAGCCCAACGAGCCCAACCGCTTCGGCTGGATGGTCGAGGTCGATCCGAGCGATCCGACGTCGTCGCCCAAGAAGCGCACCGCCTTGGGCCGCATGAAGCACGAGGGTGCCCATTCGGTCGTGAACCCCGATGGCCGCGTCGTGACCTTCATGGGCGACGACCAACGGTTCGACTACGTCTATCGGTTCGTGACGAACGCGGCTTACGACCCGGCGAACCCGAACCCGGACATCCTGGACGACGGCGTCCTGTCGGTGGCGCGTTACGACGCGGACGGGTCGGTCACGTGGCTGCCCTTGATCCACGGCGAGGGGCCGTTGACCCCCGAGAACGGGTTCGCCGATCAGGGCGACGTGATGATCCAGACGCGCCGGGCCGCCGACTTCCTGGAGGCCACGCCGATGGACCGCCCCGAGGACGTGGAGCCCAACGACGTCCGCGGCACGGTCTACGTCATGCTGACCAACAACACCCGCCGTAAGCCCGGCGACGAGAACGCCGCCAACCCGCGGCCCGAGAACGCGTTCGGCCACATCATCGAGATGACGGCGCCGGACGGCGACTTCGCCGCCGACCGCATGACCTGGGACATCCTGGTGCGCTGCGGCGACCCGTCGGTGGCCGAGGTGGGCGCGACGTTCAACCCCGCCACGTCCGAGAACGGCTGGTTCGGCATGCCCGACAACTGCGCGGTCGATGCGGTCGGGCGCCTTTGGGTGTCCACCGACGGCAACGCCTTCGAGGACACGGGCCGTGCCGACGGGCTGTGGGCCGTGGACACGGAAGGCGAAGCGCGGGGCACGTCGCGGCACTTCTACCGCGTGCCGGTGGGGGCCGAGCTGTGCGGTCCGCACTTCCTGAACGACGGCGAAGCGCTTCTGTTGGCGGTGCAGCACCCGGGCGACGGCGACGGCGGCTGGCCCGAGTTCGGTCGGACGTCGACCTTCGACGACCCCAGCACCCGCTGGCCCGACTTCGCCGAAGGCATGCCCCCGCGTCCGTCGGTCGTCACCGTGACCAAGCAGGGCGGCGGCGTGATCGGCTGATCCGCCCCACCCCGATCTGGTCCGCACATCGCGGGGGGGCTTTCCCCTGGCCCCCCGCACCCCTACCTTCCCCCCATGAGCACGCGCCGCCGCTTCCTGCAGCTGGGCGCGCTGGGGGGCGTTCTGGGCGCGGCCGCCTGCGCGGTCCAGACCACCCGCCGCACCAACCCGTACTACGACGGGCCCGTCAGCGACCATTACGACGGGTCACGGTTCTTCAACCCGGGGGGCGAGACGCCGCGCGGGTTCGGCGACCTCCTGCGTTGGCAATTGGGCGGCGACAAGGCCGAATGGCCCGACGCGGTGCCGGTGTCCCAGGTCGCGCCCGACGCGGACGTGGACGACCTGCGGGTGACGATGGTGGGCCATGCGAGCCTGCTGATCCAGGTGGCCGGTCGCAACGTCCTGACCGACCCGGTCTGGTCCAAGCGGGTGTCGCCCTTCGACTTCGCGGGCCCCGCGCGGGTGACGGCGCCGGGCATCGCCTTCGACGCCCTGCCCCGGATCGACGCGGTGCTGGTCAGCCACAACCATTACGACCACCTGGACGTGGAAACGCTGCGGCGCCTGCACGCGCGCCACGCGATGCCGGTGGTGACGCCCCTGGGCAACGACACGATCATGCGCGACGCCGTGCCGGGCATCGACGCGCGGGCCCACGACTGGGGCGACGCGGCGGAGGTGGCGGGCCTGACCGTGCGGCTGACGCCGTGCCATCATTGGTCCGCGCGGGGCACGCGGGACCGGTCGGCGGCGCTTTGGGCCGCGTTCCTGATCGACACGCCCCGGGGCCGGATCTACCACGTGGGCGACACGGGGTTCCACGGCGGACGGCCGTACCGGGGCCTGCCGGGGGACATCCGCCTGGCGGTGCTGCCGATCGGGGCCTACGCCCCGCGCTGGTTCATGGCGCCGCAGCACCAGGACCCGGCGGAGGCGGTGGAGGGCTTCTCCCTGTGTGGCGCGCGTCATGCCGTGGGGCACCATTGGGGCACGTTCCAGCTGACCGACGAGGCCCGGCCCGAACCGCCCCGCCTGCTGGGCGAGGCCCTGGCGGCGAAGGGCATCGACGCGGCGCGGTTCCGGGCGATGGCGCCCGGCGAGGTCTGGGATCTCCCGTCGTGACACGCGCTGGTCGGCGATGACCGCGCGCGGGCCCTGGCACCACGGCTCGCCGTCGGACCACTTCGACGGGACGCGGTTCTTCAACCCCTCCGGCCCGTCGCATCCCGACGCGCTGACCTCCGCCCGCTGGATCGCCACGCGGCGGCAGGCCGACTGGCCGCCCGCCCCGCCGGTCGCCCCGGCCGTGCCCGACGCCCGGGTGGACGACCTGCGCGTGACCTTCGTGGGCCATGCGACCGTGCTGGTGCAGGTGGCGGGGCGCAACGTGGTGCTGGACCCTCTGTGGTCGGACCGCGCGTCCCCCGTGGCTTGGGTGGGACCGCAGCGGTGGCACGCACCGGGCGTGGCGTGGGACGACCTGCCGCCCGTCGACTTGGCCGTGGTCACCCACAGCCATTACGATCACATGGACGCGCCGACGCTGCGCGGTCTGCGCGACGCGCATCCGTGCCGCTGCGTGGCGCCCTTGGGCAACGACGTGCCCCTGCGGGCCGAGGTTCCGGGTCTGCCGGTGGACGTCCTGGACTGGGGCGGGACGCTGGACCTGGGCGGCGGCTTCGCGATCACCGCCCTGCCCTGCCGCCACTGGTCGCAGCGATACGGCGCGGACCGGGATCTGGCGTTGTGGGCGTCGTTCCTGTTGCGGACGCCGGTGGGCGGCGTGCTGCTGATGGGGGACACGGGGTTCGACGGGGGCCGCCCCTATGCGACCGACGGCCCCGTGCGGCTGGCCGCCATTCCCATCGGCGCATACGCCCCCCGCTGGCACATGGAGCACGAGCATCAGGACCCCGCCCAAGCGGCCGAAGGGTTCCGCCTGTGCGGGGCGCGCCATGCCGTCGCGACCCATTGGGGCTGCTTCCGCATGACCGACGAGGGGAGGCTGGACCCCCCGCGCCTGCTGCGCGACGCGCTGTCGGAGGCGGAGCGGGACAGGTTCCGCGTGCCGGAGCCGGGCGTGGCGTGGGACGTGCCGGCCTAGCCGATCGTCGTTTCCGGACCGGACCCGGAGACCCCGCAGGTACGGAGGCGTTCCGCCATTCGGCCCGGGCGCGCCCTTCCCGTCAGTTGCGCGTGGCCTTCGTTGCCGTGGCGGCCGGAAGGTCCGCGCCGTATCCGTCGCGCAGCCAGCGGGACAGGGGCATCTCCTCCGGCAGGCCGCGCAGCTGGGCGGCATAGGGCAGAAGGCTTTCGGACACCCGCATGATGTAGTTGCGCGTTTCGGCGAAGGGGACGTCCTCGATCCAGTCCACCAGGTCCACGGACGGGTCCGACACGCGCCCCAGCCGCGCCGTCCAGCGATGCGCCCGCGACGGCCCCGCGTTGTAGGCGGCGGGCACGAGGATGGGGGAGCGTCCGAACTCCCCCTCCAGCTCCGCCAGGTAGGCCGTGCCCAGGCGCGCGTTGTAGAGCGGATCGGCGGTCAGGCGCGGGGCGGAATAGGGCAGGCCCAGATCGCCCGCGACCGCGCGCGCGGTGCCGGGCATGACCTGCATCAGGCCGCGCGCGCCGGCATGGGACACGACCACGGGGTCGAACTCGGATTCGCGCCGCGCGATGGACAGCGACAGCTCCGGCGCGACGGGGCTGGGCAGGGTCGCCAGGTCGGTGACGGGATAGTATCCGCGGTGAAGCTCCAACCCCCGGCGGGCGGCGCGCTTGGCGGTCATCAGCGCGATGTGCGGCTCGTCCCAACGCAGGATCTCGTCGATCAGGGTGCCGATCAGGGGGCGGTCCAGGGTTTCGGCCATGTGGGCCGCGAACCGTTCCGCGAGGCTGCGCTCGCCCAGGGCGGCCAGCTTGCGGGCGGCGTCGAGCACGGTGCTGCGGGCCAGGGGCGTGTCGGCCAGGGCCGGGAAGACTTCGTCCCCCGCGAGGTTCGGGTCGGGCGGCAGGCCGGCGCGTTCGGCGGCAAGCTGGCCGTAGAAGCTGGTCTGGTAGCGCCCCCCCGCCGCATAGGCCGCCCGCGCGCCCGCCGCGTCGCCCGCCTCCTGCAGGGCGCGGCCCAGCCAATAGCCCGCCCGCCCCTTCGAGATGGGCGAGGCCACGGCGGCGTCCATCCGGCGGAAGTGTTCGGCCGCCGCACCCGGGTCGTCGCGGAAGCGCAGCGCGATGTAGCCCGCCAGCCATTCGATCTGCCCCGCCAGGCGGTGGCCCGGCGGCAGGTGGTTGTTCGCGGCAACGCGGTACGCGTCCGCGAGGCGGCCGTCCTGCATCAGCCCGCGCGCCAGGCGCAGGCGGTGCGCCGCCCAGGCGGGCGGGTCGCCCAGGGCATCGGCCCCGGCGTCGTTCGCGAACAGCATTTCCAGCGCGGAGTCGCGGCGCCCCTTCCCCAGCCGCCAGCTGAAGCGTTCGTAGGCCAGGCTGTGGTGATCCGCCCAGCCGTCGGGCAGCGCCTCGATCAGGGTGTCGACGCCCGCGCGTTCCTCGCGCAGGGCGATGCGGGCCCGGGCGAGCGCGGCCTCGGGGCCGCCGACCAGGTCCAGCATCCGCTCGGCCGATTCCGTGTGTCCATCCCAGACCATGGCGTCCAGGCGCGCGGGGTGGAACGGGGCGAGCAGGTCGCCGAAGACCGCGAGGAAGCCCGCCTGCGCGGCGGCGGTCATCGGCTTCTCCAGCCAGGCGTCGATCGACGCGGCCTCCGCGGCGCCGATGCGATCCAGGGCCCGCAGGGCGATGGCCAGGCGCAGGGCGCCCTCGGCGGTGCGCGGTGGCTCGCCGCCCAGGAACGCCACGACCCGTTCGGGCGGCAGCGCGGCGGGCATCATGCGTTCGGCCTGGGCCCGCAGGAGCGGCAGGCCGGGCCAGTCCGGGTTGCGTTCGATGAAGGCGGCGGCTTCGGCGAAGGTGCCTTCGCGGGCGCGCAGGAGGTGCCAGTCGAGGACGTCGCGCAGGACGGGGTCGTCCACGCGCGACCGCGCCGCACGGGTCGCGTCGTATTGCTGCGCGCGGAAGCGGTCGAGGCCCAGCTCGAACTCGGTCTCCGCTGCTGCGGGCCAAGACAGGAGAGCCACGGCCGCGGCCAGACCCAGACGTCGCAGAACAGACATCGCCACCACCCTTCGCTTCCCCCGGTCCGCCCTCTAGCGCAATCGCGCGCTCGCCGGAACCCGCCCGCCCGTCGCTTCTTGTTCCTGCGGCCACCCGCCGCTACACGCCGCGCGGACCGTCGCGTCGACGTCGAGGGAGGGACCGTCATGTTCAAGGGTTCGATGGTGGCGCTGGTGACCCCGTTCGCGGGGGATGCGGTCGATGGCACCGCGTTGGACGCGCTGGTGGACTGGCACGTGGAGGCGGGGACGTCCGCCTTGGTCCCCGTGGGCACGACGGGCGAGTCCCCCACCCTGACGCATGCCGAGCACGAGGCCGTGGTCACGGCCGTGGTGCGACGGGCCGACGGGCGGGTGCCCGTGATCGCGGGCGCGGGATCCAACAACACCGCGGAGGCCCTGCACTACGTCCGTCATGCGAAGGACGCGGGCGCGGATGCGGCCCTGGTGGTGGTCCCCTATTACAACAAGCCGACGCAGGACGGCCTCTTGCGGCACTTCGAGGCCGTGGCCGAGGTCGGGCTGCCGATCGTGATCTACAACATCCCGGGCCGGTCCGCCGTGGACATGACGCCCGCCACCATGGGTCGGTTGGCGCAGCATCCGGCGATCGTGGGCGTGAAGGACGCGACCGGCGACCTAGCGCGGGTCAGCGCGCAGCGCATCGCTTGCGGGGCGGACTTCGTGCAGCTGTCGGGCGAGGACGCGACGGCGCACGGGTTCAACGCCCAGGGCGGCGTGGGCTGCATCAGCGTCACCGCCAACGTGGCGCCGAAACTGCTGGCCGAGATGCAGGCGGCGTGCCTGGCGAACGACTATGCCACCGCGCTGACGATTCAGGACCGACTGATGCCGCTGCACGGGGCCATCTTCGCCGAACCGGGGCTGGCGGGCGCCAAGCACGCGCTGTCGCTGCTTGGACGCTGCGGACCGGACGTGCGCCTGCCGCTGGTTCCCGTGACCGACGCCGCGGGCGGGCGGATCGAATCCGCGATGCGGATGGCCGGCCTGTTGCATTGACCACCCCCGCCCCCGCCGTCCCGCGGGGGCTGATACCGCTTCTGTCGGCTGCAAACTTCGCCATCGGCATGGGGGCGTTCCTGGTGATCGGGGCTCTGACGCCCATCGCCGGCGGCCTGTCGCTGAGCCCGGAGGGCGCGGGCTGGATCCTGACGGTCTATGCCCTGTCCTATGCCGTGCTGTCGCCGCTGCTGGTGGCGTCCACCGGGCGGATCGGGCGCCGCACGGTCCTGGTGGCGGGGCTGGGCACGTTCGCCATCGCGGCGGTCGCGTCCGCCCTCGCCCCGTCCCTGGCCGCCCTGTTGGGCGCGCGGGTCCTGGCGGCGGCGGGCGCAGGCCTCACGACCCCCGTCGGCGCGGCCATCGCCGCCGCCCTGGCCCCGCCGGAGGCGCGGGGTCGGACGCTGGCGCTGGTGTTCCTGGGGCTGACCGTGGCGCAGGTGGTCGGCGTGCCGTTCGGGTCCTGGGTCGCCTATACGTTCGGGTGGCGCGCGGCATTCTGGATCGTGGCGGTCCTGGCGGGCGCCTGCGCGCTCGCGGCGTGGCGGATCGTGCCTGCGGGGCTGCGGTTCCAACCGGTCCGCATGGCCGATCTGGGGGCGGTGCTGGCCGATCGCCGACTGGTCTTCGCGATCCTGTTCACCGCGACGTACCTGGCCGCGATCTACGTCCCCTTCACCTACCTCGCGCCCTTGCTGGAGGCGACGGTGGGCCTGGGCCGGGACGGCGTCACCGCGATGCTGGTCGTGGCCGGGCTGGGTGCCGTCGCCGGCAACCTGGCGGGCGGGGCGCTGGCGGACCGGCTGGGGCCGGTGCAGACGCTGATCCTGCTGGCCGCGGCGCAGGTGGCCGCGATGCCGATGCTGTCGTCGCTGCCTCTGCCCCTGGGCTGGGTCGCCCTGCTGATCCTCGGGTGGAACGCCGCCGGATACGCGTTCAACTCGGGCCAGCAGGTGCGGATCGTCGGCTTGGCCGGGCCCCGCGCGCCGGTGGCGCTGTCGCTGCACGCGGCGTCCATCTACCTCGGCGCGGCGATCGGCGCCGCGGCCGGCGGATGGGTCATCGCCGGATATGGCCTGCGGGGGCTGGGCGTGGCGGGCGGGCTGGCCGCCGTGCTGGCCCTGGCGCACATCGTGGCGTCCCACCGGCTGGACGGACGGTCCGTGCGCCCTTAGGTGCGGGGCATGGCCAAGAAGACCGTGGACGAGAAGAACTACAAGGTCGTCGCCGAGAACCGGCGCGCGCGCTACGATTATGCCATCGAGGACGACATCGAGGTCGGCATCATGCTGCAGGGGTCCGAGGTGAAGTCCCTGCGCGAGGGCCAGGCCAACATCGCGGAAAGCTATTGCGAGGTGAAGGACGGCGAGCTGTGGCTGACCAACGGCTACATCGCGCCCTATGCCCCCGCCGTAACCTGGGGCCACGAGGAGAAGCGCCGCCGCAAGCTGCTGGCGTCCCGCAAGGAGATCGCGAAGCTGTGGAACGCCACCGCGCGGGAAGGGTACACGCTGGTGCCGCTGGTGATGTACTTCAACCACCGGGGCATGGTGAAGCTGAAGATCGCCGTGGCCAAGGGCAAGAACCAGGCCGACAAGCGCGAAACGTCCGCCAAGCGCGACTGGCAGCGCCAGAAGGCGCGTCTGCTGCGGGAGCATTCCTGACGCCCCCATCGCGCACGGGTCGTTGCGCGGCCCACCCTTCCCCGGTATCGGCCCCCGCGGAAAGGATGGTGCCGTCATGTCCACCGCCGCGAAGCCCGACGACCCCGCGACCCTGGTCTCGACCGACTGGCTGGCCGCACGGATGACGTCGCCCGACCTGCGGGTGATCGACGCGTCATGGTACATGCCCGACAGCGGCCGCGACCCCCGCGCGGAGTACGAGGTCGCGCATATCCCCGGCGCCCGCTTCCTCACGCTGGAGGAGGTCAGCGACGGACGCTCCGCCCTGCCGCACATGGCGCCGCCGGTGGACAAGTTCATGTCCCGGATGCGTCGCATCGGGGTGGGCGACGGACACACGATCGTCGTACACGACGGGGCCGAGCGCGGGCAGTTCAGCGCCCCGCGGCTGTGGTGGCTGTTGCGGGTGTTCGGGCGGCGGGCCGCCGTGCTGGACGGCGGCCTTTCGAAATGGCGGGCGGAGGGCCGGCCCCTGACGGCGGACCGCACCGCCATCCGCGACCGGCACATGACGGTGACGCCCGACCCGACCCTGATGCGCGACGTGACCGACGTGGCCCGCGCCTCCAAGCTGGGGCACCCGCAGATCGTGGACGCCCGCGGACCGTCGCGGTTTCGTGGCGAGGCGCCCGAACCGCGCCCCGGCCTGCGGGCGGGCCACATCCCCGGATCGCGCAACTTGCACTATGCCACGCTGTTCGACGCGGACGGCACGATGAAGGCGCCCGGGGACCTGCGCATCGCATTCGCGGAGGCCGGGATCGACCCGTCGAAGCCCGTCGTCACCACCTGCGGGTCGGGCGTGACGGCGGCGATCGTGAACCTGGCACTGGCCCGGATGGGCGCGCGGGACCACGCGCTCTACGACGGGTCGTGGGCGGAATGGGGCATGTACCCCGACCTGGACGTGGAGGTGGGCGCATGACCCTGTTGGACGGACTGCCGCAAGCCAAGCCGGACGGCATCCTGGCCCTGATGGCGGCGTTCCGGGACGACCCACGGTCGGACAAGATCGATTTGGGCGTGGGCGTCTATCGCGATGCCCGGGGTCGCACGCCGGTCATGCGCGCGGTGAAGGCGGCGGAGCGCGTCCTGTTGGAAACGCAGGACACCAAGACCTATACCGGGTTGCCGGGCGATCCGGCCTTCGCCCGGGCGCTGGCGGGGCTGGTGATGGGCGCGGACGCGGACCTGGACGGACTGGCCATGGCGGCCGCGCCGGGGGGCACGGGGGCGGTGCACCAGGCGTTGCAGCTCGTGCGGATGGGGAACGCGGGCGCGACGGTCTGGCTGCCGGACCCGACCTGGCCAAACCACCCCGCCATCGCCGGGCACGTGGGGCTGGAGCGGCGGTCGTACCGGTACCTCGACCCGGCCGCGCAGGCGGTGGACCTGGAGGGGATGCTGCGCGATCTGGGCCGGACGAAGGCCGGGGACGTGGTGGTGCTGCACGGGTGCTGCCACAACCCGACGGGCGCGGACCCGCGGCCCGGGGACTGGGCACGCATCGCGGATGCGCTGGCCGCGACGGGCGCCGTCCCCCTGATCGACCTCGCCTATCTGGGGCTGGGCGACGGGCTGGACCGGGACGCCGCGGGCCTGCGGACCGTGCTGGACGCGGTGCCGGAAGGGATGGTGGCGGTGTCGTGCTCCAAGAACTTCGGGCTGTACCGGGAACGGGCGGGCCTGCTGATCGTGCGGGGGGGCGACCGGGCGCGGGTGCAGGGGGCGGTGGAGGCCTTGAACCGACTGACCTATAGCTTTCCCCCCGATCACGGGGCGCGGGTGGTGCAGACCGTGCTGGACGACCCCGCCCTGCGCGCCGAATGGGAAGGCGAGCTGGCGGAGATGCGGGGCGGTATTGCCGTTCTACGTCAGCGACTTAGAGACGATATGCGGGACCTGACTGGGTCCGACCGGTTCGGGTTCGTGGCCGCGCAGAAGGGCATGTTCAGTCGGCTGGACGCCAGCCCCGAACAGGTGGCGGCCCTGCGGGACGAGCATGGGGTGTACGTGGTGGGCGACGGGCGGATGAACCTGGCGGGGCTTGACGCGGGCACCGTTCCGATCCTGGCCCGCGCGCTGGTGGCGGTGGGGTTGTAGGCCCCCGTCCATGGGGTTAGGCGGCGCCTGCCCTTCGGGGCCATGTCGCCTGCCACCATGTCAAAACGGGTCCAAGTCCATGATCTTCCTTCCTTATGTCGCCGCGATGGCGGCGATCGTCGTCCTGTCCAACATCGGCGTGCAGTTCCTGCTGGCCGACGGCTATCTGACCTGGGGGGCGTTCACCTATCCCCTGGCGTTCCTCGTCACCGACGTCGCAAACCGCCGGCAAGGCGCTGATTTCGCGCGCAAAGTCGTCCTGGCCGGCTTCGGCACGGGGTTGGTTTGCTCGTTGATCGGGACGCAGGTCGTGGGAGAGTTCGGGCCGCTCGTCACGCTGCGGATCGCGTTGGCGTCGGGGGTCGCGTTCCTGGCCGCGCAGCTGATCGACGTCGCGGTCTTCGCGAAGCTGCGGGGCGGGGCCTGGTGGCGCGCGCCGCTGACGTCGACGCTGATCGGGTCGAGCGTGGACACGGCGTTGTTCTTCACGATCGCCTTCGCCGGTTTCCTTTCGTTCCCAACGGCTTGGGGCGACGTGGGCTGGGCGCAGGACCCGACGCCGGCGGGGCCCCTGTGGGTCGCGCTGGCGCTGGCGGACTGGGCGGTGAAGCTGGGAATCGCGGCGCTGGCGCTGGTGCCGTTCCGGGTGATGACGCGCCGCACGGGAATCGCGCCGTCGGGGGGTTGACTGGAGCGTCCGCGATGTCAACTTCCCCCCTATCGGCAACATAGCGAAAGGAGGTGATCCAGTGTCTAGAAAGGTATTGGAGAGAGGCGTCGGGACAACCGCGGAGGTCCGTGCGTAAGGCAGCCCTTACCGCAAGGATTTCAGTGAGTTGGGGTACACTCTAACCGGCCCCGCCTCCTGACTTTCGGAAGCCCGTTCCCGGCCGTTGGGAGCGGGCTTCTTCGTTTGCGTCGAATGCCGCGGGTCCGCGCAACGCCGCGCAACGGGTCGCGGGAGTGTTGCCAAAAGGACGCATGCACCCCCCGTGCACCCCCCGTACACCCCCCGTGCATACCGCTAAGCAGACGCGGCATCGTGCGTTTCGACGGTCTTGCCGTGCGGTGGCGTTCCGTGCGGGGGGTGGTCCGGCGGACCGCTGGAGCGGTCCGCGCTGCGGTCCTCGGGCCGGTCCCCCGGACCGGCCCGTCGCTGCGCGACCGGTCCTCCGCCCCCGTACATACGCGACGTCGCCCCCCGGATTCATCCATCGTTCACCACCACCGTGCGGTGAGGGTCCGTTAACCGCTCCGCCCCAGATCGGTCCGCGATGCGATCCGGGGAGGCTTCGATGCGGACGACCGACGTGAAGGGCAAGAAGCGGGACCACCTGAACGACCTGTTCCGGCAGATGAGCCGGCTGGAATGGGACCTGATGCACGACGTGACCGTCAAGATGCGCCTGCCCCGCGAGTGGGAGGAGATCTGGGAAACGCGGTCCCCGGCGAAGACGCGGGTGACGGTGCGCCTGGACGACGACGTCCTGAAGTTCTTCCGCGCGATGGGGGACGGATACGGGCCGCGCATGAACGCCGTCCTGCGGACGTTCATGCTGGCCCGGCTGTCCGGGATGATGGAGGGGGAGGACCTGCCGGAGGCGTACCGGGAGAAGTGGCTGGGCAAGGCGCGGCCGTGACGGGACGCCCGGCCCCACCGCGCTCGGCGGCGATGTCGTTCCACGAGCCGGCGAGGGTGATCGTCCGACGCCGTGGGCGGCCCGGGTAGGGCCGGACGCGTCGGGCTGGCCCCGTCATCGTCGGGCTCGACCCGACGATCCACCGATCGGCGCATGGGGTCGGGTGGATTGCCGGGTCGGGGCCGGCAATGACGGGGCTCGGGCGACGGCGTCCGGCGGGTGGTGAGGGGTGCCGGGTGGGTGACCCGGCCGGAGGGACCGACGTCCGAGGTGGAGGGAGGCCCCGGCGCGAGGCCGGGGATGCGGGGGTGGGGCGGCGCGCGGGCGATCAGGCGACGAGGGGGTCGATGCCCGACAGGTCCGTGTTCGCCCGCGCCCGCGCCATGTCGTGGTTGACTTGGAGGTTCATCCAATAGGCGGGGGTGGTCCCGAAGGCGCGGGCGAGGCGGAGCGCGGTGTCGGGCGTCACGCCGGTCGTACCCTTCACCAACCGTTCGATCCGCGTGCGGGGGACGCCCAGACGGCGGGCGAGCGCGATGGGGGTGAGGGCCAGGGGTTCGAGGTAGAGGGCCGCGAGGACCTCACCGGGATGCATCGGGTCTTGCAGAAGGCTCATGTCGCGTTCCTTCAATGGTAATCGACGATCTCGACCTCGGCGGGACCGCTCGGGGTCCAAACGAAGCAAATGGGCCATTGCTGGTTGATCCGGACAGAAAGCTGCCCGGCACGGTCTCCCCTCGACTCCTCCAGGTGGTTGCCGGGAGGGAAGCGCAGATCCTCGACCGTCGTGGCGGCGTCGAGGGCGGTGAGCATGGCACGCGTCCGCCGCACCAGGTTTGCGGGGAAGCCCTTGCCGTATCGACCCTGCACTGCCAGGGTGGCTCGCTTTCCCCTCGTCGATAGGATCATCACATGGCTGCATCATGGCATGATACGCATGTCCATCGGTACGTCGTTCGCCTGCCGTGATTCCAGGGCCAGCAAACCGATCGTGATCTGGGCTCGACGGAAGGGGCATCCGATGTGTGGCCGTCCCGAAGGCGCGGGCGAGGCGGAGCGCGGTGTCGGGCGTCACCGCGGTCGTGCCGTCCGGCAGTGGTTCGATCCGGGTTCGCGGGACGGTCAGGGGGCGGGTGGTGTCCGCTTGGTTCGCCGCGGCATTGGGCCGGGGTGTGAGATCGTAACGTCGTTCGTAGGGTGGACGTCGCATGCTCGCCGTTCGATGGCGACCGAGGGCGCAGGATGGAGGGCATGGGATGCCCTCCCCGCGCTTGCTTCCTGCCTATGACACGGAGATGGCGGGATGAAACCCCGCCCTACCTACTGGTGGTGCGTGATGAACACGCACCCTACGCCTGCTACGCGGCGGAACTTGATTTCCGCTATAACCATCGTTCTGCCAATGGGGTAGAAGACGCTGAACGCGGCGCGCTCGCTCTGAGTGGCGCGGTTGGCAAGAGACTAACCTATCGACGGCCTGACCCAGAAGTTGTGACAATTTGATGCCAGACCCGGCTCCTTTATCAGTTGGAGATATTATCCGTGCAGACAAGTCCGATGTGAAAACCGGCGCTTGGGAAACGGGTGCAATTCCAAAGGCAAGGTTTCCACTCACGCGGAACAAGTTGTCTCTCGGCCGAGGCTGGAAATGGCGAACGGTCACATTCTTAGCCTTGGGTCACGAATTCATTGTACTGGTGGCAATAAGTGAGGAAAAAGAGTCCTATCGAGCAACGCTTGCGATGAAGTTTGGGAAAACGCTGAAAGTTGTTTGTTTTCACGAACTTCATACGGATCATTGGAACTGGCATTGCCACCTGATACGTGGTAATGTTCATGATACGTTCCCAGGCGTACTCAGGGACAAAAATCTAATGTCGGTATGGCCATCGTTCTCAAAAGATGAATGCTCCGTGCCGTTTGACGTAACCGAAGATAGCGCGCTCACCCTCGCGGCAGCGCGCTATCGATTCGCAAAGGGAGGCGGCTTCCTGTGAACCTACAGAAAGAAATATGCGCCGCCTTTTGCGACGGTCTCATAGTCCACAAGGTTCCAGTTGGCTACGCAATCTCGACCCCTGTAACGTGGTTCTCAGGCGACACGATTAGTTTTTATGCAAGGGTCGAAGGCGAGCGCGCTCGCCTTGAGGACAGCGGGAGCCTTTTGTTTGACCTTGAGGGGCAAGGCGTTGATCTCACGTCGGAGAACCGCATGGAGATACTCTCTGGCCTTCTAAGAGATCATGGGGTTGTGCTTGAGGAAGAGGACGGATTGTTTTGCACCGAATGGGTACCCAAATCCAAGATTGCAGCTTTGGCGCTTCCGTTTCTGACATTTCTGGCGCGCGTCCAGGATCTGCTATTTCTTAATCGTGAAATTGTTAAAAGCACGTTCAGGGAAGACCTGATCAGGGCGTTGGAGGATACCTTCAGCGAAACATCTGTTTCAGTGTCTGAGGCGCTGATACCAGAGTTACCGCATTATACCGTTGATATTGTTGTGAGGGCCGGCAGTGGAAAGACGGCGGCAGTCTTCCCCGCAACAAATGACGTAACTGTTTTGCGCGCGGTTCTCTTCTCTATGGAGTTACAGAAGCATAATGTGGCCAACATCGTGCCATTCTTAATTTATGAGAATTTGGATAAGGGTGCGATCACTCACCAAAGCAGAGAGATTGCCTTTAATTCAGATCTGACGCCTGCTGTCTGGTCTGGCGGTCGCGAGGAGGTCATGAAGAAGGTTCAGAGATATGTCCAATAACAAAACCCAACTAGACCGCTTTAAGGAAGCCGCCCGCAAACTTAAGACGGACGACGACGAAGCGAAGTTCAACGCGAAGCTAGGGAAGTTGGTGAAGCCCAAGTCAAAGGACGCCGCTAAGTTCGACGGCTGATCGGGCAGTTAGGCGGAAAGCCCTACTTGTGCAGGGCGTTGTTTATCAAAAATGTAATCGCCAAAGCTTAGGAGTCGACCGACAGGCGGATCAGGAACCTCCTACCCCCGGTCCCACCCCCCCTTCAATGACAGTGATACCCCTCCTTCTCGCTGTGATGGCAGCCGCGTTCGTCGGTGTCGCCGTCGTGGGCGAGTGCGGGGGCGAGGGTCAGGAGGGTGAGGAGGAGGGCCAGGGGGGCGAGGGGGTGGGTCATCGGGAGGCTCCGCGTATCAGGTCGGGTTGGACGGAATCGAGGTAGGCGAGGTCGGCGCAGATTGTCGTCAGCCCCTTAATGGAGACGCCCGCGGGGCTGCATTCGGGATCGAAGGGATCGGCGGCCACGTCGGGGTCGGACAGGATCGCGAACCGGGTGTCGTCGAGGCGGTTCCGCAGCGCCGCGAGGACGGCCAGGGGGTCGTTGCCGCCGAACGGTTCCTCCATCACCGCGTCCAGAGCGAACTGCGCGGCCCCGTCGCGCGACAAGAGCATCCGGAAGCAGCGGACGGTTTCGGACAGGACCTGCGTGCGGGTGAACCCGACGGTGTCCACGATCGTGTCGTACAGTTCCGCATCCAGCCCCCGCAGGTGATCGTGGAACGCCAGCGTGACGGGGAAGGTCCCGAAGCAGCGGGTGTTCGCGTTCGTGTCCTTTATCGCCTGCCAGTACCGGCCGTAGAGGATGCCGGCGGCGGCATCGAGCTCCCGCTCCGCCCGTTCCAGGCGTGCTGCGCTGACCTGGAAGCCTTCGTCCCGCGTGGCCCGCGTCCGGGCCAGGGACAGGAGGTCGCGGCGCTGCTCCAGGTCGGAGGGGAAGTCGAACCAGTTCGTCTTCTCCACCAACCGCGACACGGAGTTGGCATAGACCACCATGCCGCGCGCGACGACGGGCGAGATCTCGTCCACCGTCAGCGTGCCGCCGCCCGTCACGGAATCCACCTGCCGGGCGGCGTGGACCATGTTGGACATCCAGTCGATGGGCCCTTTGGCCAGGGCCTCGTTCCTGTAGGCGGCGCGGACCTTCGCGCCGTCGTGGCGTTCGACGACCTGGACGATGGCCTTCTCCTCGCCCGTGGCCATGTAGGGCAGCGTGATGCCGATCGTGGCCAGGGGGGTGTCGGGCGCCCCGTCATGCGCGATCCGCAGGCGGGCGTCGTTGCGGAACTGCGTGGGGCGGACCGGGATGGACCAGCGGTCGGGGCGCAAGGAGTCGAAGACGTGGACGTTCTCGTCCATCAGGTCGGCATGCTCGGTCACGGAATGCAGCGACACGCCGTCCCCGTCGGTGGGGATGCCCAGCGGGACCACGGCGAGGCGGACGCCCTGCGCCGGCGCCACGGTCGCGGCGACCGCCGTCCACAGGGCCGCCAGCACGGTTGGGGCCATCGCCCCGCGAAAGTGGGTCATGTCAATCCTCCCGTTCGGGTTTGCGGCGGTTGCCCTTGGCGAGCGTCCGCCCGACGATCACCATCACGAAGGGCACGGCGATGGAGCGGGTCAGCTTCAGTTGTTCGGCCAGGGTGCCGACCATGGCGGGCGCGCGGGGGGCGCCGTCGGCGATCTCCTCCACGATGGATCGGAACCGCGGGCTGTCGGGGTCGTGGGGGAAGATCTCCAGCACGACGGAGTTGCCGATCGCGACCGCGAGCATCAGCAGCGCGAGCAGGCCCAGCATCACGCGTTGGCTGCGCGGCCAGGCGTAGAGGAGGCCCGCGATCAGGGCGGGGAACGCCACCCACAGGTCGCGGATGAACTCGACCTGCGCCCCGGCCGCCAGGCCATAGACGACGGAGATGCCCTGCAGCAGCTCGATCGCCGGTTCGCTGCCCGTCGCGTCGTAGAGCAGGATGGCCGCGCCGAACGCCGTGGGGGCGAGGAACAGCATCAGCGCCGCGAGGGCGACGGCTGCGACGATCGTGGTCTCGAAGACGGCGTCGATCTTCGAGTCCCGATCCCCGTCCTTGGCAGCGGCGGAATCGGTCATGGGTCACGGAGCGTGGTTGACTACGCTGACATAACGTCAACCTCGGCCCTGTCTGTCAACGGATTTTCCCGACCGACAGGGTAAGGTTTACCCCCCTTGCGCGGCTCAGACGACGACCTCCATCTCCCGCTGCGCGCCCACGCCGAACACGCGGCGATAGCGGTCGACCTCCCCTTCGGGGCCCATCGCCTTGCGGGGGTTGTCGCTGAGCTTCACGGTGGGCTTGCCGTCGGCCGCCACGGCCTTGCAGACCAGGCTGAACGGGGCCAGCGCGTCGCCGGGGGCCAGGTCGCGGAAGTCGTTGGTCAGAAGCGTGCCCCAGCCGAAGGACACGCGGACGCGGTCGTGGAACTGCTCGTGCAGCGCCTCGATCCGGTCCACGTCGAGGCCGTCGGAGAAGATGATCAGCTTCTCGCGCGGATCCTCGCCCCGGGCCTTCCACCAGCGGATCGCGGTCTCCGCCCCCTCCGCCGGGTCGCCCGAATCGATGCGGATGCCGGTCCAGCCGGCCAGCCAGTCGGGCGCACGGTCGAGGAAGCCCTGCGTGCCATAGGTGTCGGGCAGGATGATGCGCAGGTTGCCGTCGTGCTCCTCGTGCCAATCGGCCAGCACGTCGTAGGGCGCGCGGGCCAGTTCGGCGTCGTCGCGGGCGAGCGCTGCATAGACCATCGGCAGCTCGTGGGCGTTGGTGCCGATCGCCTCCAGATCGCGGTTCTTGGCGATCAGGCAGTTGGACGTGCCGGTGAAGCGGTCGCCCAGCCCCTCGCTCATGGCCTGGACGCACCAGTCTTGCCACAGGAACGAATGGCGGCGGCGGGTGCCGAAGTCGGCGATGCGCAGGGACGGGTGGGGGCGGAGGCGTTCGATCTTCTCCCACAGCCGCGTCATGGCGCGGGCATAGAGGACCTGGAGCTCGAACCGGCCCATGTCGTGCAGCACGGCGCGCGAGCGCAGCTCCATCAGGATCGACAGGGCGGGGATCTCCCACAGCATGACCTCCGGCCAGGGGCCTTCGAAGCGCAGTTCGTACTGATCGCCCACGCGGTCCAGGTGGTAGGGCGGCAGTTGCAGCCCTTCGAACCAGTCCATGAAGGCGGGCGAGAAGATGGACCGCTTGCCGTAGAAGGTGTTGCCCCGCATCCAGGTCGATTCGCCGCGCGACAGGCGCAGGGTGCGGACGTGCTCCAGCTGCTCGCGCAGCTCGCCCTCGTCGATCAGGTTCGCCAGGGGGATGCGCGTGGTGCGGTTGATGAGGGAGAAGGTGACGCGCGTGTCCGGGCGGTTGCGGAACACCGATTGGCACATCAGCAGCTTGTAGAAGTCGGTGTCGATCAGGGACCGGACGATCGGGTCGATCTTCCACTTGTGGTTCCAGACGCGCGTGGCGATGTCGGTCATCGGTCGTCCCCCCGGGTGCCGCCGCCCGGTTGTGGCGGGTGGGGGGCCGGGGGGCAAGCGGTCAGAAGCCGACCTTCGCCACCCCGTCGTCCAGGACGTCCATGAGTTCGTCGCCGCGGACCCAGAAGCGCAGGCCGGCCAGGGCGTCGCCGCGCTTCGCGGCGGTGTCGCGCAGGACGGCCACGCAGCGGGGGTCGATGGGCCGCTCGCCCGCGTGGCCGGCCGCGGCGGCGTAGTAGCCGCAATTGTTGTCGTCCGTGCTTCGGATCAAGCGACGCGCGCCCTGCAGGGCGGCCTGCCAGTCCCCCTTCAGCAGGTCATGGATCACCGGCGTCGTGCGATACCAAGTCGGTGGATCGATCGCGAGCTCCAGCGCCTCGGACGCATAGGGATACCCCTCGTTGCACTGGTCGCGCAGGCACAGGAAGAGGCCCAGGTCGGCGCGATGACGCGGCTGCGCGGGATTGAGCGTGACGGTGCGGCGGAAGGCTTCGATGGCCTGCTCCTCCTCCCCCGCGACCCACAGGACCAGGCCCAAACGCTCCTGGGCGACCGCGTCGGTGGGATCCAGGCGGACCGCCTTGCGGGCCAGGTCGAGCGCCTCCGCGATGTGGCCGTCGGGGTCGTCGGGGTCGTAGAGCAGGCGGGACGGGTCCACCGAGAGGGCCAACATCCAGGCGCGGGCGGACAGGGTCGCGGTCGTCTCGATCCCCCGTTCGGCCAGGGCGGCGAGGCATTCGCGGACGCGCTCGAACTCCGCGTTGGCGCCCTGCCGTTCCCATGCGGCATAGGCGAGGGTGCAGAGATACGCGTCCCGCGGCTGGTCGTCGTGCCGGTCGTCGATCGCCTGGATGACGTCCTGGCCGATGGGGCCCAGCGGCTGGCCCAGCCCCGTGGCGATGGTGCGCGCGACGCGGTCCACCACCCGGGCATAGCCGCCGTCCTCGCCCAGCTCCATCTTGGCGGTCTGCCAGACGCGCAGGCCGCGGGCGACGTTGTCCACCCGCGCGCGGACGGTGACCCCGCCCGGCACGCCCACCACGGCGCCCGACAGCAGATAGTCGACGGGCGTGCCGCTGGAGGCGTGGATCGTGCCGCCGGGCGTGGTGGCAAGGTCGGTGGCGTCGTCCACGAGCAGGACGCGGACGGTTCCGAACCGCCACAGGTCGACGCCCAGCTGCTGCTGCATGCCGGGGCCCAGATACTCGTCCTGCGGATCGAGGTTGAAGGTGGTGAACGGAAGGACCGCCAGCACGGGCGCGTCGGCGAGGGCCGGCTCGGCGACGGCCACGGGCACGGGCGCCGCGGCGGGTCGCAGGAGCAACGCCGACGCGACGACGGCAAGGACCACCATCGCGGCCACGCCGGCCCGGAGCGGCCAGCGCGCCCGTGCCCCTTCCGCCGGGCGAGGCGGTGCCACCCCTTCGGCGGCGCCCGGACGTCCGGTCCCGGCGTGGCGCCATTCGGGCGAGTAGGAGCGGGGTTCCAGGAGCGGGACCCACGTGCCAGCCGGGGCGTCGTCCGCCTGGCGGCGCAGGAATTCGCGCAATCGGCCCATCTGGACGCGCACGATGGGATCGCTGCCGGGGTCGAAGTCGGTGTCGCGTTCGAACACGTCGAACGCGACCGCATAGGGCGTCACCTCGCGCCCTTCGATCTGAGCCTCGACCAGATAACGCAGCAGTTCGCCCGTGCGGGTGACCCGGCGCCCCGCCGGGGTGGCCAGGATGCGCGCCACGGCGGCGCGTCTGTCCTCCGCGGCGGGCGGAGCGGTCTGCACCTGCATCGTCACTGCGATGTGCCCCTCCCCAGGGGACCGTAACGCACCGTGTTACGGTAACATGGGCCATCGTAGCGGGGGTAACCTGCAAATCACAGTGCCCAACTGTCACACCGGAATCACCCGATCCCAGCGACGCGAGGCCGATCCGATGTCCATCCACGCCCCCCTGCCGGTCCGTGCGACCCCCATCTTCGCCGAATGCCCCCTGACCCCTCGGGAAGTGGAGGTGCTGATCTGGGTCGCGCGCGGTAAGAGCGGGCGGGACATCGGGGTGATCCTGGGAATCTCGGTGCATACGGTGGACACGCTGGTCCGCCGCATCCTCGACCGCCTGGACACGGCGTCGCGCACCACCGCCGCCGTTCGCGCCGCGCAGAACGGATGGCTGCCCCCCGTGTGACCCTGCGGCGTTGACGGCCCCCGGCGGCGGCCGCAGGCTTGGCGGATGAGCGCCGTCGTCTTCCTCGCCGTCCTTCTGGCCGCCCTGCTGCACGCGGCCTGGAACGCCATGGTGAAGGGCGGGGGCGACAAGCACCTAGCGATGACGGGCGTGGTGGTCGGGCACGTCCCCGCCGCCGCGCTGCTGCTGCCCTTCGCGCCCCTGCCCGATGCCGCTTCCCTGCCCTGGCTCCTGGGCGGCGTGGTGCTGCATCTGGGGTATCAGCTGTTCCTGATCGCCGGGTACCGCCTGGGGGACCTGACGCAGGTCTATCCGATCGCGCGCGGCGTGGCGCCGCTGATCGTGACGGTCGTGTCGGTGGCGGGCATGGGGGTGGTCCTGTCCGGGACGGAACTTCTGGCCGTGGCGACAATCGCCGTCGGCATCGTGTCCATTGCACTGGTGCGGCGGGCCGACGGGCGGCGCAACCCCCGCGCCGTGGCCATGGCGCTGGGGACCGGCGCGTTCATCGCATCCTATTCGATCGTCGACGGGACCGGCGCCCGGGTGGCGGGCACGGCGCTGGGGTACTGGTGCTGGGCCGCCCTGGGCAACGCGGTGCTGTTCGCCCTGTGGACCGCCGTCGCGCGGCGCGGCGCGCTGACCGCCGCCTGGCGGGACCGGCGGACCGTGCGGCACGGCCTGCTGGGCGGCACGGCGTCATTCGCGGCCTATGCCATCGTGATCTGGGCCTTCACGCAGGCCCCCATCGCGCTGGTCACGGCCCTGCGCGAAACGTCGATCGTGTTCGCCCTGCTGATCGGCGTGTTCTTCCTGGGGGAACGGCTGGATCTGGCGAAGGTGGTGTCCACGATGGTGACCATCGCGGGCGCGGCGCTGCTGCGCTCGGGACGGGGCTGACGGACGCGGAGCGGCATCCGGATCCCCGCCCCGCCGCCGCGCGGGCGGCCCGGCGCCCGTGGGGCCGCCACCCCGACGCAAAAAGGGGCGCCGCCCACACGACGCCCCCTTCCCGTCCGGGTCGCGGCCTATTGCGCCGGGATGCCGCCCTTGGGGCCGGCGGCGGCGGCCGCGGCGTTGGCTTCCGCCGCCTCCGGGATCGTCGTGGGCACGCCCGCGCGTTCGCGCCGGCCGTCCATCCAGATCGCCTTGACCAGGGCGATCGCCATCAGGACCATCACCACGCTGAAGGGCAGCGCACCGATCACCATGGCCGTCTGGATCGCCGAGATGTCGCCCGCGATCAGCAGCGCCCCCACCACCAGGGCCAGGGCCGCGCCCCAGAAGATGATGTGCGGCCGCGACTTGGGTCCTTCGTCGCCCGCCGCGTTGATCGTGTTCACGATCAGTACCGCGGAGTCGGCGGAGGTCACGAGGTAGGTCATCAGCAGGATCACGATGATCAGCGCCATGCCCCAGGACAGGATCGGGTTGCCCAGCAGGATGTTCGTCATGGCGAAGATCTTGTCCCCGTCGGAGGCCGCGAAGATGGCGCCCCCCGCCGTGCCGTCGAGTTCCAGGCTGATCGCCGTGCCGCCCGCGAAGGCGAACCACACGAAGCACATGATCGCGGGCACGATCAGCGCGCCCAAGACGAACTCGCGGATCGTGCGGCCCTTCGAGATGCGCGCCAGGAACAGGCCCACGAAGGGCGCGAAGGCGACCCACCAGGCCCAATAGAACACGGTCCACGCGCCCTGCCATCCGGCCAGCTGCTCGGGCACCGAGTTCTCGATCCCGTCGCCACGCTCGACCGAGAACAGCAGCCCGGGCAGCGAGATGATGTAGTCCCACATCCCAGCGAACAGGACCCAGGCGCCGAACAGCGTGGCCCCGAACAGGAACAGGTAGCCCAGAAGGAAGATCGACAGCCCCATGTTGAGGTTGGACAGCCACTTGATGCCCTTGCCCACGCCCGACAGCGCCGACAGGGTGGACGCGCCCATGATGATGGCCAGCGCCACGACGATGCCCACCGTGGACGGGCTGCCGTCCGCGTCGATCAGCCAGTCGCCGACGCCGATGCGGCTCATGCCCGCGACGAACTGGTTGACGCCGAAGCCCAGCGTCTGCGCCACGCCCAGGATGGTCGCGACCACGGCGAAGATGTCGATCATGTGGCCCAGCCAGCCCGAAAGCCTGTCGCCGAACAGCGGCGTCAGCGACGAGCGGATCGTCAGCGGCAGCCCGCGGCGGTAGGTGAAGAAGGCCAGCGCCAGACCGATGATCGCGTAGGACGACCAGGCCGAGAAGCCCCAGTGCAGGAAGCTGTAGGTGTAGGCCGACAGGACGTTGTCCTCCGACGCGGCGGCGGTCAGGCCGGCGATCACGCGGGGGTTGTTCTGGAAGTGATAGATCGGCTCCGCCACGGCCCAGGTCAGCATGCCGACCCCGATGCCGGCCCCGAACATCATCGAGAACCACGAGAAGTTGTCGAATTCGGGCCGGTCGGTGTCCTTGCCCAGGCGCATCGACCCCGATCCCGGCCATACGGCCAGAAGCAGGCAGGTCAGGACGAAGCCGCCCATCACGTAGATGTACCAGGTCGCGAAGTTCTGCAGGATGAAGCCGTTGATGCCCGTCAGCACGGTGCCCGCGCTGTCGGGGTCGACGATGGCCCACAGGATCAGCACCGATATGGCGACCTTGGCCGGAATGGCGACGCGGGTGGCGAAGCCGTTGTAGAACCCACCGTCGTGGGTGTGGATCTCGAGATCCGTGAGCGGCGGCTCGATCTGGGCCATGCGAATCCTTCCCCGATGTGGTCGATGGGCAAATCTGCGACGGAAAGGCGGCCGACGGAAGGAGAATACGACGCTTCGGTGTCGTTTTCTGACATCTGCCGCGATTCAGGTCACGGCTGCCCCGTCAGGGTCACGCCCGCCTCGCGCATCTTCACGAGCGCCCCGTCGAGCGAGCCGTCGAGGTCGATGGCCCGGGTCAGCGACAGGTCGACCGTCACGTCGAGGCCGAGCCGGGCCGCGTCCAGGGCCGAGTACGCGACGCAGAAGTCCGTCGCCAGGCCCACCATCGCGACGGCGCCGACCCCGCGGTCCCGCAGCCAGCCGTGCAGGCCGGTGGGGGTCCGGTGGTCGTTCTCGAACAGGGCGGAATAGCTGTCGATGGCGGGGTCCGTGCCCTTGCGGACGATCGCGTCCGCGCGATCCACGTCCAGGTCCGGGTGGAACGCGCCGTCGGGCGTGCCCTGGACGCAATGGTCGGGCCACAGCACCTGGGGGCCATAGGGCATGTCGATCACGTCGTAGGGGCTGCGGCCCGGATGGGTGGACGCGAAGGACGAATGGCCGGCCGGATGCCAGTCCTGCGTCAGCACGACGATGTCCGCCTTCTCCATCGCCGCGTTCACCCCCGGCACGATGGCGTCGCCCCCCGGCACGGCCAGGTTGCCCCCCGGGCAGAAGCCGTTCTGCACGTCGATCACGATCAGGGCGGTCTGGGGCATGGGGTCCTCCGGTCGTCGGTCCGGCTTGAGCTAGCGCGCCGGGCGGGCTAGCGCCACCGGCATGGTCCGGATCGCCGCCTTCTATCGCTTCGTGCCCATAGCCGACCCGGGCGGCCTGCGGGACCGGGTGCGCGCGCTGTGCCGGGACCATGCGATGCGGGGCACCGTCCTGGTCGCGCCGGAAGGGATCAACGGGACCGTGGCCGGATCGGCGGGGGCGGTGGAGGCCACCGTGGAGGCGCTGGGCGGCTGGCTGGACGCGCCGGTCGCGCCGCGCCTGTCCGACAGCGACGCGATGCCGTTCGGGCGGTTGAAGGTGCGCGTGAAGCGCGAGATCGTGACGATGGGCGCGCCGGGGCTGGACGTGTCGGACGGGGGCGAGCGCATCGCGCCCGCCGACTGGAACGCGGTACTGCGCGACCCGGACAGCGTGGTGGTCGACGTGCGCAACGCGTTCGAGGTCGCGATCGGCAGCTTCGCGGGCGCGGAGGATCCGGGCACGGCGTCCTTCGGCGCGTTCCCCGACTGGTGGCGGGCCAACGCCGAGCGTCTGGCGGGCAAGCGCGTGGCGATGTTCTGCACCGGCGGCATACGGTGCGAGAAGGCGGGCGCCTGGCTGCGGGACCAGGGCGTCGCGCGCGTGGCGCAGCTGGAGGGGGGCATCCTGGGCTATCTGGATGCCGTGCCCCGGTCCGACAGCCTATGGCGCGGGGGCTGCTTCGTGTTCGACGAGCGGGTCGCGCTGGGGCACGGGCTGGCGCCCACGGGCCACGCGATGTGCCATGCCTGCCGTCGCCCCCTGCCGCCCGAGGGCCGCGACGATCCGGCCTGGGAGGACGGGGTCAGCTGCGCCGCCTGCATCGGGGAGTATTCCGACGCCGACCGCGCGCGGTTCCGCGAACGGATGCGGCAGATGGACCGTGCCGCCGCACGCGGCGCGCTGCATCTGGGGCGCACGGCATGAGCCCGGGGCACGCGGTCGTGATCGGGCGCGGCGTGATCGGCTGCGCGGTCGCGCTGGAGCTGGCGCGGGACGGCTGGGCGGTGACGTCGGTGGACCGGCACGCCGCGGCGGGGCATGGCAGCACGTCGGGCTCGTCGGGGGTGATCCGCACGTTCTATTCCAGCCGCATGGGAACGGCCCTGGCCTGGGAAGGGCTGCACGGCTGGCGCGACTGGGCGGGCCACGTGGACCTGCCCCCCGGCACGCCGCTGGCGCCCTACCGGGAAACGGGGATGCTGGTCCTGGCCACCGAAGGCAACGACCGCCTGGCGGCGCAGCGGGCGGCGTCGGACGATCTGGGCATCCCCTGGGACTGGTGGGACGCGGACGCCCTGCGGGACCGGACGCCGTTCCTGGACCTGACCCGCTACGGACCCGCCAGGCGACCCGAGGACGAAGGCTTCGGCGAACCCACCGGCGGGACGCTGCGCGAGGCGGTGTTCTGGCCGGGCGGCGGATACGTGTCGGACCCGATGCTGGCGGCGCAGAACCTGTGGCACGCCGCGGCCCGCGCGGGCGCCGTGGCCGTGACGGGCGAGATCGCGGGGATACGCGCGGACGACCGCGTGCGGGCCGTGGTCCTGTCGGACGGGGCGGAGGTGGCGGGCGACGTCGTCGTCAACGTCGCCGGGCCGGGCTCGCGGCGGATCAACGCCCTTGCGGGCGTCCTGGACGACATGGCCGTCACCACCGCGCCCATGCGGCAGGAGGTCGTGCATCTGCCCGGACCGCCGGGCGTGGATTACGGCGCGGCGGGGCTGCCCATGTCGGACGACGACGCGGGCGTCTATTCCCGCCCCGAACGCGGCGGCGTCCTGGTCGGCACGCAGGAGCCAGCCTGCGACCCGTTGGACTGGGTGGAGGACGAGCGCGCGGTGGACCGCGCCTTCACCGCGCAATGGGACGTGCAGGCGATGCGCATGGCCCAGCGGATCCCCACCCTGCCCCTGCCCCGCCAGGCGTCGGGCGTGGTGGAGCTGTACGACGTCAGCACGGACTGGATCCCCATCTACGACCGGTCGTCGCTGGACGGGTTCTTCATGGCCTGCGGGACCAGCGGCAACCAGTTCAAGTGCGCCCCCATCGCCGGGCGCCTGATGGCGGAGGTGATCCGCCACGTGTGGGAGGAAGGCGACCAGGACGCCGACCCGGTGCAGGTTCGCGCCCCGCGGACAGGCGTGACGCTGGATACGGGGTTCTGGTCGCGCAGGCGGACGGGGGCCGCGACCTCGGGGTCGGTGCTGGGATAGAACGGCGGGACACGTCCCCGCCCCGTGCGGGGACCCGGCCCCGGCGATATCGCCGCGTGCCCGCGACGGACGCATCGCCTGCCGATGGCGGGGCCCCCGCCTAGGGCGGGGGCGTGGTGGCGGGTCCGGCAGCCTGCGCCTGGGCCAGTCGGGTCATCACCGCCTCCGCCGTGACGGTGCCGACGACGTCGCCGTCGCGCACGACATGCGCCGCGCCGCCGTCCGCCACGCGCGCCATCACCTCGCGCAGCGGCATGTCGTGGGGCACGGGGGCCCCCTGCCCCACCGCCCCCGTCACCATCACGTCCGCCGCGCGCAACACGCCCAGGGGGTTCATGTGCGCCACGAAGTCGGCCACGTATTCATCGGCGGGCGCGGTGAAGATCTGGGCCGGCGTGCCGCATTGCACGATGCGGCCCCCTTCCATGATGGCGATGCGGTCGCCCAGCTTGAACGCCTCGTCCAGGTCGTGGCTGACGAAGACGATGGTGCGGCGGAGCTCGCGCTGCAGGTCCAGCAGCTCGTCCTGCAGGCGGGTGCGGATCAGGGGGTCGAGCGCGGAGAACGGCTCGTCCATCAGGAGGATCGGCGCCTCGGTGGCGAAGGCTCGGGCCAAACCCACGCGCTGCTGCATGCCGCCCGACAACTCGCCCACAAGGGCATCGGCACGATCGGTCAGGCCCACCAGGTCCAGTTGCCGGTCCACGCGGGCGTCGCGTTCGGCCGCTTGCACGCCCGCCAGCTCCAACCCCAGGCCCACGTTCGCGCGCACGTCGCGCCAGGGCAGCAGGCCGAATTGCTGGAACACCATGGCCACGCGGTTCTGCCGCAGGCGGCGCAGGTCGCGGGGTTTGGCATGCGTGACGCTGGCCATGCCATCGCCGTCGTCTATGCGGACCTCGCCCCGGATCACGGGGTTCAGGCCGTTCACGGCGCGCAGCAAGGTGGACTTCCCCGACCCCGACAGGCCCATCAGGACCAAGATCTCGCCCTGCGCCACGGACAGGTCGCAATCGTGGACGCCCAGCACCTGCCCCGTCTCGGCCTGGACATCCGCACGGCTGGCGCCCCGGTCCATCGCCGGCAGGGCGCTGGCGGGCGCGTCGCCGAACACGATGGACACGCGGTCGAACTCCACGGCCGGGCGGGTCACTTCCGTTCCATCCGTAGCATGCGGTCCAGCATGATGGCGACGACGACGATGATGAACCCGCTCTCGAACCCGAGCGACGTGTTGACCTGGTTCAGGGCGCGCACGACGGGCACGCCCAGGCCGTCGGCGCCCACGAGCGCGGCGATGACGACCATCGACAGCGACAGCATGATCGTCTGGTTCAGGCCGGTCATGATCTGCGGCAGGGCATAGGGCAGCTCGACCTTCCAGAGCGTCTGCGACGGGGTGCCGCCGAAGGCTTGCGCGGCCTCGGTCAGCGCGGCGGGCGTGGCGGTGATGCCCAGATGGGTCAGGCGGATCGGCGCGGGCAGCACGAAGATCACGGTGGCGATCAGGCCGGGCACCATGCCGATGCCGAAGAACACGATGGCCGGGATCAGATAGACGAAGGTGGGCAGCGTCTGCATCAGGTCCAGCACCGGGCGGATCACGGCATAGAGGCGCGGGCGATGCGCGAGGAAGATGCCGATCGGCACGCCCAGACCCATGCAGACCACGCAGGCCGACAGGACCAGGGTCAGGCTCTCGGTCGTCTCCTCCCAGTAATCCTGGTTCAGGATGAACAGGAACCCCAGCGCCACGCCCAGGCAGACCTTCCAGTTGCGCTGCAATGCCCAGGTCAGGGCGACGAAGGCGGCGATCACGAGCAGCGGCGGTGGGGTCTGGAACACCCACAGGATCGCGTCGATCATCGCCTCCATCCCGATGGCCAGGCCGTCAAACAGGGGCGCCAGGTTCGCCTGCATCCAGTCGAAGACCGCGGCGGCCCAGCGGCCCAGTGGGATCTTGTAGTCGGTGATGGGGTTCATGGGGTGTGTCGTAGCTCGGCGGGTACAGCGGTGATCGTCGCGCCCCGGGCTTGACCCGGGGCCCCGATCCGCCTGGCAGGGCGTCTGCGCTCACGCATCCCTACGGCGCCCAGGTTCCCGATATATCCAACCAGCCTGGGTTCGCCGCTTCGATCAGTTCGTCCTTCCAGGCTCGTCGCCATCGCTTGATCGCGCGCTCCCGCTGCAAGCTGGCCGCGAACGTCTCGTGGAGCTCGAACCAGACCAAGGTGCGTATGCCGTAGCGACTCGTATGGCGGGACAGGCCGAGGCGATGGTGGGCCAATCGTTCGGTCAAGTCGTTCGACCGCCCGACATAGAGTGCACCGCGTGGGCGGGAGGCGAGGATATAGACGGCGAACATCGTCGTTGACGATCACCACCCCGCATTGAGGAACCATGAAGGTCGCGTTCGATCCCTCGGGACCCCGGGTCAAGCCCGGGGTGTGATCGTGCTTGCCTAGCACGCGTGCTTCACTCCAGCGCCCCCATCACCGCCGCCTTCGCGTCGCCGCCGTCGAACGTGCTGACGCCGGCCAGCCAGGCGTCCAGGACGTCCGCGTTGGCGGACAGCCATGCCTTCGCCGCCTCCTGGGGGTCCTCCCCGTCGTTCAGGATGGCGCCCATGATCTCGTTCTCCATGGCCAGCGTGAACTCCAGGTTCTGCAGCAACGTGCCCAGGTTCGCGCATTCCTCGACCAGGCCGGCGCGGGTGTTGGTGTGGACCGTGGCCCCGCCCAGATCCGGGCCGAAGAAGTCGTCGCCGCCTTCCAGATAGGTCAGGTCGAAGTTGGCGTTCATGGGATGCGGCTCCCAGCCCAGGAAGACGATCGGCTCGCCGCGCCGCGTCAGGCGGTCCACCTGCGCCAGCATGCCCTGTTCGGACGATTCCACCACCTCGAACCCGCCGAGACCGAAGGCGTCTCCGTCGATCATCGACTGGATCAGGCGGTTGCCGTCGTTGCCAGGCTCGATCCCGTAGATCTCCGCGTCCAGGGCATCCGCGTTCGCCGCGATGTCGGCGAAGGTGGCGATCCCCAGATCGCGGGCGGCATCGTTCACGGCCAGGGTGTACTTCGCGCCTTCCAGGTTGGCGCGCACCGTGTCGACCGTCCCGGCCTCGCGGTAGGGGGCGATGTCGGCCTCCATCGTGGGCATCCAGTTGCCCAGGAAGACGTCCACGTCGCCGTTGGCCAGCGAGGTGTAGGTGACCGGCACGGACAGGATCTTGATGTCCGTCTCATAGCCCAGGGCGTCCAGGACCAGCGTGGTGGCCGCCGTGGTCGCGGTGATGTCCGTCCAGCCGACGTCCGAGAAGACAACCTCCCGACAGGCGGCGTGGGCATCGGCGAGGGCCGTCCCGGCGGTCAAGGTCAGCGCCGTGGTGGCGGTCAGGATGGTGCGCGTGGCGGTCATGGTCGTCTCCCTGTTGCATCCGGGCGCCGTTTCGTTGATTGACGGGTCAATTAACGTACTCCACCCATTCCGGACGACCAAACCCGACATGCCGCCATCCCGCAAGCAGATCGAACCCCTCCGCCGCGACGCCCTGGTGCGCGCGGCCATAGGCGAGATCGCGGATCGCGGCAGCGCGGACACCACCGTGGCGCGCATCGCGGCGCGGGCGGGCGTGTCGGGCGCGCTGGCGCATCATTACTTCGGCAGCAAGGAGCGGATCCTGCTCGCCGCGATGCGGCACATCCTGTCGAACTACCGCGCGCAGGCCCGCGCGGCCCTGTCCGCCGCCGTCACGCCGCGGGACCGCCTGCGCGCGGTGGTGCGGGTCAGCTTCAACGCGGACGCGTTCGACGCGGACGTCGTCGCGGCCTGGCTGGACTTCTACGTCCAGGCCCGGACGCACGCGCCGACCCGGCGGCTGCTGCGCATCTATCAGCGGCGGTTGCGGTCGAACCTGATCCACGCGCTGCGCCCCCTGACGGACGATCCCGCGGGCGTGGCGGACGGCACGGCGGCGCTGATCGACGGGGTGTACCTGCGCGCGGCCCTGGGGGCCCCCGCCAATCCCGAACGCACCGTGCTGGAGTGGCTGGAGGCCCGCCTGTGAACGTCCTGATCCTGATGGTGGACCAACTGAACGGCACGCTGTTCCCCGACGGCCCCGCGCCCTGGCTTCATGCGCCGAACCTGAAGCGGCTGGCCGAACGCTCCACCCGGTTCCGCAACTGCTATACGGCCAGCCCGCTCTGCGCGCCGGGGCGGGCGTCGTTCATGTCGGGCCTGCTGCCCAGCCGCACGCGGGTCTACGACAACGCGGCGGAGTTCGCCTCCGACATCCCGACCTATGCCCATCACATGCGGCGGGCGGGCTGGCGGACCTGTCTGTCGGGCAAGATGCACTTCGTCGGCCCCGATCAGCTGCACGGGTTCGAGGAACGGCTGACCACCGACATCTATCCGGCCGATTTCGGCTGGACCCCCGACTATCGCAATCCGGGCGAGCGCATCGACTGGTGGTATCACAACATGGGGTCGGTGACGGGGTCCGGCGTGGCCGAGATCACCAACCAGATGGAATACGACGACGAGGTCGCGCACCACGCGAAGATGTGGCTCTACGACGCCGCGCGGGGCCGCGACGACCGTCCCTGGTGCCTGACGGCCAGCTTCACGCATCCCCACGACCCCTACGTCGCGCGCAGGCGGCTGTGGGATCTGTACGAGGACTGCCCCCGCCTGATGCCGGAGGTGGGCGAGATGCCGTACGAGGATCACGACCCCCATTCGAAGCGCATCCTCGACGCCAACGACCGGGGGCATTTCGACGTCACGCCCGAAGACGTGGCCCGGTCGCGCCGCGCGTACTTCGCCAACGTCTCCTACCTGGACGAGAAGGTGGGCGAGATCCTGCAGGTGCTGGACGACACCCGGCAGGAGGCAACGATCCTGTTCCTGTCCGACCACGGCGACATGCTGGGCGAGCGGGGGCTGTGGTACAAGATGTCCTTCCTCGAAGGATCGTCGCGCGTGCCGCTGATGATCTCGACCCCCTCGATGGCGCCGGGGCTGGTGACGGATCCCGTCAGCAACATCGACGTGTGCCCGACGCTCTGCGACCTGGCGGGCATCGACATGTCGGAGGTGGAACCCTGGACGACGGGGCAATCGCTGCGCGAACTGGGGCAAGGGAAGCGCCGGCAGACGGCGGTGGCGATGGAATACGCCGCCGAAGGGTCATACGCCCCCTTGGTCGCGCTGCGGCAGGGCCGGTGGAAGTACACCCGCTGCGCCCTGGACCCCGAACAGTTGTTCGACCTGCACGCCGATCCCCACGAGTTGACCAACCTGGCGGACGGGCTCGACGCGACGGACGGCGCGGGGACCTGGAACACCGACGACCCCGCTGCGGCGCTGGCCCATTTCCGCGGCGACGCGGACGCGCGCTGGGATCTGGACCGCTTCGACGCGGAGGTCCGCGAAAGCCAGGCCCGCCGCTGGATCGTCTACGAGGCGCTGCGCCAGGGCGGGTACTATCCCTGGGACTACCAGCCCCTGCGCGTGGCGTCCGAACGCTACATGCGCAACCACATGGACCTGAACGTGCTGGAAGACGCCCAGCGCGCGCCGAAGGATTGACCCTATGACCGATCGTCCCGACGCTCAGCCACGGGCCAGCCACTTCGTCGACGGCGATTACGTCGAGGACCGGGCGGGCGAGCCGATCCCCGTGATCTATCCCGCCACGGGCGAAACGATCGCCACCGTCCATGCCGCGACGCCCGACGTGGTGGACCGCGCGCTGACCTCCGCCGCGCGGGCGCAGGCCGACTGGGCCGCGACCGATCCGACCGAACGGGGGCGCATCCTGCGACGGGCCGCCGACCTGATCCGCGAACGCAACCGCGACCTGTCGGTGCTGGAAACGCTGGATACCGGCAAGCCTTTGCAGGAAACGCTGGTGGCCGACGCCACCTCGGGTGCCGACGCGCTGGAATACTTCGGCGGGCTGGCGGCCGACGTCACCGGCACCACGATGCGGTTCGGCGACGACTGGGCCTATACGATCCGGCGGCCCCTTGGCGTCTGCGTCGGCATCGGGGCCTGGAACTATCCCACCCAGATCGCCTGCTGGAAGGGCGCGCCCGCCTTGGCGACCGGCAACGCGATGGTCTTCAAGCCGTCGGAGACGACCCCCCTCTGCGCCCTGAAGGTGGCGGAGATCCTCGTGGAGGCCGGGCTGCCGCCGGGTCTGTTCAACGTCGTGCAGGGGCTGGGCGCGGTGGGCGCAGCGCTGACCACCGACCCCCGCGTGGCCAAGGTGTCGCTGACGGGTTCCGTCCCCACGGGGCGCAAGGTCGCGGCCGCCGCGGCGGGCGAGATGAAGCACGTCACGATGGAGCTAGGCGGCAAGTCCCCCATCCTGGTCTTCGACGACGCCGACGTGGACGACGCGGTGTCGGGCGCGATCAACGGCAACTTCTATTCGTCGGGCCAGGTCTGCTCCAACGGGACGCGGGTCTTCGTGCAGAGTGGGATCATGGACGCGTTCCTGTCCCGCCTGACCGAACGGCTGGCGGGCGTGGTGCCCGGCGACCCGCTGGACGAAGGCGTGAACTACGGCCCCATGACCACGCGGGCCCAGATGGACATCGTGCTGCGCCACCTGGACACGGTGCGTGCCGAAGGCGCGCGGGTGGTCGCGGGCGGCAAGCGGATGGACCGCGACGGCTGGTGGATCGAGCCCACGATCCTGGCCGACCTGCGCGACGACATGGCCGCCGTGCGCGAGGAGATCTTCGGCCCCGTGATGTCCGTCCTGACCTTCGCCACCGAAGACGAAGCCGTGGCCCGCGCCAACGACACGCCGTTCGGGCTGTCGGCGGGCCTGTTCACCCGCGACCTGACCCGCGCGCACCGCGTCGTGGCGCGGCTGCAGGCGGGGACCTGCTGGATCAACCAGTACAACCTGACCCCGCCCGGTATGCCCTTCGGCGGATCGAAGCAGTCCGGCATCGGACGCGAGAACGCGCGCGTCGCGATGGACCACTTCACGGAAGTCCAGACCGTCTATGTCGGCATGGGCCCGGTGGAGGCCGCGTACTGAGATGAACCCATCCGCCTTGCTGACGGCGCCTCCGCCGATCCCGCTGCACGCTCTGGCCGCGCTCCTCGCCATCGTCCTGGGCGCGGTGCAGTTCGCCTTGCCCAAGGGCACGATGCGGCATCGCATCATGGGCCACGCATGGGCGGTCCTCCTGGCGGGGGTCGCCGTCAGCGGATTGTTCATCCAGCAGATCCGCAGCTTCGGCCCCTTCTCGGGCATCCACCTGCTTTCGATCTTCACGCTGATCATGCTGGCCGTCGCGGTGCGCGACGCACGCCGCGGCAAGGTCGGGGCGCACAAGCGCGGCATGATCTACCTCTATGGCCTGGCCCTGCTGCTGACGGGCGCCTTCACCCTGCTGCCGGGCCGCATCATGCACGAGGTCCTGTTCGGATGACCGACAAGACGGCGGATTACGTGATCGTGGGCGCGGGCAGCGCCGGGTGCGCGGTCGCCTATCGCCTAGCCGAAGCCGGCAAGTCGGTGCTGGTGGTCGAACACGGCGGCACCGACTGGGGTCCGCTGATCCAGATGCCCGGCGCGCTGTCCTATCCGATGAACATGGACCGCTACGATTGGGGCATGGCGTCCGAACCGGAACCCCATCTGGGCGGCCGCGTGCTGGCCACGCCGCGCGGCAAGGTCCTGGGCGGGTCGAGCAGCATCAACGGCATGGTCTATGTGCGCGGGCACGCGATGGACTACGACCATTGGGCGGAGGCGGGCGCCCACGGCTGGGCCCATGCCGACGTCCTGCCCTATTTCAAGCGCATGGAGTCCTGGCACGACGGGGGCCATGGCGGCGACCCCGACTGGCGCGGCTCGGACGGCCCGCTGCACGTCACGCGGGGCACGCGCGAGAACCCGCTCTACGAGGCCTTCGTCGAAGCGGGACGGCAGGCGGGCTACGAAACGACGGACGACTACAACGGCCGCAAGCAGGAAGGCTTCGGCCCGATGGAGCAGACGGTCTGGAAGGGCCGCCGCTGGTCCGCTGCGAACGCCTACCTGCGCCCCGCCATCGCATCCGGCAACTGCGCGGTCGTGAACGGACTGGTCGCGAAGGTCGTGATCCGGGACGGTCGCGCAACCGGCGTCCGGCTTGCGGACGGCGACACGGTCCACGCGCGGGCGGAGGTGATCGTCAGCGCATCGGCCCTGAACTCCCCCAAGCTCCTGATGCTGTCGGGCATCGGCCCCGCGGGCCACCTGGCGGAGCATGGGATCGAGGTCCTGGCCGACCGCCCCGGCGTGGGTGCGAACCTGATGGACCACCTGGAGATGTACGTCCAAATGGCCGCGTCCCAGCCCATCACACTCTACAGGTACTGGAACCTATGGGGCAAGGCGTGGGTCGGGGCGAACTGGCTGTTCCGCCGCCGGGGGCCCGGGGCCACGAACAACTTTGAATCCGCGGCCTTTGTCCGGTCCAGGGCGGGCGTCCCCTATCCCGACATCCAGTACCACTTCCTTCCCATCGCCGTGCGCTACGACGGTCAGGCCGCCAGCGAGGGGCACGGCTTTCAGGCCCATGTAGGGCCGATGCGGTCCAAGTCGCGCGGCAGCGTGACCCTGCGCTCGGCCGACCCCGCGGCGAACCCGGTGATCCGCTTCAACTACATGTCGCATCCCGACGACTGGCGCGACTTCCGCACCTGCATCCGCCTGACGCGCGAAATCTTCGCGCAGGAGGCCTTCGCCCCCTATAGGCGGCACGAGATCCAGCCGGGCGAACGCGTGCGGACCGACGACGAACTGGACGAGGCGATCCGCGAGCACGTGGAATCGGCGTACCATCCCTGCGGCACCTGCCGGATGGGTCGGGCGGACGACCCGACCGCCGTGGTGGACCCCGAATGCCGCGTCATCGGCGTGGAGGGATTGCGCGTGGCCGACAGCTCGATCTTCCCGCGCATCACGAACGGGAACCTCAACGGCCCGTCGATCATGACGGGCGAGAAGGCGTCGGACCACATCCTGGGCCGCACCCTGCCCCGGTCGAACGCGCAACCCTGGATTCACCCCGATTGGCGGACCGAGCAGCGCTAGGCCGCTTGAACCCGCGCCCGGAACGGGGCATCCCGCTTCGTGAATACGTATTCATAAGGCGGATCCGATGAAGGGCTTCTCGCAGCGTTGGGCCGACTTCCCCGACTACATCCTGGGCATCACCAAGGAGATCTGGGAGGAGCGCGGCCTCCACACCCTGCACGACTGCTATGCCGAGGACCTGCCGATGCGGTTCCCGTCCGGCTTGCTGCGCGGCCGGCGCGCGGTGATCGACGGCACGCGCGCGACGCTGGTGGAGTTTCCCGACCGGGAGCTTCTGGGCGAGGACGTGATCTGGTGCGGCACGCCCGACGATCACATGCTGTCATCGCACCGGTTGATCAGCCGGGGCACGCATCGGGGCCACGGCTTCTTCGGCGCGCCCACGGGCAGGCCGTTCTGCGTGCGCGCCATCGCCGACTGCGCCGCGCGGAACAACTACATCGACGACGAATGGCTGTGCCGCGACACGTCGGGCATCGTGCTGCAACTGGGGATGGAACCGCGCGCCTTCACCCGCGAGCTGATCGCGCGGGAAGGCGGGCCGGAGAAGGCGGTGCGCCCCTTCCACCCGCGCGACGACGTTCCCGGCCCCTATACGGCGAAGGGCAACGACGACCGGGTGGGCCAGGATTATGCCGACGCCCTGACCCGCATCATGGAGGGCAACGAGCTGTCGTTGATCGCGCGGACCTACGACCGCGCCTGCCGGACCGAGCAGCCCGGCGCCCGCGGCGATTGGGGCTGGGCGCATGCGGAACGCGAATGGATGGGACTGCGCGCGGCGTTCCCGTCCGCGGCCTTCGCGATCGACCACTGCATCGGGCGGACCGATGACCCCATGCGCCCGCCCCGCGCCGCATTGCGCTGGTCGCTGACCGGCACCCATGACGGGCGTGGCCCCTTCGGCGACCCCACGGGGGCGGAGGTCCACGTGATGGGCTTCACCCATGCGGAACTGGGGCCCTGGGGCTGGCGGCGCGAATACACGGTCTATGACGAGGTCAGCATCTGGAAGCAGATCCTGCTGCACACGGGCCAGGTGGACGACGCGCCCAACCTCGACGCGCCGCTGCACGCCCCCCTTGGCTGACCTGCCGCTGGTCCTGCTGCCGGGCATGATGTGCGACGCCCGGCTGTTCGCGCCGCAGGTCGCCGCCCTGTCCGCGGATCGCGAGGTGCGCGTCCTGCCCATCGCGGACCACGACACGACCGCCGCCCTGGCCCGCGCCGTGCTGGACGCCGCCCCCCACCGCTTCGCGCTCGGCGGCCTTTCGATGGGCGGCATCGTGGCGATGGAGGTGGCGGCCCTGGCGCCGGAGCGCATCGCCGGCCTGTGCCTGATGGACACCAACCCGCGCGCGGAGGCGGCCGAGGTCGCGGCCCGGCGCGAGCCGCAGATCGAGCGCGTCCGCGCGAGCCATCTGCGCGCGGTCATGCGCGACGAGATGAAGCCCAACTACCTGGCGCCCGGCCCCGACCGCGCAGCGGTCCTGGACCTATGCATGGCGATGGCGGAATCGCTGGGTCCGGACGTGTTCGTCCGGCAGTCCCGCGCCCTTCAGACCCGCGCCGATCGGCGCGACACGCTGCGCGGCCTCACCGTCCCGTCGCTGGTCCTGTGCGGCCGCGACGACACGCTGTGCCCCCTGCACCGGCACACCGAGATGGCCGACCTGTTGCCCGACGCCGAACTTGTCGTGATCGACGGGGCGGGCCATCTGCCGGTGCTGGAACGGCCCAAGGCCACGAATGCCGCGGTGGCCGCTTGGCTCGGGCGCGTCGGCGGACGATCGTCCCGGGGCGAGGACGGTTAACTCCCTATCAACGTCCGTCGACCTAGACCGACGGCGTGACAGACTTCGTCCAAACCATCGCGCTCCACCTGTCCGACGATCTGAAGCCGGGTCGTCCCCACTGGCAGGTCATGCGCGCGACCATCGAGATCCCCTTCCTCATGCGCGTCTTCGGTCTGCGCATGTCACTCTTCACAGCCGCGAGCGCGCTGACGCGGAACCCCGAACACCGCAACCGTTCCCTGGCCGCTCTGTCCAGCGCGCGCGAAGGCTTCGAGGTCAACTTCCGTGCGCTGCAGGACCCGTCCGCCATCCTGACCGATCAGCCCGCCGCCGTTGCGCTGGTCGGGGCGACGATGACGGCGCTGCCGGACGCGATGGCGTCCGTGATACGCTATCGCACGATGATCGACGGCCTGAAGCATTCGATCGAACGGGACGAACTGGATCCCGACGCCTTCGACAGCCACCTGGAGGTCGCCTACGAGGACATGACCCCCGCCCTCCAGGCGGTGCAGGCGAAGATGAGCGAGTTGTGCGCGTCGGAGATCGCCGAAACCCACGCGACGGCGGAGGCCGCGCAGCGCGACGCAGCCGACGCGGTGACCGAGATCGCCGACGTCGCGCGCATGGTGCGGCTCATCTCGCTCAACGCAAGGGTGGAGGCCGCCCGCGCGGGCGAGGCGGGTCGCGGCTTCGCGGTGATCGCGTCCGAGATCAAGTCGCTCTCCGAGCAGACCGAACTTGCCTCCGCGCGGATCGGCAGCGCGGTGGACACGATGATGGCGCAGCTCCGAACGGCCTGATCGGCCGCGCTACCGGTACTCCTCCGGATCGAACGCCACGAAGAAGTTCCACGCCATCCACGCGCAGGCCGCGCCGAACAGGATGGCCCAGAAGACCGCGCCGTTCAGCACCTCCATCACCGTCCAGCCCGCCACCAGGACCGTGGCCAGCACCCGCGACCACAGGGGTCGGAACATCGGATGCGCCAGGCTCAGGAAGCCGCGCTTCTTCCCGTCGCTCATGCGACGTCCACCGTCCGGCCCGTGCGGACCGATTCCAGCGCCGCGTCCGCCAGCACGAGCGCGCGCAGCCCGTCCTCGCCCGTGGTGGCGGGCGTCGTGCCGTCGCGCAGGCAGGCGGTGAAATGCGCGATCTCGGCGGCATAGGCGTCCGCGTAGCGCGTCATGAAGGAGTCCAGCAGCGGCGGATCGGTGTAGCCACCCTCCCCCGCCAGGGTGATCCGCGCGGCATGAGGGTTCGCCGCCGACACCGCACCCGCCGAGCCATGGACCTCGATCCGCTGATCGTAGCCATAGGTCGCGCGGCGCGAGTTGTGGATGGAGCACATCGCACCGCTCGCCGTCTGCAACGTGACGATCGCGCTGTCGTAGTCGCCCGCTTCGCCGATGGCCGGGTCCACCAGGGTCGCCGCCTGCGCCGTGACGCGGACCGGCTCGTCCGGCAGCAGCCAGCGCGCGACGTCCAGGTCGTGGATCATCATGTCCCGGAACAGCCCGCCCGAGCGTTCGATATACGCGATCGGCGGCGGGGCGGGGTCGCGAGCCGTCAGGTGGATCATCTCGACCGCGCCGATGCGGCCCTCGTCGATCGCAGCCTTCAAGGCGCGAAAGTCGGGATCGTGGCGGCGCTGGAAGCCGACCATCAGGACGGCGCCCGTCTCGCGCACCACGTCCAGGCAGGCCCGCACCCGGGCGGCGTCCAGGTCCACGGGTTTCTCGCAGAACACGGCCTTGCCCGCCCGCGCGAAGCGTTCGATCAGCGCGGCATGGGTGTCGGTGGGCGTGCAGATCATCACCGCGTCCACGTCGTCCGCCGCTTCGATCGCCGCCATGTCCCGGATCGTGCCGCCGTGACGATCCACCACCGCCCGCGCCGCCATGGCGTCGGGGTCGTGGACTGCGACCAGGCGCGCGCCTTCGGTGGCGGCGATGGCACGGGCGTGGACCTGTCCGATCCGCCCCGCCCCCAGCACCGCATAGCGGACGGGATCATACGGCATCTGCGACCTCGTACTCCGCCTGCGTCTTCGCCCCGGTGATATAGGCCACGACGTCCTGATGGTCCGTGTCCGCCTTGCGGAGTTTCGCGCAGATGCGGCCCCGCCGGAACACCACGATCCGGTCGCACAGATCCATCACCTGCCGCATGTTGTGCGAGATCAGGATCAGGGGCTCCCCCGCCTCCTTCAGCGTGCGCACGATGGCTTCGACCTGCGCGGTCTCCTGCACGCCCAAAGCCGCCGTCGGCTCGTCCATGATGGTCAGCTTGGAATGGAAGGTGGCAGTGCGCGCGATGGCCACGCATTGCCGCTGCCCCCCCGACATGTTGCGGATGGTGCCGCGTATGTTGGGGATCTTCACGCCCGTCTTCTCCAGGCCCGCGATCGTGGCCTCCTGCATCGCCTTGTAGTCGAGGATGCTGAACGGCCCCAGGTTGAACTTCACGATCTCGCGCCCCAGGAACAGGTTGTCGGGCACGTCCAGGTCGTCGGCCAGCGCGAGCGTCTGGAACACCGTCTCGATGCCCGCGTCCCGCGCGTCCATCGGGTTCTCGAAGTGCCGCTCCCGCCCGTCGAAGACGATCGTGCCGCGCGTGGGCACCTCCACCCCCGTGATCTGGCGCACGAAGGTGGACTTGCCCGCCCCGTTGTCGCCCATGATGGCGACGTGCTCGCCCGCGCGCAGGGTGAAGTCCGCATCCGTCAGCGCGTGGACGCCGCCGTAATGCTTGGTAAGGCCGCGCGTCTCCAGGATGACGTCGTCCATCGCATCGCCCATCACTTCGCCCCCGTCCGGCTCTGCCGCCATTGGTCCAGGACCACGGCGGCGACGATGATGACGCCCTTCACCATCTCCTGATAGTACGCGTCCAGGCGCAGGAACGTGAACCCGCTGATGATGACGCCGAAGATCAGCGCGCCGATCACCGTGCCGACGATGGACCCCCGCCCCCCCGCCAGGGACACGCCGCCGATGACCGCCATGGCGATGGCGTCCAGTTCGTACATCAGGCCCATGCCGGTCTGCGCCGTCAGGTTCTTGGCCGACAGCACGATGGCCGAGACTCCGGCCAACCCGCCCGCGATGGCATAGACCAGCAGCTTGTGGCGCGCGACCTTGATGCCCGACATCCGCGCCGCGTCCTCGTTCGACCCGATCGCATAGGTGTGCTTGCCGTACACGGTGTGGCGCAGGATCAGGTGGAACAGGATCGCCAGGCCCACGAACCAGATCACGGGCATCATGCCCTGTCCCAGCGCGGCGTAGCCGTCGGTCGGGAAGCTGACCGGCTGGCCCCGCGTCCACCATTGCGCGGCGCCCCGCGCAGCGACCATCATGCCCAGCGTGGCGATGAAGGGCGGGATGCGAGTATAGGCGATCAGCGCCCCGTTGATGACCCCCGCCAGGGTTCCGACCCCCAGCCCCGCCAGGACGGGAACGATCACCGGCAGGTCCAGCCAGGCCGGGCCGAAGACCGCGCCCGGGTTGGGGTTGCCGTTCACCACGCCCGTCTGCGCGAAGGACATGGCGACCATCGCCGCGAAGCCCACCACCGACCCCGCCGACAGGTCGATGCCGCCCGTGATGATGACCTGCGTGGCCCCCAGCGCGATGATGCCGATGATGGCGACCTGCAGGATGATGATCCGCAGGCGGGCCTCGTTGAATACGCTGTCGAACCGGTCCCGGCTGTCGAACAGGAACGACTGATCCATCAGCAGCGCGCCCAGCCCCTCGAAGACCGCGACGATCAGGATCAGGGCAATCAGGACGTTCGCCTCGTTCGGCCAGGCCCGCCGCTTCGTGTCGTAGAGCAGGCCGCCGGTCCCGTGGACGCGCGCCTGCGCGGTGCCGTCCGCCATGGTCGTCCCTCCCCCTGTCGGTCGCGGGACCGGGCGGCGTCCTCCCCGCCGCCCGGTCCGGTCAGTCCGGACGATGCCCGATCAGTTCTGGTCCGTGAAGTCCGACAGGTTGTCCTGCGTGACCAGCTGGAACGGGATATAGACCTTCTGATCGACCTCCTCGCCGTTGGCCAAGGCGACCGCAGCGTCGATGGCGCCCGCGCCCTGGCCGGCGGCGTCCTGGAACACGGTCGCGTCCAGTTCGCCCACCGACATGGATTGCAAGGCGTCCTGCGTGGCGTCCACGCCGACGACGACCACGTCGTCCATGCTGATCCCGTTGGCCTTCAGCGCCTGGATCGCGCCCAGCGCCATCTCGTCGTTGTTGGCGAACACGACGTCGATGGGCTCGCCCGACGAGATGAAGTTCGTCATCAAGTCGTTCGCCTCGTCGCGCGACCAGTTGGCGGTCTGGCTGTCGATCAACGTGATGAAATTGCACATGTCCATGCCCAGGACGTCCTCGACGTCCTTGGACCGCTGGACCGCGGCCTGGTTCGACAGCTGCCCCATCAGCATGTAGCCCTGCGCGCCGCCCGCCTTGCCGTCCGCGCGCAGCATCTTGCACGCCTCGAACGCCGCGAGCGTCCCGGACTCGATCTCGTTCGACGCCACGAAGGCCTGGTCGTCAGGCAGGCTGTCGACGTTGGCGGGCTCGCGGTTGACATAGACCAGGGGCACGCCCGCGCCCGAGGCGGCGTTCGTCATCGCGTCCACCGCGTTCGTGTCGACGGCATTGACGACGATCGCGTCCACGCCCGAGGCGATGAAGTTGTTGATCTGGTCCAGCTGGGCCGCGACGTCGTCCTGCGCGTCCTCCACCTGGATCTCCACGCCGTCCAGCGTCGCGGCGTATTCCTCCATCCCGTTGCGCAGCACGGTCAGGAAGTTGTCGTCGAAGCGGGCCATGCTGACCCCGATGGTCTGCGCCATCGCGGTCGTGGCCATCAGGGTGCCAAAGCCGGCGCCGATCAGGATCTTGGTCATCTGTCGTCCTCCCAGTCGCGACCGCCGGCGGGGCCGCATTGCGTCGTGCCGGTCCCCCGCGCGCCGCTCGTCTCCCCGCGGCGGCGCGGACCCGCCCATTCTGTCGCAACCGGTTGCAAAACGTCAACGGATTATTGACGGATCGTCCGCCGCATGCCCTGCGGTGCCGTCCAAGCTGCTGTTTTCGTTGATCGACAAGCCGCGCGCACGTTCCGCTTGAGTTTGCAACCGCTTGCAACGACACTTGCATCGTTGCAGCGCCGGGCCGTTCCGGGGAAGGGACATGCCATGACCGTCACCCTGCGCGACGTCGCGGCCCGGGCGGGCGTGTCGACCGCCGCCGTCAGCCGCACCTTCACCCCCGGCGCGTCCGTCAGCCCGCGGATGCGCGCCCGCGTCCTGAAGGCGGCCGAGGCGCTGGGCTATCAGCCCTCGACCATCGCGTCGGCCATGTCCACCGGGCGCACGAAGCTGATCGGCCTGGTGGTCACGAACTTCCGCAACCCCCTGATGCTGGACGTGTTCGAACGGTTCACCGCGCAGTTGCAGGACCGGGGCCTGCGACCGCTGCTGGTCAACCTGCGCGACGACGCCGACCCGGCGGAGGCCATCGCCATGCTGCGCGGATACCGCGTGGACGGGGTGGTGATCGCGTCGTCCACCGTGACGCGCGGCTTCGCGCGGGCCTTCGCGGCCAGCGGCATCCCCACCGTCCACAGCTTCGGCCCCGTCACCCCCAGCCCCGACGTCCACGTGGTGGGCATCGACAACGTGGAGGCCGGGCGCATCGCCGCGCGCGAATTGCTGAAGCGCGGCTACAAGCCCGGCTTCCTGGGCGGGCCGGGCACGGCGTCGTCCACGCAGGACCGGGTGGCGGGCTTCTCGCAATACGCGCCCCGCGCCTACAAGCACAACGCGGAGGCGTACACGTTCCAGGCGGGCTACGACGCGATGTCCCGGATATGCCGCCGTGCGACGGGTTGGTTCTGCGCCGACGACGTCCTGTCGCTGGGGGCCATGGCCGCCCTGCGCGACCGCGGCTTGAGGGTCCCGGACCAGGCGGGCGTCATCGGCTTCAACGACATGGAGATGGCATCCTGGCCGGGCATCGACCTGACCACGATCCGGATGCCCACGGGCGCGATCATATCGGGCGCCATCGACCTCGTGACCGCCGTGATGGACGAACCCGACCGCCCCCCCGAGACACGGATGTTCCCCTGCACCCTGATGGAGCGCGGCACCCTGCGGTCTTCGGCGCCGAAGTCGCGGGCCCGCGCCTAGCGGTGGATCGGCGCGCGCGCGTCCACCCAGGCCCCGTCCGCCTTGCCCGATTCCGCGACCGCGTGGACGGCCGCCATCGACCGCAGCCCGTCCTCCGCGCGGGGATACAGGTCCGCCGCCGGGTCGGGGTCCACGCCCGCCTTCCGCGCGGCGATGACCTCGGCCAGGTCGCGGTAGAGGTTGGCGAAGGCCAGGGGCATCCCTTCGGCGTGTCCGACCGTGACCCGGCTGGCGCGGTCGGCGGCCGGCGACAGGCCGCCCTCCCCCCGCTCGACGATCTCCGTGCGGCCGCCCAGGGGCGTCCAGAACAGTTGGTTGGGCTGCTCCTGCGCCCAGCGCAGGCCGCCCGCCTCGCCGAACACCTGCAGGGTCAGGCCGTGCTGGCGGCCCAGCGCGACCGACGACGTCCACAGCCGCCCCACCGCGCCCCCGTCGAAGCGCAGCGCCACCAGCGCGTCGTCCTCCAGGACCCGGCCCGGGACGCAGGACACGGTGTCCGCCGACAGCCGCGTCACCTGCTGCCCCGTCACGAAGCTTGCCATATGCAGCGCGTGGATCCCGCAATCGGCGAACTGAGCGCTGACCCCCGCCTGCGCGGGATCGTACCGCCAGCGCACGCGCGGGTTGTCGGCATCGCCCGCATCCGCATGGTGGCCATGCGCGAACTCGGCCACCACCAGACGCACCGCGCCCAGATCGCCGCGTTCCACCATCGCCCGCATGTGACGGACCAGCGGATAGCCGGTATAGCCATAGTTGACCGCGCAGATGCAACCGGTTGCAAGCGCCAGTCGGACGATCTCCTCCCCTTCCGCGACGGTCATCGTCATGGGCTTCTCGCACAGCACGTCGAAGCCCGCCTCCAGCCAGGCGCGCGTGATCTCGAAATGTGTGGCGTTGGGCGTGGCGACCGTCACCAAATCGATCCGGTCGTCGCGGTCCCGCTCCCCCGCCAGCATCTCGCGCCAGTCGCCATAGGACCGGTCGGGCGCCAGGCCCAGCCGGCGGCCATAGGCGCGGCCCTCGTCCGGGCGGTGGTCCAGCGCGCCGGCAGTGAACGCGAACAGCCCGTCCAGCCCCGCGCCCAGGCGGTGGGCCGGGCCGATCTGGCTGCCCTCCCCCCCGCCGATCAGGCCCCAGCGCAGGGTCACGCGTCGAACCCGATGGACGCCAGGTACGCGCGGTTCGCCCGCGCGTCCCCCAGGATGTCGGGCGCCAGGGCGGGGTCGCAGTCCTGCTCCACCGTGCACCAGCCGTCGAAGCCCGCATCCAAGAGGACCCGACGCGCGGCGGGAAAGTCCACGTCCCCCGTACCGAGGTTGCAGAAGATCCCCTGCCCGCACGCGTCGTAGAAACCGGTCCGCCGTGCCACCGCGTCCGCCTTCACGGCCGGGTCGATGTCCTTGAAGTGCATGTAGGAGATGCGCCCGACATGCCGACGCATGAACGCCACCGGGTCGTAGCCGGCATAGGAATGGTGCCCCGTGTCGAAGCAGATCTTCAGCACGTCCTCCGGAACCTCGTCCAGCAGACGCTCCAACTCCGGCTCGAAGTCGACGAAGCCCGCCGCGTGGGCGTGGATCCCCACAATCAGCCCCGCATCCGTCCCCATCCGCGCCACGTGCGCGATGCGGTCGCGGAAGGCGCCCCATTCGGCCGCGTCCATCTGCTCGGCCTCCGCCGCCCGTCCGGCGGTGGGCGCGCGGCGCGGGCTGATGCTGTCGATCACGACCAGGTGCCGCGCCCCGTGCGCCCGCAGCGCCGCGATCGTGCGCCGCGCCCCGTCCAGCACGTCGTCCCAGGCGCCGGGGTCGTGGAAGGCGCGGAAGACGACGCCGCCGATCAGGGTCAGGTCGTGCTCGGCCAGCGCGTCGCCCAAGGTCGCGGGGTCCTCCGGCATGTACCCCACCGGGCCCAGCTCGATCCCCGAATACCCGGCCTGCGCGCATTGCCGCAGGACATCGCGCCAGGGCGGGTTCCGCGGGTCGCCCGCGAACTCGACCCCCCAGGAACACGGGGCGTTGCCGATCCGCATCGTCATCGGGGTATGTCCTCCATCGAGATCCAGCCGCCGGAATGGTGCGACCGGCGCGCCGCTTCGGCCACGCGCGCGACCTCCAACCCGTCCTCGAAGGTCGGGAACGTGGCCTGGCCCGCGTGGATGGCACGAAGGAAGTCCTTCGCCTCGATGACGATCTGGTCCCCATACCCCGTCCCGTGCCCCGGCCCCTGGCAGAACGGCAGATAGTCGGGATGTTCGGGTCCCGTCAGGATGCGGGCGAAGCCGCGCAGCGCCTCCGGCCCCTCGGCTCGATAAAGATGGACGGAGTTCTGATCCTCCCCGTCGAAGCGCAGGGACCCCTTCGTGCCGTACAGGTCATAGGCATAGCCCATCTTCCGCCCCAGCGCCGTGCGCGACGCGAACAGGTGGCCGGTCGAACCGGATGTGAAGCGCAGCATCATCTGCACCTGGTCGTCGTTCGTCACGGCCCGCCCCGCGCGGGTGGGATGCACCGTCTCCAGCGTCGCCGAAAGCGCGTCGACCGGCCCCATCAGGGTCAGCATCAGGTTGATCGGGTGAGGGGCCAGGTCGCCCAGGCATCCCGCCGGGTCGCCTTCGGCCCGCCAGGCCCATTCGTCGGGGTCGGCGAAGAAGTCCTCCGTCATCTCGATCCGGGCGAAGGTCACCTGCCCCAGCGTGCCGTCCGCCACCAGCGACCGGGCGAACTGCGTGGCGGGCGTGCGGACATAGTTGAAGCCCACCTGCGCCACCACGCCCGCGTCGGCCACCGCGCGGGTCATCGCCATCGCGTCATCCAGCGACGCGCCCAAGGGCTTCTCGCACAGCACGGGCTTTCCAGCGGCGGCGCAGGCTTCGACGATCGCACGGTGGTGGACCTGCGGCGTGGCGCAGACGACCGCCTCGACCGCCGGGTCCGACACAAGCACCCGCCAGTCGCCCGTCCCCCGCGCGAACCCGTACGCCGCGCGATACCGTTCGGCGGACGCGTCCGTGCTGGCGGCGATCATCTCCAACCGCGGGCGCAGCGGCGTGTCGAACACGGCCCCGACGGCCGCCATGGCGACCGAATGGGCCTTGCCCATGTAGCCGCCCCCGACCACGCCGATCCCGATCTCGGCCATCCCGCCCCCTGCATTTTGCAACCGGTTGCAATGGGGCTAGCGATCGGTCAGGCTTTCGGCAAGAGGGGGGAGGGCACCGACCATGGCGGGAACGACGCGGTTGACCGTGGCGCAGGCGATCCTGCGATGGCTGGACGCGCAGTTCATCGACCTGCACGGACGGCCCGTGCGCATCTGCGGCGGCGGCTTCGGCATCTTCGGCCATGGCAACGTCCCCTGCCTGGGCGAAGCCTGGCAACGCCACCAAAACACCCTGCCGCTGTACCGGGGCCAGAACGAGCAGGGGATGGGCTTCGCCGCCGCGGGCTATGCCAAGTACCACCTGCGCCGCCGCTTCATGGCCTGCACCGCCTCCGCGGGGCCGGGCACCGCGAACCTGCTGACCGCCGCCGCGCTGGCGCACGCCAACCGCCTGCCGCTGCTGATGCTGTGCGGCGACACGTTCCTGACCCGCCTGCCTGACCCGGTGCTGCAGCAGCTCGAACACTTCGAGAATCCGACGCTCGGCGTGAACGACGCCTTCAAGTCGGTCACGCGGTACTGGGACCGCATCACCCATCCGGCGCAGATCGTCCAATCCTTGCCCGCCGCCCTGGCGACCATGCTGGACCCGGCCGATTGCGGGCCGGCCTTCCTGGGCCTGCCGCAGGACGTGCAGGGTTGGGCCTGGGACTATCCGGACGCGTTCTTCGCGCCCCGCACGCACCGCATCCGCCGCCAGTCCCCCGACGCGGGGGAGGTCGCGGAGGCAGCCGACGCCCTGCGCGCGGCCCAGCGCCCGCTGATCGTCGCAGGCGGGGGCGTGCAGTATTCCGGCGCGGTGGCCACGTTGCGCGCCTTCGCGGACGCGCACGCCATCCCCGTGGTGGAGACCATCGCGGGCCGCGCCAACCTGCGCGACGACGACCCCCTGAACGTCGGCCCCATCGGCGTCACCGGATCGGACAGCGCCAATTGGGCCGCCGAACGCGCCGACGTCGTGCTGGCCGTCGGCTCGCGCCTGCAGGACTTCACGACCGGGTCGTGGACCGCCTTCGCCCCGGATGCCACGCTGATCGGCCTGAACGCCGCGCGCCACGACGCGGCCAAGCACCTGTCCCTGCCCGTCGTAGGCGACGCCGAACTGGGGTTGCAGGCCCTGGGAAAGGCGCTGGGCGATCACGCCGCGCCGGGCGGCTGGATGGACGAATGCCGGACGCACCGGACGGCATGGCAGGACCAGGTCGCCGCGAACACGACCCAGACCGGCAACGCGCCGAACAGCTACGCCCACGCCATCGGGGCGGTGAACGCGCTGGTCCACCCCCGCGACCGCATCGTCGCCGCCGCCGGCGGCCTCCCGGCGGAGGTGACGGCGAACTGGCGCACCCTGTCGCCG
>NZ_JARGZA010000040.1 GCF_030973515.1 Jannaschia maritima
AGCCCCGAACGGCGCGTTGAAGGAGAACAGCCGCGGCTCGATCTCCGGGATGGTGAAGCCCGACACCGGGCAGGCGAACTTCTCGGAGAAGGTGAACCGTTCCGGCTCGCCGTCCTTGGGCGCCGTTTCCAGGATGGCAATGCCGTCGGCCAGATCCAGCGCGGTGCGGAAGCTGTCGGCCAGCCGCATCTCCAACCCCTCGCGGACGACGATGCGGTCCACGACAACGTCGATGTCGTGTCGGAACTTCTTGTCCAGCGTCGGCGGCGTGTCGAGGTCGTGGAATTCACCATCCACCTTCACGCGCTGGAAGCCCTGCTTGCGAAGCTCCAGCATCTCCTTGCGGTACTCGCCCTTCCGATCGCGCACGATGGGCGCCAGCAGATAGCCCCGCGTGCCTTCGGGCATGGCCATGACACGGTCCACCATGTCCTGGACCTGCTGGGCGGTGATGGGCTGGCCCGTGGCGGGGGAATAGGGCGTACCGGCACGGGCGAACAGCAGGCGGAGGTAGTCGTAGATCTCGGTGACCGTGCCGACCGTGGACCGGGGGTTCTTCGATGTCGTCTTCTGCTCGATGCTGATCGCGGGCGAGAGGCCCGCGATGTGATCCACGTCCGGCTTCTGCATCATGTCGAGGAACTGACGCGCGTAGGCCGACAGCGATTCGACGTAGCGCCGCTGCCCTTCCGCATAGATCGTATCGAAGGCGAGGCTGGACTTGCCCGACCCCGACAGGCCCGTGACCACCACGAGTCGGTCCCGCGGGATGTCGACGTCCACGCCCTTCAGGTTGTGCTCGCGAGCGCCGCGGACTTCGATGAACTTCTGGTCTGGCATCGCGCGCGCTCCCCCGGAGGATTGAAGGCCATCATCTAAGGCGGCGGGCGATCGGCACCAGACCGGATGCCCGCGAACAATGGCGGAACATCCATACGGATTGTCGCCACGGCAGACAAGCGGGGGAACGGGTACGCGGCGGAGGTTTGCTGCGTTGCGGCGAAATGTTTCTCGAGCCCGGGCGAACGGGAGGGCTGCCGTGCCCCGAGTCTGACGCGGAGCGGGGTGCGGTGCAACCGGGCTGGTTTTCTCGACCGCGATGGCGGATCAGTGAGGCGTGACAGGGGTCGGCGAGCGGCGCGGGTCCGTGCGATGGTCGTGTGTCCGACGCGTGCTGGGCGTGCGACGGGAAATCGGGGGACCTGCGGCGATGTCTGCCCCGCGTCTGCTTCGCGTCTGCTCCGCGTCGGACGGATCAGGCGGCGGTCCGCGCCGCGCGCGCGTAGAGGCT
>NZ_JARGZA010000041.1 GCF_030973515.1 Jannaschia maritima
ACCCCGGCGCCGACGGTGCGGCCGCCTTCGCGGATGGCGAAGCGCAGGCCGTCCTCCATCGCGATGGGCGCGATCAGCTCCACCTTGAACGACACGTTGTCGCCCGGCATCACCATCTCCGTGCCCTCCGCCAGCTCCACCGTGCCGGTCACGTCCGTGGTGCGGAAGTAGAACTGCGGACGGTAGTTCGCGAAGAACGGCGTGTGACGACCGCCCTCCTCCTTCGTCAGGATGTAGGCCTCCGCCTCGAACTTCGTGTGCGGCTTCACGCTCCCGGGCTTGCACAGGACCTGCCCCCGCTCCACGCCCTCGCGGTCCACGCCCCGCAACAGCGCCCCGATGTTGTCGCCCGCCTCGCCCCGGTCCAGAAGCTTGCGGAACATCTCCACGCCCGTGCAGGTCGTCTTCTTCGTGTCGCGGATGCCCACGATCTCGATCTCGTCGCCCACGTTGATCACGCCGCGCTCCACCCGGCCCGTCACCACCGTGCCACGCCCCGAGATCGAGAACACGTCCTCGATGGGCATCAGGAACGGCTGGTCCACCGCCCGCGCGGGCGTCGGGATGTACTCGTCGACAGCGGCCATCAGCTCGCGGATCTTCGCCTCGCCGATCGCCTCGTTCTCGCCGTTCATCGCCGCCAGGGCCGAGCCCGCCACGATCGGAATGTCGTCGCCGGGGAACTCGTAGGACGACAGAAGCTCGCGGATCTCCATCTCCACGAGCTCCAAGAGCTCCTCGTCGTCGACCTGGTCCACCTTGTTCATGAACACCACCAGCGCCGGCACGCCCACCTGGCGCGCCAACAGGATGTGCTCGCGCGTCTGCGGCATCGGACCGTCGGCCGCGTTCACCACCAGGATGCCGCCGTCCATCTGCGCCGCACCCGTGATCATGTTCTTCACGTAGTCGGCATGCCCGGGGCAGTCCACATGCGCGTAGTGCCGCGCCTCCGTCTCGTACTCCACATGCGCCGTCGAGATCGTGATCCCCCGCGCCTTCTCCTCCGGCGCCCCGTCGATCTGATCGTACGCCTTGAAATCCCCGAAATACTTCGTGATCGCCGCCGTCAACGTCGTCTTGCCGTGATCCACATGACCAATCGTGCCAATGTTCACATGCGGCTTGTTACGCTCGAACTTCGCCTTCGCCAT
>NZ_JARGZA010000042.1 GCF_030973515.1 Jannaschia maritima
CGATGCCCTCGCCCTGGCGCGCGAGGTCGGGGCGGCCCTGCGGGGCACGGTGGCGGAGCAGATGGACCACCTGCGCGCTCGCGCCGCCTTTCGCGCGCAGGCCCGCGGCAGCGTGGACCGCACCATGGCCGGCCTGGCGGGCAACCCCATGAAGACCGCGCATCACCCCGCCGCGGCGCTCGAAGCCCTGTTCCTGCGCCCCCGCGCCGCCAGCGCGTCCGGGGCCGATGCGATGGCGGAGGCCGCGGCCGACCTGCGCCGCCACCACGCGGCGCTCATCGCGGCGTTGCAGCCCGCCCTGGCGGACCTCGTGCTCGACCTCGCGCCGGAGCGGCTCGAAGCCGATGCGGGCGGCGGCACGTTCGGCAGCGGGCGGCGCAGACGAGCGTGGGAGTTGTTCGTGCAGCGCTGGGACGACAAGGTCGGCCCCCACGAGAACGGCATGCTCGACGCGTTCTTCGTGCGACTGGCCGAAGCCTATGGCCGCGCGTCGCGGCAGGGCGGGACCGATCCCGCCACGACGGAGGAGACCCCATGACCGCCGATTGGCTGACCGAACCCGTCACGGACGACGCGCCCTGCGGGCCGGATCTGGAACTGGCGGAGGACGACGATTTCCTCGACTACTATTACGAGGCGGAGGGACGGCTGCCCGACCGCTATGTCAGCGCGGGGCCGCAGCTGCGCGCCGACGCGCCCAGCCCCGACCGCATCTCCGACCCGCGCGACGTGGACCTGCGCGGGGAGCGGTCGGCGATCGACGGCCTCCTGCGGCGGTCGCGCGACCTGCGCCTGCTGTCGCTGCGCGCCCGGTGGGAGGCCCTGGCCCAGGACCCCGACGGCTTCGCGGACGCGGTCGAGGGGGTGGCGGCGGTGCTGGGCGCGTTCGGCGACGCGGTCCATCCCGCCCTGCCCGACCGCGCCCGCGACCGTCGCGCCGCCCTGGAAGCGCTGGCCAACCCCGCGACCGTGCTCCAGCCCCTGCAGTACCTGCCCCTGACCGGCGACCCGGACGTCACGTTCCGTCGCATCCAGGTGGCTCGCGGCGCCGTCGAACCACGCGCGGCAGAAAC
>NZ_JARGZA010000043.1 GCF_030973515.1 Jannaschia maritima
GGATCAGCACGGCCCCCGCCCCGCCCGCGATCAGCAGGGCGCGTGTCAGGAGTGCCGTCACCTCGTCCCGGTCCCCCGCCCCCAGCGCCTGCGCCGCGAGCCCGGTGGTGCCCATCCGCAGGAAGCCGAAGATCCAGTAGAGCGAGGTCAACACGATCGCGCCGACGCCCACGGCGGCGATCGGCGCGGCCTCGCCCATCTGGCCCACCACGCCGGTGTCGACCACGCCCAGGATCGGAACCGTGGCGTTCGACAGCACGATCGGCAACGCGATCTTCAGGACGCGGCGGTTCGTGGGCTCGATCGTCCGCCGGCCCCGCCGCGCGTCAGGCATCGTCCCCCGTCCCGGGCATCAGGAAGTGCCCCGTGGCCTGGCCGAACAGGCGGTCGCGGTTGTCCTGCCACCCTTCGACGTGGACGGAGGCATAGCGGCGGCCGGACCGGACCACCCGGGCGCGGGCATAGGCGTCGCGCGGAAGCCCCGCGCGCAGATAGTCGACGGACAGGTCGATGGTCTTGGGCAGACGGGGCAGCGTGTCCGGCGTCAACGACCCCGCCGCCAGGCGACCCGATTCGAGGTCGTCCCACAGCATGGCCCAGGACAAGGTGACGACTGCCGTCACCTCCAGGAAGGCGGCGGTGGCGCCGCCGTGAAGGGCGGGCAGCGCAGGGTTGCCGACGAGCTTCGGATCGAAGGGCATGACGCCCGTCAGCTCGTCCCCGCGGCGTTCGAAGGTCAGGCCGAGGAATCCGATATAGGGCACGCCGTCCACCAGGGCGCGCAGGGCGGCGTCGCGGCGCTGCTTGACGACCTGCACGGGCTCCGGCTTGCGCGTCACCGCGGACCTCCCCGACCCCAATCCACCGTGAAGGCCCCATTCGCGACCGCGACCACGCCATCGTCGTCCGCGGCCTCCGCCCGAACGAAGGCGACCGACCGGGTGACGCGATGGCAGTGCGCCGTGGCCACGATCGTCGCATGCGGGGTGGCGGGACGCATGTAATCGATGCGCAGGTCCATCGTCGCGGTGCCCAGGGGGCCGGACGGATAGCACAGGACCGC
>NZ_JARGZA010000044.1 GCF_030973515.1 Jannaschia maritima
CGACCTGGCCGTCTGCTATGGCACCACCGACATGGCGGACCCGAAGGTCCAGGACGCCATCCGCGCCACCGGCAAGGCGGCCGCCGATCACGGGCGGGCGTTCATGACCTTCGCGGGTGGCGCGGAGGCCGGGCCGCGCCTGCGCGACCTGGGCGTGACGATGTTCTTCGTGGCCTCCGAGCATGCCTTCATGCTGAAGGGCGCCAACGCGGAGGCCGACGCGCTGCACGCGATGTAGGGCGCGCCGTGCGGCGATGCGCCCGACCCGTCAGCCGCCGTCCCCCTTCACCGGGTTGCGCAGCAGGACGCGCCTGACGTCGACCAGATGGGACTGCATGCGTTCGCGGGCCAGGGCGCCGTCGCGGCGGGCCAGGGCGTCCAGGATGGCCCGGTGATGGACGAGGGCGTTGTCCTGCGGATCGCCGAACAGGCCCGTCAGCGCGCCCATCCGTTCGAACAGGGGGCTGAACATCTGCGACCACAGGTCGTCCACGATCCGCACGAGCGGTCCGATGCGCGTGGCCTGCGCCAATGCCAGGTGGAAGGCGCGGTCGGCGTCGCGATGGGTCGCGCGGTGATCGGCCCGGGCCATCGCGTCGACCGTCGCCTCCACCGCGATCAGGCCCGCGGCGTCGATCGACAGGGCGGCGCGCATCGCCGTTTCCCCCTCGATCAGCTCGCGCGCGTCGAGCAGCTCGAGCGGGCCCGCGCCCAGGTCGGCGGACGCGGCGGACGTCCGGTCCGCGACGTAGATGCCCGACCCGGTGCGGATCGCGACGCGGCCCGCGATCTCGAGTGCGATCATGGCCTCGCGCAGGGTCGAGCGGGCGACGCCCAGCCGCGTCGCCAGTTCGCGTTCGGGGGGCAGGCGGTGGCCGGGACGCAGGTCGGCGCCGTCGATCATTGCGGCGACGCGATCGGCGACCTGACGGTAGAGGCGGACCTCCCCCGCGATGCCGGTATCGTCGATCATGGCCGTGCTTCCTGGTCAGACCAAAGACAGCCTAACAGACCCCGTGGAGGCCGAAATCCC
>NZ_JARGZA010000045.1 GCF_030973515.1 Jannaschia maritima
GGCGGCATGGGGTTCATCGGGTCCGCCGTCGTGCGCCAGGCCGTGCGGGAGGGCGTGGACGTCGTGAACCTGGACGCGATGACCTATGCCGCCTGCGCGGCCAACGTGGCGTCGGTGTCGAACGCCCCCAACCACGTCTTCGTACGTGCCGACCTGCGCGATCGTTCCGCACTGGACCGCGCCTTCGCCGAGCATGCGCCCGATGCCGTGATGCACTTGGCCGCCGAAAGCCACGTGGACCGGTCCATCGACGGGCCGGGCGACTTCGTCGATACGAACATCACCGGTACCTACAACCTGTTGGAGGCCGCGCGCGCCCATTGGCAGGCGCAGGGGCGCCCCGAGGGGTTCCGCTTCCACCACGTGTCCACCGACGAGGTGTTCGGCTCGCTGGGCGCCACGGGGCAGTTCACCGAAACCACGCCCTACGACCCGCGCAGCCCCTATTCGGCGTCGAAGGCGGCCAGCGACCATCTGGTGCGCGCGTGGCACGAGACCTATGGCCTGCCGGTGGTGATGACGAACTGCTCCAACAACTACGGACCGTTCCACTTCCCCGAGAAGCTGATCCCCGTGGTCATCCTGAACGCGCTGCACGGCAGGCCCATCCCCGTCTATGGGCGGGGCGAGAACGTGCGCGACTGGCTGTACGTCGAGGACCACGCCGACGCGTTGCTGACGGTCCTGCGCCGCGGGCCCGTCGGGCGAAGCTACAACATCGGCGGCGAGAACGAGGCGCGCAACGTGGACCTGGTGCGGACGATCTGCGCGATCCTGGATCGCGAACGGCCCGCGGGCGCCCCCCATGCGGACCTGATCGCGTTCGTCGAGGACCGCCCCGGTCACGACGCGCGCTATGCCATCGACCCCGCCCGCATCCGCGCGGAGCTGGGCTGGCGCCCGTCCGTCACGCTGGAGCAGGGGCTGGAGAAGACGGTGCGCTGGTATCTGGACAACGAGGATTGGTGGCGTCCCCTGCTGGACCGCACGGGCGTCGGCGAACGGTTGGGGGTCGGGTCG